>CAJWPZ010000016.1 GCA_913045325.1 uncultured Flavobacteriaceae bacterium | reverse complement strand
CATGCCTCTGCTTTGTCTCAATATAAAATTTGAGACAAAGCAATTAATAACTAACACTCCAAAAGCATCAACCTAAACAAAATTACAATTCTTAAATTATTATAATGATACATATTTGATACATATCAAGTGCAAATTCAAAAATAAAGACCAAAGCATTAAACATCTATTAGTTTTAAAATAAGAATGCACAAACACCAAAATACACCTATTATTTTAGATTATATATTTTTGTATATTTGAATATGGAAAAGAGAGGAACTTTTACTTTTGCGCTACTATTAATGGTTGTTTGTTCATGCTTTTCGTACAATCCGAAAATAATTGACACCCTAAAAATTCATCAACAAATCAAAAAATTTGGATTAGATGAAAAAATAATAAATTTTAAAGCTAATTTTTTTGAAAGCATTGTCTTTAAAAATGATTCTGTTATTTATTACAATCCAGATGGCTCTCTACACGTATTTGAAATACACCTAGGAGATGCTCCCGAAGTTTATAAAATTTCTAATAGCGTACATTCTGGTCATAATTTTAATAGAAATTTATTTTTATATAAAGAAACACTATATAGCCTTGGAGGAAATGGGTTGTTCAATTCATATACAGGTATCATTCATTTCGACCGATCACTTGGCGGATGGTTAGAGACTAAAATAAAAAATTATCCATTTGATGCAAAAAAAGTAATAAATTCTTGGAAAAATGGCGACAAAT
Organism: uncultured Flavobacteriaceae bacterium; assembly: GCA_913045325.1. Classification (GTDB taxonomy): domain Bacteria; phylum Bacteroidota; class Bacteroidia; order Flavobacteriales; family Flavobacteriaceae; genus Patiriisocius. Next base: position 31,955 of record CAJWPZ010000016.1, on the reverse strand, counting down.
TAATGGTGCTGCTCAATTATTTTGATGATTTAAAAACGAATGACAAAGTTAGATACTCATTTGGAGAGATTAACCTAAAAACTTTCGAATATTCTGAGCATTTTGAATTTAAAGATTATTCACCAGAGCTTATTTATCGTAATGGAATAGGAGATTTTAAAGGAAATTATATCTATGATTCAGAATTTTATTCTTTACATGGATACTTTAAAGATGATGGTAGTTGTGAATACAGAATTTTTGATAAAAGTACTGGTATTTTAAAACGGACATCAAAATTAGACGCCCTGAAACGAGTTGATGGTCTTACTTACCTCTATATCGAAGGCTCTAAGGTATACTACAGAGATACTCTTGGAGGCATAGCATCATTTGATGTTAATTCAGGTACTGTAATCCAGAGTGTAAATTACCCTGAGCAATACAAATCTAAAATTGATAATAACCAACAGTATGCGGGTATTATTTTTTCAATCATAGCTATTATAATTGTTGTTATTGTTAAAACAAGAAAACAGAAAATCAACTCTAATGGCACAACACAAGAATTAGCTAACATTGAAAATAAATTTTTTGATATCAAGTCTACCACTATTACAAAAGAGGATTTAGATGATTTATTAGGCATCTCTCATTATTCATATGAGACAATAAAAACAAAGAGAAGTTCGATGTTAAATAAACTAAATCAAAATGGTGAAATTAATATTGAGCGGATTAGAAAAGAGAGCGACAAAAGATTTTATGATTACAAAATAAGCTGATGATTTACTAAGAAAAAAGCTAGTAGTAATTAAAAGAAAAACATCTGCAGGTTCTTAAAATCACAAAAAGAAATCCCATACCAACCCGAACCGAATTAGAGATTCTCTGTAAGGGTATCCTGGAGCAGAGAAATATTGATTTGTATTAGAGAACAAAGCATTAAAATGTTCCCAGGTTACAAAAATTCTTGTCTGACGTATTTTGGCATTGAAAAATAAATCTATCATCGGGAAATCTCCTATTTCTTGCTCATTTTGTACATAAAACTCTGCAAGAACGGGGTCATAGCCATTGCTATTATATTTGGTGAAATACTTCAAATTAACTCCTGTCTGGAAAAACAAGGCATTTTTAAATATAGCATCCTGATAATATAAAGATTGGCGGCTAATAAATTCAGGAACATTAAAAACAGAACTACCACTTAATACGTTTTGGTACATCATGGTATTGTTTAAAGCAAACCCTCTCCAGTTAAATTCTCTCTGGGCTTTAATTTTTAGGTAATTCACCCTTTCACTAGATTGCATAGGTATTGGCCTTAAAAAAGCATCTGCGTCTGTCTGGGAGGCATTGATGGCAAAATAAGTATAGTCATCAATACCTGTGTAACTAAATGATACATTAGCAATTTTTTTAGACCACAGGTCAAAACCAAGCTCTTGTGTTTTAATTGTGCTAAACTGGGTCTTCCAGTTATAATTTACATAATCACTTTGATATAACTGAAAATTAAAGTTAGGTGCTGCGTTATGAATCTTAATTGACCCCTGTACTTTGGTATCGGCATTCAAGTAAAGGCCAGCAGCAGCATTTATATAATTACCAGTAGTTTCGCCACTTACATTAACAGCGGCCTCTGCCGTTATATCAAACCCCTTGTACTGTTTTTGATACGCGCCCCCTACAGACACCAAATTATCTTTTATTCTATTAGGGATTTGGCCAGTATCTAAATTTAAAACAGAATTATAACCATAGTTATAATCTGTAAGGGTGGTAAAGAGTTTAAAATTTCCGAGCAGACTATTGGTGAATTTTGCATACCCTTGGAGGTTAAATTCTTCAAGTGTGGTTTTGGTATACAAATCTGTGGCCTCATAAGAGGCTCCATATTGCTCATAAGCAGTATTTTGTCGGTACTCAAAGAGCTTGTCTTCATACCATATGCTGTTTCCTAAAGTTAGAGCGGTGGTAGCAGTGCTATCTACTTTTTGAATAAGCGAATACTCTTGGTTTACATACAACCGTAAACCCTTAAGATTGTTTTCTGCATCTTCAAAATTTACATCTAGCCTCCCCCGATCGCTAAATTCTGGATCATCATTAGTAAAAAGAGCTAGAGAGTTTTGGGTAAGACCGCCGTTTTCTCTATTTAAGATATCATGAGAAGCAACATGAAAACGGACATTGTAGCGATTGTTTTTTGAAAAATAGTTTGATGTAATCAACAAATTACCCGTACTGGTGAGACTTTGCTGGTAGTTACCCAAGGAGCGTACCCCTTGGTAAGACAAAGAGAAATTAAATTGTTTGCTGGTATTAATAGTGAAAAAAGTATTTAATTGCTGGCCTTGCTCAAAGGCTGTTTTAAAATAAATTTCAGTTAAAGGTGTAGGCACGTTAAAATAACTAACATCTTCAATCTCTTTGTAATTGTAATGATGAGATTGGGCTGCAAATAAAGGAATTAGCCTTTTTGATTGGGTGTTAATAGCCAAGGCGTTATAAGTTTGTCCTACGTTAGAGAAAGGCAACAACTCAAAGGTGTCACTGCGCAGGTAGTTAAACTTATAACTTTTTTGGATTGTTAATGTAGTGTCCACATAGGTGGTATCTCGCTGGTGAGATATAAACTTGTATAGAGATATGGGCGGTTTTTTATTTTCAATTTTCTGTTCATCTAAGGGGGAATCTTGGCTTTGAGCAGTTGCAATGCAAACCCAAAGACAAAGACAAACAAATGAAAAAAACTGCTTCATAACACTTAAGTGAGTATTTAACAAAGGTATATTTTTTTTACTTCAGAAATATACACATCCCTTAAAATGAACTATAATTTGTAATACTTTGACATTAACTGTTATTAAGGGTGAAACTGCTATCCAAACCAGCCATCTCTATCCAGACTTCTGTATTGTATTGCCTCAGAAATATGATCAGGGCTTATAGCATTGCAGCCACTTAAATCTGCAATGGTACGCGCTACTTTTAAGATGCGATCATAGGCCCTAGCCGAGAGATTTAATTTTTCCATGGCAGTCTTAAGCAGTGTCATAGACTCTTGGTCTAAGACGCAGTGATTTCTAATTTGTTGTACGCCCATTTGAGCGTTGTAATGAATGTGCTCCTTATCTTTAAAACGACCGCTTTGAACCTCTCTTGCTTTTGTAACCCGAGTTCTTATTGCCGAACTTGCCTCTGCCCTGGTCTTGTCACTTAGTTTTTCGAACGGTACAGGAGTTACCTCAATATGGATATCTATTCTATCCAATAAGGGACCAGAAATTTTACCCAAATACCGTTGCATCTCTTGAGGTGATGATTGCACAGGCGCATCTGGATCATTAAAATACCCGCTTGGGCTTGGATTCATGCTTGCCACTAGCATAAAGCTTGCTGGATAGGTAACAGTAAAACGAGCTCTAGATATGGTAACATCTCTATCCTCAAGAGGTTGGCGCATTACCTCTAGTACACCTCTTTTAAATTCTGGCAATTCATCCAAAAATAGCACTCCGTTGTGTGCCAAAGAAATCTCTCCAGGTTTTGGGTATTGGCCTCCGCCAACAAGAGCCACATCAGATATGGTGTGATGTGGGCTTCTAAAAGGTCTAGAGGTCATAATACCAGATTTTTGTAATGTTCTGCCCGCCACACTGTGTATTTTTGTGGTCTCTAAACTCTCCTGCAGAGTCATTGGCGGCAATATAGATGGTAGTCTTTTGGCTAGCATTGTTTTTCCAGATCCTGGCGGGCCAATTAATATAATATTATGCCCTCCTGCAGCGGCAATCTCCATACACCGCTTTATAGACTCTTGACCTTTTACATCTGCAAAGTCAAAATCTGGCCGCTCTAGATGCCTGTAAAACTCTGCCTGTAAATCTATGGTGGTCTCAAGCAGTGGAGTTGCCAGATCAAAAAAGGCGATCACTTGAGAGATATTTGTAACACCATACACCTCTAAACCCTCAACTATGGCAGCTTCTTTGGCATTTTGCTCAGGCAAAATAAAACCTTTAAACCCTTCTTCTTTGGCCTTAATGGCTATAGACAGCGCTCCTATGATTGGTTGCAAGTTTCCGTCCAAAGACAACTCACCCATTATGATGTAACTGTTTAATGGGTGTTTTAGATTTATTTGATGTGTTGCAGCCAATATACCCATGGCTAAGGTGAGGTCATAGGCAGAGCCTTCTTTTCTTAAGTCTGCAGGAGACATGTTAAGAATTATTTTTTTACCCGGTATTTTATAACCGTTGTTTTGCAAGGCAGCTGCAATTCTAAAATTACTTTCTTTAATGGCATTATCAGGGAGGCCAACCAAATGGTAGCCTATACCAGTATTAACATGAACCTCTACGGTAATGGTGGTAGCTTCAACGCCAAAGACGGCACTACCAAAAACTTTTGTAAGCATATGTAACGTATCAATATGCTGTAACTAGGGAATAATAAATTAAATATACAAACAAAAAAAGCCACTGCAAAATAGACAGTGGCTTGAATAAAAAAATGGCATACACTATAGCCCTAAGGTAAAGCCTAGGGTTATGTTACGACCGCGTGTTTGATATCTATACAATTCTTGATAATCTTCATTTAAAATATTACTTACATTTAAAAAAACACGCATGTCATCAGTAAAACCTAGTTGTCTTGCTAGGGTAAGATCTAGGGTGCTAAAACTATCTAAGGTAATAAGGTCTGTAGTGAAAGTATCGTTGTTGAAATAAGAATCTTCACGGTCTCCAACAAACTGATAATTTAAACTAACATATCCTTTTTCTGTAGTGTATGACAAAAGTGCGTTTGCCTTGTGCTTTGGTATACGCATTGCAAAACGCGCATCAGGCTGTGTATTTGTATAATTAACATTGAAAGACATCTGCCTGCTAAATGCAACCATAGCCTCCACCTCTAGCCCAGAGGCATTAAAAATAGCATCAATGTTTTGGTATTGGTATATAAAATTATCTGGATCTACGGTAACAAAGTCTATAAAATTAGTCTCTGTTCTGTCAAAATAAACAATACTCATACGTAGTTTATCTTTTTTGGTAAACTCAAAACCACCTTCTAGTGTTGCGTTTTGCTCAGGCTCAAGGTCTAGATTTCCATACCCTGGAGCATGTATTTGAAACAAAGAGGGTGTAATATACGCTGTACTGTATGAACCCAAAGCTTTTAAAGTTGCTTTACCTATATCAAAGCTGTATGATGGATTGATGTTGTATACAGCATGAGAACCGTACAGATTGTGAATATTTAAACGTGCTCCCGCATTTATATTTAGTCCAAAAGAAGATATATAGTTTAGGTTTAGGTAAGGATCAACAATAGTGAAATTGGCAATACTATCATCCAAGTCTTTAACTAACTGCGACGCTCCAAATGGAACACTAAAGGATCTAAAACTACTACTGTTATGCCCCAAACCAACAAGAAGGGTAAGGTCTTCACTGGCCTGATAAGTTCCATAGGCATCAAGCCCATAAGCCTTAGACTCAAACTTAGACGGAAAACTAGAATAAAACCCGCGCTCTATCCACGTGTAAGAGTCATTAACCACAAACATTCCTTTTTTATACTTCCATAATAGCTGCCCACCGGTTGTAATTTGTTTTGTAGTATTTTGGTTTGCGGCATCTGTGTAGTTAAAGCTGTCAAAATCTGCCTTTACTTTACCAAAACTAAAGTTGTGGCTGTAAGAGATATTCTTATTGAATTTATAGCGTACTCTTGCACGAGTCTGGTACTGGGTGTAAGTGTCAGGCAGAAATGCCTGCGGGGCATCCTGGGGAGCTTCTACCGCAGATAGGCCATCGGCGTAGCGTGAGGTAAAACTTATATTGTAAGACAGCTTTTCTAGGGTCCCGCTTAGATCAAATAATGATGTATGTGCTGCAGGGGAGGTTAAGGTGACTGGTTTTTTTAAATCCCCTTCATTATCCTCGGCAGAGCGGTTGGTAGAAACAGAAGATGAAAAAATAGCGCGCATCTTATCTTTACTTGCAGCAAGTGTTGTAATACTTATAACTGCCGTTGCAGCTCCAGAACCGTATAAAGCACTTGAGGCGCCTTTAATCACCTCTATGCGTTCTATGGTTTGTACAGCAATTAAACGCAGGTCATAGTCATTGGCAATAGATGAAGGGTCATTAACAGCAACACCATCCACCACAATAAGTACCTGTCTATTTCTTCCTCCACGAACAAAATAGCCTAAGTTTTGCCCATCATTACTACGGCTACCATTAATTTCAAAGCCAGCAATTTGATTTAATACCTGAGCCACAGATTGCCCTTGCTTGTTTTTAAGTTGTTCTCTTGTAATGGTGGTTACTACCTTGCCACTATTCTTTTTAGGAATATTTATTTTAGTGGTAATCATTACAGAGTCTAAAGCTTCTGCTTTTTGTGTTTGTTGTGCCAAAAGTATGCTAGTTGCGCATAGTGATAAGGCGAGTACTAATTTTTTCATAGATTGTTGTTTTTTCGGTCAAGGCCGAAATATTACATTAATAAATAAATTAGGAAAAAATAAGGTATAGAATAGCCATAAAACGGCTACACCATACAATCCTTTATCCCGAAGGTTTGTTATGATGAATCTGGCAGGTCTCCTGGCTTGTCTTTGTGTTACCTTCCCATTTACGATTGTAAACAGTGGTTTAAGAAAACACGATCCAAAAAATTGGATGACTTACAGTTGCGGGAACAGCTTTTGTATTTCACAAAATTCCCTTTTAATGATACGAAATGTACCAACCAAAATTCTACGCAAAAATAGTAATATATTTCAAATACTCCCCTAATGATAGTATTAATTGAATCCCCATTTGATATTTGTTTGATTACTTTTGTTTTTTTTGAAAAACAAACAATGAGCGGTACTTCTTTTTTTAAATTTATAGCTATAACTGCTTTTGGCCTTGTATTACTAGTTTGTTGCAGACAGCCAACAACTAAGCAAGAAATTACCCCTGAGTCTAACAGGGTAACCTATGCGACAGGTTTTACAATATCTAAAGTAGAGAACTATACCGTTATCAGTATTGTTACTCCAGGGTCAAATACCAAAAAAAACCTTAGATATGCACTAGCAGAAAATGATATTGTTATAAAAAACCCTGAGCGTTATGATGCCTTAATACGCGTTCCTTTACAAAAAATAGTAGTAACCTCTACCACACATATTCCTTCTCTAGAGGCACTTGGCGTTGAAAATAGCCTTGTTGGTTTTCCTAATTTAAAATATATCTCTTCAAAAAAAACACGTGATAACATTTCAAAAGGTTATATCAAAGAACTTGGTAATAATCAAGACATTAATACAGAGGTATTGCTAGAGTTAGCTCCAGAGGTAGTTGTAGGTTTCACCTTAGATGGAAACGACAAGAGCTTGCAAACAATAGAAAAAACAGGCATACCTGTTCTTATTAATGCAGATTGGAGAGAGACCCACCCACTAGGTAAAGCAGAATGGATTAAATTTTTTGGGGCACTTTACAACAAAAACAAACAAGCAGATAGTATCTTTAATACCATCGAAACCAATTACAATCTGGCCAAAAAGCTAGCACAAAAGACAAAAACAAAACCTACAGTTTTAAGCGGCGCGATGTATAAAGATATTTGGTATATGCCAAAGGGAGAAAGCTGGGCTGCTCGTTTTATTGAAGATGCCAATGGAGCGTATCTTTGGAAAGATAGTAAAGGCACCGGAAGTATTGCCTTAAATATAGAATCTGTTCTTGAAAATGGGCAAAAAGCAGACTTTTGGATCGCTCCAGGACAGTTCACCACCAAAGCACAACTGCTAGAGTTTAATACCGTTTATGGAGCCTTTGATGCTTTTAAAAACAACAAAATCTTCTCTTTTACTACTAAAAAAGGGGCTACTGGCGGCGTACTGTATTATGAATTAGCCCCCAACAGGCCAGACTTGGTATTAAAAGACATTATCAATATATTGCATCCAACATTATTCAAGGAATACCAACCTCATTTTTTTGAAGTCTTAAAATGATGCTACAAAAAATTCACGTACGCTTTTTTATACTACTTAGTTTACTTCTAGTAGTTCTTGTGTGCGTTAATATTAGTTTAGGCTCTGTAGATATTCCTGCCCTGGAGGTTTTTAATAGTATTGTAGGCGCTTCAAGTAAAAGTTCTTGGGACTATATCATCACAAACTATAGATTACCAAAGGCTATCACAGCCATTATTGCAGGTGGCGGCTTGGCCATCTCTGGACTATTAATGCAAACTCTTTTTAGAAACCCCCTTGCAGGGCCTTTTGTTTTAGGACTCAGCAGTGGCGCTAGTTTGGGTGTGGCTATATTAATTTTAGGAGCTGGAGCAATTTCAGGGGTTTTTAGTAGTTTTTTACTCGGTCCTTGGAGTCTGGTAATTGCAAGTGCACTAGGTAGTTTTATAGTTTTACTTGCCCTGCTAGCAGTTACACTAAAGGTTAAAGATACCATGGCAATTCTTATAATAGGGCTTATGTTTGGCTCTCTTACTGGAGCTGTTGTAGCTGTACTCTCTTATTTTAGCGATGCCGAACAATTGCAACAATTCGTGTTTTGGTCTTTCGGGTCTTTAGGAAATCAAACATGGCAAGGTATTGTTATTATTTCTCTGTGCTTTTTTATAGGTTTACTCTTAAGTGTGTATAGCGCAAAATCACTAAACGCACTGCTTTTGGGAGAAAACTATGCAAAGAGTATGGGCCTTAAAATAAAGAAGAACATGCTTGTAATAATTTTAGCCACTAGTATTCTAGCAGGTGGCATCACCGCTTTTGTTGGCCCTATTGCTTTTATTGGTCTTGCAGTACCCCACCTAACAAGGCAATTTATAAAAACTTCCAATCATTTTGTGTTAATACCAGCAGTGGCTTTAAGTGGCGCTATTTTAATGCTTGTTTGTGATACTATAGCCCAGTTACCCGGTACCGTATATACCTTGCCCATTAATGCAATTACCTCACTTGTAGGAGCACCTGTTGTTATTTGGTTATTGGTGCGCAAAAGAAAACTTATTTTTTAATGGACAATCTCTCTCAACATACCGTCATTAAATGTCAAGATCTCAGTATTGGGTATCAAAACAAAAAAAAGACAAGTGTTATTGCTAGTACTATTAATTTTTCTATCACTCAAGGAACCCTCGTGGCACTAGTAGGAAGCAATGGTATCGGGAAATCTACCCTACTAAAAAGCCTAACTGCAATGCTACCTACCCTATCTGGGAGCCTGCAAATAGACGCAACAGAAATAACAGCCTATAGCGCCTTAGCCTTATCTAATAAGTTAAGTGTGGTACTTACAGAGGCTCCTGCATCTAAGAATCTTACTGTTTTAGAGCTAGTAAGTCTGGGAAGACAACCCCATACAAATTGGATGGGCAGCTTAACACAAAACGATAAAGATATTATACAACAGGCCCTTGAAGATACAGATCTAGCCAGTTTAAAACACAAAAATTGTTTTGAGCTGAGTGATGGACAACTACAGCGCGTGTATATAGCAAGAGCCTTGGCGCAAGACACGCCTCTTATTATATTAGATGAGCCGACCACTCACCTTGATTTATACCATAGAGCAGCTATTGTTAAATTGCTTAAGAAATTAACAGTAGAGAAAAACAAGACTATTTTATTTTCTACCCATGAAATAGATTTAGCCATTCAGATTTCAGATAAAATGCTGGTGATGACACCTCAAAACATAGCTTTTGACAGCCCTTGTAATCTAATTAAGCAAGGTTCTTTTGATGTTTTATTCCCTAACGAAATCGTTGTTTTTGATAAAAAAACAGGCCGCTTTTCTGTGACTTAATACACTTACAATAACAAGGTTTTGCATCTTTACTGTAAAGATTAGTACTATTTAAAACCAGAAACAAAAGCCCTACTATAAAAAAACACCTTCTATTAAGAAGGTGTTTTATTTATATATATTGATGTGTATGATTTACTTTTTCAACAAACGAACGGTCGCCTCCAAAGCTCCATCAACAACTTTAACAAAATACGTACCCGTTTTTAAATGCGAAAGGTTTGCATCAGTATAAGTTCCATTACCAACACCTTCAGCAACCTGTTTCCCATTAATGTCAAAAATGCGGTATGTGTCAAATTGGAAGAGAGATCTTATACGTACATTATCGGTTACTGGATTTGGGAAAAAAGTAATATTTTCCTCAAATTTATCTTGTGTAGAAAGTGCCTCTTCTACTGTAATGGTTCCTAACATACTTGTTGGGTGAACAGAACATAAATAGTCAATTACAGCCTCTGTAGTAAAAGTATATTGGTAGGTTTGCCCAGTACCAATAATAATTTCACTTCCAAAATCTCCCGGCGCATCTGTTTCTCCTGGAGAGGCAACAACATCATGAGGAGATTGATTGGCCCACGTCCAGATAATCGTGTCTCCAGTTTCAATAGTAAAAGTAGCATCTGCTTCAGTCGTTGACTGATCCCAATCAACTTCAAAGGTTTGTTGCCCTGAAGCAAAAATAACTGAAAGCATAAATAGGGTAGATAAAAATTGTTTCATAATATATGGTTTTGTGTTTTGTGAATTTATTAAATTTAAATTAATTGCACTAATTTTATTAAAGCAAACACAAATCAATTAAATTTAAATTCGTTTTAGTCTTACTTACTTAAATACATTTTCCTTCTAGAATACAAATCATAAAACTGATCATCTTCTAAGTTATCAATAAACAAGATACTCTCTCCAGTACTTTTCATCTCTGGACCGAGTTGTTTGTTTACATTAGGAAATTTATTAAAACTAAATACAGGCTGCTTGATTGCATAACCTTCTAATTTAGGTTTAAAATCAAAGTCTTTTACTTTACTATGTCCTAGCATTACTTTAGTTGCATAATTAACATATGGTTCTCCATAGGCCTTGGCTATAAAAGGAACGGTCCTAGAGGCTCTTGGATTGGCTTCAATGATATATACCACATCATCTTTAACTGCAAATTGTATATTTATTAAACCTACGGTATTGAGCGCTTTTGCAATTTTTACCGTATGATCTTTGATTTGTTGCATAACATCTTTGCTTAAATCAAAAGGCGGTAGTGTTGCATTAGAATCTCCAGAGTGAATACCACAAGGCTCTATATGCTCCATCATACCAATGATATACACATCTTCTCCATCACAAATTGCATCTGCCTCTGCCTCTATGGCTCCATCTAGGTAATGGTCTAAAAGAAGTTTGTTGTTTGGTATCTTTCTTAATAAATCTACCACGTGTTCTTCTAGTTCTTGTTTATTGATAACAATTTTCATGCCCTGACCTCCAAGTACATAGGAAGGCCTAATAAGTAATGGAAAATCTAATGTGTCTGCAAGAGCTAGGGCTTCATCTGTAGTTTCTGCCACACCAAACTCTGGATAAGGAATTCCTAAATCTTTTAATATGGTAGAGAAGCTCCCTCTGTCTTCAGCCAAATCTAGTGCCTGGAAGCTTGTTCCAAGAATTTTAACGCCGTAACGCTCTAGCTTTTCTGCCAATTTTAAGGCAGTCTGCCCTCCTAGTTGTACAATAACACCCTCTGGTTTTTCATGACGAATGATATCGTAAATATGTTCCCAGAAAACAGGTTCAAAGTATAATTTATCTGCCACATCAAAATCTGTAGAAACAGTTTCTGGATTACAGTTAATCATTATAGTTTCATAACCGATTTCTGAGGCAGCTAATATTCCGTGAACACAGCAGTAATCAAACTCAATACCTTGTCCAATTCTGTTTGGCCCAGAACCCAGCACTATGATTTTCTTTTTATCTGTTACAATACTATCATTTTCTACATAGGTGGTTCCATCAGGGAGTTCTATGCTATTCTCAAAAGTAGAGTAATAATATGGTGTTTGCGCCTTAAACTCTGCGGCGCAGGTGTCCACGAGTTTATACACACGCTGTATGTTTAACTCTTCACGCTTGTTGTATACTTGGCTCTCTAAACATTTAAGCATGTGTGCTATTTGTCTATCTCCATAGCCTTTTTGCTTGGCTTCCAGTAATAGCTCTCTGGGTAATGTATCTAGAGTGAAACTAGAAATTTCTTTTTCTAAAAAGTACAGCTCTTCATACTGCTTTAAAAACCACATGTCTATTTTTGTAATCTCATGAATACGGCTCAGAGGTATTCCTAATTGAATGGCATCATAAATAACAAAAACACGATCCCAACTTGCATTTTTCAGCTTATCTAGGATTTGTTCATAGTTGGTATAACTTTTTCCATCTGCACCCAAGCCATTTCTTTTAATTTCTAGAGACTGAGTGGCCTTGTGGAGGGCTTCTTGAAAGCTACGTCCAATACCCATTACCTCTCCTACAGATTTCATTTGTAAGCCTAAAGAACGATCACTTCCTTCAAATTTATCGAAATTCCAACGAGGTATTTTTACAATTACATAATCTAGTGTCGGCTCAAAAAGTGCAGAGGTAGATTTAGTGATTTGATTATCCAATTCATCTAAATGATACCCAATGGCAAGCTTTGAAGCTATTTTGGCAATAGGATATCCTGTTGCTTTAGAGGCCAAGGCAGAAGAGCGAGAAACACGAGGATTAATTTCTATGGCAATAATTTCTTCTTTATCATCTGGACTTACCGCAAATTGCACATTACAACCACCTGCAAAATCACCTATGCTGCGCATCATATGTATCGCCATATCTCGCATTCTTTGGTAGGTTTTATCACTTAGTGTCATCGCGGGTGCAACAGTGATAGAATCTCCGGTGTGTATCCCCATAGGGTCCATATTCTCTATGGCACAAATAATAACTACGTTGTCATTTCTGTCTCGCAGTAATTCCAGCTCATATTCTTTCCAGCCCATCATGGCCTTGTCTATCATTACCTCGTGTATTGGAGATACCTCTAGACCATGACGTAATAAATCATCAAAATCTTCTTCTTTGTAAACAATAGAAGCTCCAGCTCCACCTAGTGTATATGAGGCTCTAATAACCAGAGGGAATCCAAATTCTTGAGCAATTTCTTTACCCTCCAGGTATGAAGTTGCGGTTGCTTGAGGTGCCATGCCAACACCAATTTCATCCATTAAAACTCTAAATTTCTCTCTATCTTCTGTAATATTGATAGCATCAATATCTACACCAATAATTTCAACTCCAAAATCATTCCAAATACCTTTCTCATCTGCCTCTATAGCCAAATTTAAAGCAGTTTGCCCTCCCATGGTAGGAAGCACAGCATCAATTTGTGGATGTTCTTTTAAAATCTGGAGAATAGATTTTGTATTGAGTGGCAACAGATATACATGATCGGCCATGGTAGGATCTGTCATGATTGTTGCAGGATTTGAGTTTATTAAAATGGTTTCTATTCCATCCTCTCTTAAAGATCTAAGAGCTTGAGATCCAGAGTAATCAAACTCACAGGCTTGTCCAATAACAATTGGGCCAGAACCAATAATTAAAATAGATTTAAGTGCGTTGTTTTTTGGCATGATAACAAAATTTTTAACTGTTCCGAAATTACGATTCAATAGGGTATAAAAAAAAGGTGTTGCTTATAAAACAACACCTTTTATTTATTACTTATCAACATTTATTTTTTGTGACGAGATTCTGAAGAAACAGAAATTTTCTTTCTTCCTTTTGCTCTGCGAGATGCTAATACTTTTCTACCGCTTACAGATGCCATACGCTCTCTAAAACCGTGCTTATTTCTTCTTTTTCTTTTTGATGGCTGAAATGTTCTTTTACTCATGGTATATTATATTATATCGTCTTGAAATCTTTTTTATATTATGCTCTGTAATGTCTACACAACAATATATACTGTGTAGGCGGCTGCAAAGATACAATCTTTTTTTAAACGTCAAACATCAAAATGTGAAATATTTTTAATTGTTTTCATTACCTTTGTTGACCTTAAAATAAAGGCAATATGTTCCATAAAAATTTAAAACTTATTATAACAGCACTTCTTATAGGGGCTGCTGTTTGGCAATTTATAGAATCTTACATAGGTAACGGCATTATGTTCATACTACTGTCCTCTATCTTTGTGTTCTTGTATTTCAAAAATGAAATAATTCTTTTATCCTTTCTTAGGTTACGTAAACAAGATTTTCCTGGAGCTAAAAAATGGCTTGATAAAATTAAAAATCCAGAAGCATCACTAGTTACCAAACAACAGGGGTATTACAATTATCTGAACGGACTCATGCTTTCTCAAACCAACATGAATGAGGCCGAAAAATATTTTAAAAAAGCGGTTGCTCTTGGTCTATCTATGGACACAGATATGGCAATGACAAAATTAAACCTTGCAGGTATAGCCATGTCTAAAAACAGAAAACGTGAAGCCGAAGTATTGCTCTCTGAGGCAAAAAAGTTGGACAAGCAAAACATGATGGAAGATCAGATAAAAATGATGAAAGACCAAATGAAACGCTCTGGACAACCAAAGCAACAATTTGGTGGTGGCAGATCTGGCCGTGGCGGCAGACGCTAAAAGCATTCTAAAAACCTAGAACAGAACACTATTTCTATAAAACGTAATACCCAGGTTTTGGTATTTTTATATGGTATTTTTTCCCTGAGGCATTTTTTAAGAAAGTATCTCGTAGCCAAGGATTATGAATCTTTAATATCTTATAATTAATACCCTGCTGTTTTGCGAATTTTGCAAAATCTTCAATTGGTGTATCTACAACAATTGTATTGGTAGGTATGGGCTGGTATAAATCCTGTTGATCTACATAAAAGCCATATTTTTCTGGATTACTTAGTATTTCTTTAAAGGCTAGAATTCTAAAAACATACCTGGATGTTTCACTATTTAACAACAGGCTATAATAATTAGTGGCATCTTGACGCTTCATTTGTTTGGAGATTCCCGCATTACCAGCATTATAAGCTGCAGCTGCATTAGTCCAACTGCCAAACAACTCCTTAGAGTTAAGCAAGTACTGCGCCGCAACCTTAGTTGCCAGTTCTAAATTATAACGCTCATCTACATAACTATTAATCTCTAAACCGTACTGCTTACCAGTAGCCTTCATAAACTGCCAAAACCCAGAGGCACCCGCAGAAGAGGTAACATTATCAAGACCACTCTCTGCAACTGCTAAGTATTTAAAATCATCAGGGAGATTGTATTTCTTTAGTAAAGGGGCTATCTCTGAGAAAAAACGATTGGCCTTTTTTATCATTAATAACATGTTAGAATGCCAATAGGTATTAACATGAATCTCTCTATCTAGGCGTTCTCTTACATCGGTGTCTTGCAAAGGGACCTTCTCCCCTGCAAAGGTCATGTTGTTTGGCAATGCAAGAGCCTCAATACGCAAAGGCTGAGAGATTTTGTCTTGACTTTTAGATACTGTGTGACTAGGGGCCTGAATTGCTTGAACAAAAAGTCCTAGAAAAAGGACCAACACAGCAATAAGAAAAGTTTTTGAGAGTATGCGCATGAAGTATTTTAATTTTCATTAAAAATACTAAATTTAGAATCTGATTGTGGGGTTGTAAAAATTAATTATGGTTAATAATATCAACAATTTTTTGACTCATTACAGAGCCTCTTGTTAATACCATGATATGTGACCCACCCGCTATAGTAATTGTATTTTTTATATTAGCTATAGGAAAAACTTGATCCCTATCTCCATGAATGTGATACACGCCTGAAAGTGCTTTTTCTCGCTTCCAACAAAGCATGTTTTTTATTGCCCAATCTAAATACACTTTGTCACGAACGTGCAGATATTTCTGATACATTTTAAATCTCTTTTCTGAAATTGGACCTAGTGCAAAACTTATATAGGTTTTTGATGTTAAAAACAAACTTGTTGGTATGAGTTTGTACAATTTTAGAACTCCTGTAAGTTTAAACTTTAAAGACAACTCAAATTTTGTTTTTATACTCGATATTATAATGAGTTTTTTTAATTCTAAAAAAACACTCATCTCTTGTGCCACCAAACCACCAAAAGAAACACCAACTAGAACTGCATTTTTTTCTGTTACAAAAGCAGCCATGCGTTTTGCATACTGCGCTATAGTTTCTTTCTTAGATGGTATAAGCCAAGAGATTACATGGAGGGTATACCTGCTTTCAGGTAGGTTTATATTTTCAAATATTTCTTTACCGGCAGCCAATCCTGGTACAAAATAAATATGTGTTTTATTGTTATTCATTGCTTTGCAACACAAAGTGGGTTAAACACCTATATTATTTGTAAATTTACAAATAATAATAAGTTGATTTAATGTTTGAAATAAACTAATGAATAAAGTTCTGCACATGGCCCAAGAAAGAGGCCTTGTACGTTTTGACTGGCTAGATGCCAAATACTCGTTTAGTTTCGGGAATTATTTCAACCCTGAAAAGATGAATTTTGGAGCCCTAAGGGTACTCAATGATGACACTATAGCCGCTGGAATGGGTTTTGGAAAACACCCACACAAAAACATGGAAATTATCACCATTGTTCAATCTGGATCTTTAAAACATGAAGACTCAATGGGTAACAAAGGTATTATTGAGGCGGGAGACATCCAGGTAATGAGCGCAGGTAGTGGTATAGAACACAGTGAGGTTAATGCAAGCTCACAAGATAGTCTAAGGCTGTTTCAACTTTGGATTCATACCCAAACCCGAGATGTTACGCCTCGGTATGAGCAAAAGAAAATTGCACCACTACTAACAAAAAATGGCTTTACAACCATCGTAAAACCAAAGCAAGAGGCAGCACGTGATGATATCTGGATACACCAACAGGCATACATTAGTATAGGAAATTTTAGTGATGATACCCAAACAAATTACACCTTGCAGCAACCCCAAAATGGCGTTTATATCATGGTTATAGAGGGGTCTATTTCAGTTGTAGATCAAATAGTACAACATAGAGATGCAATAGGAATCTGGGATACTACGAGTGTCAACATGAGTATTACAAAAAATAGTAGCGTCCTTATTGTAGAGGTTCCTATGATTTAATAGAAGATGTAAAAAAAATAAACCAATAACCTTATGATAGAAGATGTAGAAATTATCGATAATGAATTTTTACGCCAGTTTGAACTTGAAATTGGGGACAACATGGCACGCATAGAATACGCCTTACAAGACCGTAAAATATTTTTAACAAAATATGAAATGCCCGAAGATTTGGAAGACCAAGGTTTCAGAGATATATTCATTAAAGCTGTTTTTGACGAAGTGCGCGAACGTGGTATTAGTGTGATGCCAACAAGCCCAGAGGTTGTTGGATTTTTACGTAAAAACAGACGTAAGTATAAAGATTTATTACCAGTAGGTATTAATATATAAAATATTAATTTTAAGATACTTATGAGATTTACTTAAAGTGATAGTTCGCTTTTTTTAAACTCAAATCTAACCATTCCATCCTCATCAATTTCAAGAAGCGTCACTTCTCTTAAAGTATTAACCAGCTCTGGGTTCCAAGGGTGCTTTACCTTTACATAGTTTTGAGTAAAACCATGTATATATCCTTGCTTATTCTCGCCCTCAAATAACACTATCAAAGAATTACCTAACTGCGACTCGTAAAATGCTCGGCGCTTTTTAGCAGATAATCCTCGCAGCATCTTACTACGCTTAGCTCGTGTTTTTTTAGAAACCACACCTTCCATAGTTGCAGCAGGGGTATTTTCTCTCTCTGAGTACGTGAATACATGGAGGTAAGAAATCTGCAATTGGTTTAAAAAATTATAGGTTTCTAGAAATAATTCTTCGGTTTCTCCTGGGAAGCCTACAATAACATCTACGCCAATACAGGCATTTGGCATTGTCTTGTTTATTCTTGCAACACGATTAAAATATAAATTTGTCATATACCTTCTACGCATTAATTTTAAAAGCGTGTCACTGCCACTTTGCAAGGGTATATGAAAATGAGGCACAAAGGTCTTAGACTGTGCCACAAAATCAATGGTTTGGTTTGTAAGTAAATTAGGCTCTATAGATGATATCCTAAGACGTTTAATACCGGCTACCTCATCTAATTCCTGGCAGAGCTGGTAAAAAGTATGCTCGTGCTTTTTATTTCCAAATTCACCCTTACCGTAATCTCCAATATTTACTCCTGTAAGTACAATTTCTTTGATTCCTTTAGCAGAAATTTCAGCAGCATTCTTTAAAACATTCTCTAAAGTATCACTCCTTGAGATACCTCTGGCCAATGGTATGGTACAATAGGTACATTTATAATCACAGCCGTCTTGTACTTTTAAAAACGCTCTGGTACGGTCTCCAATTGCGTATGAGCCCACATAAAAATCTGCATCTTCAATCTCGCAGGAGTGTATTTGAGCACCGCTGGCCCTCCCCCGATCTGGATTGGTAAACAAATCGTTAATGTATGATGTGATGTTAAATTTTTCTGTGGCACCCAGCACCAAGTCTACCCCATCAACATCTGCCAATTCTTCTGGCTTTAACTGAGCATAACAACCAATAGCTGCAACAAAAGCGTTTGGATTGCTTTTTTGGGCTTGCTTTACAATACTTTTAAATCGTTTGTCTGCATTTTGAGTAACACTGCAGGTATTTATAACATACACATCTGCAGGCTCAGAGAAATCTACCCGCTCAAATCCCTCCTTTGTGAAATCACGAGAAATAGTAGAGGTTTCACTAAAGTTAAGCTTACAGCCTAAGGTATAAAAAGCAGCTTTTTTTAAGACAGCCATATATTATAATAAATTAAGAGTAATTGTATTGGGGTTTAAAAAGAGAATAATTAATACCTAGAAGCGTCTCCACTGTTTACTAATTTCAAACACCTGGTTTAAGATAGCCTGTTCTTGATTGTCAAATTCAAGGCCGCGTCTAGCCATAACAACAGCTGCAACTTCATAGGCTTTTTCGGTGGTGTATGTCTGCATACCACTGGTGCCGCCCCAAGCAAAACTTGGAATAAAATTACGGGGATAGCCAGCGCCAAAAATATTTGCACTCACCCCCACCACAGTCCCGGTGTTAAACATAGTATTAATACCACATTTGCTGTGATCACCCATCATAAGACCACAAAACTGAGTTCCTGTTTTAGCAAATTTTTCGCTATCATAATCCCAAAGACGCACCTCGGCGTAGTTGTTTTTTAAATTTGAAGTATTGGTGTCTGCGCCAAGATTACACCAATGGCCAAGCACAGAATTACCCATATACCCATCATGGCCTTTGTTAGAAAAGCCCATTATAACAGAATTAGAGACCTCTCCTCCTACTTTAGAGTGCGGCCCTATGGTTGTTCCAGGATATATTTTAGCTCCCATCTTGACACTTGAGTGCTCACAAAGAGCGAAGGGCCCTTGTATGGTTGCCCCTTCCATAATTACTGCGTCTTTAGCTATATATATAGGCCCATCTGTTGCATTTAAAGAAGTGCACATAATCTTAGCACCTTTTTCAATAAATATGTTTTCTGGATTAAAAGCTATAGTGTTTTTTGGTATGGCCTCAGAGGCTCTTCCTTGGGTCAATACATCAAAATCTCTTTGAATAGCCTGAGCGTTCTTCTCAAATATATCCCAAGTGTTTTCTATACGAAGCACATCATCATCTGTATATTGAGTAACCTTGAAGGTGTTAAAATCTATTTCTTGATCTTCTTTAGCATAAAAGGCCAAAGGCTCCTCATTAAAAAAAATGGCCTGGTTCTCTTGCAGGTCTTTAATTAATAGCACTAAATTTTCTGAAGGACAAAAAGAAGCATTTATGAGCACATTTTGCTCCAACTCTACCATAGGAAACTTATCTGACAGATACTCCTCCGTTACAGTAGTAGTCGTAGATCCTAAGAATTTTTCCCATTTTTCACGAATAGTTAAGATACCTATTCTAATATCTGCCACTGGGCGTGTAAAGGTAAAAGGCAATAACTGGTTGCGCACTGCGCCGTCAAAAAGAATGTAATTCATAGTTAGGTATTAAACATAATAATCAAAAATAGCAATTAAACACAACATAGCACCCATAGAACAAACCCAAGACCTACCCCTTGATATGTAATAACAAAAAAAAGCCTACGATTTCTCGTAGGCTTTTTATATAATTATAGCAAAAAACTACTCTTTGTCCTCTACAGGTGCTGCAGCTGGTTTTTTGAATTTTGCATATTTGTTCTTGAACTTATCGATACGTCCTGCTGTATCAATTAATTTAGATTTACCTGTATAAAATGGGTGAGATGTTCTTGAGATCTCCATTTTTACCACTGGATACTCAACACCATCAACCTCAAGTGTTTCTTTTGTATTTGCAGTAGACTTTGTTAAAAACACATCATCGTTTGACATATCTTTAAATGCTACTAATCTATAATTCTCAGGGTGGATACCTTTTTTCATCTTAAATCTCTTTAATATATTGACATTACTGACCTTTCAGTAAATGCGTTTGCAAAAATAGATATATTTAGATAATCTGCAACAACTTTTTATCTTTTTTTTGAATGATTCTGACTTGTGTTTTTTTGGATTGAACAGTATACTTCAAAAACTCTATTTTATTAGGCTGTCAAACTATTTGCAAAAAATTTAATCTTTAGATACAAATTAAAAAAAGCCTACATATGTAGGCTTTTTTTCAAAACAACAGATATGGTTTATTAAAAAAAATTAATACCAACCTCTAATATTATATACAGTTTTTGGCTGATTCTTTGCCGCTGCAACTCCAATTTGTCTTGCAGCATTAATTGCTGATTTCTTAAGTTCAAAACCTTGATTTTCTTCATAAGACTGGGCTCTATCATATTTCTCATAAGCCAAATCCCACTCCCTTTTATCTTCTGCATCAAGCTTAGCTGAGATACTAGCAAATAATTGTGTTGCCTCACTCGCACATTTTGAATCAGCAGACACTTCTGAAAGATAAGAAGATGCTAACCTTGAATCTCTATTAGCCCAAGCACCTTGAGCCTTACCCATAGACTCAGCACATCTGTGATCTTCTATTTCAGTAAGAAGTTTTTGAGCTGCATCAAAGCATGAAACATCTGGTAGTATTGAAACTAAATAAGAAGCAGATTCATCCCATTGGTTATTGGTTTTTGCTACAGTTGCCTTTTGAATATTTTCTGCACACTCATTCTCAAGTTTCATCTTGAACACTTCCAGTGTTAAATCCTGGCATGCCATATAACACTCTTTACACACCTCAGGAACAGATAATAAATCAGCCAAGGCTTCATCATATTCTTTTCTTTCTGCTTTGCCCATGGCCTCTTTTTTAATAAAATCACACTTATCATTATAATATTCCATGATCTTAGTTTTCCCATTAGCTAAAAAGGATTTAAACACAGGATTTCTAGTTTTGATTTGCTTAAGAGCAGAAATATAAGCTTTGGTGTCGCTATTACCAACTCCTTTAACTGTCATAGTTTCTGAAGCAAACAGAATACCCTCAATACCATCTCCAATATAAAAGTTGACCTCTAAAGTTAAGACAACTTTTTTTGGAGGACCAGGAAGAACTTCTTGAAACAAAACAGAAATGTTTGGCGTTATGATAAACCTAGAGTTTGTTGTTCCGCCCAAACCATTCATTGTTACAATTTTATTCAATTTATTTTTCAATAAATTCTTAGCAGCACTTGGCAAACCATCAATTTGTTCTGAAACAAATGAAGAAAGCTGAATTCTTGCTGAATCATCAGTCTTACCAGCATTGTTTTGACCCAAAGAAATGGATACGCAAAACAAAAGCACGAAAATTTTTAATAAATATTTCATTTTTATTAATATTATTTAGACCCTAAATAAAGTTTTACTTCACCTAAGCCTACGGTTGTTAATTTGTTTTCTATCCCCATACCTTTTAGATATTTACTTAAATCTTTCGCCCAAGTTCTAGCATCAAGACCCCTTACTCTTCCTTTCCTTTCATAGGTCATTGGAATCCTAACTTGCTCAAAATTCATCATTGTAGCTTCTGCGTCCATAGTTGTAAATGATCCACCTACAGTATTGTCTTCCATCCACTCTTCAATTAAAAATCCTAATTCATCATCTCCAAAATCTTCAGATTCTAAATCATAATCCCAATCATCCCAAACACGAATTCCAATAGCACATTCTCTACCTTTTTCAAACCAACGCTCGAATGCAGTTTGAAGTTCCGCCAAAAATTTATCAATATGAGAAGCAACTGCCTCTTCTAACAATACAGGTAGCGGACTAAAGCCATCTGGAGCTCCTGTCCCTGAGGCTTGAGCTATTTGTTTTCCAGTGTATGAGTCCAAAGCTTTTAGGATAAAAGTAACAGACTTTTCACCCATAGGTGTAGAATTTAATGTCCACCCTAATTTTAAAATTATATCAGCTTTAGCAACTTTTCTAAGAGCATCATTTGGAGATTCTGCAACTTGTGCACCACTATACTTTGACGATCTCATTGCCTCCTCAGCACCTGCGCTTTCAAGTTTGTCTAGTTGACTTTTTAGATTTTTAGCATCAAAATCTCTTTGACTTAACATACCATTGATTTGTGTGATAACTAAATCTAAATCTGTATCACGTTGCAGTGCAACCCTATAAGAAGGAATATCTTTCACAACACCTTGATTGTCGAAAGACTCAGAGTAGCCGTTTCCAAAACACCAATTATCTGCAGGAACGACCATTAAAGTTGGCTTTTTTGCTTGAGAAAATGATATGCTAACAAAAAGCAACAAAACTATTAAATGTAATTTATTTATTTTATTTTTCATTATTTCATGTTTTTAGAAACCACTACTAAGTGACTTAATTATATTTTCTTTTTCTAATTTCTTTCTTAAAAGAGCTATGTTCACTGTCACCAAAGTACCTATTCGGAACTTTTTCCTTCCAAGTTTTTGCCTATCAGTTACCTGCTCTACAACTGTAACGTATTTAGCAAAGTTGTTTGGATCCTTTCTTTTTACACTAGCAAAAAACTCTTTAAAGAAATCTTCGCGTTCTGTCTCCAAATTAATTGATCTTGCAAGAGCAGGCTTTTGCTTACACTTTCTTCCTTGGGCATTTACTCCTTGAAAAATAACAGCATGAACAGCATTTTTCTGAGCCTGAATACCAGCAAGTCTCTCATCCATTACAATTGAGAAAACTTTTAGCGTATATACACCAGCAGTTGCTTCACCTTGACACTCTACAACATAATTCCACTTAGCGGTTTCTTTGTCAGCTTTTTTCCTTTTACGTTTAGATTGTGCGTCAGCAGAACCTATAGATATAAATAATATTCCAATAAAAATTAATAGATTTTTCATAATTACTTTTTTTGCATAATTAACATTCCTGAACTTAATTTTTTTGCTTTTCCTTTAAAAAGAGTCATATTGAAATCTTGAGAGTTTTCGTCTTGAGCTCCAAAACGATTATCCCAAATTTGTTTTTTATCAACTTTGATAGTTGCGATTTTTTTATATCCAATCATTTCATATGTTTCTGGATCTGCAATTTCTTCAAGAACATCAAAACTTTCTCCTCCTTCTAGACCTTCTTTCATTCCAATCTGGGCATAAATCTTACCATCTTTAATTATAATTGGAGATTTAGGTTTAAAAACATCATATTTTTTCTGTAGTTTACTGTAAACTTTATCTAAATTCCGTACTGTCGATAGTTCAATTATTTGTTGTTCTGTTCTTTTTTCTTTTAAAGAAAATGTAACCAAACTAGTTGCTTTCTCGTCTCCAATGAATTCAAAGTTAACATCCAAGGAAGAAAAATCAATATTTTCTCCTGATTTCTTTTTACTCATTAACTGACCAAGTGACATGAAGGACTCATCATTCCAATCAAGCCTATATAGCCAAGCGGTTGTCCAAACCGAATAACCTTCTCTTGTTTTGTTATAGATTTTCTCGGATGCCTTTAGTGCAAGATCTCTAAGGAGTCCTGTCAAATCATTTGCTACTGCATCAGAAACCCCTTTTATTGCTAAAGCAACTGCTTCGTTTGAAACAAAATTTAATTTTGTAAAAACAACAAATGTGTTTTTTATCAGAAATTTTCCTGAGTTTTTAAGATCCGTGACTCCCCTAATTGTTGTTTCAGCAATTGTCTTATCCTCCTCACTGGCACTGTAAGAACCTCTTTCACCTATAAGTGTTAAAGGATTATAACCTTCTTGTCCAAAATCATCTAAAACAAACCATTTATTTACAAGTTCGTAAGGGAGTTTTTTTGAAGATATGAATTTATCTAATTCATATTTAACTTGAGAGTTGTCAGCTATTATTCCAGCAGTTGCCTCGCTAGCTACTCCACTCAATAATTTTCCAGCACCACTTTTTTTAATTCCTAATTGTTCTATTTCTTCATCTGTTAACTTATAATCTGATAAGGTAACAGAATTTAAATCAATTCTATGATCATTATACTTATCGGGGAATGGCCATGTTTGATATGCATTTGCAACAATATCAGAGTTATCAAAAGCATCTCCAACAACCAAAATATTGTGAAGTGAACTTCTTTGATAAGCTGGGATTTCTTCTTTTATCTTTTGTGCAAAGACGAACTGAATCGAAAATAACAATATTAAAGGCAGAATAATTTGTGTATTTTTTTTCATAATTAATTATTGATTATTAATATTAACGTGTAAAGTTTTTTAAAAATAAAACTATTAAACTAATTATGAAATTTAAATAGGTGATACACTAAAATACACCTATTATCTTAAGTTGTATAAAAAAACTTTATTAATATATAATTATTCAATAGACCTAGTAAGGAATACCTATCTTCCGTCAAAAATAAAACTTCAATGACTACCCCACTAAAAATAAACAAACCAGAACCCATAGTTGTTGAGAAAAAACTAATTTCTTTTAATAAAAAAACAGAGGTGCTCCCTACCATCAAAGCCTTAGAGCAAGGTAAAATGATACTCATCAATGAGTTTTATGGAGATGGCCTAACACTACTTCTAGAGATACACAAATACTTAAAAAAGAAAATACGCAACACCACTTTTCAAGAACAGCATGACTATCGCGACAAGTATCGTAAGCTTTCAAATAATATTGTTGTAGAGGTAATCTCTGGGAATTTAACATTAAAAAAAGCACCTAGTATTGGTTGGCTAGAGGAGTTTTATCCAAAAAACAATCACTTCTTACTTACATTACCTCAAATACAGGGTCTTAATAGTGCATGGCAGTGGTATAAAAATGGTATTTCTATACCGGTCCTGCGCAACAAAATACATCCATATTATGGAACCTACTTCCCTACTCGTTTTGAACATTTAACTCTTTTTGATACTTGGCTAAAACACTATAAAGGGTCAAAAAAAACAGCCATAGACGTTGGAGTTGGTTGTGGTGTATTGTCTTTGCAAATGGTACAGCATGGTTTTCAAAAGGTATTTGCAACAGACATAAACCCAAATGCTATTGTTGGACTAACAAAATATATGGGGACCACAAAACTCTCTAGAAAGATTGACCTAAATTTGGGTAATCTCTTTGGCGCTTTTGAAAAACAAACCGAATTAATCGTCTTTAATCCACCTTGGTTACCACAATCTCATAAACTGGGCAGCATTGACCAAGCTATATACTATACCGATACGTTGTTTGTTGACTTTTTTACCCAGGCTAAAAAAAGACTCACCCCTGATGGCAAATTAGTGCTCATTTTCTCCAACCTTGCACAAATAACAAACACCTCAACGCTGCATCCTATAGAAAATGAACTAGCGCATGGCAATAGATTTATATTAGAAAAGAAATATACCAAATCAGTAAAACCAGCCTCAAATAAAACCAAAAGAGACCAGCATTGGCGCTCATTAGAAACCGTAGAACTCTGGATTTTAACTCACCCTGAGGGCTACACTCTACAAACCAATCCAACTAATTAAATCAAAACTCAAAGCAGGAATTAAACTTTTATTAATTTACTATGCACGCATAGTAAATTAATAGTATCTTTGGAATTAGAATTAATTACAACGCAACTCCTTTGAAAGAAAAGACAATAGATTATGTGCTAAGAGCAACCTGGATGGCGGTGCAAAAGATGTACAATGAAGAGGCAGGCACCAAAGGCAGCACTATGGCTACAGGTTTTGCGCTCATTAGTATTGATCCAGAAAATGGCACCCCCTCTACTGCCCTAGGACCTAAAATGGGTATAGAAGCAACCTCTTTATCACGTACCCTAAAAAAAATGGAGGAGCAAGGACTCATAGACCGCAAACCAAATCCAGAAGATGGTCGCGGGGTACTTATACACCTTACTAGCTTTGGTAAAGAAATGAGAGAATTCTCTAAGGGTGTTGTTCTTAGATTTGATGAGGCCGTACAAGAACAGATCTCTGAAGAGGATATAAAAACATTTAAAAAAGTTGCTAGCACCATCACGGAGCTTATTAGTAACAAAAACATATATAAAAGGTAATACATAATTAAAAGGTATGTCTAAAAGAAGAATTAACAAAGTAGCCGTTGTAGGCTCAGGAATTATGGGAAGTGCTATTGCTTGCCATTTTGCAAACATTGGTGTTGAAGTTTTATTACTGGACATCATACCCCAAGAATTAACAGATAAAGAGACCGCAAAGGGATTAACCCTAGAAGATACAGTTGTACGCAACCGTCTTGTAAACCAAGCCCTTGCAAGTTCTATTAAATCTAAGCCTGCGCCTTTATATAATGCCGCTTTTGCAAAAAGAATTACAACAGGAAATCTGGATGATGACATTGCTAAAGTAGCAAGTGTAGACTGGATAATTGAAGTAGTTATTGAGCGGCTAGATATCAAACAAAAAGTATTTGAAAATCTAGAAAAGCACAGAACACCTGGAACTCTAATTACCTCAAACACCTCTGGTATTCCTATTGGGTTTATGAGTGAAGGACGTAGTGAAGATTTTCAAGCAAATTTCTGCGGAACTCATTTTTTCAACCCACCGAGATACCTAAAGTTATTTGAAATAATTCCTGGACCCAAAACCAATCCTGAGGTTTTAGCGTTTTTCAATACCTACGCAGAACAGTTTTTAGGCAAGACAACTGTTATCGCTAAAGACACCCCTGCCTTTATTGGTAACCGTATTGGTATTTTCTCAATTATGAGTTTGTTTCATACCGTAAAACAAATGGGCTTAACCATAGAAGAGGTAGACAAACTATCTGGACCTGTTATTGGCCGTCCTAAATCTGCCACTTTTAGAACTGTAGATCTAGTTGGTCTAGATACTTTGGTGCACGTAGCCAACGGAATTAAAGAAAACTGCCCTGGTGACGAGCGCTTAGAGCTGTTTGAGATGCCAGATTTCATAGCCACCATGATGGATAACAAATGGCTTGGAAGTAAGACCGGACAAGGATTCTACAAAAAAACTAAAGATAGTAAAGGTGCCACAAAAATTTTAAGCCTGGATTTAAACACCCTAGAATACAGAGCCGCGCAAAAAGGAAAGTTTGCTACCCTGGAGCTTACAAAATCTGTAGACAACGTTGCAGACAGATTTAAAATTTTAGTAAATGGCAAAGACAAGGCTGGTACTTTTTACAGAAAAACGATGGCTGCTTTATTTGGGTATGTTACCCATCGTATTCCAGAGATAGCAGACGAGTTATACAAAATAGATGATGCCATGAAAGCAGGTTTTGGATGGCAACATGGGCCATTTGAAATTTGGGATGCCATTGGCCTAGAAGCTGGGATAGAAATAATGAAAGCAGAAGGTCACCAACCAGCATCATGGATAGAAGATATGTTAGCAGCTGGTCATACCAGTTTTTATTGTGTAAAACAAGGCGCTACCTATTATTATGATATTGCTTCAAAAACACAAATAAAAGTACCTGGGCAAGATGCTTTTATACTACTAGACAATATTAGAGAATCCAGCGCAGTGTTTAAAAACAGTGGCGTTGTAATAGAGGATTTAGGTGACGGGATTTTAAATTGTGAGTTTAGATCAAAAATGAACAGTATTGGCGGTGATGTACTAGCGGGTTTAAATAAAGCCATAGATATGGCCGAAAAAGATTTTGATGGTTTGGTTATAGGAAATCAAGGTGCTAACTTCTCTGTAGGTGCAAATATTGGTATGATTTTCATGATGGCAGTAGAGCAAGAGTATGATGAGCTGAATGCAGCCATCAAGTATTTCCAAGATACTGTAATGCGTCTTAGATACTCCAGCATACCAACAATAATGGCTCCTCACGGCCTAACTCTTGGTGGCGGGTGTGAGCTAACCCTACACGCAGATCGTGTAGTGGCAGCCGCAGAGAGTTATATAGGACTCGTTGAGTTTGGAGTTGGTGTAATTCCTGGCGGTGGCGGCTCTAAAGAAATGGCCCTAAGAGCTAGTGATATATTTCAAAAAGGAGATGTTGAGCTTAATGTACTGCAAGAGCACTTCTTGACAATTGGTATGGCCAAGGTTTCAACCTCAGCACATGAGGCCTATGATTTAGACATCCTAAAACCTGGAAAAGACATCGTTGTAGTAAATACCTCTAGACAAATTGCAACGGCAAAAGCCCTTGCCAGACAAATGGCAGATATGGGATACACAAAACCTGCAACTAGAAACGACGTGAAGGTATTAGGTAAACAAGCCTTAGGAATGTTTCTAGTAGGTACAGATGCCATGAATGCAAGCAAGTATATAAGTGAGCATGATCAAAAAATTGCCAACAAACTAGCCTATGTTATGGCTGGTGGAGATCTAAGTGAGCCTACCCTAGTGAGTGAACAATATCTTTTAGATTTAGAACGCGAAGCTTTTCTGAGTCTTACTGGAGAACGCAAAACACTGGAGCGTTTACAGCACATGATACAAAAAGGAAAACCACTTAGAAACTAACGTTTGTAATACACCAAAAGAAAAATGAAAACAGCATATATAGTAAAAGCATATCGTACCGCAGTAGGAAAGGCCCCTAAAGGAGTATTTCGATTTAAAAGAACTGATGAACTAGCAGCAGAGACCATTAAATACATGATGGAAAAACTACCCAATCTAGATCCAAAACGTATTGACGATGTTATGGTAGGAAATGCAATGCCAGAGGGAGCTCAAGGTCTAAATATGGCACGTCTTATCTCCTTAATGGGTTTAGATATTGTAGATGTTCCTGGAGTAACGGTAAATCGTTTTTGTTCTAGTGGTATAGAAACCATTGCTATGGCGGTGGCAAAAATACAGTCTGGAATGGCTGATTGTATTATAGCTGGGGGCGCAGAGTCTATGAGTAGTGTACCCATGACAGGTTTTAAACCAGAACTAAACTATGACGTTATTGAGTCTGGTCATGAGGATTATTATTGGGGCATGGGAAATACCGCAGAAGCAGTTGCCAAGCAGTTTAATGTATCTAGAGAAGATCAAGATGAATTCGCCTATCACTCTCACATGAAGGCTTTAAAAGCACAGGCAGAAGACCGTTTTCAGGATCAAATTGTGCCAATTACAGTAAAACAAACATTTATTAATGATGCGGGCAAAAAACAAACCAAAAGCTATGTTGTACATAAAGATGAAGGTCCAAGACAAGGAACAAGCATACAAGCTTTGGCAAAACTAAGAGCCGTTTTTGCACAAGGTGGAAGTGTAACGGCTGGTAACTCATCACAGATGAGTGATGGTGCTGCCTTTGTTATGGTAATGAGCGAAGAAATGGTCAAAGAATTAAACCTTGAACCCATTGCTAGAATGGTAAACTATGCCGCCGCTGGTGTAGAGCCACGTATAATGGGTATTGGTCCTGTAAAGGCAATTCCAAAGGCTTTAAAACAAGCTGGACTCAAACAAGAAGATATCAAGCTCATCGAATTAAACGAAGCCTTCGCATCACAATCATTAGCAGTGATAAGAGAACTAGACTTAAATCCAGATATTATTAATGTAAATGGAGGCGCCATCGCCCTTGGCCACCCACTAGGGTGCACAGGAGCTAAACTATCTGTTCAGCTTTTTGATGAAATGAGAAAACGAGATATGGCAGGACAGTACGGTATGATAACAATGTGCGTTGGTACTGGGCAAGGCGCTGCAGGAATATTTGAATTTTTAAAATAATAAAGTACCCTCTGTTGAGGAAATTACAAGAAAATATATGACAACACAAGAAAACAAAGACATCCTTAGAGGAGGGCAATTTTTAGTAAAACAAACAGATTGCAATGATATATTCACACCTGAAGATTTTAGCGAAGAACAGCGTATGATGAAGCAGGCCGTAATGGAGTTTAATGATCGTGAGATTATTGTGCACCGTGAGCGTTTTGAAGCAAAAGATTTTGCACTTACAGAAGAGGTAATGCGCAAAGCTGGAGCACTAGGTTTTTTAAGCGTTGCGGTGCCAGAGAAGTTTGGCGGCATGGGGATGGGCTTTGTATCAACGGTACTAACCTGTGACTACATCTCTAGTGGTACAGGATCTTTCTCTACAGCTTTTGGAGCCCATACAGGTATTGGAACCATGCCAATTACACTCTATGGTACAGAAGACCAAAGAAACAAATATGTACCAAAACTGGCCAGCGGAGAATGGTTTGGGGCTTATTGCCTAACAGAACCAAGCGCAGGAAGTGATGCAAACTCAGGAAAAACAAAAGCAGTACTGAGTGAAGATGCAACACATTACAACATAACGGGGCAAAAAATGTGGATTTCTAATGCAGGATTCTGCAATGTTTTAATTGTCTTTGCCCGTATTGAAGATGACAAAAACATTACTGGGTTTATCGTAGAGAATGACCCTGAAAACGGCATCACCATGGGTGATGAAGAACACAAACTAGGCATAAGGGCCTCCTCTACCCGTCAAGTGTTTTTTAACAACACAAAAGTGCCTGTAGAAAATATGCTAGCTGGACGTGGAGAAGGTTTTAAAATTGCCATGAACGCTTTAAATGTTGGACGTATAAAACTTGCGGCAGCCTGTTTAGATTCTCAAAGACGCCTGGTTAGTGGCGCTATTCAATATGCAACACAACGCAAACAATTTGATACTCCAATTTCAGAATTTGGAGCCATTAAATCCAAAATAGCAGAGACTACCACCAATGCTTTTGTTGGAGAATCTGCAACCTATAGAGCGGCAAAAAATATTGAAGATAGAATTAACATCAGAATCGCTCAAGGAAACACGCACCAAGAGGCAGAATTAAAAGGAGTAGAAGAATATGCCATTGAGTGCTCGATTTTAAAAGTAGCTGTTTCTGAAGATGTTCAAAACTGTGCCGATGAGGGGATTCAAATATTTGGAGGTATGGGCTTCTCTGAAGATACTCCAATGGAGTCTGCATGGCGTGATGCACGTATCACTCGTATCTATGAAGGGACCAACGAGATAAACCGTATGTTATGTGTGGGTATGTTATTGAAAAAAGCCATGAAGGGCCACATCGATTTACTAGGTCCTGCACAAGCAGTTGCAGATGAGCTATTGGGTATTCCTTCTTTTGATACCCCAGATTTCTCTGAAACTTTAAGTGAAGAAAAAGACATGCTTGCTAAATTGAAAAAAGTATTTTTAATGGTTGCAGGTGCGGCAGTACAAAAATATGGACCCGCACTCGAAGAGCACCAACAAATGCTATTGGCGGCTAGTGATATTTTAATTGAAATTTATATGGCAGAAAGCGCTGTACTGCGTGCAGAAAAAAGCACAAAAAACAGCTCTGGGAATGCAAACTATCAAGTGGCTATGGCTCAGTTGTATTTATACAATGCAGTAGACACAATCACCTCTAAGGCAAAAATGGCAATTATCTCTTTTGCTGAAGGTGACCAGCAGCGTATGATGCTTATGGGACTAAAAAGATTTACAAAATATCAAACCATGCCAAACATAGTTGGGCTACGTAACACAATTGCAGAAAAGGTAGCTTTAGAAAACCAATACCCTTTTTAATTAAAACACAGGAAGTACTAGATTG
>CAJWPZ010000015.1 GCA_913045325.1 uncultured Flavobacteriaceae bacterium | reverse complement strand
TGTATACTTGAGTTTAAAGCAAAAAAAAGAGTAACCATTTCTGATTACTCTTGTAGTAGCGGGAACTGGACTCGAACCAGTGACCTTCGGGTTATGAGCCCGACGAGCTACCTGCTGCTCTATCCCGCGATATGTATCTTCAAGGAGTTTGGTTTTAATGCCAACTTACTACCTCTCTGGGCTAAGCCCGCGATGTAAAACAAAATAAATTACGTAGCTTTTAACTCTCGGCTCATAATACCGACAAACTTATTTTGGACTGCAAATATACAATGCTTTTTAGATTTAGCAAGTACTTATAATATAAAAAAACAAAATATTAATTAATTTATTGCTCGATGGGAGCTGCCTCAAACCCCTCTAATTCCATGGCCTGGAAGGTAGTAGTAATCTGTATAGGGTTGCAACAAACCTCACAGTCTTCAACGTAACTAGAACTAACAGAGGGATCTAGTAACATAGAAATTTCTTCCCAGCAATAGGGGCATTGAAAGTAGTGTTCGTACATATTAAAATTTCAAATGTTTTTCTTTTTTTACAACTACAATCTAGCTATTGAAGTGCTTCTAGTTCTTCAGAAACAAGCTCCCACTTTTTCATACACTCTTCCAACTCCTTTTTCTTGCCCTGATAAGAGTCAAAGAAATTTGGCTTAGCAATGGTGTCTTCATAATTTATAGCAAGCTCAAGGTCTATCTCTTTGATTTCTCGCTCCAGTTTATTAATGGTTGCCTCAATTTTACTAAGCCTATTGGTTAAAGATTTTTGCTTTTTTTGATCCTTGTAAGATTGCTTCCCAGAGCTTGAGTTACTAACTTGAGTATTTGCAACAACCGTTCGCTTTTCTGCCTCTCGCAGGTTTTGAAGATTTCGCTGCTCTAAAAAGTATTCTATATCTCCCAAATACTCTTTAATTTTATGGTCCTTAAACTCGTATACCTTGTCTGTGAGCCCTTGCAAGAAATCTCTATCATGGCTTACCAGCAGTAAGGTTCCTTCAAACTTCATCAAGGCATCTTTTAATACGTTTTTAGATTTAATAT
The DNA here is from genome assembly GCA_913045325.1 of uncultured Flavobacteriaceae bacterium. Taxonomy (GTDB): domain Bacteria; phylum Bacteroidota; class Bacteroidia; order Flavobacteriales; family Flavobacteriaceae; genus Patiriisocius. The sequence goes on along the minus strand of CAJWPZ010000015.1, from coordinate 36,956 downwards.
CCAAGTGGTTGGTAGGCTCATCCATCACCAAGACATTAAAAGGCTGCAGCAATAATTTTGCCAAGGCCAAACGATTACGCTCCCCTCCACTTAAAACTCGAACGTATTTATCTGCCTCATCACCTCTAAACAAAAAAGAACCAAGTATGTTTCTAACCAAAGGTCTTGTACGCTCATCTGCAGCGTCCAACATAGTATCTTCTACCGTTTTGGTCCCGTCTAGATAATCTGCTTGGTTTTGTGCGAAATATCCAATCTGGACATTGTGCCCTAAATTCATGGCACCAGAGTATTTGATTTCATCTACAATAATCTTAGCCAGGGTAGATTTTCCTTGCCCGTTCTGTCCTACAAATGCTATTTTGGTATCTCGCTCTACACGTAAATCAATACCGCGCAATACCTCTGTATCTCCATAGCTTTTTGATATGTTTTCTGCCTCTATAACCACCTTTCCTGGCACCACACTTACCGGAAATGTTAAGGACATCACACTGTTGTCATCCTCATCCACTTCTATTCTGTCAATCTTGTCAAGTTTTTTAATTAAAGACTGGGCCATGGTTGCTTTACTGGCCTTGGCTCTAAACTTCTCAATTAACTTTTCTGTTTGCTCAATTTGTTTTTGTTGGTTTTTTTGAGAAGCCAATTGCTGAGCTCTTAGTTCTTGACGTTGTACCAAATATTTGGTGTACGGTTTATTGTAGTCGTAAATTTTACCCAATGAAATCTCAATGGTTCTATTGGTTACATTATCCAAGAACATTTTATCGTGACTTACCACCACAACAGCTCCTGCATAATTTTTCAAAAACTCTTCTAACCACAAAATAGATTCTATATCAAGGTGGTTGGTAGGCTCATCCAAAAGTAAAATATCGTTGTTTTGCAGCAGTAATTTTGCAAGCTCGATACGCATACGCCATCCTCCAGAGAAGGTTTCTGTGACCTTGTTAAAATCTTCTCTTTGAAATCCTAAACCCTGCAAAATACGCTCTGTCTCCCCCTGGTAATTGTAACCGCCCAGTATCTCATATTGATGCTGTACATCGTTTAGATCTATCATGAGTTGGTTATAACTAGCACTTTCATAATCTTCTCTGGTGGCTAGCTGGGTATTTATTTGCTCTAGCTGCGCTTCGAGTTTTTTTATTTCTATAAAAGCCTCGTAAGACTCCTGGAGTACCGTTCTACCTTTAGTGAAATCAATATCTTGTTTTAGAAAACCTATAGACACGTCTTTATCCATGGCAATAGCGCCCTGGTCATACTCCTGTTCTCCAGAAATTATTTTAAGTAGGGTAGATTTCCCGGCGCCGTTTTTACCCACCAGACCCACTCGGGTACCACCAGATAGCTGAAAGGTGATTTTTTCAAACAAATACGTTCCTTGAAAAGAAACAGATAGATTGTGTATATTAAGCATAGTTTTTTCTAATAATATCTTCCTAGAATTTTCTAAGTTGAGATTGCAAAGATGCTTATTTTTGTAGTGGTAAAAAAACAAAATTGGCGCTATGAAAGGGAATAAAATCTACAGTATTTTTACAGGTAAATGTCCCGTTTGCCATAGTGGCAATATGTACAAATACAAAAAAGCCTACAGTATTTCTCAAAGCTTAAAAATGCATGAGCACTGCTCGCATTGTAAGACTAAATTTAAAATTGAGCCTTCGTTTTTCTATGGCGCCATGTATGTGAGTTACGCAGTTGGCATAGCAGTTGCAGTTGGGGCCTTCACTATTGCCTATGGCATGATTGGCCTAGGATTAAAAGCCTCCTTTGTAGCCATTGTAACGACCCTTATTGTGTTGTCTCCCCTGATTACCAGAGTGTCAAGAAATATTTGGATTAATTTCTTCTTTTCTTTTGATAAAAGCAAAGTGTAAAATATTGGGTATTAAAAGCTACGGGAGTTACTATGCAAATCTTTTAATGTCTATTAGCTCAGGGATTTGAACATCGTTTTCTAAATAATCGTAAAGATGCCCAGCCAAACAAGGAGCCATAGTAAGCCCGCGCGTACCCAAACCATTTAAAAAAGAAACGCTCTTTGTATTTTGCAAGCAGCCTACAAGTGGTTTTCTGTCTTTTACGGTAGGGCGTATTCCCGTTACTTGATCTACAACTTTAAAATCACAAGAAATCATTTTGCTGAGTTTTGCTGAAATTTCCTCACAAGCCCCCGAGGTGGTGTGAGAAGAATAATCATCACGACCATAACTAGCCCCTACCTTATACAAATCATCGCCCAGAGGAATAACCATAACAGGGCCCTTCAAAATAGCCTCGCTTTGTAACTCAGGAGCCTTTACTATAATATACTCTCCTTTATTTCCAACAAATACCTTTTTCCCAATTGGAGAAACATCTACAGTAAAATAAGGATTGTGTGCTACCCCAGCTCCTTCTGCAAAAACAATTTTTGTTGCCCTAATATCTTTGTATTGCACAGCTGTTGAGGTAATAATCAATTCTTTGTGTTGAAACTGAGCTTCAATTAATTGATCCTGATGTTTTAAAAAGTCTTGATATGCCTTGAGTAAATCATAAGGCCTCATCATACTAGCCTGCATAACTGCGCCCAAACCAAAAGGGGCATTAATTGCAGTGTTTTTGTTTTTTAAAATTTCTGGAGATAGAAACCTAGACAAAATCTCTTTGTCACTGGCCACCATCCAGTTATTTTGCTCCTCAACGTTAGATAAAATTCTGTGAATCGCTACCCCAGATAGTACTTGTTGGCCAATCTCTGTGGCCAAAGACTCATAAAAGGGTGCGGCTTTTAAAACAAACTCTACCGTATTCCAGGCTGGTGTGAAACGCTTTAACACCGTTGGGTTTAAAACACCTCCAGAGGCTTTTGTAGCCCCTTGGTTGGGATTGTCAATAACCACAAAAGATTTGCCGTGATCACGCAAGGTTTTAGAGAACACCAGCCCAGCAATCCCCATACCAACAATAATGTAATCTACATTTTTCACGCTGTAAAGATACTAGTATAGGCCATTAAAAAAACCGAAAACAAGAGTTTCGGTTTTTTTAATAAAATAGTGTTGCTATTTATTTTACTGATAAGCAACTACAGCGTTGATTGGTCCAACCTGAGCGTTGTAAGCAAGATTATCTGCAGAAACATACATGGCAATTAATGTTAGATTTTCTGTAACATAATCTGCAGGGATTGTGCTGTTGTAGGTAACGCTATACTCCTCAAGGGCTCCAGATCCGGCAATATCATCTCCAAGAGGAGCAGATAAAGACATGCGCAGGGTATGGTTGTGCTCAAAGTTTGGTATGGGGTTCCCTAAACCAAAATAAGGACTCGTTTGATCTTCATTGTAATAGTTTTCTTGATCGTATAAAATTCCATCTTCAAGTAAATACACCACAAGTTTGTCTCCAGGATTTACACCTATTTCAGAAACTACATTTACCTGTGTAATTAATTGGTCCCCATCTACAGTAGAGGTGAAAGAGACAGCAGAAGTAGTACTAGCACCTGCGTTTTCTAAGGCATCTGAAATGAAATAAGGTGCAAACCAAAATTGGGACCTATCTATACGTGCTTGTGGCAACCCATCTATCTCAAAGGCATCTCTAAGAATTTCAACATCATTAAAATGCATTGGGTCTGGGTTAGAATTGGCTGTGATATGAATGGCAACAATCGCTAAATCATCACTCTGCAAAGCAGCCTGCTCTATGGCAGCAGCTACACTTGGGCAAAAGCCGCACCAAGTTCCTGTGTAATCCTCTAATACAACTTTACGTTTTGGAATAATTACACTAAAATTTTCTGGTGTTGTAGAAACCTCAACTCCATCTTCTAGGTAGGTTGCGTAGGCTACAAACTCACCCACCTCACTGGAGGAAAATACATTTCCATCAATAGGCTCGCCATCTACATAAAATTGAGACTCTAGTGTTACATCAACACCCGTTTGAGTTATTACTGTAAAGGGTATTTCTTGGTTTCTAAGGGATGCAGGTCTCACAAAATTCTGGACGGTAATCTCTGTAGTGTCTTCTCCCAGAGGAATATTTTCTTCAGTTCTACTACATGATACTAAAAGTAGCGTAGCCATAAAAAAGGTGCTCGTTAGCACTAAAATTTTATTTTTCATCTTTTTTTTGATTTTCTTAACCTTACAAATATAACAGATTAATTATTCAACCTAGATTTTGGATGACATCAAATTATCACATAACTCTCATAAATTTGCAAAATATTACCTAATATTGTTTAAAAATTAAAATCACTTAAATGAAAAACCTTGCATTAATTTTTACCCTATTTTTCTCTGTGGCCACAATGGCCCAAAAAGAACTCCCAACAGTTGCTCTTACAACCCTTGAAGGTGAGCCAACAAGTATTCAAAAAATGGCCAATAAGGACGGGGTTACCATTGTCTCTCTTTGGGCAACTTGGTGTGTGCCCTGTATTAAAGAACTAGATGCCATAAGTGATCTCTACCAAGATTGGATTGAAGAAACAGGTGTCTCTTTAATAGCAGTATCTGTAGATGATAGCAGAACCGTAAAAAGAGTAAAATCTCTAATAAATGGTAAAGGCTGGGAGTATGATATCCTTTTAGATACAAATAATGATTTAAAAAGAGCCCTTGGCGCTTTTTCTATTCCACTAACTATTGTTATTAAAGACAATAAGATTGTCTACAGGCATTCTGGCTACAGTCCTGGTGCAGAGTATGAATTGTATGAAGAGGTAAAAAAGTACACTTCAAAATAATAGCGCCAAACACTTTCAATAAAATCACATAAAATTTCAATAATTATGAAATATTTACTCATAGGGATCACTATTTTGTATACCACTTTTTCTTTTTCACAAACTACAGAACAGGGGTACTTCTTTGGTGGCTTTGAATCAAACTCACAGTGGCTTTTGTACGATAAAGGACTTAATTTTGAGCAGCCAGATGATGCCTTCAGAGCAAATAACTATTTGCAACTCTCTTATGCTTATAAAAATTTCACAGCCGGGGTACAATACGAGTCCTACCTTCCAGATGCACTGCTAGGGTATTCTACCGCTTTTTCAAACGGCAACGGTGTAGCTACGTATTACATTAACTATAAAAATGAAAAGGTAGATGTTACCGGTGGTTATTTTTATGATCAGTTTGGTAGTGGTCTTATATTTCGTTCTTGGGAAGAAAGGCAACTGGGTATTAACAATGCTATTAAAGGAGTAAGAATTAAGTACAACCCCACAAATTATCTTGACTTTACAGCGCTTTATGGACAGCAAAGAATTGGTTTTGAACTCTCAGAAGGTGTACTACAAGGTTTTGACGCCAACATTGATATAAGCCAAGGGTTATCCATAGAGAGTATTGATATAAAAATGGGAGCTAGTTATGTTGGAAGGTACCAAGATGTAGGAGCCCAGCTAGAACTGCCAAGCAATGTAAATGTTGTGGGCGGGAGATTAGATGTAGTTAAAGGTAATTTTTACGGAGGGTTAGAAGTAGCATCTAAATCAAAAGACGCCTTATTTTTTGAAGGCCAACTAGTTTCACCAAAATTGTATGATGGTACAGCCCTGCAATTAAATGTAGGCTATGGCCAAAAAGGATTAGGAATCAACGGTACTTTTAGAAGATTAGAGAATTTTAACTTCTTTGCAGACAGACAAGCTGCTGGAAATCAATTTAATGACCAAGTGGTAAACTACCTTCCAGGACTTACAAAACAACAAGATTACCTGCTTACCAATATTTATGTTTACAACCCACAACCAGCCCTTGTAATAGAAAACGCAGAACAACGCGCTGGAGAACTTGGGGGGCAAATAGATCTATACTATTCTATCAAAAAAGGATCACCTCTAGGAGGAAAATATGGAACTAAAATAGCAGCAAACTTTGCTTATTTTGGCGGTCTTGATGCAGAGTACAACATAGATAACAGATTTTATAAAGCAAAATTTCTAGGTTCTGGAGCTAGGTATTTCAGAGATGTGAACATGGAGGTTAAGAAAAAATGGTCTAAGACATTTAGCACTGTATTTACCTACCAAAATGTGTTTATTGATAAATCTATTGCCCTAGGAGGCTTCTTAGGTACTCAAGGAGAAATTAGATCTAACGTTGGGGTTGTAGAAGGAACCTATAAACTAGATGCAGGAAAATCTATAAGAGCCGTTGGGCAACACCTTTGGACAAAGCAAGATCAGAAAAACTGGATGGCATTTGTGCTTGAATACAATTTCAATTCAAACTGGGCAGTGTATGCCTATGACAACTGGAACTACAGAGCACTAGGCTATGACGGTGAAGATTCACAAACACATTACTACAGTCTTGGAGGTAGTTATACCAAAGGTACCTCTCGTGTCTCTATGAACTACGGAAGGCAACGTGGAGGTCTTATATGTGTGGGTGGTGTTTGCAGATTTGTACCAGAGAGCAATGGTGTTAGCGCAACTGTTAACATAGCGTTTTAAAAAAAATACAACCATAAAAAAAGGACCAATGAAATATCATTGGTCCTTTTTTTATATTGCAAATTGTATGTCTTACTTCTTGATAATTTTAATTGTCTTAGAAGCATTTTGATCGTTCACTACTCTTACAAAGTACATTCCAGGAGGTAAATCTCCCACAGGCAACCTGTTTGTTTGTGTAGTAATTCTCTTCTTTTTTACGCTTCTTCCTCTTTTATTATAAATACTAAGAGTATAACTCTCAGGAGATCTAGTCTCTATATAATCACCAACTAAGGTAGCTGAGATGTTAAAATCTAAAAACGCATTATCAGTTACCCCCAGAGTAGGATCAAACCTGTAGGTGATCAAAAAATCGTTACCAAGCTCAGTAGTTCCAGCTTGATCTGTTTGGTAAAATCTAAAAGCAAAATTCATAGGAGTATCATTATCCAATGTATTAACTAAATGATTTCCTGATGGTGTTTGTGTGCCAGCATCTATAAAAACACTACCATTATTGGGAAATTTTTGACCAACGGTAATATCTGTATAACAAAGACCAAAACAAATTTCAAAAGAAGAGCCATCTGCATTTTCTGCGCTAACAAGTTCTGCTTTCATAAAAATAGCCTCAGAGGTATCATTAGAAACAAAAAACTCATAATAGCCAGCAGGATTACCAACTTGCCCTTGGCCAAAACTCACAACAGCACCATTAGTAACTGGCAAACCATCAATGTCTAAAAATGTGAATTGCGCACTAGCAGAAGCTGCAACCAAACACAAGACAAGAAATAAAGATTTAATTTTCATAATTTTAGTTTTCAGTAAATATATAAAACATACTTAGAAATCTAAAGAAGAAAAACTCATATTCTTATCATAGTGTATAAACTTTAACGTTTTTTATAATATAAATCACATGGTTGTAGTTATTTTTAAAAAAACTAAAATTATGAAAATGAAAATTACCTTCAGTATATTAATTTCCTTTTTTGGATTCTGTGCTTTTGCTCAAACAATCGTAACCACCTCTCCAGAGAACAGAAAGGTTATATTAGAAGAATTCACAGGTGTAAATTGCACATTTTGCCCACAAGGACACGCTATTGCTCAAAATTTACAAGACAACAACCAAGGTGATGTGTTTTTAATAAATATTCATTCTGGTGGTTATGCTAACCCAAATGGGAACCAACCAGATTTTAGAACACAATGGGGACAAGCAATAGATAGCCAAAGCGGGCTAGCTGGATATCCTGCAGGAACTATTAATCGTCAAAACTTCCCTGGACAAGAACAAGGTAATTCAGGAACAACTGCTCTTGGAAGAGGGCAATGGGCAGGGGCTGCAAGCACTGTACTAGGGCAAGCATCCTACGCAAATACTGCAGTTAATGCAGTTGTGGATGTACAAACAAGAGTAATGACCATAGATGTTGAAGCATACTACACAGACAACAGCCCACTGGCTATCAACAAATTAAATGTTGCCGTTTTACAAAATAACACATTAGGACCTCAAGTGGGTGGTAATATGGGGAACAGCTATGTGCATCAGCATAGATTAATTGATTTATTAACAGGACAATGGGGAGTAGATATTTCAAACACTACTGCGGGTTCATTTTATAGTAACCAGTTTACCTACGCAATCCCAGATGATATAAACGGTATCCCTGTTAAAGTTCAAGATTTAGAAGTAGTAGTTTTCCTAGCCGAAACAACTCAATACGTTATAAGTGGAAACGGAGCATTACCCTCATACAGCGGGATTTCTTCAAATGATATTAATCTGAAATCTGTATCACAAATCAATCCTACTTGTTTAGGGGTTGTCTCTCCTACTATTAGTATCGAAAATCTAGGAGCAAATCAAGCAACAACTCTTGATATAACCTATAGTGTTAATAATGGGCCTGCTCAAGTTTTTAACTGGACTGGAGATCTTTCTACCTTCCAAGAAGAAGAGGTTGCATTACCTGCAATAGCATTTACTCAACAAGCAACCAACACCCTTAATATTTCAGTTGCAAGTGATGATGTAAATGATAACAATACTGGCGCTACATCCTTTGATGCCGTAATAGAAACCATAGGTACTATCCTTCTTAGTTTTGATACAGATACATTTGCACATCAAAACTCCTGGGATTTTAGAGATTCGTCAGGGAATATTATTGAGGAAGAAAGTTATAACTCATCAGATGACAATCAACTATTTACATACAGATTTAATTTTGATGCAGACTGCCTAGAATTTAACATGTATGATAGCTCTGGAAATGGGATATTAGGTAGCGGCGATGGAGTATCACTTGAAGATGGAAATGGTGTTGTAATTTATGCCTTAAATGGCGATATTGAATCTGGATTCTCCATACAGTTTAACTCTGATGGTGTTCTTGGCCAAGAAGATAACAACCTAGCAATAGCAAAACTCTATCCTAACCCAACTAGTTCAATATTAAATATTTCTAAGGCCGAAAATGCAACTATTGAAATATATAACATTCTAGGGCAAGTAATGACAATCAAGACAAACATTAGCAACCATGAAACAATTGATGTTTCTGGATATGCAGCCGGTGCTTACATGGCTAAAATATCTAATGCGGGTGTAACAACTACAAAGAAATTTGTAGTGATAAATTAATCACATATTCAAAATACAAAAAGCCCTATCAACTTGTTAGGGCTTTTTAAATTCAAATAAATATTTAACATTTAAAAAACTAATTATCCAACTTAACAAAAAATAAAAACTATGAAAAAGAAAATTACTTTAGGCGTACTGCTTTCCTTTTTTGGATTCTGCGCTTTTGCTCAAACAATTGTATCCACAAACCCAGAAAACAGAAAAGTTATCCTTGAGGAGTTTACAGGTGTTAACTGTACGTTTTGTCCAGATGGACATGCCATTGCACAAGCCCTGCAAGACAACAATCCTGAGAATGTTTTTTTAGTGAACATCCATTCTGGAGGCTATGCCGTACCAAATGGAAATCAACCAGATTTCAGAACACAATGGGGAGAGGCCATAGATGATCAAAGCGGCCTGATTGGATATCCAGCAGGTACTATAAATCGTCAAAATTTCCCAGGACTTGAACAAGGGGATGGAGGAACAACAGCTATGTCAAGAGGGCAATGGGCAGCTGCAGCTAGCACAGTTCTTAATCAAGGCTCATACGTAAATGTAGGAGTTCAAGCTGTGTTAAATGTTCAAACAAATACTATGGTCATTGACGTAGAGGCATATTACACTGATAATAGTCCAGAGGCTACCAATAAATTTAATGTTGCAATACTTCAAAACAACACCCTAGGAGCTCAAATAGGTGGTAATATGGGAGATAATTACAACCACATGCATCGTCTAATTGATATGGTAACAGGACAATGGGGTGTTGATATAACCAACACAACAGCTGGATCTTTATACAATAACCAATTTACCTACACAATCCCAACAGATAATAATGGTATTGCTATAGAAGTAGGAGATTTAGAGGTAGTTGTATTTGTTACAGAAACAACACAATTAATAACAAGTGGAAGTGGAGTTTATCCAACAATAACTGGACTTGACAATGCAAATGATGTAAATTTAAGATCTGTTGCAGATATTGAAGCTACCTGTGCGACTTCTGTCTCACCATCAATTAACATTCAAAACCTAGGTCAAAACGAAATCACTAGTGTTGAGATCACCTATGATGTAAACGGTGGCACGCCACAAACATATACTTGGAGTGGATCTTTAACATCGCTACAAAGCACAGATATTGAATTGCCAGAAATTGATTTTACATCACAAGCTACAAACACAATTAATGTATCAGTAGCTAATGATGACCTTAATGACAACAACCAAAGTTCAACTAGTTTTGATGGTGCTTTAGAAACAGCAGGTACTATAGATTTAACTGTTACAACAGATAATTATCCAGAAGAATTTTCTTGGGAGTTTAGAGACTCTGCAGGTACGGTGCTTGAATCTGAGAGTTACAACGCAAACTCAGGTGATGGAATAACCTTTGAGTATACATTTAACTTCGATGATGACTGTATTACCTTCTCTGCGTTTGACTCTTACGGAGACGGTATTTGCTGTGCATATGGAGAAGGAGGTATTGAACTTAAAGATGCTAACGGTGTAGTTGTGTATCCATTTAATGGAGATTACGGTTCTGGATTCTCAGTGCAGTTTGACTCAGACGGAGTGCTTGGACTTGGAGATAACAGCCTAGCAACAGTAAACCTTTATCCTAATCCAACAAGTGATGTATTAACTATTTCAAAGGCCGAAAATGCAACTATTGAAATTTATAACATACTAGGGCAAGTAATGACAATCAAAACAAACATCAGCAAGCAAGAAACAATTGATGTTTCTGGATATGCGGCCGGCGCTTACATGGCTAAAATATCTAACGAGGGTGTAACAACTACAAAGAAATTTGTAGTGATGAAATAATCACACTTTCAAAATGCAAAAAGCCCCAACAGTTTGTTGGGGCTTTTTTTATGTACTATTTTTTAATCTATTTTCCTTTAAATTTTAAAGGCAGATGAACCACGCTTTTTGTCTCAAAAAATACTTCTTTAAAAAAAGAAGATATCGGATATGTTGCGGCCTTTGGAAAGGAAGCTAACTCTTGGGTTAAGTCTCCACCCTTAAGATAAAGAATCCCATTTTTTAAATCATGGTTTGATTTTTTAGCAACCCTGTTTTTTACCCATCTCACAAAAGTTTCCATCTCGGCTACTGCTCTACTTACAATAAAATCATACTGTCCAGTAATGGTCTCTGCTCGGGCATTTGTGACTTTTACATTTTGAAGTTCTAAGCCGTCTGCAACCTGCTCCACCACTTTAATTTTTTTACCAATACTGTCTACCAAATGGAACTGAACCTCTGGAAACAATATAGCCAATGGGATCCCTGGAAAGCCGCCTCCAGTCCCAACATCTAGTACAGAGGTTCCTGGCAAAAAAGGCTGAACTTTTGCAATAGCTAATGAGTGCAATACATGACGCAGGTATATTTCGTCAATATCTTTTCTAGAAACAACATTAATTTTTAGATTCCAATCTTTATAAAGGCTAGAAAGCAATTTAAATTGAGAAATTTGATGCGCAGTTAGGTCCGGGAAATAACGAAGTAATTCTTCCATTGTTGTATTTAGAAGGCAAAAATAGGCTTTCTTTTATAATTTTATGATTTTCAATAGACCTTTTAGGCTATAGATGTTTATTTTTGTTTAAAATTAAACCTACCCTATGTCTACAAATAATCAATTAAAGTTTTCAAGACTAGATTCTGGAAAATTTTTTAGAACCTTAAACAAGCGTGTAAACGCTTATTTTAAAGAAAATGATATTAAAAGAACTGGAAACTGGAAATTACACTTAAAAACTGTAATCATGTTTTGTATATATCTTGTTCCGTATTTTTTATTTCTTACCATGGAGATCCCTACCTGGGGGCAGTTAATGCTAACGATAATAATGGGCGTTGGTATGGCTGGAATAGGCATGAATGTAATGCATGATGCAAATCATGGCGCCTACTCCTCAAAGAAATGGATTAATAAAGTACTGGGAAGTAGTATTTATATTTTAGCAGGAAATGTCTATAACTGGCAAGTACAACATAATGTTTTACACCACACCTACACCAACATACATGGCCATGATGAAGATTTAGAGGCAGGACGTGTACTTAGATTTTCTAACCATGCAGAGTGGCATAAATTGCACAAATTCCAGCACTATTACAGTATTTTCTTGTATGGCCTACTTACTTTTAATTGGGCATTAACCACAGATTTTTTTCAAACAAAAAAATATCTAAAACGCAAATTATCATTTGGTAAATTTCCAAAACCTTCAACACAATGGAGCCTTTTGATTATCACTAAAATAATCTATTTCTCAATATGGCTTCTGATTCCCATCTTATTCTTTGATATCGCTTGGTACAAAATACTCATTGGGTTTTTCATTATGCACTATGTAGCAGGAGTAATATTGAGTATTGTATTTCAACTAGCGCATGTAATTGAAGCAGCAGATATGCCACTTCCTGAACCTTCTGGAACCATGAAAAATACTTGGGCAATACATCAGTTATTTACCACGGTTAATTTCTCAACTAAAAATAGAATAATGAATTGGTTTACTGGCGGGTTAAATCACCAGGTAGAACATCACATATTTCCAAACATTAGTCATGTACACTATACTAAAATTTCAAAAATAGTACGAGAAACAGCGCTGGAGTTTAACTTACCATATAATGAGTATAAAACTACTAGAAAAGCAATTATAGCCCATTTTAGACATCTTAAACACATGGGGCAGGAACCTGCCTTACATGCATAACATCATGAATCAGAAACTTTCTAACAGAATAAATGACATGGCTACTTCTGCAACATTAGCCATGGCAGCAAAAGCAAGAGAACTAAGACAAGCAGGTGTAAATATTATAGGGTTAAGCCTAGGAGAGCCAGACTTTACAGTGCCAGATTTCGTGAAACAATCGGCCATTAAAGCTGTAGAAGACAACTACCACTCCTATACACCAGTAGATGGGTATGCAGATCTTAAACAAGCCATCATAACAAAATTTAAAAGAGATAACAGCCTAACATATACCGCCTCTCAAATAGTAGTATCTACCGGAGCCAAGCAATCACTTTACAACCTTGCACAAGTATTATTAAACCCTGGAGATGAAGTATTATTACCAGCTCCGTATTGGGTTAGTTATAGTGACATTTCTAAAATAGCTGGCGGAGTTCCTGTAGAGATAAAAACAGCTATAGATACAGATTTTAAAGTTACTGCCCAGGAGCTTGAAAAGGCTATTACTCCCAAAACAAAAATGATGATTTACAGTAGCCCATGTAACCCAAGTGGATCTGTATATAGCACCCAGGAACTTAGAGCCTTGGCAGATGTTTTGGTAAAATACCCTCATATTATTGTAATTAGTGACGAGATTTATGAGCATATAAATTTCACCCAACAGCATGCCTCTATGGCGCAATTTGAAGACATGTATGACCGCACGGTTACTGTTAATGGTGTTTCCAAAGCGTTCTCCATGACAGGTTGGAGAATTGGTTATATTGGAGCCCCAGAGTATATAGCTAGAGCTTGTAATAAAATGCAAGGTCAGGTAACAAGTGGCGCAAATTGTATCGGTCAAAAAGCTGCCGTTACTGCCTTGGAGAATTCTCCCAGTAAGATTAAATACATGATAGATGCATTTAAAGAAAGACGCAGCTTAATTTTAGGGTTACTTGAACACATGGATGGGTTTAAAATTAACAAGCCTCAGGGAGCCTTTTATGTGTTTCCAGACATCTCTTATTACTTCGGAAAAACCCTGCGCGGTACAACAATTAATAATGCAACAGATTTTTCTCTCTTTTTATTAGAAAACGCAAAAGTAGCTACCGTTACAGGTGAAGCTTTTGGAGATCCTAATTGTATACGGATTTCTTATGCAGCATCTAATGATGACATCACAAGAGCTATGAAACAAATAAAAGAAGCATTGCTTGGATAACCCCTGAATTTTTAAAACAAAAAAAGCACTGATTTCTCAGTGCTTTTTTTGTTTTAAAAATAAGAAGTCTTACTGTACTATTAAGCTTTTGTTTACAGTCCCATTTGGAGTTGTAATACTCACAATATAGCTTCCGCTTGTTACAATAGGGGCTATAGTAAAGGTGTTTTGCGAAACTGTTTTTGTATACACAATACTACCTAAGATATTATAAACAACAACATTAGCAAAACTAGTATCCAAGGCTAAGGTTATATGTATGTCAGACCCTGTGCTAGGGTTTGGATAGATGGTGAAATCTATACCCGCAGTCTCTCCAACAGTTAATGAACATTCCATAACTTCAGCATTTGCACTAGTAGGTATTGTATTTGAAAATGTTGACAGGTTAGAAATCGGCCAAATATCATTGATAAGCAAGGTGTTATCTGCACCAATTAAACAATATGTTGGATAAGCAGTGATACCTAAATTAGTATCTACAGCTCCAGCGCCACCATCTGCGCTAATTGCTGGTGCGTGGTTAAAATCTCCACCAAAGGCGTTTTCAAATGCAATTACTTCTGCATCGCTATCTGTACCATTGTTAACAGACAACATAAATAGATTTCCTTGATTACAGCCATAGGTGTCATGAAATTCATTAAAAATAGGAGTAGTAGTTTGACAAGGTCCACAAGTATCAAAGAAAAAATCGAGATAAACATATTTCCCTTGAGATGTCAAATCATAAAGATTCCATGTATTGCCGTCTGTATCTGTAACGGTAAAATCATCTACAACATCTCCAACATTATAGTTTTGCACTTGAGCAGAAACAACTGAGGTAATAAGCGCTAGAATAGCGCTAAGCATAATTTTTTTCATTGTGTTTGTTTTAATTAAAAGGTTTGGATTGTTTAGTTATTTAATAATATTAATTAGTATAATTATAAGTGCTTGAATTTCGAGGAAAGTAGTGAATCTTACAATACGCTATAGAGCGTATTTTAAAAGAAGGGGTTAATTTAAGTTCACTCGAAAAATAACTAGCACCCTTAAATATACTCAAAAAAAGGGCTATACAGGAAATTAAAAATTTAATTTATTAATAGTAACTTTGTTCTTTAAATCAAAAATATAGCAACATCATGGCAAAAATCCTACTATTAGGAGCAGGAGAACTAGGAAAAGAATTTGTAATTGCAGCCCAAAGATTAGGACAATATGTAATTGCTGTAGATAGCTATAAAAATGCACCTGCTATGCAAGTGTCTCATGAGTTTGAGGTCATTAACATGCTCGATGGAGAGGCTCTTGATGCAATAGTTTCAAAGCATAAACCAGATTATATTGTTCCAGAGATAGAGGCTATTAGAACAGAGCGCCTTTATACTTACCAAAAGCAGGGATATTGTGTGGTTCCATCTGCAAAAGCAACCAATTACACCATGAATAGAAAAGCCATAAGAGATTTGGCTGCTAAAGATTTAGATTTGCAAACAGCAACATACACCTATGCTAGTTCTGCCCAAATGCTGAAAGATGCTGTGACACAAATTGGTATGCCTTGTGTGGTGAAGCCCTTAATGTCTTCAAGCGGGAAAGGGCAAAGTACCATAAAAACCCAGGCAGATATAGAAAAGGCTTGGTTGTATTCTCAAGAAGGATCTAGAGGAGATGTGGCAGAGGTAATTGTAGAAGCTTTTATAGATTTTGATTATGAAATCACTTTACTTACAGTTACCCAAAATAATGGCCACACCTTATTTTGCCCGCCCATAGGCCATAGACAAGAAAGAGGAGATTATCAAGAAAGTTGGCAACCGGCCTTGATGCAAGACCATCATTTAAAAACAGCGCAAGAAATGGCCAAAAAAGTTACTGCTGCCTTAACTGGAAATGGCCTTTGGGGTGTAGAGTTTTTTATCTCTAATAAAAACGGAGTTTATTTTTCTGAACTCTCTCCAAGACCTCATGATACCGGAATGGTAACCCTAGCAAACACACAAAACTTTAATGAGTTTGAATTGCATTTAAGGGCTATTTTGGGATTGCCTATTGCAGAAATAACGTTAGAGAGAAATGGTGCCAGCGCAGTTCTGCTGGCGTCTAAAAATTCAGAAAATCCATATTTTGAAAACCTTGAGGTGTTAGCAAAGGCTTCAAAGACAGATTTTAGACTTTTTGGAAAACCCACCTCTAGACCCTACAGAAGAATGGGGGTTGTAGTGTGTTATGATGCTGTAAATAGTGATGTTACAGTTATTACCCAAAAGGCAAAAGAGTTGGCTCAAAAGGTAAAGGTACTGCCGTAATTTTATTGTTTCTTAAGCTCGGTGAAGGTTTTATAAAAATCTTCTTGCACAGGTCTATCTTTAGGAATTTCTCTCAAAGGAGCTACCTCTCTAAGAGTTTGTTGGCAATCTTTTGGGAGGGTTTGGTATAATTTTGTGCCAGCAGTTTTCCAGGCAAGCATCTGGGCAGACACCTCCTTAATAGCCTTGGCAGGATTTCCAACAATAAGTTGTCTTGGAGCAAATACACTTTCGGCTTTTACAAAAGCCATGGCACCTACAATACACTCATCTGCAATAACCGCACCATCCATTATCACGCTATTCATACCCACCATAGTGTTACGACCTAGATTAGCACCATGTATAATTGCGCCATGACCCACATGAGCTCCTTGTTTTAGCACAATAGATTTTCCAGGAAACATGTGTACCGTACAGTTTTCTTGTACATTCACACCGTTTTCAAGTATGATTTCACCCCAGTCTCCCCTAATGGCAGCTCCAGGGCCTATGTAACAGTTTTCTCCAATAATAACATTGCCAGTAACTGCAGCTAGTGGATGCACAAAACTAGATGCATGTACAACAGGAATATGGCCTTTAAAGGAATAAATCATTTGAATGTTTTTAAGGTCTGTTTGGTAAAGTCACTTAGTACTAATCTTCCAGAAATAACAGCGCGATCTGCTAGTAAAGTATCCCAGTGCTGTGTCCCTTCCCACATTACTTTTTTCATTTCAGCCATAGCCTCAGGATTATACCTACATAAGTTTTCTGCAAATAATTGTACGGCAGTATCTAAGGCCTGGGTAGACTCATGCACACTGGCATACAACCCTTTTTGCATCGCCCACTGAGCATCATAAAAGGTATTGGCATCAATAGCAATTTGTGACATCCCTGTAAGGCCTAATTTGCGCTCTACAGCAGGACCTACAACAAAAGGACCAATACCAACATTTAATTCACTAAGTTTTATAGCAGCAAACTTACTAGCCATACAGTAATCTGTTGCACTTGCAAGACCTACTCCACCTCCTACAGTTTTACCTTGTATGCGGCCAATAATAAATTTAGGGCATTTGCGCATGGCATTAATAACATTGGCAAAGCCACTAAAAAAAATACGCCCTGTCTCTGGATCATTAATACTAACAAGCTCTTTAAAACTAGCCCCTGCACAAAAGGTTCTATCTCCACCACTTTTTAAAATAAGCACTTTTACCGCATCATTTTCTCCAGCTTGGGTAATAGTGTCTGCTAGTTTGGCTAGCAAATCTCCAGGCAAACTATTGTGCGCTGGGTGGAAAAACTCAATGGTTGATATACCGTCTTGTATCGTGTGTTTTACGTAAGGTGCTGTCATAATTTTAGTTCAAAAAAAGGATGTTATTATACCTACTAATCTAGTAAGTTAAATTGCTCGAAATGATGATTTAAATGTTTGCGCTCCAATAAATACCATTGGTATTTATTGAGGTGTCCAAAAACAAGGTTCTTTAATACCCCGTCAGGATTTTGTGTAAAGAAATCTAGATACCTATCTCTTTGATGTAAAAGCTTGGCTATAGCAGTATCTAAATCTGGATGTGCTAAGCTTTTTAGGGTGTCTTTTTCTAAATGCGGAAAACTTGAATTGGCTGGAAACTTTTCATAATTATACAAACTATCTTGGGTTTGCTCCAGGTATTCCTCTGGTGTTTTAATGTCAAAATCTTGCAGCTCACCAGCCGCTATTTTATAGGTGTATTCTAAATGCTCTACCATGTGCTGGGGTGTCATTATTCCCCATTTTGGTTTACTTTGATGGGTAAGTTTAGCCAAACAAGATTCAATTCTAGCAGTGGGTAACTCTTCAAAGATCTCTTGTTTTTTTTCTACCATGGTCAAAATGGTTGCAATACAGACAAGTGGATCTTCTTTTTCTGCTGTTTTTGGCAGCAAGGAATTGGCTTTGTCTACATTGGTATCAAACACCTCAACATACCATTTTACAATACCACTTGGATGTTCTTTACCTCTAGCATCTCTATCTACTTTTTGCTTGCAAGTTAACCTAACATACAGGGTGTCATTATTATAGATAGGACGCAAGAAACGAATTTCCTCTAGCCCATAATTTGCTGCTACAGGGCCTTTATTTGGGTATACAAATAATCCTGCTGCCATAGAAATAATAAAATATCCATGTGCGGTTCTCTTTTCAAATATACTGCCATCAAGACTAGTGATGTCTGTGTGAGCGTAGAAGTGATCCCAGGTAATATTTCCGAAGTTTACAATATCTGTATCTGTGATGGTCCTGTTATGGGTTTTTAAAGACATTCCTGGCTGGATATCTTCCCAATGGTAGGTGAATGGATGGGCTGGAGCTTCTGTATAAGCTGCCTTAGGCTGGTATATACCTGTTACCTTTGTTAGACTTGTTGGGCTTCCTTGAATGGCGCAACGTTGCAGATAATGCTTTACACCGCGCATACCTCCCATTTCTTCTCCACCTCCTGCACGCCCTGGACCTCCATGAATTAGACTTGGCAGAGGAGAACCGTGACCCGTACTTTGGGTTGCACTTTCACGGTTTAATATTAAAATACGCCCATGATGGCTAGCAGCGCCCACAGCATAGTCTCTTGCTGTAGTGTCATCATTGGTTACTATAGAGCTCACCAAAGAACCTTTACCCATTTTAGCCAAGGTAATAGCATCTTGCAACGTATCATAAGGCATCAGGGTGCTTACTGGGCCAAAAGCCTCTATGATGTGCGCATTTTCGTTTTGTAACGGATTGTCTTCACGCATTAAAATTGGCTTTAAAAACGCTCCTTTTTTAGCATCTGCGCCCAATACCTTAACCTCATTAAAATCTCCATAGACCATTTGAGCCGTCTGGGCAATTTTTTCAACTTGCTCTTTTACAGCATCTCTTTGGCTAATACTAACCAAAGAACCCATGCGCACCTCTTTTAAACGAGGGTCACCAATGGTTACTTTGTCTAGTTGTTTGGACAAGGCGGCTTGTACATCATCTATTAGATCTTGGGGCACAATAATACGGCGAATAGCAGTACATTTCTGACCACATTTTGTGGTCATCTCATTGCGTACTTCTTTTATAAAAAGATCAAATTCTGGAGTACCTGGAACTGCATCTGGTCCTAAAATAGCTGCGTTGAGACTATCTGCTTCCATAGTAAATGGCACAGATTCTCTAGTTAATTGCGGATGGTTTTTAAGCTGTCTACCAATGTTTGCAGAACCCGTAAAGGTAACCACATCTTGAGACCCCACAGTGTCTAAAATATTCTTGGCGGTACCGCTTATAAGCTGAAGGGATCCTTCAGGAAGTATCCCCGAAGCTATAATCTCTCTTACCACAGCCTGGGTTAAATAAGCTGTTTGTGGCGCTGGCAACACAACGGCTGGCATTCCTGCCATCCAGTTTACCGCGCACTTTTCTAGCATTCCCCAGACCGGGAAATTAAATGCGTTGATATGAACAGCAATACCCTCTCGAGGCACCATGATATGATGGGCCATAAAGCGACCACCACGAGATAAATCTATAGGATCCCCTTCCACATGGTAAGATTGATTAGGGAATAATTTTCTAAGAGAGGCATTGGCAAATAAATTTCCAAAACCTCCTTCTATATCAATCCAACTATCTCTTTTTGTTGCACCAGTGCGGTAGCTAATATCATAAAAAGATTGCTTTCTTTTAGTAAGATACATCGCCAAACTCTTGAGCATATTTCCTCGCTGTTGGAAGGTCATTTTGCGTAATGTTTCCCCATTATCACGGCCATATTGGAGTATAGAAGCAACATCTAATCCCCTTACGGTAGTACTGGTAAAATGTTCGCCAGTAATGGAATCAAAAACAGGAATTCCTTCTCCAGTTCCAGATTGCCATTGGCCTTGTACATAATGTTGTGTTTTTTGTCCCATGATGCTTGTCTTGTGATTACTTCTTATATTTCAATCAATTAAATGCTACTGTGGCTGTTTTAATTATACATTTACATTCTCTATAATAGCAGCATAACCCTGCCCTACTCCTATACACATTGTAATAAGGGCATATTTCTTTTTTGTTTGCTGTAACTCAAAAGCTGCACTATAGGCGATTCTAGCTCCTGTAACCCCCAGTGGATGACCAATAGCAATAGAACCCCCATTAGGGTTTATTCTTGGGTCATCATCCTTTAAACCCCATGCACGAATACATGCTAAAGCTTGTGAAGCGAAAGCCTCATTAAGCTCTATAACATCCATATCTTCCATAGTAAGCCCTGCTTTTTCTAGGGCTTTATTAGAAGCCTTTACAGGACCAATACCCATAATTCTTGGTTCAACTCCAACTACCGCAGAGCTTACAATTCTAGCCATGGGTTTTAAATTGTATTTTTTTACAGCATCCTCAGAGGCAATAAGTGTTGCTGCTGCTCCATCGTTTAGTCCAGAGGCATTTCCAGGCGTTACACTTCCGCCTTCGTTTTTAAAAGCGGGTCGTAATTTTGCAAGTATTTCTTTTGAAGAATTTGGCTTTATAAATTCATCATCTTTAAATACAATTGGATCTTTTTTTCTTTGTGGAATCTCTACTGGAACAATTTCTTTAGCCAAGCGTCCACTCTTTTGAGCGGCAGAGGCTTTCATTTGGCTATTGTATGCAAAGGCATCTTGATCTTCTCGAGAGATATTATATTTTGCTACTAAATTCTCTGCAGTTACACCCATACCGTCAACGCCGTATAAGGATGCCATTTTTGGATTTATAAAACGCCATCCAAAGGTAGAGTCATACATTTTACTGTCTCCTCCATACGCGCTTGAGGGTTTTGCCATTACATAGGGGCC
This sequence comes from uncultured Flavobacteriaceae bacterium, assembly GCA_913045325.1. Classification (GTDB taxonomy): domain Bacteria; phylum Bacteroidota; class Bacteroidia; order Flavobacteriales; family Flavobacteriaceae; genus Patiriisocius. Next base: position 15,778 of record CAJWPZ010000015.1, on the reverse strand, counting down.
TCTGGTCATGTTCTCAACACCCCCTGCAATAAACAAATCACCATCACCGGCTTTAATGGCCCTATTGGCATGTATAATGGCAGACAAGCCACTACTACACAATCTATTAACGGTTTCTCCAGGTACGCTAAAAGGAAGCCCTGCTAGTAGTAAACTCATACGAGCTACATTACGGTTGTCTTCTCCTGCTTGATTGGCGCACCCCATGATAACATCATCAAAGGCCTCAAGAGGGATCTGTGGGTTATTTGAAACCAAAGATTTGATTACATGTGCTCCCAAATCGTCGGTGCGAACCGAGCTTAGTGTTCCTTTGTAATTTCCAATTGGTGTTCTCACCCCATCAATTATATATGCTTGTTTCATAATTTTATTTTAAAAAACCGAAAAAATAAACCCAACATAGGGTTTGTATTTTTTAAACTTCCCAATTCTTATTGGTTCTGTAAACAACTCCTTTAAATAGCGCTACAAGTGTATCCCCTTTTTTTACCTCAACGATATTAAAGCCAATGTTTGTTTTCTGCACATCTAAAGTCGCTTCGGCTGTGATATAATCACCCTGTTGTAACGCCTCGATATGATTGATACTTGTTTCTATAGATACTGCATACTTGCCATGTGTGTTTGCGGTAAAACCAAAGGCCGTATCTGCTAATGAATAACTAATACCTCCATGGGCCTTATCCATGCTGTTAAGCATTTCTTTACGTATGGTCATGCCTACTTTTACGCGGCCTATTTCACAGCTAAGAATCTCTATACCTAGCCAACTGCTATAGGCATCTTGAGAAAGCATTTTATAAGGTATTGTGGTTCCTTCCATTAAAAAAAAGTTTTATTATTTGCATTCATTCGTCTGAGTAATGCAGAACAACGATATCTATCCTCATGGTATTCATTATAAAGTGCATCAAGTTTTTTAACACACCAATCTATTGATTTTTCATCTGCCCAAGCCAATAGCCCTTTTGGGTAATTAACTCCTTTAGTCATGGCCGCGTCTATGTCTTTGGCACTTGCTATGTTTAAAAATAATGCATCTGCAGCTTCATTAATTAACATCACTAAAATTCTGTCTAAAATAGTGTTTAAAAGTGTTGGATTATTTTCTGGAACTGGCCTTACGGCTGCTGGAGAGTAGTCATAAAATCCTTTGCCAGATTTCCTGCCTAAATAACCTGCTTCTGCAAAACGTTTTTGAGTAAATGACGGCTTGTATCTTGGGTCATTGTAAAAGGCCTCAAATACAGTGTGTGTTACGGTATAATTTACATCATTTCCTATAAAATCCATTAGCTCAAAGGGGCCCATTTTAAAACCACCCAAACTTTTAACGGCATGATCAATGGTAGCAAAGTCTGCCAAACCTTCTTCATACATTCTAAGGGCCTCTCCATAAAATGGTCTAGCAACTCTATTTACAATAAAGCCAGGGGTGTCTTTTGCAACTGCAACTACTTTTTTCCAGTTTTCTATAGTTGCCTGTGAGGTGGCAAGTACTTGTTTACTGGTTTGTATGGCAGGGATTACCTCCACTAGTTTCATAAGGGGGGCAGGATTAAAAAAATGAATCCCTATGCATCTCTCTGGGTTTTTTAAAGCAGAGGCAATTGATGCTATAGACAAAGAAGAGGTGTTGGATGCTATAATACAAGTGTCACTTACATAGCCCTCTAATTCTTGAAACACCTTCTTTTTAACCTCCATATTTTCAACGATGGCCTCAATGGTTAAATCACTATGCGCCAACTGTTTTAGTGAGTTTACGTAGCGTATGTTATTTTGGATAGCATCTTTCTCTTGAGGGGTAATACGCCCCTTCTCTACCAATCGGTTTGTGATTTTCTCTAAACTAGTTTTTGCCTTGTCAAGCGCCTGTTGATGTACATCAAAAAGTGTAACGATGCAGCCTGCAGTAGCTGCTACTTGAGCAATCCCAGAACCCATGGTTCCGCCACCAATAATACCTACATTTTTAATCATCTAGTTTCCTTTAAAATTTGGTTTCCTTTTTTCGACAAAAGCGGTAACACCCTCTTTATAATCATTGCTATTTGCAGCTTGTATTTGCAGTTTGCTCTCTAGGGCTAATTGCTGCTCTAAGGTATTATTAAAAGATGCATTTAACAATTGTTTTGTAAGGCCTAATGCTTTGGTTGGCATTTGAGCCATATCAAGGGCTAGAGAGGATACCTGCTGCTGAAACGTTTCTGGAGTAAAGACTTTATACACCATGCCTAACTCTTGAGCTTGTGTTGCGCCTACTTTATCTCCCAGAAGCATTAGCGCCGATGCTTTTTGAAAGCCAATAAGTCTTGGTAAAAAAAAACTTCCAGCACTATCTGGAACGAGACCTATTTTACTGAACGCTTGTATAAAACTTGCCTTTTCACTTGCCACAACAATATCACAGGCTAGGGCAATATTTGCCCCTGCGCCAGCGGCTACTCCATTAACTGCAGCAATGATAGGTTTTTTGATGGCTCTAATTCTTTCAATGATAGGATTGTAGTGCTCTTCCAATATTATTTTAAATCCTGGGTGTAATTCTGGAGTTGTTACTTCTTTTAAATCCTGGCCAGCGCAAAAAGCTTTACCCTCGCCGGTAAGTACTATAGCACGTATGTGTGGATCTGCTTCACAGGCATCTAACTGGCTTTGTAAAAGCAGGGCCATCTCCCGATTAAAACTATTAAATACCTCTGGGCGGTTTAATGTTAAAGTTGCTACACCATTTTCTATATTCGTTGTAATACTTTTCATAGCTTTCTATAGGTAAGGAAATATTCCTTGAATCCCACTTGGGGTATTAATTTGTTATTTCAAACATTTAAAATAATCAAAAGGCTCTAGACATGCTTCGCATTTAAACAATGCTTTACAAGCAGTAGACCCAAACTGGCTTACTAAATGTGTATTTGTACTTTTACATTGAGGGCAAATTACTTTTTTTGCACCTGCCAACAACACATCCTTATCTGCACTTTCAGATAAAGGTCTTGCAATTCCGTAGATCTCCATTTTTTGTAATCCAGACTCACTAATCCAGTCTGTGCTCCAAGCTGGTGCTAATACGAGCTCCACCTCCACTTTTTTGCCTAGTGGGGCAAAGGCTATTTTTAAATCATCACCAATAACATCCATTGCTGGACAACCAGAATAGGTGGGTGTGAGTTTAACATACACCGTCCCATCTTTTTCTTTAGCCTCTCTTATTACCCCTAGATCCAAAACAGTTAACACTGGGATCTCTGGGTCACTTACCTGCCCCAAAATTGGAAGAAGGTGCGTATCTATATTGATTTGAGTTAATGTCATTATTTTTTTATTACCACTGCATGTTTGGATAGGTGCGTTGCATGTATTGCAAATCTGCCAACAAATACCCCATGTGCTCACTGTGTACTCCTTTTTTACCTCCTCGAGAAAAATATGCGATCTGAGGAACCTTTAGAGTTGCCAGCTCACACAGGTCTGTAACCTCTTTGTAATAAGATTCTTTTAATTTTGAAACATCTACACCTATACCCTTTTGGGCCATTGCAGTGTCTGCAGCTGTCATGTCAAAAAGCTCCTGTGTGTAGGGCCATAAATCATCAATAGCCTCTTGCATTTTGGCGGTACTCTCTGGGGTTCCATCACCCAAGCGTTTTATCCAGTCTCCAGAGAATCGTTTGTGATAACTCACTTCTTTGATTCCTTTTTTTGCAATAGCAGCTAAGGTTTCATCTTTACTGAATTGTAATTCTTGTAATAGCAATAAATGAAACACATCAAAAAGGTATTGACGCCCCATAACATATCCAAAATGGGTGTTGGGCTGTTCTACCAGTAACACATTTTTGTAATGTCTTTCTAGACGTAAAAATGCGATATCATCCTCCGTTTTATTTTCTCCTGAAATTTTAGCGGCATATTGGTAGTAACTTCTTGTTTGACCAATAAGGTCTAAAGAAATATTTGTGCCTGCAATATCTGTCTCTAAACTAGGGCCATGACCACACAGCTCTCCAAGACGTTGTCCAAGAATAAGACTATTGTCTGCAATACCTAGAATGTAATTGTATAAATGTTCGCTTTTCATATTACATGTGCTTTACCTCATCTGGCAACTTATAAAATGTTGGATGACGGTATACTTTATCTTGAGCTGGCTCGAAGAGTTCTCCATTATTTTCTGGGTTACTTGCAGTTATATCACTGCTTTTTACTACCCAAATACTTACACCTTCATTGCGTCTTGTGTAGACATCTCTAGCGTTTTCAAGTGCCATTTCCTGATCTGCAGCATGCAAGCTACCAAAATGACGATGTTCTAATCCGTTTTTACTTCTAACGAAGATTTCCCATAAGGGCCAATTATTATCCATATCTATTGTATTTGATACTAGATTGCTATTTTAACTTTTATTGCTTGTTTTTTAGAGGCATGCGCCATGGCTGCATCTCTTACCCAAGCCCCATTGTCCCAGGCAGCTACTCTTGCGCTAATACGCTGTTTATTGCAAGGTCCGTGGCCTTTTACTACTTGCCAAAACTCATCCCAATCTATGGCTCCAAAATCATAGCTCCCAGTTTGTTTGTTAAACTTTAAATCTGGATCTGGAATTGTTAAACCAAGTAAATCTGCTTGTGGTACTGTTTGATCAATAAATTGTTGTCGCAAATCATCGTTAGATTTACGTTTTAACTTCCACTTCATGGACTGCTCTGTATGAACACTCTCTGCGTCTGTTGGGCCTAACATCATTAGACTTGGCCACCACCATCTATTTAGGGCGTCTTGAGCCATGTCTTTTTGCTCCTTAGACCCATTACAAAGCTTGAGCATAATCTCAAAACCTTGCCTTTGATGAAAACTCTCTTCTTTACACACTCGCACCATCGCTCTAGCATAAGGACCAAAAGAGGTATTACACAAAGGCACTTGGTTTATAATGGCTGCGCCATCTACAAGCCATCCCACAGCGCCCATGTCTGCCCAGGTTAGTGTGGGGTAATTAAATATTGAAGAATACTTTGCTTTTCCGCTATGCAGCTGCTGGTATAATTCTTCACGAGAGATCCCAAGTGTTTCACAAGCAGAATACAAATAAAGGCCGTGTCCTGCCTCATCTTGTACCTTTGCAAGCAGTGCAGCCTTTCTTCTTAAAGAAGGTGCTCTGCTAATCCAGTTTCCCTCTGGTAGCATCCCTACAATTTCTGAATGGGCGTGCTGAGAGATTTGACGAATGTGCGTCTTTCTATATTTCTCTGGCATCCAATCTTTAGCCTCTATTTTTTCATCGCGTGCAATACGGGCTTCAAAAATCTCTTCTAAGTTTTTTATTTGTTCGTTACTCATAGTTTTTGGAATTTATACATCAAAATCAACTTTTACTTTATCTGTGGTTGGTACTGCTTGACAGCTCAAAACAAGGTTTTGTGAAACTTCTTTATCATTAAGTGCATAATTTATTTTCATCTCTACATTGCCATCCAGCACTCTACACTTACAAGTAGAACACACGCCGCCCTTACAGGCAAAGGGTAAATCTGCACCAGCATCAAGGGCTGCATCTAAAATGTTATCATAGTGCTCTGTCATGGTAAAATGAAATTCTTTACCACCATCTACAATCGTTACCTCAACTCCTTCTAAGCTCTGCTGAGCTAGACGTTCAGTCCGTTTTTTATCCTGTTTACTTAATCCAGAGACAAATAACTCATAGTGTATGTTGGCCTCTGGCATACCAGCAGTCAGTAATGCTTTTTGTATCAAAAAAATCATTTCTTCAGGGCCGCACAAGAAAGCTTCATCTAGTGATGGAACATGTACTAGTTTCTGGAAAATTTCTTTTAATTTTTCATCGGTAAAGCGTCCATTAAATAGCTCGGCGTCTCTGTGCTCTTTGGTTAAGAAATAAAAAATCTCTAACCTGCCAAAATACTGATTTCTAAGCTGTTCTATTTGTTCCTTAAAGATAATAGATTTTACAGTACGATTCAAATAGAATAATTTAAACCTAGCTTTTGGCTCTTTTGCTAAATGTGTTTTTATCATCGATAACACCGGAGTGATCCCACTTCCAGCCACAAAGGCTATGTATGTTTTCTCTTGGGTAGAGATTGGAACACCAAACTTACCACTTGGAGGCATCACTTGCAGAGTATCTCCTGTTTGCAAGACCTCATTTACGTAGCTAGAGAATACACCACCAGGAATTTTTTTTACAGCTACCTGCCACTGGGTATCTACCATACTAGAACAAATACTGTATGAGCGTCTTGTGTCTTGGCCTTCAATTAATGCCTTTAGGGTAAGGTGTTGTCCTTGGGTGTAATGAAACGCTTGGGTTAAACTAGCGGGCATCTCAAAGGTAATAACAGAGCAATCAGGGGTTTGCTTAGAAATATCCTTAATTTTTAATGTATGAAATGAAGCCATATACGTGTCTTATTTTACAAAACTAACGATTGTTAGTTAAACTAGCAAATATCTCAAAATAATTATACAATACCAGATATAAGAACCGCCACCAATTCTTTCTTCAAAACATTCACCTCTAGTTTTCCTCGTTTCTCATTCCAGAGATAAAGTGTTCTTAGGGTAGACAATATGGAGAAAAGGATAACCTCAGGTTCTTTGGCCTTAATTTGTTGTTCTTGGATTCCTTGTTTTATAATACTCCTGAAATTTTCTTCGTATTGATCACGCATGGCAATAAAGTCTAACAAATCTTGACCATTTAGGTGCATCCAATCATTGTTTAGGGCAGCTATAGCGTCTGCATGATGCAGTGTGATATCTATGTGAACTTCAATGAGTTTTTTAAGGCGCTGCAAGGCAGTACCTTCTTGAGAGGTTATGGTTTGAGTACTGTTGGTGAACTTTTGAGCAACATGAAGCACTAAGGAGGATAATATTTCCTGTTTGCCTTTAATGTGGTTGTATAAACTTGCCGCCTTTATATCCATTTGCTGGGCAATGTCTCTCATTGAAACGGCGCTGTATCCTTTTTCTTTAAAAAGTTTTGCAGCGACAATAACTATTTCTTCTTTACGGTTGTGTTTCATTACAGTAAATATAACAAACAATTCTGGCATACAGTATCTGGGGCTCGTAAAGCCTTAGAAAATAAAAGCGGGAAACAAGCAAATTTGCTAGATAAAAGTCATAAAAAAAGCCCCACTAGTGTAGGGCTTTTTTTAAAGTATGTGTTTTAAATTAATAGTTCCAAAGATCTATTTCAATGTTTCTAATTTGTTCTTTTATTCTGTCAGACTCCAAAAGTTGCATAAATGCATTTTCACTTATGTATTCTTTAACAGCTCTATCTCCTTGTACATTTTCTTCTTTGTAAATAAGGCTATTAAACCTTCTTGAGTTTAATAAATGATCGAAAGAAATGGGTCTTGAGGTATTTTTTCTATTAAAAGCCTTTGCCTGGTGTAACACCTCTCTTGCTGCTGGAAAATAAACCCAAAACAATTCAACTAAATTATCTCCACCACCATCATCTGCAAAAGCTTTTGATCGTGCCTCTGGAGCTACTGGACAAATTCCTAAAACACGGTATCTAAGTTCGCCAAGGCGAGAGTCTAAATACCATAACCCGCGAATTCTCCACTGTTCAATATCTGCAGCATCAAGAGTGAATTCTCTAATATACTCATCATCTACAATACCTTCTGCATTGAATTGATCAATACCATAGTCTGTAGTATCTCTATACACCAAAGAAGCATCTAAATCTTTTAGGGTTCTTTTTTGAGTGAAATAAGAGTCAGAGTACACATCTTGTATGGTACCATTTTTCATGTTAGTAACAAGAACATCATACAAAGGACGTCTATCTGAACCAATATTATTGGTGTCTATAGGGTAGTACAAAGGGAAGTTTACACGCTCATCAAGATCGATGATTTCCCAAGTGGCTTTAGACCAAAGCAAATCACGCTCATCTATGTAACCATAAGGTAATGGCTCATCATTATCATACGCAAGTTGATCCAAGGTCTTTATTCCAATATCCTCTGGTGTTGTTGAGTTTAATATATTTAATTGTGCACTTGCACTAGATATACCCATAACAACAACAAAAGCAGCTAAAACTATGTTCCTTAATTTCATTTGTTCCTTTTTATTAAAAAAGCAATCATAATAATCACACTTGATAATAACGCATATCAAGCGTGATTATTATATTTCTTAATTTGTTAACTCTATACAGATTGGAGAAATCTTCTTCAATTTGTACCCGCTGTTTCCAGCTATATTTGCAGTGATATCGAAAATCTGTAAGGTTTCACCACGCTTTGCTCTTTTAAGAGCTCCAGAGGCTTGACTATTTAATTTTCTACCATTTACTTTAATTGTTGGTTGCCCACTAACTTTGAAACTAAATCCAGTTACATTCAACTTCAAATCAAAATCAAAATCTTGTAGTGCTGCACCAATACTTGACTTCTCAAGTCCTTGACGTTGCATTCTAACACAACCTCCGTCTCCATCTTCACCACGAATGGTTCCTGTTGGACGTGGAATATCTTTAATACGGAAGGTAGCACTATCTCTTACTGGGTCTCCATCAGGAAGGGTACCAGACACATTAATAGTTACTTCTCTACCCGTTCCAGGGTTCATAGCATATGAACTTCCTTTTACTCTGGTTAAACCAGCAGCGTTTGCTCTTATCTTGTTGTCTTGAATACCCGCAAAAGTAATTGTCATTGGGTTAGACACACCACGATATACTACATTCATCTTATCTGCAGCAATGGTAGCATTGTTTGGTTTATTGATGGTTGTAAATTTTTTATCTACAAGCACCTCCACCTCATTACCATCTTGCAAGTACACAAGTTTTCCTGTAATTTTATGATCACCAACTCCGCCAGTTCCTACTTTAAGAACTACTTTACCGCCATCAAACTCATATTGGGTGTCTTTAACTTGTTTACCGTCAACCAATAATTCAACTCTAGCAGGTTTTGTAGAAGCATCTACTCGACCCAGTGATAACATCCCATCAAAGGTTGAACCCGTGTAATAGGCCCCTTTTGAGGTTGTCATAACAGTCTCGTAATTATCAAGCTTTGCAAGTTGCTTTAGGTTTCCTGAAAGCAGTGAAGATAATAATTCATTTTCTACAGACTTGATATCATTTTGGACTTGCGTCATTTTTGTTAATGAAGAAACCAACGGGAAATTAACATAATTGTATTCTATGTAGTTTTTTGTTACTTTGTTACCTTCAGTTCCTGATGTAATATCTGAAGAATCGAAATCTTTATTAATTTGGGCTGACAGGGTTGGGTTGGTATCTCCAAGTAAAGCTACAATTGCTTCTCTGTAGGAGTCCATTTGAGTAATAAACTCTTGCCCAGCTTCTGTTAATTTACCCCCTTTATAATAAAGTTCATTTAAAAAAGTAGGCTGATCCATTGTTTCGTAGTCTGTGTTATCGTCCACCTCAGATAGTAGCAATTCTTTTTGGAGTGCTATATAATCGTTGTAGGTTTTTGATAACTGACTTGCTGCGTTAGCTGTTGCAGCTGCCGCCTTAAACTCATCATTCTCATCAGCCTTTTTTGAAATCTCGGCCAATGCAAGGGTGTTTTTAGACTCATAACTTGTATTTGCACGGTCTAATTTTTCGTTTATTGAACCAAATGCAGACAACACTTCTTTGGACATATTTAATGCCAACATCGCGATGAAAACCAAGTACATTAGGTTAATCATCTTTTGTCTTGGGGTTTGTTTTCCTCCTGCCATAATTTTATTTTAAATATTTTTATTTAGTGAAATTATGATTAGTTTCTGCTCATTGCTGATAACATACCACCGTATACTCCGTTTAATGAAGAAAGACTTGTTGTTAAGTGCTCCATTTGTGCTTTTAATTGCTCTGCATTTTCTGCAACGCGCTCGTTAACTTCCGTTTGGCGAGATGTAGACTCTACCTGTACTTTGTAAAGACTATTTAATGATTCCATTTGTGCCGCAGCCATTGCCATTTCTTCACTATACTTTTTAGTAGAGTTTATCGCATCTGCACTTGGAGACATTCCTTTTGCAGCTTCCTCTAAAGAAGAAATGCTTGTAGAAAGACTTGTAATTAACTCACCATCGATGCGAGCATCCTTTAACATTTGGTCTAATTTTTTAGATAAAAGTCCTTCTGGAGATTCTCCTTTACCACCAAAGGCAGCTCCTCCAGCTAATTCTGGATATACTAAAGACCAGTCTAGATCATCATCAACTTTTTCAAAGGCAGAAACGGCAAATACCCCTGCTTCTGTAACAAGACCAATAATTAACATTAAGTTTCCGTAAGGCCAGTGCATAATTTTAAATAATGCTCCGATGATTACAACTGCGGCTCCAAGACCGTATACCATATTCATTAATTTCTTTCCAGATTTTGACTGTGACATAATAGTTTTTTTTAAAGTTTAAGTTAAGTATTTGAGTTTGAGTTTTTTTTTAACGTTTTATCTCGCGTCACCGAAGTTTTGATTTAAAGTAATATCTGTACCCATGTAATCTTGTACGGTTCTAAAACCAATGTAGCTTCTTGCAGAATCTGCATATTCATAGTTTCTTGAACTAACCTCTAAAAAGTAGGCAACATCTTTCCAAGAACCGCCACGAGTTACTTTACGCATGTTTGTTGGGTCATTTACAAGAGGATTCATTGTTGAGTTATAATCATAAGAAGCAGCCTCGTAAGAACTATCTACCCACTCGGCTACATTACCCGCCATGTTATATAGGTTGTAACCGTTAGGCTCATATGAATTGGCCTCTACAGTATACAAAGCTTGATCTGCGGAATAATCTCCACGAAGGGGTTTAAAGTTTGCCAAGAAACAACCTCTATCATTTTTAGTGTATGGTCCTCCCCAAGGAAAATCTCCTCCTTGAATACCACCACGAGCAGCATATTCCCATTCTGCTTCACTAGGAAGACGGAAAGAGTTTACGAATTGACGATCTCTTTTTTTCTGGTTTGAATTTTTGTATAAAGTTCTCCAAGCAGCAAATGCTTTGGCTTGTTTCCAAGTTACTCCAACCACAGGATACTCTCCATAGGCTTCGTGCCAGAAATAATCATTGTGCATCGGCTCATTGTATGAGTAATTGAAGTCTCTAATCCAAACAGTGGTGTCTGGATATATGTTTAGACTTTCTTTTTTGATAAAATCTTTTCTTTGTGTTGCCTTGTCTTGTGCAGCCTGCCCAATGTCCATATAAGAATATTGAAAATTAAGTTTGGACACATTTAGCGTGCGCTGCCCGTTGTAAGATTCTTCCATAGGCAGATACATACTGTCCATGACCTCAACGTAATACTCATCAGGATACTCAGCGGTGTCCCAAATTAAATCTATGTTGTTATTGATTTTTCTACCCTCGTAGAAATCATCTCCCATTCCATAGTAATTATCTTCCATGTATTGGTCATAGGGAGTTTTTTCTTCTTCTTCGTTGTCAAGAAAAGCAAAATCTCCAATACCCGCTTCTCCATCTCCCGGAGTTTCTCCTAACTCATCTGCTAGAATAGCTAATCTTAAGCGCACTGTTGAATCTCTAACCCACTCTACAAATTGACGGTATTCTGAGTTAGTAATTTCTGTTTCGTCCATATAAAAAGACCGAACAGTAACAGTTTTTGTAGGGGCGTCATTAACGGCTACAAAGTCATCTCCAGATTTACCCATAACAAACGCACCACCTGGGATAAGAGTCATTCCGTAGGGCTTTTCTGGGAGCCATTTTTTACCTTTTACTCCAACAAGTTCTCCTCTGTCTCCAGAGTTACAACTGGACATTAAGGCAACAATCGCAGCCAATGCAATAAACTTTTTCATAGGTACTGGGTTAAATTCTAGTTTCAAGTGTGTAAACCTATCGATATATTTTAAAAAAAACAACAATTTTCTTAAAAAACACTTGTTAAAAATTATTCAATTTTAATTGGTCAAACTTCGTTCTTTCGGCGGGCTTTGAGCCACCTTTCAGGTATTTCCTGATTTGTTGCACTCAAATATTCGCCATAGGTGCATGGTAATAACGTCGGTGATTTCAATTTATTATTAATATTTGAAATAAAAGGCAATTCTATCCACCATCTTCCCGTCTTGTTGCTTTTTTTAAATATCAAAACCTCGTCATCTATAGGTACCTTGTAGGTTGTGAAGTTTTTTTGATCTGTAAAATCATCATCAGAAACCCTAAAATTTACACCCTCAATAAAATACCACAGTACTTGAGCCAGAAGCATTGCTCCAGATTTAGAATCTGTAAAATCTGTAATTTCAAATAACGAAAAAGAAGATACTTTACTGCTTATTCCTGCATATCTAGATATTGCACAAATCTCTCTGCCGTCAAACCCATTTGGATTCTCCTTATTATAACTCCCTAATTCTGCGCTTTTTATTGCAGAAATATCTAGGGTTACCAAATCTGCATTTCTAAAGATAGGTTCTACGTCTTTAATATCTGCAGTAACAGCTCCTAATCTGTGGGCATCAAAATAAAGCGCCTCCATAAGTGCAATCTCTTGAGGTGGATTAAAAAATGATTGATACCCCAGCACACTATAGTTAAATAAGTTGTAAGGTTTATCTACAATAATTCTACCAACATAAGACTTATTGGTTATAGCCGCCTCTGCATCTCCTAAATCAAAGCGAGTATCGATGTTAACCATATTAATCATAGAGGCAACACCGTCATAGGCACGGTATTGCGCATACAAGCCGTCTTGGCTTGCTCCTAATATAATTGGAATGATGTTTTTTTTAAGCAGCGCAGCAGTAACTGCTTTAACAGCAAAATAAGAATCGGCTACACTGGCGCCTTTTTCTATATCTCCAAGATCTGCAATAGTATGTTTCCAGTTTCCAGGATACAGCCCATAGAGGGACATTCTAACAGCATCAAAGTTTATGTCAAGCCCCATATAATTGACATCACGCCTGTTTTCTTTAGATCCAAAAATAGCAAACTTAACATTTGTTAAATCTGGCAACTCGCCCTTGATAGTGTGCACTAACAAATGCTTCCCTATGGTGCCTGTAGGGAGCATCTCACGATGTGCGATAATAGACTTTGAGACTGGGGTAAGAAATTCTATCAAAAGATGTTACTATATGGTGTTTGGTTATTTTTTCTTTGCGGTAGCCTTCTTTTTTGCAGGCGCTTTTTTCTTTGCTGCGGCTTTTTTCTTCTTTTTCTTAGGGGCATTTTTCTCTAAAATGGCCTGGGCATCCTCCAAAGTCATTTTTTCTGCCTTTGTTGTTTTTGGCAACTCAATTTTTGTTTTTCCTTTCAGAAGATTAAAGCGTCCCCACCTTGCTTTTTCCAAGCGAATCCCCTCTTCTTCCCAATTATGAATAAGCTTGTCAATCTCTTTTTGTTTTTTGGTCTCTATTAACTCAATAATATCTGCATCACTTAGAGAATCAAAGTCATACTTTTTATTGACATTAATAAACATGTTGTTCCATTTTATAAACGGTCCGAAACGACCTGTTCCTTTTTGTACTGGCAAGTCTTCATAGATATAAACCGGAGCATCTGCTTTTTTCTTTTCTTCAATAAGCTCAATTGCATAAGCCATATCTACATCAAGAGGATCTATACCTTTTGGCAGAGAAACAAACATTTTTCCAAATCTTACATAGGGTCCAAAACGACCGTTATTGACATCTACCTGCTCATCTTCATAGGTGCCCAAATCTTTTGGAAGCTTAAACAAATCCATTACCTGGTCAAAGGTCACTAAATGTAATTGCTGGTCTGGGCGCAGACTTGCAAATTTTTTCTCTTCATCATCTGGGGCGCCAATTTGGGCCATTGGTCCAAATTTTCCTAGACGCACCAAAACGGTTCTGCCACTTTCTGGATCTTTTCCTAAAATACGTTCTCCGCTTTCTCTTTCTGCATTTTCTTTAACATGCTCAACAGTTGGGTGAAACTTTCCGTAAAATTCTTTTAGCATATGCTTCCAGTTTTCTTTACCATCTGCAATGTCATCAAAATCTTGTTCTACTTTTGCTGTAAAATTAAAATCTAACACCGAGGAGAAGTGCTCCACTAGAAAGTCATTTACAATCATCCCAATATCTGTTGGCACTAGTTTTCCTTTATCACTCCCTATGGTTTCCAAAAGGGTGTTATCTTTTATTGCCTGCTTTGCTAATGTAAGCTGCAAATACTTTCTTTCTACTCCTTCGATTGTTCCTTTTTCAACATAGTTTCTACTTATTATGGTAGAAATAGTTGGCGCGTATGTAGAAGGTCTTCCAATACCCAGCTCCTCTAATTGTTTTACCAAAGAAGCCTCTGTAAAACGGTACGGAGGTCTTGTAAAACGCTCAGTGGCGGTAACATAATTTGCATCTAAGGCATCTGCTTTAACTAATTTTGGGAGCATCCCTTCCTGTTCCTGCTCATCGTTATCAACTCCTTCAAGGTATACTTTCAAAAACCCATCAAACTTAATCATCTCTCCGTTTGCGGTAAACTGCTCTTTCACCCCTTGAGATGAAGTAATAGCAATTTTCACATTGGTGCGCTCTAATTGAGCATCACTCATCTGTGAGGCCAGGGTGCGTTTCCAAATTAAATCATACAATCGTGTTTGATCATAATCTCCCTCAATGCTATGACGAGACATTTCTGTAGGTCTAATTGCCTCATGCGCCTCTTGAGCTCCTTTAGACTTGCCTTTATATTTTCTTGGGTGGCTATAGGCCTGCCCAAAACTTTTAGTGATTTCTTTTGCTGCAGCCTGTTGCGCATCATTTGATAGGTTTACACTATCTGTTCTCATGTAGGTGATTAAACCCGCCTCATACAAACGCTGAGCAATGGTCATTGTTTTTCCAACAGAGAAATACAATTTCCTAGCTGCTTCTTGTTGCATTGTTGAAGTTGTAAAAGGAGCTGCAGGTGATTTTTTTGCAGGTTTTTTAATTAAATCTGCAACACTGTAACTAGCATCAATGTTTTTTTCTAAAAACAAGCGAGCTGCCTGTTGTGTTTGGAAATTTTTGGGCAACTTGGCCTTGAAGCTATTGCCTTGGGCAGTTACAAATTCTGCATCTATTCTATAACTTGCTACAGGGTTAAATGCCTCTATTTCTCGTTCCCGCTCAACTATAAGACGTACTGCAACACTTTGCACACGCCCAGCAGAAAGCCCACCTTTTACCTTACGCCACAAAACTGGAGACAGCTCATAGCCAACGAGCCTGTCTAGAATTCTTCTAGCCTGTTGGGCATTCACTAAATTATAATCTATTTGTCTTGGGTTTTCAATGGCTTTTAAAATAGCAGTCTTAGTAATTTCATGAAAAACAATACGTTTGGTATTTTCTTCTTTAAGGTCTAGCTCTTCGGCAAGGTGCCAAGCAATTGCTTCTCCCTCTCGATCCTCATCACTTGCTAGCCAAACCATTTCAGCTTTTTTAGCTTCTTTTTTTAAATCTGCAACTAGTTTTTTCTTATCAGTAGAGACTATATATTTTGGCGTAAAATCACCATCAACATCAACACCCAGTTCTTTAGAGGGAAGATCTGCTATGTGTCCAAAACTTGATTGTACCTTAAAGTCTTTCCCTAAAAACTTCTCTATCGTTTTTGCCTTTGCAGGGGACTCTACAATTACTAAATTTTTTGCCATTGTATAATTATATGTGGGCTACAAAAGTATGTGATTTTTTTTTAAAGAAAATTCTCAGCTCAATTTTTTAATATAATTTGTTTAAGAATTTA
>CAJWPZ010000014.1 GCA_913045325.1 uncultured Flavobacteriaceae bacterium | reverse complement strand
AAGTAACATGGTTTTGTGATGAATAACAAAGGTTAGCTATCTTTTAAAATATTTTAGGGGCGGAAATAACATACCATAACATTCTCCTTCTCCTTTTCCAAGATGTTTGTGGTGTATTTTATGGGCTCTTCTAATCCCTTTTGCATACCAATTATTTGCTTTTCTAAAGAATTTGAAACGTTGGTGTATAAAAATATCATGTACCATAAAGTAAGCAACACCATAGGCAAATATACCAAGGCCAATAGGCAATCCAGCCCAAAAGCCGTAATACTGCCATGCTATAAAACATGTAATACTAACCGCAGCATAGAATATAAAAAACAGGTCATTGCGCTCCCACCAGCTTTTATGATCCTTGTGGTGATGATCCTTGTGCACGCTCCACAAAAAACCATGCATGACATATTTGTGGGTAGCCCACGCCATAAATTCCATGGCGGAAAAAGTTCCAATAAAAGTTAAGATCCAAAGCAGTGTAGTCATTTTCTTTAATTTAAATAATTTGCGGCTATAAAATTACCGAACAAGTTTAAGTTGGTATTTCACATAACTTCTGGTAAGGAGTCCAAATTTCTCATAACCAGGTACCCTTATTCTTGTGTTTTTTATTTCTAATGCAGGAGTTTTGTGTAGTTTTTTCAGTAATCTTCTATAGTAGCGATATGCCATAAACACCCCAAATTTGGCCTCTGTGGGTAGTTTTAATATACCTTGGTAGCCTCTTTGGAAGTCTTTTTCAATATCTGCTATAATATGTTGTTTTGACGCTTCATCAAGAGCCTCTAGATTTGTGTTTGGAAAATAGGTCCTGCTAAGTCCTTCAAAATCTGCCTTGAGGTCACGTAAAAAATTCACTTTTTGAAATGCAGACCCCAGTGCCATTGCAGAATCTTTAAGTTGGTTGTATTTTTCTGTATCACCTTTCAAAAACACATGAAGACACATAAGCCCAACCACATCTGCAGATCCGTAGATGTATTCTTTGTATTCCTGTTCTGTTAAGTAATCTGTTTTGGATAAATCCATACGCATACTTTTCATAAAAGATGCTATTAACCCTCTTTCAATATTGTATTTATGAACCGTTTCTTGAAAAGAATTTAAAATTGGGTTTAGACTAATTTTTTCTTCAAGTGCAAATTCAAGGTCTTTTTCAAAACGATTAAACAGCACGCTTTTATCATACGCATGAAAGGTGTCCACAATTTCATCAGCAAACCTTACAAAACCATATATGTTATAGATGTCTTGACGTATGGTCGGAGATAGCATTTTGGTAGCCGAAGAAAAAGAAGTGCTGTACGCATTAGTTACGCTTTCACTGCATTGTCTTGATACTATGTCAAAAAGTTCTTTCATTAGTTGTTCTTTTTTGCGATAAGCCCTGCCACGAGTTTTCCAGAAATTAATGCTGGAGGTACTCCCGGTCCAGGAACAGTGAGTTGTCCTGTGAAAAATAAATTCTCTACTTTTTTACTCTTTAATTTTGGTCTTAAAAATGCGGTTTGTAATAATGTATTTGCCAATCCATATGCATTACCCTTGTAGGAGTTGTACTGAGAAACAAAATCATTCACACAAAAAGACTCCTTAAATATAACATGTTTTTTTATTTCTTGCCCTGTTAAGGTTTCAAAACGGGACATAATTTTTTCATAATATTCTTCTCGCAGTTCTTCTGTATCCTCAAGTCCTGGTGCGATGGGTACTAGGAAAAACCCAGTTTCTTTACCCTTTGGTGCAAGCTCTGGCTGTGTTATTGAAGTAAAATTAGCATAAAAAAGTGGGCTTGATGGCCACATAGGTGTGTCGTAAATTTCTTTGGCATGCTGCTCAAAGTCTACATCAAAAAATAAGGTGTGATGTGATACGTTTTTGATCTTCTTATCAAAGCCTATATAAAATAATAAAGAGGAGGGGGCAAAGGTTCTTTTTTCCCAATATGCCTGAGTGTATTGTCTGTATTTTTTTGGCAACAGTGTTTCTGTGTGGTGGTAATCTGCGCCGCTTAGAAGGGTATCTGTGGCATGAAATGTACCATTAGATACAATCCCTTTAACCTTGCTGTTTTCTACAACAATTTCTTCTACATTCTCGCTAGTTTTTATAACAACTCCCATAGACTGGGCAAGTGTTTTCATGCCCAAAATAACACTGTACATACCTCCCTTGGGTTGAAAAGTTCCTAGCCCAAAATCTGCATAGTTCATAAAACTATAAAAAGAAGGAGTTTTTGAGGGTTTTGCACCTAAAAACAATACAGGGAATTCTAAGATAGATACAAGCCTAGGGTTTTTAAACTCTTTGCGAACATCTCTACTAATATTGCTAAAAAATTGGCCCACTCTTTTTGCCGTAGCAGGGGTAATGAGTTCAAGAGGAGAAACCCCTGGTCTATACACCAAATCTTTAATGGCTATGTTATAGTTTTGTTGGGCAGAGGCTATAAATTCTTGAAGTTTTTCTGAGCTTCCTGGTTCTTCTTTTTCAAAGGTTTCACAAATTTTATCTAAGGTGTCTTCAATGGTGATAAAATCATTTTTACCAAAATACACACTGTACGCAGGGCTTAGTTTTTCTAAATGGTAATAGTCTGAAGCCTTTTTATCAAAATCATTGAAAAATCGTTCAAAGACATCTGGCATCCAGTACCAAGAAGGGCCCATATCAAAGGTAAATCCTTGTTTTGTAAATTGTCTTGCGCGTCCTCCTATAGATTCGTTTTTTTCAAAAATAGTAACGCTATAGCCATCTTTTGCCAAATATGCGGCAGCCGCTAGAGAAGAGAATCCAGAACCAATAATTGCAATTTTTTTATTTCCCATATTGTTGAACAAAAATAGGGTATATTTCTACAAAACAATTGTTAAAAAATCCTAAAAGTTAGTTGTTTAAGGTTTTTACTTTTTCTACAAAACTTTTTATGGTATCAAAACAAACAATATTAGAAGCTGTGTTGTGTTTTTGTACTTCACTGTATTTTTGCCCCAATATCCAAAGAGGATATTTTTCTTTTCCGCAAACAATTTTTTGATAGCAATCTAAGTAAGATTTAATGGAGTCATTGTCTGGCTTTGTGGTGAAAAATGTTACAAATAGTAGGTTTCCGTTTTTGTAAAATTGTTTAGATAAACTTTCCAAGGGTATGTTTGGCCCAAGGTAGGTTGTTTTAATTCCAGATTTTTCTAGAATGTAGTTTGCATAAATTAAGCCAATATCATGTATTTCTTCAAAAGGGAGAAACAAACATACCCTAGTTTTTGTGTTGTATTTCCGTGCTCTAGAACTATAAAAACCAATGTGTTCTATCGTTTTTCTTTTGATAAGCTCTGATACAAAACGCTCATGAGACACATCTATAGTGCCCAGGTGCCAAAGCACTCCTATTTCTTTTAAAAAAGGCATGAATACCGTCTCAAATATTTGGTCAAAAGTGTTTGTTTTTAAAAGCTGTGAGAAGATTTTGTTGAAATGGTCTGTATCAAAATCAAACATGGCGTTTTTTAGTTCATTTATTGCGTAATACTCTTTGTGTAGTATTGCATTGTCAAGAATTACATCTTTTATTTTTTGAGGACTAAATTCAGCAATCTTAGATATTTTTATTCCATGATTGTAGATAAAAGTAATATCAAGTAATTTTTTAAAGCTTTTAAGATCGTATTGTCTAATATTTGTATCTGTTCTATTTGGGGTAAATAGACCGTAGCGTTTTTCCCAAATGCGAATGGTATGAGCCTTTACTCCGCTAAGATTTTCTAAATCTTTTATGCTAAAATGTGTTTTGACGCTCATTGGTTATTACGTAATACTTTTAAGGGTAAGTTACACAAAATAAACATGTAAATATTTGAGCAACAAGATTATTCGTTGCTTTTAAATAACGTTCTAAAATTCTTGTTTTAATAAATTACAGTAGTATTGTTTCATAAAAAAAGTCATCTTGTGTAAGATGACTTTGTACCCGGAATGGGACTTGAACCCACACGCAACAAGTGCACACGGCCCTCAACCGTGCCTGTCTACCAATTCCAGCACCCGGGTGTATTCTATACATAAATAGAGGTGTATAGAAACAAAAAAAAGTTAAACCAAAAGGCTTAACTTTTTTGTGACCAGTCTGGGGCTCGAACCCAGGACCACCTCCTTAAAAGGGAGGTGCTCTACCAACTGAGCTAACTGGTCAAAATGTCAAAAACATTTTTAAGCTTTACAAACTTAAATAAGTTTTGTTTAGCGAGTGCAAATATACTATCATTATATTTATCTTTCAAAGCATTTTAAAATAAATTTAAACTTTATTTGTAAACCATTAAATTACAATAAATAAGAACTAAAATTTTATGAAAATACTGCTTTTAGGATACATGGGTAGTGGAAAATCTGTCGTTGCAAAACAACTCTCTAAGGCATTGCAATACTCTTTTGTTGACTTAGATACGGCTATTGTAGAAGATCAAAACCAATCCATTGCACAATTATTTAAAACCAAGGGAGAACTTTACTTTAGATCAAAAGAGCGGCTTGTATTAGACTCTTTATTAGAGGGTTCTGAGAATTTGGTTTTAGCCTTAGGAGGAGGCACCCCTTGTTATGGTGATTTGATGCAAAAATTAACACATACGCCAGGAGTTATTACCATTTATTTGGGAGCAGAAATAGATACACTCACAAACCGATTGTTTTCACAGATGCACACAAGGCCTTTAATTTCTCATATTTCTGACAAAGAAGTTTTGAGTGATTTTATACGCAAACACCTTTTTGAGCGAAATTTTTACTACCAACAAGCACATTATAAAATTAAGGTTGACCAAAAACCAGTTCAAGAAATAGTCAGAGAGATTGTGGCACTTTTATTCTAAAATAGCACGATTATTTCCTGGCTCGAATATCACTGCAACATTCTCATTAATTGAGGTAGACAAAGAAATGCCTTTATAATCTGCCTTTATAGGGTATTTTTTATGGTTTCTATCTACAAGTACTGCCGTTTTAAATTGCTTGAGGGGTACCTCCAAAAAATGCTTTACTGCATAAATTAAAGTAGTTCCAGAGTGCAGTACATCATCCACCAGTAGCAATGATTTATGTTGATACTCCTCGGGCTTTAAGGATGTGGTAATGGCTCCAATAGGATTTTTTTTATCCATAGTTACTTCGCAAAGTGTAACTTTTATGGGAGAAATCTGTTCAACAGCAGTTTTTAGTTTTTCTGCAAAAGTGTAGCCGTTTGCTTTAATACCTGCAATAATTATGTGTTGTTCAGAAATATTAGCCTCATATATTTGATAGGCAATACGTTTTAATTTATGAGCTATTTCTTTTTTGTTTAGAATTACTGTTTCTGCCATAACCAATCATTGTATTTTAAATTCAAAGATAGTAAAAGATGTGCTGGATTATTCTTCCTCATTTTTATAGTCTTCTATATCTCTTCTGTCTTTTTTAGTGGGTCTTCCCATGCCTCTTTTTCTGTAATACTCTTTAGAATATTTTAATAGTTCTTTATGCTGGAAGGCTTCTTTTGCTGTAGTGTCTACTCTGTACAAATCAACTAATTTAGGACCCACTCTGCTTTTTGGGACCTCTATAACTCTCAAGGTATAATTTACTTGATCCTTCCTAACTGTAACATTGTCTCCAGGATAGACGTCTCTAGAGGGCTTGACTGCAGCATCGTTTATACGCACAGCTCCCTTTTTACAGGCTTGTGTAGCAATGCTTCTTGTTTTAAAGTACCGCGTAGACCATAAATATTTATCAACCCTCATACATTTTTACTTAAATTGTATATTAACAATACAACAAAAATAACTGAAAATTGTATCTTGCACGCTAAAATAAACAACTGTGAAAAATTTAAAATTTCTACTACCTATAGTTGCACTAACATTGCTTTTGGGAACTGCTTGTGATAATGATGACGATAGTTCACAAGACAACTTCATACCAGCCCGTGATAGAGCTGAGGAGAATATTGATTCAACACTTGAAGTAGAACGTTATTTAACCACTCATTTTTATAACTATGAGGAGTTTGAAAATCCGCCAGCAGGCTTCGATTTTAAAATAAGATTTGATACCATCAATGATGCTAATGCAGATAAAATACCCTTAATACAGCATCCCAACATATATTCTAAAATGGTACAAGACAGGGTCAATGAAGATGTGTCTTACAAATTATACTACTTAAAGGTGATTGAGGGATCTGGTGATCAACCTAGTTTCCCGGATATTGTTAGAATTAACTATGAAGGAACTTATGTAGTAGATGAGGAGGGTATAAACGGAAATAAGCTCTTTGATAGTTCTGTTACACCCATCCAGTTTGATTTGACCTCGATTGTAAATGGGCTTCAAGATGCGCTCATAGAATTTAAAGCTGCTACGGGTTTTATAAGCAATGATGACGGCACGGTAAGCTATGAAGGTTTTGGAGTTGGAGCTGTCTTTATGCAAAGCGGTTTAGGGTATTATGTGAATCCACCTCCTGGATCTGCAGTTGCTATACCGGTATATTCTCAACTTATTTTTACCTTCCAGTTATTTGAAACCGAAATTGGTGATCAAGATGGTGATGGTGTTCCTTCTGTTTTAGAGGATGTAAATGGTAACGGCTTAGAAGAAGATGACGATACAGACTCAGACAACAGAAGTAACTACGTTGATCCAGATGATGATGGAGACGGAAGACCTACAGAAGATGAAATAGAGATAAATGAGGATGGTACCATCACTTTTCCTGATACAGATGGAGATGGTGTTGTTGATTATCTAGATTCAGATAGTTAAGCTTGATTTTATTTACATACGAGCATTAAAAAAGCCGCTTTAAGGTATATCCCTAAAGCGGCTTTTTTGTGTCTTAAAAGGTATTGCTATTTTCTTGCAACAACCTTTGTTGCAGCCTTAACAATTGCAGCGGCATTTAAGCCATATTTTTCCATTAGTTGATCTGGAGTTCCAGATTCTCCAAAGGTATCTTGGGTGGCTACAAATTCTTGCGCAACAGGATGATTTTCTGCCAATATTCTTGAAACACTTTCTCCTAGTCCTCCCAGGTAGTTGTGCTCTTCTGCGGTAACCACACAGCCGGTAATGGCAACGCTCTTTAAAATTGCAGCAGCATCAAGTGGTTTTATGGTATGAATATTAATCACCGCCGCGCTAATACCCCTCTCTTGTAATGTTTTACAAGCCTCAAGCGCTTCCCAAACTAGGTGCCCGGTTGCTATAATTGTAACATCAGTACCTTCTTGTAGTTCAACAGCTTTACCAATAGTGAAACTACCATTTTCTGGAGTGAAATTTGCCACTTTAGGTCTTCCGAAGCGTAAGTAAACCGGGCCATCAAAATCTGCAATGGCAATTGTTGCTGCCTTTGTTTGATTGTAGTCACAGGTATTAATTACCGTCATCCCTGGTAGCATTTTCATCAAACCAAGATCTTCAAGTATTTGATGTGTTGCACCATCTTCTCCAAGGGTAACCCCTGCGTGAGAGGCGCATATTTTGACATTTTTACCACTGTATGCAATGCTTTGTCGTATTTGATCGTAGACCCTTCCTGTAGAGAAGTTAGCAAAAGTACCTGTAAAAGGTATCTTACCACCAATGGTTAGCCCAGCGGCCATGCCCATCATGTTTGCCTCTGCAATACCCATTTGAAAGAAACGCTCAGGATGATTTTCTTTAAAAGCGTCCATTTTTAAAGACCCTGTTAAATCTGCACAAAGTGCCACTACATTTTCATTGGTTTTTCCTAGCTGGGTGAGACCTGCTCCAAAACCAGATCTTGTATCTTTTTTTCCTGTGTCTATGTATGTTTTCATAATATTATAGTAGTAGCTTATTAATAATCTCCTAAGGTTTCTGGGTTTTGAGCAAGTGCAGATGCAAGCTGCTCATCATTGGGTGCTTTTCCATGCCAAGCATGGGTGTGCATCATAAAATCTACCCCATTACCCATTACTGTTTGCAGCAATACACAAATAGGTTTTCCTTGACCCGTTTTAGATTTGGCACTTTCCATACCCTCTAAGATAGCTTGTATGTCATTTCCTTTTTCTATGGTAACTACTTCCCAGCCAAAGGCTTCAAATTTACCTTTTACATTACCAAGAGGTAACACAGTGTCTGTAGATCCGTCAATTTGTTGCCCGTTTAAATCTACCGCTACAATCAAGTTGTCTACTTTGTTTCCAGCGCCGTACATAATAGCTTCCCAGTTTTGACCTTCCTGCAGTTCTCCATCACCACAAAGGGCATAGACAAGATGCCTGTCATTATTTAATTTTTTTGCTGCTGCTGCTCCAATAGCCGCAGATATTCCTTGACCAAGAGATCCAGATGCGATCCTAATACCAGGCAACCCCTCGTGGGTAGTTGGGTGTCCTTGTAGTCTAGAGTTAAGAAGTCTAAAGGTGTTTAACTCCTCTACCGGGAAATACCCAGAGCGTGCCAAAACACTATAAAAAACTGGAGAAATATGCCCATTAGATAAGAAGAAAATATCTTCTTGGTCCCCGTCCATATTAAATCCTTCTTTGCGCTTTAGCACTTGTTGGTATAGCGCAACAAGAAATTCTGCACAGCCTAGAGATCCTCCAGGGTGGCCAGAATTTACTTTGTGTACTTGTCTTACAATGTCTCTTCGCACTTGAGTAACAAATGCTTCTAATTGGGTAATATCTGCCATGGTATATTTTGGTTTCTGGCTCAAAAATACTTCTTTAAAGGCCTAAGAAAAAGAAGTGCCAAATGAGGTTATCAACGATTTTTAAGTTTTAGTTAACATTGTTGTATTGTTTTAAATTTTGGTGACCAATCAGGCATTATTTTGGCGTGACTCGTTTTTCTATGGGTTAAAAAAAAATGTCTTTCCTCATTCGTACTTCCTACAGCAAATGTATCTTTGGCTATTCATTAAAACGTCACATGGATTTTAAACTCGAAGCTACAGATATACAGGGGCAAGCCCGCGCTGGAACCATAACACTGGATCACGGAACCATACAAACTCCAATATTTATGCCTGTTGGTACCGTGGGTACCGTGAAAGGGGTCCATCAAAAAGAGTTACGTGAGCAAATAAATCCAGATGTAATTTTAGGTAATACCTATCATTTGTACCTACGCCCGGGAACAAACATTTTAGAAAAAGCTGGGGGCCTTCACAAGTTTATGAATTGGGATAGAAACATCCTTACAGACTCTGGAGGGTATCAGGTTTACTCCCTCTCTGACAACAGAAAAATCAAAGAAGAAGGGGTTAAGTTTAAATCCCACATAGATGGGAGTTATCATTTTTTCACTCCAGAAAACGTGATGGAAGTCCAGCGAAGTATTGGCGCAGATATTATTATGGCCTTTGATGAGTGTACCCCATACCCTTGTGATTATAATTATGCCAAAAGGTCTATGCACATGACCCATCGTTGGTTAGAGCGTTGTTTGACTCATCTTGAGAAAACACCCTTTATGTATGATTACAGTCAAACATTCTTTCCTATTGTGCAAGGGAGTACCTATAAAGATTTGCGCAAGCAATCTGCAGAGTATATCGCCTCAGTAGGGGCACAGGGTAATGCTATTGGCGGCTTGTCTGTAGGAGAACCTGCAGAGGAGATGTATGAAATGACAGAAGTAGTTACAGCTATTTTACCTAAAGATAAGCCTCGTTATTTAATGGGAGTAGGAACTCCAATAAACTTACTGGAGAACATAGCCCTAGGTATTGACATGTTTGACTGTGTGATGCCCACTAGAAATGGTAGAAATGGGATGCTTTTTACTGCACATGGAACAATCAACATTAAAAATAAAAAATGGGAGGCAGATTTCAGTGCTATAGATGAAATGGCAATAACATGGGTAGATACAGAGTATAGCAAAGCTTATTTACGTCATTTATTTACTGTAAATGAAATGTTAGGCAGGCAAATTGCCACCATACACAACCTTGGTTTTTATTTATGGTTGGTGCGTGAGGCAAGAAAACATATCTTAGCAGGAGATTACACACCATGGAAAAACAAGATGGTAAAACAAATGGATAAAAGGTTATAAGACCATATACAATGTTAAGCATTCTCGATAAGTATATTATAAAACGCTATTTAGGAACCTTTGTGCTCCTATTGCTGCTATTTATACCTATTGGTATTATTGTAAATCTTGCCGAAAAGATTGATAAAATCTTAGAAAACGAAGTACCATTTATGGAAGTGGTCGCGTACTATTTTGATTTTACTATTTACTTTGCCAATTTATTATTCCCCTTATTTTTATTTTTATCTGTAATTTGGTTTACTTCCAAATTGGCAAATAACACAGAAATTATTGCTTTTTTGAGCAGCGGTGTGTCTTACTACCGTTTTTTAAGACCTTATATTATTGGGGCTACCATTGTGTGTGTTGCAGCGTTTATTCTAGGGATGTTTATTGCTCCAAAAGCAAGTCAAGGCTTTAATGAATTCTCATTTAAGTATCTAAAAAAAGGCCGGCAGGATCGTGAAAAATCTAACGTATATAGACAGATTAATGACAATGATTATATCTATGTTAGTTATTTTAATGTGTCAGAAAAAAGTGGAAGTAATTTTACCCTTGAGCATTTTGAGGACAAAAAGATGACCTATAAACTAGCGGCCAGCAGAATTAAGTTTAACGAAAAAGACAGCACCTACTCTTTGTTTAATTATACAAAAAGAAGTGTAGGGGTAGACAATGATATTATTGAACGTAAAAAACGATTGGATACCGTCTTTAGTTTTGATCTTGATGATCTAACTCCCGTAAAATATATAGCTGAAACTCTAAACCTACCAGAGCTTAATAATTTTATTGCAAGCGAGAAGAAAAAAGGATCTTCTTTTATTAGCTCCTACGAGGTAGTGCGTCACAAACGTTGGAGTTTACCTGTTTCTGCCTACATACTAACTATAATTGCAGTAGCAGTCTCTTCTGTGAAACGTCGTGGGGGTATGGGTGTTAACCTAGCTATTGGTATTGCAATAGGAATGATTTTTATTTTCTTTGATAAAATATTCGGAACCATGGCTGCCAAGAGTGACTTTTCACCTTTTGTAGCATCTTGGGCGCCAAATATTGTGTTTGCCATTTTAGCCATTTATTTGTTACGTAATGCAAAACGCTAAACTCCTTAATTACCTACACTTACATTTTATTGTCTTTATTTGGGGCTTTACTGCTGTTTTGGGAGCTCTTATAAGTATTGATGCCCTTGGTTTGGTTTGGTTTAGAATGAGTATCGCTTCTTTACTGATACTGGCATGGGTAGGGTACAAGAAAATTCCACTTAAATTCAGTAAAAAAACCATGTTGGTTTTTTTACTTGCAGGGGCTGTTATTGCCATGCATTGGCTTGCTTTTTTTGGCGCTATTAAGACAGCCAATGTCTCCATAACCCTAGCTATTATGTCAACGGGGTCATTTTTTACTGCTTTTTTAGAACCTATTTTTTATAAAAGAAAAGTTATTTGGTATGAAGTTGTTTTTGGTCTAGTTGTAGTGTTAGGCTTGTATGTTATTTTTCAAGTAGAGGGAGATTATTCTTGGGGTATTTTACTGGCCCTTATATCTTCATTTTTGGGAGCTCTTTTTTCTGTGATTAATGGAAAGTTGGCTGTGCAGTACAATGCCAGTGCTATCTCTTTTTACGAGCTGTTCTTTGGAGTTTGTTGTATTTCTTTATACTTGTTTTTTAGTGGAAGTTTTGACGCTTCATTTTTCATCTTAAGCACTTCAGATTGGGGCTATTTGTTTATACTTGCCTCTGGGTGTACAGCCTATGCGTTTATAGCCTCTGTACATGTCATGAAATGGATTAGCCCATACACTGTGATGCTAACCATAAACCTGGAACCGGTGTATGGTATTGTGTTGGCGCTTTTGATCCTTGGCGAGTCAGAGAATATGGGCCCTCAGTTTTATTATGGTGCAGCGATTATTATTTTAACGGTGATTGCAAACGGAATTATTAAAAACAGGATCAAAAAGAAATTAAAAAATTAAAGCAGTTCAATACATAGCTCAAAACAAAATTTTATCTTTGTGAAAACTAGTAATATAACCTATTGAAAAACCATTATGGAATACCTAGATTTTGAATTACCTATTAAAGACTTGCAAGAGCAATATGAAAAGGCCTGCCAAATTGGTGAGGATAATGATGTGGACGTAACAAATACCTGCGAGCAAATTGAACTAAAATTAGAAGAAACTAAAAAAAACATATACAAAAACATAACTCCTTGGCAACGTGTACAATTATCACGTCACCCTAATAGACCATATACCATGGACTATATAAATGCAATCTGTGGCGAGAGTTTCGTTGAGTTGCATGGAGACCGTAGCTTTAAAGATGATAAAGCAATGGTTGGTGGTCTTGGAAAAATTGGAGATCAGAGTTATATGTTTATTGGACAACAAAAGGGGTATAATACCAAAACACGTCAATACAGAAACTTTGGTATGGCTAACCCAGAGGGGTACAGAAAAGCGTTGCGCCTCATGAAATCTGCCGAGAAATTTGGTGTTCCTGTGGTGTGTTTAATTGATACTCCCGGTGCCTATCCAGGACTAGAAGCAGAAGAGCGCGGTCAGGGAGAGGCAATTGCAAGAAACATTTTAGAAATGACACGCCTTAAAGTGCCTATTATTGTACTTATTATAGGTGAAGGGGCAAGTGGTGGAGCTCTAGGAATTGGTGTGGGAGACCGCGTGCTGATGCTAGAAAACACTTGGTATTCTGTGATTTCTCCAGAGAGCTGCTCTTCTATACTGTGGCGTAGTTGGGAGTATAAAGAACAAGCTGCCGAGGCCCTAAAGCTTACTGCTACAGACATGAAAAAGCAAAAGCTTATCGATGTTATTGTTAAAGAACCTCTAGGTGGTGCGCATGCAAACAGAACAAAAACATTTACCACCGTGGCAAATGTAATTACCAAAGAATACAATCAATTAAAAGACTTATCACCAAAAGATTTGGTTGCCCAACGTATGGATAAATATTCGCAGATGGGAGTTTACAATCAATAAAGCTAGTGGTAGCAATACATCTTAAAATCTGAGGCAGCTGTCTCAGATTTTTTTTATGCTTATTAACAAAATTTCAGAGTTTTCAACAATTAAATTGTTAATGAGTGGTTAATAGAAGCACCATAAAATAAACCAAGTCATCCTCACAATTTCTTTACATTCGTTCTATGGAAAAACTGCAACCTAACTCCCCTTATCAAAAGCGTCCTGCTCAAGTAATAAACTTAGAAAAAGGCAAGATACCGCCACAAGCAACTGATTTAGAGGAGGTTGTACTTGGCGCTATGATGATTGATAAAAAAGGAGTTGATGAGGTTATTGATATTTTAAATCCAGATGTTTTTTACAAAGAAGCACACCAGCACATCTTTGAGGCCATTAATACCCTGTTTGTAGAAAGCCAACCTGTAGACTTATTAACCGTTTCACAGCAGTTAAAGAAGATGCAAAAGCTTGAACTTGCTGGGGGAGAATTTTATTTAATACAACTCACCCAAAAAGTATCTTCCTCTGCCCATATTGAGTTTCATGCCCGCATCATACTTCAAAAATATATCCAGAGAAGTTTAATTAAAATTTCAAATGAAATTATTGAGGATTCTTATGATGTAACTACAGATGTTTTTGATTTGTTAGATACCGCAGAGAGTAAGCTATATGATATAACACAAGGAAATATTAAGCGTTCTAGTGAAACAGCACAAGATTTAGTTATACAAGCCAAAAAGAAGATTGAGGAAATTGCCAATAAAGAGGGCTTGTCTGGTATTCCTTCTGGTTTTACAGAGTTAGACAAGCTAACCTCTGGATGGCAACCCAGTGATTTAATTATCATTGCAGCGCGTCCTGGTATGGGTAAAACCGCTCTTACCTTGTCTATGGCTCGTAATATGGCTGTAGATCATAACATTCCTGTTGCATTTTTCTCATGTGAGATGTCTTCTGTGCAGTTAATTACCAGACTCATCTCTAGTGAAACTGGGCTGTCTTCAGAAAAATTAAGAACAGGAAACCTAGAAAAGCATGAATGGGAGCAGTTAAACGTTAAGGTAAAAGGCCTTGAGAAGGCCCCCTTGTTTATTGATGATACGCCTTCTCTTTCTATTTTTGATTTGCGTGCAAAGGCAAGACGTCTTGCCTCACAGCAAGGTGTTAAAATCATTATGATTGATTATTTGCAGCTAATGACTGCTGGAGGAGGAAAAAATGGAGGAAACCGTGAACAAGAAATATCTACCATATCTAGAAACCTAAAGGCACTGGCAAAAGAATTAAATGTTCCGGTTATTGCGCTATCCCAGCTTTCGCGTGCTGTAGAGACTCGTGGAGGGTCTAAAAGACCTTTGTTGAGTGATCTTCGTGAATCTGGAGCCATCGAGCAAGATGCAGATATTGTATCGTTTATTTACCGCCCAGAATATTATAAAATTGATGAGTGGGATGATGATGAGCACACACCAACAGCTGGTCAAGGTGAGTTTATAGTAGCAAAGCACCGTAATGGAGGTTTGGATGAAATACGTCTTAAATTTGTTGGTAATTTAGGTAAGTTTGAAAACTTAGACACCTTTCCTTTCTCCAATGAAATAGCATCAAGCATGAATAATGCTGCAAATGATGATACCTTTAAAACACCTAATTTCCCGTCTGCAGAAGATGCCTTTGGAACCAACTCTAATGATGACCTTCCTTATTAAAACCTAAATGCGATAGTGTTTTAGTGTTTACTGATGAGGTTTCGTGTTTCAGTTTTTAAAATTTAAAATTCTTTTTCCTTCCAAATCTTTGACTTAGATTTTGTCGTTATATTTACAGCATGACTAAGTTATTCACCTTTTTATTTATTTGCCTTTTTAGTGTACAAAGTTACGGCTCTTATATTCTCATCCCCATGGATGAGGCCACTCAAAAAGAACATTTAAAAGCCTATGGTATTACCTATTGGGTTCTTGAGAGAAACGTAAAGACCAAATGGCTTTTAAACTATAGAGGGGGCTCTTTTTTAATGCCAGACAATGATCAGATCCGCAAAGAATGCCAGATTCGAGGCGTTTCTTTCGAGGTTATTAGTGATAGTAAAGCTGCTCAGATATTAAAAGAAATTAGCAGTCCTTCTCAAAATATGGAAGCTGTGGTGTTAGAAAAAGCGCCTAAAATTGCAGTATACTCTCCAAAGGGTAACCAACCCTGGGATGATGCTGTTACTATGGTATTAACCTATGCCGAAATACCCTACACAACTATTTATGACCAAGAGGTTTTAAGAGATGAGCTACTACTTTATGATTGGTTACACCTTCACCATGAAGATTTCACAGGGCAGTACGGAAAGTTTTATAGAGCCTACAGGTCTGCTCCATGGTATATTGCAGAAAAAAATAAATCTGAAGCATTGGCTGCCTCTTTGGGGTATGCTAAGGTATCTCAGCAAAAAAGAGATGTTGCTTTAAAAATAAGAGATTATGTTGTGGGTGGAGGTTTTATGTTTGCCATGTGCAGCGCCACAGATAGTTTTGATATTGCGCTTTCTGCGCAAGGTGTAGATATTTGTGAGCCTATGTTTGATGGTGATGCTAGTGATGCTAGTTATCAAAGTAAGATAGATTTTCAACAAACATTTGCTTTTAAGGATTATATTTTGGAGCGAAGCCCGATGGTGTATGAGTTTTCTTCTATAGACATGACCTCAAAACGTAAGGTCTCAAAACAAACAGATTACTTTTCATTGATGGATTACTCTGCAAAGTGGGATCCAATTCCTACCATGCTTGTTCAAAACCACACCTCACTAGTAAAAGGCTTTATGGGCCAAACTACCAGTTATGCGCCAACTCAAATCAAATCAAATGTTTTGGTAATGGGTGCTCACAGCTCAAGTGGTGAGGCTAGATATATTCATGGTATTAAAGGAAAAGGATTTTTCACCTTTTATGGCGGTCATGATCCAGAAGATTACCAGCATAGAGTAGGAGACCCCAAAACAGAATTAGCCTTGCATCCAAACTCTCCAGGATACAGGCTCATTTTAAATAATGTATTGTTTCCTGCCGCCAAAAAGAAAAAACAAAAGACTTGATTTATTTATGTAAGGACAGTAGATATGCAGCTGCTTGAAAGGGGCTTGTATTTGAGTTTGCCAATTCCTTTAGTTGTTCTTGTAATGCGATTTTAATTTTGGGATTGTTGTAAAAATCACTCTTTAGTCTATTTTCTATGGTTTGTAACATCCAGAAATGTTGCTGCTGTTCTCTTTTGGCTACAAAATATCCTGTTTCTTTCATTTTAGATACATAACCTTCAATAAGATCAAGAGCCTCTTGAATACCTTCATTTTTTAGAGCACTACAGGTGATGGTTTTTGCAATCCATCCATTGTCTTTTGGAGGATATAAATGTAAAGCTCGGTTAAATTCTGTTTTAGCTAATTTTGCCGCTTTGACATTCTCACCATCTGCTTTATTAATGATAATGGCATCTGCCATTTCCATGATACCACGTTTTATACCCTGTAATTCATCTCCAGCACCAGCTAGTTTTAAAAGCAAGAAGAAATCTGTCATAGAATGCACAACCGTCTCGCTTTGTCCTACACCCACAGTCTCAATTATAATGTGCGTGTAACCAGCAGCTTCACATAATATGATCGCTTCTCTGGTTTTTCTTGCTACCCCTCCCAAAGAATCTCCACTGGCAGAGGGTCTTATAAATGCTAATTTATTTTTAACCAATTCTTCCATTCTGGTTTTATCTCCCAAGATACTTCCATTGCTTAAACTGCTACTAGGGTCCACCGCTAAGACGGCTACTTTATGCCCCTTTTGGGTTAGTAGTGTTCCAAACTGTTCAATAAAAGTGCTTTTTCCTACCCCCGGTACTCCAGTGATTCCGATGCGTATAGATTTATTTGCATGCGCAATACACCCCTGAATTAATTCTTTGGCATCTGCTTGATCTTTTGGCGCGGTACTTTCAATAATAGTAATAGCTCTACTGAGTGCAGTTTTGTTTTTAGACAAGACCCCTTGTATAAGTTGTGGAATGTGCTGCTTTTGCTTGCGTGCCTTTTTTAATTTTAATGCAGTTACACTACTTAGGTTCTGGGGTTTTTCAACACCCTGAAGTTCTTTTAATGCGCTGGTATGTTTTTTTGGTTTTTTCACTATGTGAATTTATGACAAATTTATGACATTTGATTTTTCAAAACTTGTTTTGAACTGTATATTGAATAATTAACACAAAAATAAAATAGTATGAGTGTATTATATGAAGCAACAACGAATGCAACAGGCGGAAGAGCCGGCCATGTGCTAAGTGAAGATGGCCCAATAGATATGGCTTTATCTGTTCCTAAATCTATGGGCGGAGATGATGGTCAAGGTGTAAATCCAGAACAACTTTTTGGGGCAGCATACGCAGCCTGTTTTGGCGGAGCTTTACAAGCTGTCGTTGGTATAGAAAAACTAGACATAGATGTGAGTCAAATTAGTGTAGATGCTACCATTGGATTTTGTAAAGATGAAGATGGTTTCTTTCTGGAAGCAACTTTAGATTGTTACATTCCAGATGTTGACACAAAAACAGGAGAGCAATTAGTTAATGATGCCCACCAAATGTGCCCGTTTTCTAGAGCTACACAAGATAATATTACAGTAACTCTAAATTTATTATTAGACTGATACCTAATATAATTACTATAAAAAAATTCCAAGGTTAACAGGTTAACTTTGGAATTTTTACGTTTAAATAAAACGGTAAGACTCTTACTGTTTTATAAGTTGGTATTGCGCACTTTGCCCATCTACAATCACAGATAATATATAAGACCCCCTGGCAAGAGACTGCAAATCAATACTGGCTTGTGTTGCGTTTATTGTACTTTCCAATACAACAGCACCTAGAATGTTTCTAAGAACAACTTTTTCAATACTAGTGTTGTTTTTAAGTGTCACTATCCCAGAACTTGGATTAGGGAAATAGGTGAAGTTTTCAAAAACAGTATTTTCAACACCAAGAATTTGTGATATAGTGATGTCTGTTGCTCCTCCAGAATTGGTTGCTAACAAGAAATAGTATTTACCTATTTCTGGTTCTATGGAAGAATTAGTTCCAGTAAAACATGGGTTTTGAGCATCCTCAACCCTAATTAACTCTGTTACATTTGGGGTTGGGGTATTGGCTTCAAAAAATATGACGCTATTCACACCGCTTGGTGATACAATAGAGGCGTCTGTTAGTCCCATTCCAGGGGTACACAAAAAGTAATACCAAACACCATTAAATCCGTCAATGGTGCAATTGGTTGGATTGCCACCCTCTTCTGTGGCAAATTGTGTGTTCACATTTTCATCTGTGTATACGCCAGGAATATTTATTGCATTTGCAATTAGATCATTTACTGGGGGTTCTGGTGGCGAGGCACAATCTACAGTTAATGTGAAGTTTCCAGTGTCTCCATTATAGCCTTCTATGGCTATGTAATAGGTGGTTCCTGGAAGTGTTGTTAATGTTATTTCTGAGCCAAGGTCACAGGCATCGTCATTTTCAATTGGGTTGTCAAGATCACAGCTGGTATAGATTCTCATGTAAGGATCATAATCAAAGGCTGTACACAAAGAAAATGCAACATCTCTAGGTAGTGGTGATGTCTCTATAAATTTATAAAAAGCATCAGGGCCATTAACTCCATTTGTATCTGTTTTATCTATTGTTGTTCCTTCTATGGAGCCTCCACAAAGAATATCAAGCGCTGTTTGGCAGTTGTCATTAAAACCCTCTGGATCAAAAGATAATTCCCAATTAAAAGGATTCTCGTCCCATCTGTCATCCCATTGTATGTAATAGCTTTGGTTAGCCGTAACTGTAAATCCAATAATTTCAGAGGCATATGCATTTCCAGAACCATCTGCCGCAAATGGGCAAGAGTCGTCATCATCTGCTAGGGCTGCAGCATCTGAGCAATTGTTCCAAATTGACACTCTAGTATCAGAGCCGCCCAAACAAGAATTGACATTAATGGTTCCATTTTCTGATGGGGTATAGACAAACCATGCAGCGTCACCTCCATTGGCACCTCCACTAACATCATTAATTTGTGTTTGAGAAACAATTCCTTCTAAAACTACAACAGCAGAATCGCAAGTGTCTCCTCCATTTTGTGCTTGGGTGTAAATTGTAAAAGAAGATATTAGAATGAGTAAAAATAAATTATATGTTTTTTTCATGACTTAGATTTTGCTTGTTTCTCAAATATAGTATTATTTTTTTTTAAAAAATAGATGCTTTTGTGAAACAGCGTAGTTAAATTGTCGTCTATTAAAGGACCTTTAACAAACCATCACCAACTGTGTCAAATTCTTTACTTGTCGAGCAGTGCAGAGCACAAAACCCTAGAGCCCAAACAGCGCTATATACTCAGTACTGTGATGGTATGTTTGTGGTCGCTAGTAGGTATCTAAAAGACACAGCAGAGGCAGAAGATGCTATGCAAGTTGCTTTTATTAAGGCATTTAAGAAAATAGACCAGTTTAAAGGTGATGTTAGTTTTGGAGCATGGTTGAAACGTATTGTAATAAATACCTGTTTGGATGCTTTAAAAAAGAAAAAAATATATTTTGAAGAAATTAACGAACAGACCCTTAGTGTTGAACAACAAGAGGATGAAAGTTGGTCTGTTGACAATCATATCACCAAACAACTTATAGACCAGGCAATTGCAAAGTTGTCTCCAAATTATAAATCTGTGGTACAATTATTTTTGTTAGAAGGATATGATCATCAAGAAATAGCCGAAGTTCTTGATATCACACAGAGTGCCTCCAGAACAAAGCTTCATCGCGGTAAAATACAATTACAACAACATCTAAAACAGCTACACTATGGCACAGGATATTAGAGATATAATAAAGGCTAGCACATCAATAGAGCCAAAATTACCAAAAGATCACCAGGCTCGGTTTGAAGCCAGGTTACAGGCTAATTTTAGCCCAAACAAGACACTGCAGGCTTCTAGTCCAAAGCAGTTTTGGATGAAAATTGCTGCTGTTGCAATAGCGTTTGTTGCCGTGAGTGTTTTTGGATATTATCAATTATCCAAAAATAGTCTGGAAAATAGTTTTGTTGAGAGTGTTCCTGGGGTAGAGTCTCAAAGTGATGAAACTCTTGTTCACTTAGCTGATATCTCTCCAGATTTAAAACGTATTGAGCAGTACTATACAACTGGTATCGAAGGTGCATTAGCCTCTTTAACAATCACCCCAGATAATAAAGATGTAATTGATGGATACATGCAACAATTACAGATGCTAGATTTAGAGTATGAAAGCTTAAATTTTGACCTTACACAGGCAGGTCCTACAGAAGAGATTATTACAGCCTTGGTAGACAATCTTAAAATGAGACTAGAATTATTAATGAAGCTTAAAATAAAATTAAAAGAACTAAAAAACAACACCAATGAAAATATTAGTAGCATTGAAGTTTAGGCTATTTTGGGTACTAGCTCTTGTGTTGGTTGCTACCGGTTTTTCTCAAGAAAAATTTGTAGCCTCTTATAATGCTGGTGATGATATGGTGGTTACTTTAAAGACCTCTTATACCAATGTTATTTTTGAAACCTGGAATAAAGACAAGGTGGAGGTCCAAGCTTTTATAGAAGCAGAAAATGTAACCAAAGAACAAAAAAAAGCTCTTTTTGATGCTTGGAATTTTGAGGTTTCAGGAAGCTCAAAAAATGTAATTATAACCTCTACCGGCAAAGCAAACGGTACTAGTGTTTCTAATTTAGAGGGTCAAATAGGCAACCAATATAACTTTGTATTTGCCTATGATAAAGATGGAGCGGTTAAAACCATTGTAAAAACAAGCAATTTAAAAACAAAGCCCCTGGCCAAAAGAACCATTGTCATTAAAATGCCAAAAAACACAAAAACAGATATCAATGTGAGATACGGCGAAATTAAAATGACAGATGCATTTAATGTAAAAGCAACCTTAAATCACACCCCTTTTACCGCAGATCGTATCGATGGAGTACAGACTCTCATTAATGCCTCTTATGCTCCCGTGGTAATAAAGCATTGGCAGTATGGCACCTTGTATGTTAAGTTTGTAGATACCTGTGAAATTCAAACCCTAGAGAGCATACAGCTTAATGCTAATTCTAGTAATGTGTATGTTGGCAGTATTAATAAAGAGGCCTTTGTTACAGGCTCCTTTGGAAACTTGATTGTTGATAAAGTAGCAGATAACTTTACCCGCTTAGAGATTGTACTGCGTAATACAGATGCCTCTGTTGCCATGCCTGAGAGTCCATTTACATTTTTGTTTAACGGAAAAAAGTCAAGTTTAAAACACCCTAAAGCCTTACAATTTAATATCACAAAACAGGCGCAAAGAGTCCTGGCTAGAGGTTTCTATAAAAATGCGAGTACTAGCAGTAATTTTCTTGTTAATGCAGATTATAGTAATCTAATTTTACAATAAGGTACTCTCTAAATATAAAACCCCCAAGGGCAAATGCCTTTGGGGGTTTTATATTTAGATTAGTGCTTACTGAGTTAATACCCATTCACCTTTTGTTATCAGAGGTATTGCTTGTTTGTATTTTACTTGTTTGGTCTCTCCGCTCATTACATGCTTTATAGTAACTTTATCATTACGACCAATTTTTGGCATTTCACGGGTAATGGTTTCTGTTACGGAGGGCTGGTTTTGTGTTTGTCCAGCTGCCTTAGACCCAACAGAGCGCTGGTCAAGGTTTTCAATTTCATCTTTCTGCTCGTTGAGTTTTTGCTTACTTTTTACCTCTCGCGCTTCTTGAATTTGTCTTTGGTTTTCTTTAGGCAACTCTCCTTTAAACAAGAATGACAATACATCTTTGTTTACATTTTCTACCATCTTTTTAAAGAGTTCGAAGGCTTCAAATTTGTAAATTAAAAGTGGATCTTTTTGCTCATGTACCGCAAGTTGTACAGACTGCTTTAATTCATCCATTTTACGCAGGTGTGTTTTCCAAGAATCATCGATAATGGCAAGTGAGATGTTTTTCTCAAAATCTTTTACCAGTTCTGCACCTTTTGTTTGATAGGCTATTTCTAGATCTGTGGCAACATTTAAGGTCTTTACTCCATCTGTGAAAGGCACTAAAATACGCTTGTATTGATCTTTATGGTTCTCATATACATTTTGGATTACCGGGAAGGCAATCTCTGCATTTTGCCTCATTTTTTCTTGATAGTGGCCATAGGCAACCTTATATACTTTACCTGCAATATTTTGAGATTCTAATTTTTCAAATTCGTTTTGGTCTATAGGAGCAGCAATAGAAAAATAACGTATTAACTCAAATTCAAAATTCTTAAAATCTTGACTTTCTTTGTTATTTTGCGAAATGATCTCTGCAGTGTCGTAAATCATGTTGGCAATATCAACTCTAAGTCTATCTCCAAACAATGCGTTGTATCTTCTTTTGTATATTACCTCACGCTGGGCGTTCATAATATCATCATATTCTAACAAACGCTTACGAATACCAAAATTGTTTTCTTCTACTTTTTTCTGAGCTCGTTCTATAGACTTAGAAATCATAGAGTGTTGTATTACTTCTCCTTCTTCAAGGCCCATTCTATCCATCATCTTAGCAATACGTTCGCTACCAAAAAGACGCATTAAGTTATCCTCTAAAGAGACGTAAAATTGAGAGCTTCCAGGATCTCCTTGACGTCCAGAACGACCTCTTAGCTGCCTGTCTACACGTCTAGAGTCATGACGTTCTGTACCTACAATAGCAAGACCGCCAGAGGCCTTTACAGCATCACTTAATTTAATATCTGTACCACGACCTGCCATGTTGGTAGCAATGGTAACCACACCAGGATCTCCTGCTTGGGCAACAATATCTGCCTCACTTTTATGCATCTTCGCATTCAAGGTATTGTGCTTCACTTTTCTGATGCTAAGCATACGGCTTAATAGTTCAGATATCTCTACAGATGTTGTACCAATTAATATTGGTCTTCCTTGCTTAGAGAGTTCTGTTACCTCATCAATAACAGCGTTGTATTTTTCTCTTTTAGTTTTGTAAATTTTGTCTTCACGATCATCACGAACAATAGGTCTATTGGTTGGTATTTCTACCACATCTAGTTTGTAGATTTCCCAAAGTTCTCCTGCTTCTGTAACGGCTGTACCTGTCATACCAGATAACTTTCTATACATACGGAAGTAATTCTGCAGGGTAACCGTTGCAAAGGTTTGAGTCATTGCCTCAATCTTTACATTTTCTTTAGCCTCAATGGCTTGGTGTAGCCCGTCACTGTAGCGGCGTCCATCCATAATACGCCCCGTTTGCTCATCAACGATCATTACCTTGTTTTCCATGACAACATACTGCGTGTCCTTTTCAAACAAAGAATAGGCTTTTAGTAATTGACTCAGGGTATGAATACGTTCACTCTTAATACCGAAATCTCTAAATAATTCTTCTTTAAGAGTTGCTTCTTGTTCACTAGATAATTCTTGTGCTTCAATTTTTGCTATTTCTGTTCCAATTTCTGGCATAACAAAGAAATCTGGATTGTCTGGTCCAGATAGATAATCAACTCCTTTGTCTGAAAGTTCTATTTGGTTGTTTTTTTCTTCAATGACATAGTACAACTCTGCATCAACTAGAGGCATTTCACGGTTGTTGTCTGCCATGTAGGTGTTTTCTGTTTTTTGCAGAATTTGTTTAACTCCTTCTTCAGATAAAAATTTAATTAAGGCCTTGTTTTTTGGAATACCTCTGTAAACACGCAATAACTTAAATCCTCCTTCTTTGACATCTCCTTCTTTAATTAATTTCTTTGCCTCGGCCAAAACACCTGTAAGGTATTTCTGCTGAACGGCTACGATGTCTGCAATTTTCGGTTTTAATTCATTAAACTCATGACGATCTCCTTGCGCTACAGGTCCTGATATAATCAATGGTGTTCTTGCATCATCAATTAATACACTATCTACCTCATCAACAATCGCGTAATGGTGTGGTCTTTGAACTAGGTCTTGTGGTTTGTGAGCCATATTATCACGCAAGTAGTCAAAACCAAATTCATTGTTTGTACCATAGGTAATATCACAGTTGTATGCATTTCTTCTTGACTCACTATTTGGTTGGTGATTATCAACACAGTCTATGGTCATTCCATGAAACTGAAATATTGGCGCCATCCAAGCGCTATCACGTTTTGCTAAATAATCATTTACAGTAACCACATGAACCCCATTTTGAGCTAAGGCATTTAAGTATACCGGCAGAGTTGCCACCAAGGTTTTACCTTCTCCTGTCTGCATTTCTGCAACTTTTCCTTGATGTAGGGCAACACCTCCAATAAGTTGTACATCGTAGTGTACCATGTCCCAGGTTATTTCTTTTCCTGCTGCATCCCATGAGTTTTTCCAAATGGCGTGATCTCCATCAAGTGTTACATAGTCCTTTTCACCAGATAGTTCACGGTCAAAGGCTGTTGCAGTAACTTTAAGGGTTTCATTGTTTTTAAAACGTTTTGCCGTTTCTTTTATAACAGCAAATGCCTCTCCTAAAATTTTATTTAAAGATGCTTTCTCAATTTCATAGCGATCATCTTTTAAGCCGTCAATTTTGTTGTAGATATCTTCTTTTTTGTCAATATCTTCTTCTTTGTCTGCAGCTATTTTAAGTGCATCTATTTGGTCTTGAATCTCTTTTTGATCTTCCTTGATGATGTTTCTAAACACATCACTTTTTGCGCGCAGCTCATCAATACTTAATTTTTCTAGTGCAGCTTCATGAGATTTTACCTGTTCTACATAGGGCTGTATGTCTCCAAGGTCTTTCTTGGATTTGTCTCCCACAAATACTTTTAATACGTTATCTAAAAATCCCATGTGTCTTGTTATGTTGTATAGCGTTAAACGCTGTATTTTTTTATTTATTGAATAGTAATAGTATGTATGTTATAGGGTTAACTCTATAACAAAAAAAGCCCCTGCAGACAGAGACTTTTTTTAGCGCATTGTTACAGTGCGCCTATTTTATACCAACGTTTTGTAAAACGTTTATATTAATATTCGTCCTCGTTCCACAGATAGTCTTCATCTGTTGGGTAATCTGGCCAAATTTCTTCTATAGAATCATAAGAGTCTCCCTCATCTTCTATGGCTTGTAAATTTTCTACAACCTCTAGTGGTGCTCCCGTTCTAATGGCGTAGTCAATTAATTCGTCTTTAGCTGCCGGCCAAGGCGCATCACTTAAATAGGATGCTAATTCTAATGTCCAGTACATTGGTTAATGTTTTAATTTTGTGCAAAAATAATTTTTTAGTCGATATAGTCAACTAAAAAACAACTTATTTAAGCTTTATTTATAAGAACGTTTACAATTATCTGTTTGTCAGGTAATTGCTTGTGATGTTTTTGAGCAAAAACCTATGATTAAAAACATCATATAAAAATTAATTTTAAGGCTCGCAAAAGCATTTATTAATGTTTATAATTTTTCAGGAATCCACTTAACTTCGTCTGCCTTTAAATCATAAGACAACTTCCGTGCCACTACAAATAGATAGTCAGATAGTCTGTTAAGGTATTTTAATACCCGAGGGTCAATGCCTTGTTGCTCGTTTAAAAGAGTTGCGATACGTTCTGCTCTTCGACACACACAACGCGCTATGTGACAATATGACACCGTGGTGTGACCTCCAGGAAGTACAAAGTGTGTCATTTGAGGCAGCAACTCATTCATTTTATCCATTTGTGTTTCTAGCCTTGTAATGTCTTGCTCAGAAATTTTAGGAATATTTAGTCTTTCTTTTCCGTTTTTTAATGTTTCTTTTTCTGGCGGTGTTGCCAAAATCGCGCCCACGGTAAATAACTTGTTTTGAATATCTATCAAGACCTCTTTAATGTCAAGATCTATTTCTTGATCTCTAATAAGGCCTATGTATGAGTTTAGCTCATCTACGGTGCCGTAACT
This sequence comes from uncultured Flavobacteriaceae bacterium, assembly GCA_913045325.1. Taxonomy (GTDB): domain Bacteria; phylum Bacteroidota; class Bacteroidia; order Flavobacteriales; family Flavobacteriaceae; genus Patiriisocius. The sequence continues at coordinate 16,187 of CAJWPZ010000014.1, read as the reverse complement.
CTCGATGCGAATATGGTGCTTGGCAACACGAGTGCCTCCAAAGAGGGCCGTGGTTCCTGTATCACCAGTTTTTGTGTAAATTTTCATAGCTTACCGTTTTTCTTGATCTGTCTTTTTACGCTGGTTGTAGCGTTGTTTAAATGTTATGTTTTTACGATTTTTCAAACTAGTTTGATTTTTTTTATTCCAAAAATAGAGAACAACTAATAAAATAAGACCGCCAAAAATGAGCATAAATGGGTTGCTAAATGCTTGTGGTTCCATAGTGTGAAAATACGAGGATTTTTTGGGAGAAACAATGAATATTAATAATTCAATTCCTGCCGGTGTTTAAAGGTGTGTTACAGCTATGTTTAAAATACATTTACCTCTGGCTCTATGGTAATGCCGAAGTCTTTTGCTACTTTTTTCTGGATCTTAAGTGCCAATTCCCAAATTTGCGCTCCAGTGGCATTTCCATAATTCACTAAGACAAGGGCTTGGTTTTCATGAACTCCAGCATCACCATAGCGTTTGCCTTTAAATCCTGCTTGTTCAATAAGCCAGCCAGCGGGTATTTTAAATTCAGAATTAGCCAGGGCATAAAAAGGTGCCTCTGGAAATTTTGCATTAAAAGCCTCAAAGGTTTTGCTGTCTACCACCGGGTTTTTAAAAAAGCTACCACTGTTGCCTAGCTTTTTTGGATCTGGTAATTTAGATTCTCTTATGGCTATCACGGCATCACTAACCTGCTTAATGGTAGGATTTGTAATGTTATTTAAAGACAAGTGCTCATTAATAGCACCGTACTGTGTTTGTATTTTGTGCTTGTTTTTGGTAAGTTTAAACGTAACCCTAGTAATCACGTATTGGCCTTTGTGCGTGGTTTTGAAAATAGAATTTCTATACCCAAAATCACACTGCTGATCAGTGAAAGAAACTTCTTTGGAAGTGGCAATTTCAATGGCATCACATTTCAAAAATACATCTTTTAACTCCACACCATAAGCGCCTATGTTTTGAATAGGAGCAGTGCCTACGTTACCCGGTATAAGAGACATGTTTTCTAGCCCGCCATAATTGTTGTCTATGCAGTGTAGTACAAAATCATGCCAGTTTTCTCCTGCCATGCAGGAAAGCTGGATGTAATCTTGGTTTTGATTTTCTATAGCAATTCCTTTAAGGTTAACATGTATAACAAGAGCGTCAATAGGGCCGGTGAGTAGCATGTTACTTCCTCCGCCAAGCAAGAATTTTTTTAAATAGTTGGGTAGACTCAGGGCTTCTTGTAGCTCCCCGATGGTATGTACAGAAACAAAATACCGCGCCTCACTCTCTATACCAAAGGTATTGTAAGACTTTAAAGATATGTTTTGTTGTATGTGCATTACTCTTTATAGACTACTAGTGCTTGTTTTAAAATATGTACTGCTTTAATTAGGCTTTCTTTATTAAGTACGTATGCAATCCGTATTTGATTTAGACCAACGCCTGGTGAGGAGTAAAATCCTGCCGCTGGAGCTACCATAATGGTTTCTCCATCAACATCAAACTCTTCTAGGAGCCACTGTGCAAATGCATCACTATTTTTTATAGGTAGCTGTACAATACAATAAAAGGCACCTTTAGGGTATCCAACTTTAACTCCTGGAATTTCTTCTAGTTTTTCAATTAAAATATCGCGCCTGTCTTTATACTCTAGCGTGACTTGGTCAAAATAGGATTGCGGAGTGCTTAACGCCGCTTCACTTGCTATTTGTGCGAATGTAGGGGGGCTTAACCTTGCTTGCGCAAATTTTAATGCAGTATTTAATACCTTTTTGTTTTTACTCACCAAACAGCCAATACGCGCTCCACACATAGAATAACGTTTGGAAACAGAATCTATTATTATTGCGTACTGATCCATACCTGGTTCTTCTAGAATAGAATAATGCTTTACATTATCGTAGGTAAATTCTCTATACACTTCATCAGCCACTAGAAATAGATCGTGCTTTTTTACAATAGCTGCTAGGGTTTGTATTTCTTGCTTAGAGTAAAGATACCCCGTTGGGTTTCCTGGGTTACAAATAAGAATAGCCTTTGTTTTTGGAGTAATAAGTTTTTCAAATTCTGAAATATTAGGCAAGGCAAAGTTGTCTTCTATTTTTGAAATAACCGGCACTATTTTTACCCCAGATGCTATTGCAAAGCCATTGTAATTTGCATAAAAAGGCTCTGGAATAATAATTTCATCTCCAGTGTCTGCAATACTACCCATGGCAAATAAAAGGGCCTCGCTACCACCTGTTGTTACAATAAGCTCATTGTGATCTACAGGAATGTTTTTTCCTTGATAATAGGCTGCAATTTTCATTCTGTAGGTCTCTGACCCTTCAGATCTTGTGTATGCAAGAACATCAAGTGAGTGAGAAGCTACCGCATCCATGGCCTGTTTTGGACTCTTAATATCTGGTTGTCCAATATTAAGATGATATACTTTTTTGTTTGCTTTGTAGGCTTTCTCTGCGAAAGGAACCAGCTTTCTTATAGGTGATTCGGGCATTAATTGCCCTTTGGTTGAAATTGTTGGCATAACAGTATTATTTGAATAACAAAGTTGCAAAAAATAGTTTAAAAATATGCTATGGTAGGCCTCCCGTTTGCCTATTTTTTTTACACCTAGAGTTACTGTAAAAAAAAGGTCGATTTACAAAAGTAAATCGACCAAATTATATATTTAAAAAAAGAGGTGTTATTCTTCTGTTTTTTCTAAGATGCTTTTAGAGGAGTTTAAAACTTCTCCTTTTATTTTTAGCGCTTTTATAGGCTCATCTGCATTAGAATACACAGTTACTGTTTTTCTTATGGGACCCACTCTGTTGGTGTCATACTTAACTTCAATACTCCCTGAGGCTCCTGGGGCAATAGGTCCTTCTGGTTTTTTTGGAACCGTACACCCACAACTAGATTTTACATTTGTTACCACTAATTCTGCATCTCCAGTATTGGTGAATTCAAACACACGAATGCCGTCACTTCCCTTTATGATCTTTCCGTAATCTACTGTTTCGTTCTTGAAACTAATTTTTGCTTGCGCACTTGAGGTGTATCCAATCAGGCTAATTAAAGCTACTACTATTAACTTTTTCATATCATATAATTTAAAGGATTGCTAAATTAGGGAACTTTAGTATGCTATGCAAGTTAAGTTATAGACATTAAACATTTCATAATACTAGAGATATCCCTATTTTTACAATCTTATTTCAAAAATGATACCAAAATGACCCAAGCAGGAGCTTATAATGCACAAGATGTTGAAGACAAGTGGTACCAATACTGGATGCAGCACAACTATTTTCATAGTGAAGTAGATGATCGTGAGCCGTACACTATTGTAATACCTCCTCCAAACGTCACAGGAATACTCCACATGGGACATATGCTAAACAACACTATACAAGATGTGTTGATACGCCGGGCGCGCTTAAAAGGCTTTAATGCCTGTTGGGTACCTGGCACCGATCATGCAAGTATCGCTACAGAGGCCAAGGTTGTTGCACGCCTTAAAGAAAAAGGAATCCAAAAGGCAGATTTAACAAGAGAAGAATTTTTAAAACACGCCTGGGACTGGACCGATGAGTATGGAGGTGTTATTTTAGATCAACTTAAAAAATTGGGCGCCTCTTGTGATTGGGAACGCACAAAATTTACCCTAGATCCTAGCATGTCTACTCAGGTTATAAAAAGTTTTGTTGATTTATATAACAAAGGGCTTATTTACCGTGGTTATAGAATGGTAAATTGGGATCCTCAGGCAAAAACAACTTTGAGTGATGAAGAGGTTAATTTTGTAGAACAACAAGGTGATTTGTTTTATATTTCCTATAAAATACAAGACAGCGACCAGACCCTAACCATTGCTACTACACGTCCAGAAACTATTTTTGGTGATACCGCTATTTGTATAAACCCAGATGATGCGCGTTTTGCTCATTTAAAAGGGAAAAAAGCCATTGTGCCTATTTGCAATAGAGTCATCCCAATAATAGAAGACCCATACGTAGATATAGAGTTTGGTACAGGGTGTTTAAAAGTAACTCCAGCACATGATCAGAATGACAAAATACTGGGAGATACCCACAAATTAGAGGTTATAGATATTTTTAATGACGATGCTTCGCTCAATAGTTTTGGATTACACTACCAAGGAAAAGACCGCTTTGTGGTGCGTAAAGAAATTACAGCTGAGCTTGCAGAATTGGGCGCTTTGATTAAAACAGAGCAGCACCTGAATAAAGTAGGAACCAGTGAGCGTACCAAGGCAGTTATAGAGCCGCGTCTTAGCGATCAGTGGTTTTTAAAAATGGAAGATTTAGTAAAGCCTGCAATAAAAGCGGTGCTTGAGCAAGATGATGTGGTTTTACATCCAAAGAAATTTGAGAATACCTACCGTCATTGGATGACCAATATTAGAGATTGGAATATTTCTCGCCAACTATGGTGGGGACAACAAATTCCGGCCTATTTCTACGCAGATGGAAAAGAAGATTTTGTAGTAGCTGAATCTATAGAAGAGGCCTTGACATTGGCCAAAGAAAAAACGAGTAATGCCTCTTTAAAAGCTACAGATTTGCGCCAAGAAACCGACGCTCTGGATACTTGGTTTTCATCTTGGCTTTGGCCTATGAGCGTATTTGATGGATTAAACAATCCAGATAATGAGGAATTTAACTATTACTACCCAACCAATGATTTGGTTACTGGACCAGATATTTTGTTTTTCTGGGTAGCAAGAATGATCATAGCCGGCTTTGAGTATACAGGTAAAAAACCTTTTAAAAATGTATACCTAACAGGACTAGTTCGAGACAAGCAGCGTCGTAAAATGAGTAAATCTTTAGGGAATTCTCCAGATGCTTTAAAACTTATAGAAACCTACAGTGCAGATGGGGTGCGAGTAGGGCTTCTTTTAAGCGCTGCCGCTGGAAATGATTTAATGTTTGATGAAGGGCTGTGCCAACAAGGAAAAGGCTTTTCAAATAAAATTTGGAATGCATTTAAGTTAACCCAATCTTGGGATATTGATGCTACTATCTCACAGCCAGAATCATCTAAAATAGCTGTTGAGTGGTATCAATCTCGTTTACAACAAACCCTTGTTGAGATTGAGGATCATTACAGTAAGTACAGAATTAGTGATGCTTTAATGGCAAGTTATAAGTTGGTATGGGATGATTTTTGTGGTTGGCTTTTAGAAATTGTAAAGCCAGCATACCAGGCTCCTATAGATAAAAAAACCTATGATAGTGTGATCGCTATCTTTGAGGATAACCTAAGAGTGCTACATCCATTTATGCCATTTTTAACAGAAGAACTTTGGCATACCATTGCCCCAAGAACTCCTCAACAAGCCTTGATTGTTAACCATTGGCCAAAAACAGTAGCTATAAACACAGCCTTATTAACTGATTTTGAGTTTGCAGCTGAGGTTATTTCTGGAATTAGAACCATCAGAAAGGAAAAGAACATTGCTTTTAAAGATGCTATTTCTCTTTCAGTAATTAATACAGAGCGTGTAGATAATCAGTTCGATGTTGTTATAAAAAAATTAGGAAACATTAGTGAGATGACTCCTGTTTCAAGTGGGGTAGAGGGCGCCTTAACCTTTAGGGTGAAGTCTAACGAATATTTTATACCCATTGAAGGAACTATTGACCTAGCCCAGGAAATACTTAAACTAAAAGAGGAGTTAAAATACACTCAAGGGTTTCTAAAAAGCGTACAAGGTAAGTTGAAAAACCAAAAATTTGTAAGCGGGGCTCCACAAAAAGTGGTTGATAACGAGCGCAAGAAAGAGGCAGATGCAATTGCTAAAATTGAAACTATAGAAAGCTCCATAAAAAGTCTTAGTTAAAAGATTACTTTCTATACAAAAAATAATGGGTTGAGGTTTCTATGTATTCCAGCTTGGCCTGATCTTCAGTAAGATGCTGAGCTTGAAAGAGTGCATTTGTTTTAAAAGCTGAAATTAGTTTTTTCTTGCTATTACTTGGATTGTGCCAGGAGTTTGTAGCGCGTTTGTAATAGGCATACAGCTTTAATAATGTATCAGCAGGAAATGGCTCTTTGTGCCTATTTACGCTTTCAACAGCTTTTTTAAATGCGATGTCTATCTCCTGAGAAGTCATTACTGTAGTTTGCTGTGTTTAAATAGATGCTAGAATGGAGCTTCCTCCTTTTACAACATCGTTAAGTTTTACATCAAGTTTTGTACCTATAGGAAGAAATACATCTACACGAGATCCAAATTTAATAAAGCCGCTATCACTACCTTGTGTTACTTGTTGTCCTTTTTCTGCGTAATTTACAATACGTCTTGCCAAAGCGCCTGCAATTTGACGGTGAAGCACATCTCCGAAGTTTTTAGAGTTCACCACCACGGTTGTACGCTCATTTTCTTCACTAGATTTTGGATGCCAAGCAACCAGAAATTTTCCGGGATGGTATTTACTAAAAACCACCTGCCCAGCAACAGGGTAACGTGTTACATGAACGTTTATGGGAGACATAAATACCGAGACCTGTAATCTTTTTTCATTAAAAAACTCTTTTTCAAAAACCTCTTCAATAACCACAACTTTACCATCTACAGGAGATACCACATGATCTTCGCTTGTGTTTATGTTTCGTTTTGGGTTTCTAAAAAACTGCAACACGAGTACAAGCATAACAATGGCCAGGAGCATAATGGTGCTTCTTAGGTAGTTGTTTACAATGAAATAATCTGCAGCCAAGCTCATTGCAATAACTAACACCAAGGTAATTAAAATAATTTTGTATCCTTCTTTATGAAACATAAGTTATAAGTTGTAAAAATGCATAAATAAATGGGCTAGTATAAATAGCGCTATCCAGCCTGTCATATAATCCTCCATGTCCAGGCATTAGGTTTCCGCTATCTTTTACCCCGGCTTGTCGTTTGTAGTTGGATTGTACTAAATCTCCAATGGTTCCAAATACTGAAATAATAACCCCAAGGGATATCCAAATAGCTAGGGTATATATGTCTAAAATATTAAAGATAATAAAACCTGCGATGATAGCTCCTATGAGCCCTCCAAAGAATCCTTCTATTGTTTTTTTAGGAGAAACGCTCTCCAGTAATTTGTTTTTACCTAGTGATTTTCCGATGATATACGCAAAGGTGTCATTACACCAAATTAAAACAAAAACCCCAACAATAATCTCTGGCTTAAATACCCCGTCAGAAAATGCAATACGTGTTATAAAAACGAAGCCTCCAATGATGTAGAGCATCGTAGGGATGTATTTTTGCTCTTTAAGTAAAAGGCTATTTGTGGTTGATTTCAAATCTTTGGCCAGTAATATATTTACAAGTAAGCAACAGCCTAAATATATATATAGTATAATCTCTCCTGGGTGATAGTAGCTTATCAGTAAAAGCGAAATTGGGAGTAGAAGATAAGAGGTGAAGGATTTAAGTTGTATGAGTTTTTTAAATTCCTTGAGGGTTTGGAGACCTAGTATAAGAAAAAGCACCATGAATATTTCATAAGAGGTGTGCATGGATAAAATTACGACAAGGACATATAAAATCCCCGATATACTTCGTACAACAATCTCTCTCATAGCATATATCTTCTACAGGTCTTCTAGAAGCAGCAAATATAAGTTTTTTGTACTACTTCCATAACTCATAAAATCCTTTTCTTTTTCTGTCTCAAAATCTTGGATTGCAGTGATATTGCTTGGAATAAATTTTCCACCACTGTTTTTGATAATGCGTAGCCCTTCACTTATATTCTCTACAAACTGGCTTGTAGTGGCAAATATGACAATATTGGTAGGTAGCTCATCCAATTTTTTCTCCTTAATCTGGTTTGAAGAGAGTAAAATGGAGCCATTTTTTGATATCAAAGACTCGCAAGTAGTTAAGAAAAAAGTAGCAGTAGTTTTTTTGGTAAAGTTTAAGTTATACCCATCAAATTTTTTAGAGAGCATTTGGTTGATGCAAAAAACCTCTTTTTCATACCAGTCATTCTCTACTAAGATATTATCAAAAGCTTCGTTAATTTCTTGAGCGTCTGTGCAGTATAGAAATTTCCCTCCGTTTTTTCTGAAATTATTAGTGAATCTCTCGTCTATAGCAAGACTATCTTCAGGATAATATTTGAGGCCATCATCCTGATCACCTTTTTGTTTAGGTGTTTTTTTTAGATTGAGATTTCCTTTTAAAAGTCTTTTAAAGAGACTCATCTGCAGGGTTTATGGGTGTTTAAATTCTTATTACATCAAAGATAGTAAAAATCTCGTCATAGAAAACCCACAATACTAATCTTTACTACAATGATTATAAAACGAACCTTTAGCTCGTAGGGTCATCATTTTCTTCAGATGCTTTTGGCGTATTGTCTGGAGTTTGTTTGTCCTGTTTAGGAGCTGCTTTAATTTCGCTAATAGATTTTTCGAAAGGTCTTTTTCCAAAAATAACTTCTAGGTTGTCCCTGAAAATAACTTCTTTGTCTAGCAGTACGTTTGCCAATTCTGTAAGCTTTTCTTTATTGGTTTCTAATAAATCAATAGCGCGCTTGTATTGGGTCTCAATAAGGTTTGATATTTCCTTGTCTATTAACTCAGCTGTTTTTTCGCTGTATGGTTTACTGAAATTATATTCAGACTGCCCACTGGAGTCATAATAGGTTAGGTTTCCAACCTTGTCATTAAGCCCGTAGACAGTTACCATTGCACGTGCTTGTTTTGTTACTTTTTCTAAATCACTAAGGGCTCCAGTAGATATTTTATTGAATATTACTTTCTCTGCTGCTCTACCTCCAAGTGTTGCACACATTTCGTCAAGCATTTGCTCTGGCCTTACAATAAGACGCTCTTCTGGCAAGTACCATGCAGCTCCTAGAGATTGACCTCTTGGTACAATAGTAACCTTAACAAGAGGTGCTGCGTGCTCTAGCATCCAGCTCACTGTTGCATGTCCAGCTTCGTGGTATGCAATTGCTTCTTTCTCTGCTGGTGTAATAATTTTGTTCTTTTTCTCAAGACCCCCAACAATCCTGTCTACAGCATCTAAGAAATCTTGCTTACCTACTGCTTTTTTCTCTCCTCTTGCTGCTATAAGCGCAGCCTCATTACAAACATTTGCAATATCTGCCCCAGAGAACCCTGGTGTTTGCTTAGACAGAAAATCTGTATCAAGACCTTCTTCCTTTTTTAAAGGGCGAAGGTGTACTTCAAAAATTTCTTTACGCTCTCTTACATCTGGCAAGTCAACATATATTTGTCTATCAAAGCGACCGGCTCTCATTAATGCTTTGTCTAGCACATCTGCACGGTTTGTTGCTGCAATCACAATAACATTAGAGTTTGTCCCAAAACCATCCATCTCTGTTAAGAGTTGGTTTAAGGTGTTTTCACGCTCATCGTTAGAACCTGAGAAATTAGCTTTTCCACGAGCACGGCCAATGGCATCTATTTCATCTATAAATATAATAGATGGAGATTTTTCTTTGGCTTGTTTGAATAAATCACGTACTCTAGAGGCACCTACACCTACAAACATTTCAACAAAATCTGAACCAGATAAAGAGAAAAAAGGCACTTTGGCCTCTCCAGCTACTGCACGGGCCAATAATGTTTTTCCTGTACCTGGAGGCCCTACCAAAAGAGCTCCTTTAGGAATTTTACCTCCAAGGGCGGTATATTTTTCTGGGAACTTTAGAAAGTCAACAATTTCTTGCACCTCTTCTTTAGCCCCTTCAAGACCTGCAACATCTTTAAAAGATGTTTTTACATCTGTCTTTTCATCAAATAATTTGGCTTTAGATTTCCCGATATTAAAAATTTGACCTCCAGCACCACCACCTCCAGCGCCGCCAGACATACGTCTCATAATGAAAATCCAAATACCAATAATTACTATAAAGGGTAGTAAGCCAACAATAACTTCTCCCCAAAGGTTGCTCTCTGTGTTCCAAATAATTTGGGTGTCTAGATTGTTTTCTCTTTTTATGATTTGAAAATTATTTTCAAAATTTTGAAGATCACCAAACTCAAATTCATAAGTTGGGTCATTGGCTCCGGGAGTTAAAAGCCCATTTGGTTTGTTTTTTGAGTGCACTCCATCCAATTTTGCCTCTTGGGTAAGATATACTTTAGCTATTTTTTTGTTTACAATCTCAACTTTTTGAACATCACCTTGTCTTAGGTAATTTTCAAACTCAGCTTGGCTTGTTTTTTTTGTTTGAGAAAAACTACTTCCACCAGATAGTTGAAGGGCTAAAAAAATGACAAAAATAGATCCATATATCCAATATGGGCTAAATTTTGGTTTTTTTAGATCTGGTTTTTTATCTTTTTTATTCTTAGAATCTTTTGTTTGGTCTGCCATGTGGCTTTACTGTTTTTTAATGAGACGTTTCGATTTTGACAGACTTTGCATCACCCCATAGGCCTTCAATGTCATAAAAATCTCTAATATGTTTTTGAAAAACGTGTACAACAACGTGAACATAGTCCATAAGAATCCACTCAGAATTCTCACTTCCTTCTATGTGCCAGGCTTTTTCTTTTAAAGCCTTACTCACAATTTTTTGCACAGAACTTACAATAGCATTTACTTGAGTGTTTGAGGTACCATTACAGATAATAAAGTAATCTGTAACTGTATTTTCAATTTCTCTTAGATCAAGAATTTCAATATCTTGTCCTTTAACCTCCTCAATTCCTCTAATGATATGTGTAATAAGAAGGTCTGTATTTTTTTCTTTCTTGGTCATTCAAACATTTGGTTTATGCAAAGTTATTACTTTTTGTTTGTTATAAGTGTTTTGCATCTATAATAAAATCTTAAATTGTCACCCGTGAATATAATCAAACTTAGTGCCACACCATCTACCAATACCTACTTGAAAGACTTGTCAAAAACTTGTTTTTTAAAAGATTATACAGTGGTAGTAACTTCCAGACAAACAAAGGGCAGAGGTCAAGTAGATGCCCAATGGCACTCTCAGCCCAATAATAGTCTAACTTTAAGTGTTTTTAAGCGTTTCAAGGGGCTTCAAGTTTCACAACAATGGTATGTTTCAATGGCTGTTTCACTAGCTGTTTTTAACACCTTAACGCATTTAAAAATACCTGAAATAAGTATAAAATGGCCTAACGACATTATGTCACGCAGTAAAAAATGCTGCGGAATATTAATTGAAAATACGGTAAAAGGGGATCAAATAGATTCCTCTATAATTGGTATTGGAATAAACGTAAACGAAAAGCAATTTAATGACCTTCCATTGGCAAGTTCTTTGAGGCTCGCCACAGGAAATTATTTTGACATCTCTTTAGTGCTTAAAATGTTGCTGCAAGAACTGGAAATAGAATTAACTCGTCTAGAAAATCAAGATTTTGAAGCAATTTTCAATTTCTATAATAAAAGGTTGTTTAGGCTTGATGCTGTAGCTGTTTATTCAACAAAGACGGCGCCTGCTTTTAATGCTATACTAAGAGGAGTTTCTAAATCTGGTCTTTTGGTTTTAGAGCACGAGGCTTCTCAAAGGCATACCTACAATTTTAAAGAAATAAAATATCACTTTTAAATTGTTTCTAAATTACTAGAGAGTGTTTCTATAAACTTACTCACTGGGGCTTTTACCATCATTGCCATCATAGGGTTAAAGTCTCCCTGAAACTGAAGTTCAATAAATGAGGAGTCGTTGTCTATAGCTTCTATATTTCCGATAAGGGTGAAAGGAATTTTGTCACTAATTGCCCCTAAGGTTATTTTGGTTGGGCTAATAACTTGTTTTACCTCCAGGGTAATTTCTGGCATACTCATTAAAGCAAAAATAAACGCATCTTCTCTAATTACCTCAAACTTACTGATGCTATCTGGCATAAGTTGCTCAAAGTTTTTTACATCACTTAAGAAGCCGCAAAGTTCTTGGGCTGATTTTTTAACAGTTACTTTTTTGCTATTTAATTCCATGTGTTATCTTATTTATTGGGCGTCTATATTAAATTAATTTTTAGAAACTATTTTGGGTGGGTCGCTTAAACCATGATGTTTTTACTTACCAGACCAGGTAGCTGGGTTTTCTCTCCACGAGCTTAATTGTTTGCTCTCTGAAGAGGAAATAAAATTAGTCTTTTCAGCATTTAGTAAAAGGTGTTCGTAATTACTTAAGGTATTGAGTGTCACATCTGCATTTTGAAAATTTTTCTCTGCAACATCAAATCCATAAGAGAAAATAGCGAGCATCCCTTTGACATTTAAATTAGCTTCTCTTAACGCCTCTACGGCTACTAGACTGCTTTTTCCTGTGCTAATTAAATCTTCAACTACCACTACGGTTTGGTTTTCTTGCACCATTCCTTCAATTTTGTTTTGTCTTCCATGCTTTTTTGCCTCTGGTCTTACATAACAAAAAGGTAGGTTGAGGTAATCTGCCACTAGCATCCCTATGCCTATGGCTCCTGTTGCTACACCAGCGATGACATCTGGCTTTCCGTAAAGAGTTTCTATTTGAGAGGCAATATGTTCTCTAATATAATTCCGTATCGCAGGATAGGACAGGGTTATGCGGTTGTCACAATAGATTGGTGAGCTCCAACCAGAGGCCCAAGTAAAAGGCTCTTGTGGTTGTAGTTTTATTGCATTAATTTGCAGTAATAATTCGGCTGTCTTTTGGGCGGTCTCCTTATTTAATATCATAACTGCAAATGTATAAAGTTTTTGTCAATGACCTGCCTATAATATTGTCTACCAAAAAAAATATTGGAAAGCAGTACACAACCATTCCCCTAAAGGAGGTTAAGTTTAAAAAATTGATTCGTCAAATCAATGAAGGTTCTTTGCTATATGTTAATTTATACCACAAAAATGAAGAAAAGTTAGAGCGGTTTTTATTAAAAAAACTACCGGTTGTTTTTGCCGGTGGTGGTTTGGTTTTTAATGCAAAAAAAGAAATTCTTTTTATACGTCGCAATGGCAAATGGGATTTACCCAAAGGTAAGGTTGAGAAAGATGAAACATATCAGGCTGCCGCTTTGAGAGAGACCCAAGAGGAAACCGGCGTACAGGATTTAGAGTTGCGTAAATTTATTGCCAAAACATACCATGTTTTTAAGCGCAATGATAAATTAAAGCTTAAGGTAACCTATTGGTATGAGATGTATTCAAACTATAAGGGAGATTTAAAACCTCAACTTGAAGAAGATATAACCAAGGTGCGTTGGAAAAACTTTGCAAAATCTCAAAAAGCACTTACAGAGTCTTATGAGAATATTAAACTCTTGTTCCCTAAAGAGTATCTAACCACCCACCCTAATGATAGGGTATCTTAAGTGGTTTCGCTCGTAGTTAGGAGACTTTTTATGAAGCCAATCTAATTGTGCGTACCAATTACTGGCAAAGGGAGGTTCTAATTTTTTCTTAGTTTCAAATTCTATTTTAAGTAGCGGATTGTTCTCCAAAAGCTCTTTTGCTTTGTCCTCCCATACATAGGGAGAAAACCCTTCTTTTTGTTGTAAAATGGTGTCAAAGAAATTCCAATTAAAAAAAGAATCTACCGCCTCGGGCTCCAGGGTTTCTAATAAATAACGAATACCATCTTGAGCGGAAGAGACTAGATAGTCTCCCTTGCTAAGTGTTATGCTTTCTTGTTTGGCAGTAACTTGCGTGTTGTAATGAAGGTAGTGTCCCTCATAGGGTGATTGTCTGCTTTTGTAGTCTTTTATATAATACACTTGTGCGGTAAAAGTGGTGTCTTTTTGTATTTCTGAAACTTTAATATTGTTTAGCTCTAGTCTTTCCAGTACTCTCCAGTACCCTTTGGGTATGCCATAGTATGCAGGGATGGTAATTTCTTTTGAGGGTTTAAATGTATTGTAATAGGGTGTTGGTTTTACAAAGGGTTTGTTGTGATCAAATTTAAGTCTCATTTTGCCAGTTACCTCGCTAAGAATCTTATTGCCCGCGTAGCCTTTAAATTGTAATGTTTTGGTTTGGGTGCTGTCTGTTATCCACTGTATTGGGTACGGGTCTCCTTTTTTAAATCTAGTTTTAGCCCCTTGATGTATGTTTTTAATATGCTTTGCATCTGCGTCTGTGATGGCAATAAAGCTTTTCATTAACTCATAAGTTCCTTCTACACGCAGCTTGTAAGGTTTTAGCATATGTGTTTCTACCATCATACCCAATGTGTTGTAAAGTGTTGTGTATCCAGTAGAGTATCTAGGAGAGTCCATAAACTGCGTAAATCCTTTTTCTGGTTGCGTGTTAAATACATTTACATAAGGTGTGATGTCCCATTTCTTTGCCTTTAATGCCTCTTGCAGGCGTATCATTAATGTTTCATTAAGATATACTCCTGCTTTACCTCCTAATTTATTGTGTTGGGTGAATAGGTGGGTAAGAGTATATTGGTAATCTGCACCGTTGCTTACATGATTGTCAATAAAGAGTTCTGGGTCTAGGGCTCTAAATATTTTTGTAAATGCTTTGGCATTTTTTGTATCGGCTTTTATAAAATCTCTATTTAAATCATAATTACGGGCATTTCCTCTAAAACCATAAGCTTTTGGACCCTCTTGATTGGTTCTAGAGGTGCTGTTTCTTTGCAAAGCGCCTCCAATGTTGTAAACTGGAATAACTGCAATTACAGTATTTGTTGGAGCTTGTATAGCGCCTTGCGCTAAATCACGTAGCAGGAGCATGCAGGCATCTATGCCATCACTTTCTCCTGGATGTATGCCGTTGTTAATTAGTAAAATGTTTTTCGTATTTTTTTTTACCTGTGAGATTGAATTGATGCTCTGGCCTGAGGGATCAAAATAGATAACATGTAATGGATAGCCGCTATCTGTTTGGCCTTCTTGTGTAATTGAAATAGTGGGATATGCTTTCGCTAAATTTTTATAAAAAGAAATTACATCTTTATATTCTGGGGTTTGGGTTCCCTTTGATGTTTCAAATAGAGTGGTTAGGGTTGGGTTTTCTTTTTGGGTATTACAACTTGTAAAAAGAAGAATTGTACAAATAAAGCAGCTATTTAGTACTGTTTTAATGTTGTATTGTATTGATTTATGGTTAAAATACATGATTTAGTGTTTTTCTTTAAATTATGTGTTTAATATAAATTGCTTTTCTATATTTGTATTTCAAAATTAAACTTTATTTAACCCTTTTAAACAATTTATTATGAAAAAAATTACTTTAACTCTAGCTGCTTTTGCACTAGCCTTTACTGCATTTGCTCAAAATGTAGTTATCGAAAGAATTACAGATAACACAACTGCCCTTATCACAACAAATGGTGATGAAGATGCAGGTGTATTCTGTTCTGATTTTTTCACTCTTGAAGAAGATACTATTTTAGGTAGCTTTACGTTCCCTGGATTTTATTCTTCAGCTACAGAAATTGGAGATTTATTAACTGGAGGAGATTTCTTTATCTACGTTGATGGAGGAGGATTTCCTGATTCAGATCCAACAACAACTGATGCTCTTGTTAACTTAACAAGTGTACAATTAGGTGCTGGATTAGAATTACGTTTAGTTGAAGAAGTTGAGTCAGGCTTCATAATTAACGTAACTGCTGCAAATGGTGGTACTCAAGTAACGTTACCAGCTGGTGACTACTGGGTTGCTTTTGCTCCTGCTGTAATAGGTGGTTCTGCTGGTGGTGGACGTTGGAACTGGACTGGTTCTTTTACAACTGAAATAGGTATACCTCCTGTAAATGCATCTTTACTTATTGATTCTGATGATTTATTTGGAGCTGGTGCAACAGACTGGACAGAAATATCTTCACTTATTGGTGCAGACTTCCCATCTTTTGGTTGGACTTTAACTGATGAAGAAGAAGTTTTAGGACTTGGTGATAACGATTTAGTAGGTGCTTCAGTATACCCTAACCCTGCAACAAACGTAATCAACGTTGATTTTTCTTCTAACGTAGAATTAAAGAGTGCTGTACTTTTTGATGTATTAGGAAAAAACACAGGTGCTGCTTTAGTAAATGGTTCTATGAACATTGCTGATCTTGCTGCTGGTGTTTACATCTTAAACATTGAGACTAACAACGGTTCTTTAACACAAAAAGTAATTAAGCAATAAGCTTAACAACATACTTTATAAAAGCCTCGCATCTCGCGAGGCTTTTTTTATGCCCTATATTTTGATAACCTAT
>CAJWPZ010000013.1 GCA_913045325.1 uncultured Flavobacteriaceae bacterium | reverse complement strand
TTTTAATACAACAGTTTTAAAAAATATTTAAAATTTCAACTAAAAAATGTATCTCATGAAAAGAATACTGCTTGCTTTGTTAGTAACCCTTCTATTTTCATTTACTGGAAATGCACAAGAAGAAATCTCATTAAAAGGTAAAGAATTATTTGGTGATATGCGTGCGCGCCAAATAGGACCAGCTCTTATGAGTGGGCGCATCAACGATCTTGAAAGCCACCCAACAAACCCAAGAATTTTATATACAGGAACTGCAGGTGGTGGTGTTTGGAGATCTAATGATGGTGGAGCTACCTTCGCCCCTATTTTTGATAAGCATGTGCAATCTATAGGCGTGGTAACTCTTGACCCAACAAATCCAGATCAAAACATTTGGGTGGGTACTGGAGAGACCTGGACACGTAACTCTGTCTCTATTGGAGATGGTTTGTTTAAATCTACAGATGGTGGTTCAAATTTTAAGGAAGTACCTGGTTTTGAAAATAGTGAGAGAATCACATCTGTTGTTATTAACCCAAAAAACAACCAAGAGATATACGTTGGTGTTTTGGGAGCGCTATGGTCAGACAGCCAAGATAGAGGTGTTTACAAAACAACAGACGGGGGAGCCTCTTGGAGTAAAATATTATATGTTGGACCGTCAACTGGAGTAAGTGATGTGATTATGGATCCAGAAAACCCAGCAGTGCTCTACGTATCTATGTGGGAATTTAGACGCACAGGATGGGGCTTTAGCTCTGGTGGAAGTAGCAGTGCGCTTTACAAATCTGAAGATGCAGGTACTACCTGGAATAAAATACACAGTGGTTTTCCTGAAGGAAAACTTGGGAGAATTGCAGTTGCAGTTGCCCCTAGTGATGCCAGTATTTTATATGCTGTATTAGAAACAGAACAAAAAAGCAAAAATGGATTATGGAAATCTACCAATGCAGGAGCTTCTTGGGAGCATTTAAATAATGACTTTGGACTAGTGGTAAGACCATTTTATTTCTCCAGAATTGTTATTGATCCTAAAAATCCAGAAGTAGTTTTAAAAGGTGGCTTGAACGGATCTATAAGCCGTGATGGAGGGAAAACCTTTAAAAGTTTAGGAAACATGCATAGTGATATTCATGACTTTGCCTTTCATGTAAATGATAGCGATGTAATCTTCTCTGGAACAGATGGTGGTGTATACCGCTCCTGGAATGGAGGATCCACCTTTGAAATTGTAGAAAACCTACCCCTGTCACAGTTCTACCACATTAGTGTTGATGACAAGGAGCCGTATAATGTATACGGAGGCCTACAAGACAACGGATCATGGTATGGGCCTTCTTCCTCTCCAGGAGGAGTAAATGCCAGAGATTGGAACAGTGTAGGTTATGGAGATGGTTTTAGAGTATTAAAACATCCTACAAAAAACATTGTATACTCAGAAATGCAAGGTGCAGAAAATGTATGGCGTTATGATGTAGATCGTAACCGAACCAAAACCATACAACCACTACCTAAAAAAGGAGATCCAGAACTTCGTTTTAATTGGAACGCGCCTATGGCAGTTAGCCAACACCAGCCAGATAGATTTTATATGGCTAGCCAATTTTTACATGTAAGTGAAGATATGGGAGACAACTGGAAGATAATTTCTCCAGATCTTACCACTAATGACAAAACAAAACAAGACCAGTCAAAATCTGGAGGATTGTCTGTAGATAATAGTGGTGCTGAAAACCACACAACTATTTTTACAATCGCGGAGTCACCCCTGGATCAAAATGTGCTTTGGATAGGTACCGATGACGGTAATATCCAAATAACCACAGACGCAGGTAAATCTTGGAGCAACGTAACAGGCAATCTTACAGGCATACCGGCCAATACATGGGTATATCATATAGAGGCTAGTGTGCATTCAAAAGCAACCGCTTATGCAGTCTTTGATGGCCACACCTCGGGAGATATGAAACCCTATGCCATGAAAACTACAGATTACGGGAAAACTTGGACTAATATTATATCAAAAGACATTCAAGAAAATGCTTTTGTAAGAAATATTCAGGAAGATTACGTGAATGAAGACTTATTATTCTTAGGAACAGAGATGGGACTTTACGTTACCATTAATGGAGGAAAGGGATGGTCTCAATTCACCAATAACATGCCACCGGTTGCTGTTCATTTTATCGATATGCAAAAACAAACCAATGACATTGTCATGGGTACACACGGTAGAGGAGTAATAATAATTGATGATATAAGCCCTCTAAGAGAATTAAACCAGCAGGTACTAGCAAAAAAGACGCACTTCTTCAAAACCAAGCCCTTCACAATGCAAGAGGACAGTGGCTTTGCAGGTTCTTTTGGAGCAGAAACGCAGTTTGTAGGACCAAACAAATCTAGCGCTGCACGTATTATCTACTATTTAAAAAAGAGGCATACCTTTGGTAAAATGACCCTTGAAATACAAGACATGCAAGGAAATAAAATCACATCTCTTGGCCCTGGAAAATCTAAGGGTATTAATATTGTAAACTGGGGATTCAATTCAAGAAATCCTAAAATGGCAGCTGCAAAAACACTCTCTTTTGGAGGGTTTACCTCCCCACGTGTGCCACAGGGACAGTACAAAGTAGTGCTTAAAAAAGGGAAACAAACCTATGAGCATATCATAGAGACCAAATATGATAGTAAATCTTTTACAAGTCTTGATGAGCGTAAAGAACAAGAGGCCTTAACTCAGACCATGTTTACAATGGTTGAAGATTTAGCCTTTCTAGTCTATGAGATTGGTCAAATACAAACAAAAGCCAAACAGGTGGTTGATATGGGCGGAAAACCAGCCAAGCAAGCACAAAAATGTTGGGATGCTTTAGAGGCTCTTAGAACAGACTTAGTTGTAACCACTGGAGATAACTATGTAGCTAGCGCAGAACCAGAATTACGTGAACGTATGGGTGAATTGTACAGTAACATAGCAACAAACTATGATCGTATTGATGGATCTCTAAAGAGTAACTTCGAATTAATTAATGAAGAGTTTACTACAGAGAAAACTCGCTTCCAAAAAATCATGGACAAACAAGTAAAGAAGTTTTATAAAGCCCTTAAAAGCAATGATATATCTCTTCCTGCTGTAAAAGCAAAAGAAGTGTTTTTAGCCAAAGACTAACATAGGCTCTCAAAAATATGAAACCCTGCAAGTTTACACTTGTGGGGTTTTGTTTTTTTTATAAGGTCTTTAGTGTTTATAACTTGCTTGAAAGACTCAACAAATTGGGCTACACAAAACGTATCTTTATAAAAAGATCAATAGCCATGAATACTCGTGATACCCAGTTACTCTCCTGTAGACCAACAATACCTAGTGCGTTAATTACAGAAGGGATGTCTGACCAGGAACATTTTCAAAACACTACGCTTCGCCCTATTGCTAAACTTCAAAATGATCTTTTTGTATTGGTTTTTAAAAACTACATAACCAAACACAAAAATGTATTCTACAACCTAACTATTGAAAAAAGGCTTCAATACATAGACAATGCAGTATATAAAAATATTAAGTTTAGAAATTCATTAAAAGGCATGTTTATTGGCCAATTTACAACTGAAGAATACCAGCGCTACAGCGACAACTCATCTGCCTTTAACAAACGAATGATGAACATTACCAAAGAACGCTTAAAGAATAATTTGATGCAGTTTGAAATTTCAAACTAAAAATATTTTATTCTCTAAAGAATTGATTCTCCGTTTAGATCTGTAGTAAGTACATCACTCATATAATCAAAATAGGGTCTTAACAGTTCAAAGGCTTTTACAACAGTAGTTGCAAAATTTGTTGATTGCACTTGTTTATCTGTAAACTCATGCACTACAAAAAAACTTTTCAATCGTATTAAATCTATATTAGGATCAAGGGTATTAAAACCTTTTGGAGCTGTTTTAACCTTGTATTGTTGATTGAAGTTTTTATAAAATTTTTGAAACTCTTTTTCAGCTAAAATATCCCTAATGGGCTCGCTATCCATTTCAAATTCTTTTCTTATGCGTAATAAATCTTGCGGCTCGGGGCCAAAAAAACCACCTCCTATTGCGCATTTACCTGGCTCTATCCGTAAATAATAACTACCCCGACGCGATGCCCCTGCTCTACTCCAACTCACACTTCTGTGAGAATTATAAGGGGTCTTATTATTGCTGAACCGTACATCTCTATTGATTCTGAAAATTTTCTGTTTTTCAATTTCATCAGTAACTCCCAACCCTTTTAATATCTGCTTGTAAAGTTCTTTTAAAGAAACCTCACTTGCGAGGTATTCTTTTTTATGGTCTTGCATCCAATCTTTATGATTATTTTCTCGAAGTTTTTGTAGAAAATTTAGTGATGATGGTGATACACTTGTTGTCATTAACTGTCTATTTTAAGTTTTAATATGGGCTCTTTTTATTCTACTATAGCAAAGGTGGTAAACAAAACACCTGACTTGCATAACACTATGATATCTGTAATGCACCCCATAGGGTAAAGCCGTAATAGTATAGCTAAGTAGATAAGAAACTCTCAATGGCTAAACTATAGCTCTCAAGACCAAACCCCAGTATTACTCCTTTGGCACCTGCAGAGATATAAGATTTGTGACGAAACTCTTCCCGAGAAAATGTATTAGAAATATGCACCTCTACCACCGGGCTATCAATAGCTTTTACAGCATCTCCAATACCAATAGATGTATGAGTGTAGGCTCCTGCATTTAATATAATACCATCATAGGTAAACCCTGCTTTTTGAAGGCTATCGATGAGTTCTCCCTCAATGTTAGATTGAAAATAAGATAATTCTACCCTTGGGTATTTCTTTTGTAAGAGGTTAAAAAAAGAATCAAAAGTAGTAGTTCCGTAAATAGACGTTTCACGGGTGCCAAGCAGGTTTAAATTTGGACCATTAATTATCTTTAGTTTCATGTATCAAATATAGAAAATAAAAAAACGAAAGAAATTGACTTCTTTCGTTTTTAGAAAATATAATTGGTTTGTCTAAAGATCAAACACCAAACCAATTCTTGCCTGCATGTAACTAGAGCTTTCAACTGGCTCAGATTCATTGGCTAGAATTGTATATTTTATCTCTGCAAATACATTAGCGTTACTTAGTAAGTGATAGACATATCCCGCACCTATATTGGCTCCAAAGTTTGAAATTTTAATTGTCTGCTCTCCAGATTCAAAACCACCAATATATGTTTTCTCTACAAGGGTTTGATATAAAAATTGGCCTCCAGCTAGCATATAAAAGGCGTCATATACCTTATACCGAGCATTCAGATCCATAGAAAACCATTTTAAACGCTCCTTGCTAGGTAATTCACTTACAGTAAACAAAGTAGTGTTTGCAATACTCCACTTTTGATCAAGTTGATATATTAAATCTACGCTACCTCCTACAGATTCAATTTCAGAGAGAAATCCTGCTGCAAAACCTGCTCTAAAACCCTTAGAATCATTGTATTGCTCTTGGGCTTGAATGACAGTAAAACCTGCGAAAAAGCAAAGTAATAGAAGTAATTTTTTCATGTTATTTTTTATTTACAATTATGCCACAAAAATACACTATTTACAGTAATATAAATAAAAGTGTGTGTGTTTTACAAAAATGAGAAACCAACTGAAAGGGTTAAAACAGAGTTTTTAATATTAGAATCTTCTAATATATCTGTAAGACCAAAATTATACCTTCCTTCAACACGAAGACCTAAAGGAAGATCATACCCTACACCAATAATTCCAGAAATATCTGAGGTTTCTGCTTCAACAATTTCTTCATATAAGTCTTTAATAGAGTCGTCAACTAAAATCCCAAACTGAGGTCCTGCTTGAATGTGTAGGCCACTAACAAGGTAGTACTTTAGAACAAAGGGAAGGTTTACATAGGTTAAATCAAAGGTTCCAGCATCAAAATCTGCCCCTTGTTGAGAATACAATACATCAAGCTTAATGGCTATTTTGTCATTAAATTTTACACCCCCAAAGATACCTGCCTGGATCCCTGTTCTTGTCGATGAACCTTGTTGGGCATCACTTATAGATGCAAAATTAGATCCTAGTTTAATTCCTAGGTCTAACTCCTGAGAAAATACGGTAGTGCTTATAAAAAAAGCCGCTACTATTAGTACTAAATTTTTCAATTGATATATTTTTAAATTTATATATCAAATATACTTATACCAAGGCAAACACATTTGTTATTCGTATCTTTAATTTGTTATTAAACTAAAATTTTAGATACCCAAATCCATGAAATGGCAACAGGCATTAAAAGATTATCAAAGCTATTTGAGAATTGAAAGAGGACTTTCTGAAAACTCAATAGACAATTACGCCTTGGATATTAAAAAATTAATAACCTGGCTTGATGATTCTAAAATACACACTACTGCTATTGCAATTAAGCCAGAAGTTTTAAAAGAGTTTATTTACACCATAGCCAAAGATGTAAACCCAAGATCTCAAAGTAGAATCATCTCTGGATTGAAAGGTTTTTTTAATTATCTCATCTTTGAAAACTACAGAGAAACAAACCCTTTAGAGCTTATTGAAAGTCCAAAAATTGGCAGAAAACTTCCAGATACTCTCGCAATTGAGGAAATAGACCAACTCATTAAAGCCATTGACCTTAGTAGCCCACAAGGAGAACGTAACAGGGCAATGCTTGAAACCCTCTACGGATGCGGCTTAAGGGTGAGTGAGTTAACAAGTCTTAAAATTTCAGATTTATTCTTTAAAGAAGGGTTTATAAAAATTACAGGAAAGGGAGATAAACAACGTTTTGTACCCATTGGGGATACTACTATAAAATTCATAGAATTGTACAAAAAAGAAGTTCGGGTACATCAAAAAATAGCACCAAAGGCTCAAGATACTTTGTTTTTAAATAGAAGAGGAAACCAGCTCACAAGAGCCATGATATTTACCATTATAAAACAGCTGGCAGCAAAAGCAGGTATTGATAAAGTAATTAGCCCACATACCTTTAGGCACTCTTTTGCAACACATTTGTTAGAAAATGGCGCAGATTTAAGAGCTATACAGCAAATGTTAGGACATCAAAGCATAACTACTACAGAGATTTATACCCACATAGAAACTTCTTTTTTGCAAGAAACCATCACCAAATTTCATCCAAGAAAAGACGAATAATACGCTCCTTTATTCTACGGGAGGATGCCCATGGATGCCTTCATAGATGTTATCAAAGTTCTCTCTTAGATGACTGCGAAGTTTCAACCTGTAATCGTTTTTAAGCCAGCTTATAAAATTATGTGTGCTTTTACTTATGCATTTTGAATACCGCTCTATTCTAAAATCTATATCATCACCTAATTTCTTTGCCAAAATTAAAGCGTCATAGACATCTTCACTGTTCTGTGAGCAAATTAGAGCATGTTGAGAAATAGAACGCTCTAATATAACTTTCGACGAGTGTCCAGCCTTAACAGAGTCTGTATAGGCTTTTTTAATATCAAAGGTGACGTTTTCAGACTTTGAAAACGCTGCTCTTAACTCTTCTGGCATCTCATAGATAAAGTAGCTTTCCAGCTCTTCATCATCCATCAGGTTATCTAAGTAATAGTTTGGTGATCTAAAAATTCGTTGCCAATCCAAATCTGCACCCCAAGGTCCAAAACGATGAAAATTATTTCCAAGATCTATAACATCAAAAGTACATTTGTCTTTCAAAATACGAGAACCACGACCAATCATTTGATAGTAAAGTGTCAAAGATTTGGTAGCTCTATTTAAAATAATTGACTCTACGGTTGGCTCATCAAAACCTGTCGTTAAAATACTAACAGAGGTTAAAATAGCATCTGGTGTTATATGAAACCACTCTAGAATTTCTTGTCTTTGTTTTTTGGTTGCTGTATTATCTAGGTGTCTTACAGGGTATCCTGCATAATTAAAGGCATCATATACATGTAAAGAAGTGTTGATACCGTTGTTAAATATCAAGGTCTTTTTACCCTTAGAATGCTCCTCGTAGGCATGCATTAGTTTGCTAAGCATGTCATTGGTGGTGTATAAATCTTCAGAAGACTTAACCGTGTAATCACCATTGGCTCCTATCTCTAGAGAAGTTAGCCCTACGTTATAGCTGTAGGTATTTGCTCTAGATAAAAACTCATTTTCTATCAAAGCCTCAATGGTCTCCCCTACAATGAGTTCATTGTAGTTGTCATTCATGGGCAGTTTGATGTTTGAGCTAAGAGGTGTTGCCGTTACTCCCAAAATAAAAGACTTATCAAAATAGCCAAACAACTTAGTAAATGAGTTGTAATGCGCCTCATCTATAATTACAAGGCCAATGTTACTGATGTCAAATTTTTCGTCTTGAAGTCTATTGTTTAGTGTCTCCACCATAGCTACAAAACAACTATACTGGTCTTGGTCATCAAGATTTGCAGTACTATTAACCACTTTATTTATTACTCCAAACTCTGTGAGCATTTTGGAGGTTTGGGTTAATAGTTCGATACGGTGTGTCATTATCAGCACACGCTTATTGTGGTTTTTAAGGTATTGTCGTACTATCTCAGAGAAAATAACTGTTTTTCCACCACCAGTTGGTAGTTGGTATAGCAAATGATAGTCCTGGGGAGCATCATCAAATGCAGTAAAAATCTTATCAATTGCCCCTTTTTGGTAGGAGTATAAATCTTTACCAGTTTTTGTTTCGTCTATACTATTGGAAGTGTCTGTAGCCACAATTATGAGAATTTATGCAAGTTGCAAAATTACGTTCTTTTGTGACTTCTACCATACGAGTTTAAGAGTATTTTTCGAAAAAAACTCTTTTTTGAAAAAATATGGCATGTGCAACAAACACAAAGAGCCAAAATATACGCTTACTAATTTTTGAAATGAAACTTTTGATTATACAGTTGGTTTTTGGAGTGTGTATTTTTTATATTTGGCTTTTACTTAAAAAAATTATTATGGGAAGAGCTTTTGAATTCAGAAAAGCAAGAAAAATGAAACGTTGGTCTGCCATGAGTAAGGCCTTTACTAGAATTGGTAAAGACATTGTAATGGCGGTCAAAGAAGCAGGCCCAGATCCAGATTCAAATTCCAGGTTGCGTGCGGTAATTCAAAACGCTAAGTCTTTGAACATGCCTAAAGATAACGTAGAGCGCGCCATCAAACGAGCTAGTGATAAGAGTCTAGGAGATTATAAGGAAGTATTATTTGAAGGATATGCACAACATGGTATTGCCATATTAATAGAAACAGCTACAGACAACAATACTAGAACTGTTGCAAATGTACGTTCCCATTTCAACAAATGTGATGGTAATATGGGTACTTCTGGGTCGGTGGTTTTTATGTTTGACCACCTGTGTAATTTTAGAGTGAACATAGGAGATTTAGATCTTGAAGAATTAGAGCTGGAACTTATAGATTATGGCGTAGAAGAAATATTTGAAGATGAAGATGGCGTATTAATTTACGCTCCCTTTGAGAGCTTCGGAAATATTCAAAGCTACCTAGAAACGCATCATATTGAAATTTTATCTTCTGGCTTTGAGCGCATCCCTCAGGTAACCAAATCTATCACACCAGATCAAATGGCAGATGTAGAAAAATTATTAGAGAAACTAGAAGAAGATGATGATGTACAAAATGTATATCACACCATGAAAGAAACCCAAGACTAGAAAAAAGGCCTAGCTTTACTCCCACTAACTCCAAGCTGGCACCTTGCCTTTTATGCCTTTATAAAAAGTTTTTAATTTGAGCTCATCAACCTTGATATCTCCAGTAGGATAAAAAGGCTCACTAATACCCATCACCTTATTTTGATAGTCAAAACGCACAGAGATAATTGGCACATTGGCGGTAAGGGCTATGTAATAATATCCCGTTTTCCAAGTGCTTACTTTTTTTCGAGTGCCTTCTGGAGCAATAGCTAACCTAAATTCTTGATGCCTGGAAAACACATTTGCAATGGCTTGCACTTTATTCTCTGACTTATTTCTATTCAAAGCAGCGCCACCCATCCATTTAAAATACCATCCCCATAGAGGATTAAACAACTCTTTTTTACCTACAAAATTGATTTGCAGCTTCAAAACACGTCTTGCCATTACAGACAATAAAAAATCCATATTACTGGTGTGAGGAGCAATAATTAGGACAGATTTTTTTATTGAGCGGTCAAAACCACCCTCTATTTTCCAGCCAAGTAAGTTATAGTATATATATTTTGTTAATCCCATGAAGTGTTGCTTGGATTGTTTTGCTAAATTATGATGGTACTCGTATTCTAAGACAACACAACTCTAGTGTTGTTTATTCTTTAAAATAGTATTTGCCTTGATTAGGTCTTCAGGGGTATCAATGCCAACTCCTTGAAGGGTCGTCTCTGCCATTTTGATATTTTTACCATATTCTAGATACCGGAGGCATTCAATTTTCTCGATAGCCTCTAGAGTGCCCATTGGCAAATGATAAAAATCTAACAGCGCCTGCTTTGTAAAGGCATAAATACCTTTGTGTTTAAAGTAACTTGTTGCCAGATCTGCATCACCAGGGTATGGTATGGGTGCTCTAGAAAAATACTGAGCAAAATTCTCTTTATTAACAATAACCTTTACGCAATTAGGATTATTAATCTCATCTAAATCTGTGATTTTAACCATCAAAGAGGCTACATCTATTTTTGAGGCATCCTTAGCTTTAAAAACTTCTAAGAGCGTCACCAGCACTTCTTTATTTGTAAAAGGTTCATCTCCTTGCACATTTACAACTATATCAATATCCATTTGGGCAATAGCTTCTGCTATTCGGTCACTGCCGCACTGATGATCCTTAATACTCATGATGGCTTTACCTCCATGGCTTGTAATTTCTTTAAAAATAATAGCACTATCAGTGACTACAAAAACATCCTCAAAAAGCCCTGTGGCAACAGTTGCCTGGTAGGTACGCAAAATCACAGTTTGACCACCTAAATCATGCATCAATTTTCCAGGAAAACGAGAGGCGTCAAAACGTGCCGGTATCATTGCTATTATTTTCATACTAGTATAAAGCGTACTTTAGAGTTTATTAGTTTTTAATATATCGGTTACACAAAAATACGTATTAACGCACATTGGAGAATAACATTAAGCATCTTGTTCAAAAAAATCTTCTTTAAAACCAATCAAATATAATCTTTCTTGTGCTCTTGTGATAGCCGTATACAACCAACGAAGGTAATCTTTATCTACACCACTTGGCAAATAGGGCTGTTCAACAAATACGTTTTGCCACTGCCCCCCTTGGCTTTTATGGCATGTAATTGCATAAGAGAACTTTACTTGAAGGGCATTAAAATATCTATTTTTTTTAACTGCTTGAAATTTTTTGAATTTAGAACTCTCATGTGCGTAATCTTTCATCACCTCTTGATACAGACGGTTAGAATCATCATAGGTTAGTGAGGGAGTTTCAGAAGTTAGTGTGTTTAAAAGCAGTACAGTTTCAAAAGCTTTCATTTTTGGATAATCTGCTAACTGTACCTTTACCTCTGCAAAACGAAAACCGTATAGATCAACAAATCTAAAAATTTCTAGGACTTGTAATATATCTCCATTTGCTATAAATCCTGCATCACTTTCATTGGAAACCCAATAATAGTTATTTTTTACTACCATTAATCTGTCTCCCGCAGAAAGCTCATCTTCTTGAAACAAAATACGAGTGCGTATGCTTTGGTTGTATAAATTTGCGCGTTTGTTGGATCTTACTATAAGCACTGTATTGTCATTGTCTTCATTATTATAATGCTCTTCTAGTGCATCCATAATTTCCATCCCATCTTGAGGCTTCACTACATCTGCAAACTCTTGATTAGAAAATTTAAAACGATCGTAAATACCTTCATTTAGAGTTTCTCTTAACTTGGTTGCATTCCATAAGATACCGCTATGCTGCTGCTGGCGTACCACATCATCCAGTTCTATCTCTATAACATGTTTGTTGAATTGATTTTCTAATATACGTGCATCCAGCGCTGGGCTTACATCTAGTTTTACAGGAGGTAATTGAGCAGTATCTCCAATAAGCAGTAGCTTACAGTTATCACCACTGTATATAAATTGTAATAAATCATCGAGTAAAGAACCGTTTTCAAAAAGCTTAGCGTCTTGATTGATATCTGGAATCATAGAAGCTTCATCCACCATAAAAATAGTGTTTCTGTGCTTATTATTTTGTAGTGTAAAAGAAACCCCACCTCCTTTTTTTGGTTTGGGATAGTATATTTTTCTATGAATGGTGAAGGCTTCTTTACCAGCATAGTTACTAATTACCTTGGCAGCTCTTCCTGTTGGTGCCAATAGCACCGAGGTCATTTTT
Source organism: uncultured Flavobacteriaceae bacterium (assembly GCA_913045325.1). Lineage (GTDB taxonomy): Bacteria > Bacteroidota > Bacteroidia > Flavobacteriales > Flavobacteriaceae > Patiriisocius. Next base: position 31,720 of record CAJWPZ010000013.1, on the reverse strand, counting down.
GCTTTACTAAGGTTCTTGACAATGGTTCCGGTAATGGTTGTTTTACCAGTTCCGGCATATCCTTTGAGTAAAAAAACCTCGTTTTTTTTATCATTGAGCACAAATTTAGACAGCAAATGCAATGCAATATCCTGTTTTGCAGTAGTGTTATGCGGAAAATCGCTTTTCAGTAAACTATAAAATTGTGATACATCCATAAAAGAGGTTTCTTAGAAGCCTTAAAGATGCCATTATTTTTAAGAATATACTTTTACGAACAAAAAAAAATTGTAGATTTGCGATAGACCTAGTAATTCTAAAAAACCTAAATTTTTCTTTACAATGAAATTAATAATACAACTTGTTCTTTGGGTACTCATTATCTTTTTAGGGTGGAAATTATACAGCGCCATTATCGGACCTGTAGAATTTAATGAAAAACGTGACGCACGTTATGCCAAAGTAATTAAAAACTTAAAAGATGTTCGTGCCGCAGAACTAGCACACAAAGAAATTACAGGGAAATTTACAGGTAGCTTTGACAGCTTGGTTCGTTTTTTAGATACTGCCCAGTTTGCAAACGTTCAAAGGCGTGACACAAGTTATGCAGATGAGAAGAAAAATAAAGCCTATGGCCTTGATGCAAAAACAGGAGGATATATTCTAGAGGCTGTATTATTAGATACTTTAGGCTTTACAGCTGTTAGAGATTCTATATTTGGAGGTACAGATCGTTACAAAACAATGATGAATTTACCACTACAGCAAGAGGGCATTACAGGAACTATAGAGCTTGTAGCCGGAGAAGTTATTAAAAATCAAGGAAGAAAAAATGAGAAAGCCTACTCTGCTTTTGTAGCTAGAATTAGTAAGAAAATCATTTTAGAAGGTTTGGATAAAGATTTAATCAACCAAGAAGAGCAGGTTGTCTCTGTTGAGGGTGTAAATGGCGCCTTTGTTAAAGTTGGATCTCTAGAGGAGGTTGATACCTCTGGTAATTGGCCAAAAATATATGACGCTGAGCAAACAAAACAATAATACAGGGCCTATTGCCCATCAAAGCCTGTCCGTTCAATTAGCATTGACCGGACATTCTTTTTTAATAACCCACACCCAAACTAAAGAAGTTCTCTTTTTTTGTGAAACTATCTTTGACCAAGCTACTACACCAGAAGAGTTACTCACCCATCTTACTCAAAAAATTAACGACACCTCTGAGCTTAAACAAAATTTTGATCATGTGGTTTTAATACACTGTAATGATATGGTCACAAGCGTGCCCAAATCACTTTTTGATTCTCAAAAAGCAGCGGAGTATTTAAAGTTTAACTCCAAAATACTTGCCACAGATTTTATAGCCTTTGATCAGGTACACGCCCAAGATATTATTACTGTATATGCACCATATATAAATATCAATAATTTCTTTTTTGATACCTATGGGGAATTTTCTTACTACCACGCTACGACAAAATTATTGGATACTATTTTAAATAGCCCAAGTGAGCCAGAGGTGGCAAAAATACATGTACATGTGTTTAAAGATAGTTTCACCTGTATTGTGAGTACAAACAACAAATTGCAACTGTGTAACACCTACAGCTATAAAACTTCTGAAGATTTTATATACTACATCCTTTTTTGCTATGAACAATTAGGACTTAAAACAGAAACAGACACCATAACATTAAGTGGGCTTATTGCAAAAGATGATTCTTTATATGCACTATTATACACCTATGTAAGACATATCAATTTTGAGCCAAACAACAAAGGGGTGATAATTAAAGACACACCAAAGCACCAACAATATATTATATCTAATATTTAACAATGCGTATCATTTCAGGTTTACATAAAGGGAAACGTCTGATGGCTCCAAAGTCATTGCCGGTACGTCCTACCACAGATTTTGCTAAAGAAGGATTGTTTAATATTTTAAACCACAGGTGGATGTTTCAAGACATCTCATTATTAGACTTATTCTCGGGTACAGGAAATATTAGCTATGAGTTTGCCTCCAGAGGTTGCAAAGATATCACCTCGGTAGACAGTCATTTTGGGTGCATCAAATATATTTCTAAAATCTCTGAAGAGTTAGACTATAACATTCATGCCATCAAAGCTGATATTTTTAAGTATACAAAAATGCCTTCAAGGTCTTTTGATATCATTTTTGCAGACCCTCCTTATGATTTTACCCTTCAGCAACTAGAGCAAATGATTACCGAATCTTTCAAAAACGGTCTTGTAGCTATAGAAGGTGTTTTTATTTTAGAACACTCAAAGCATACAGATGTGTCTGGCTTTGATCGTTTTTCTGAGTCAAGAAGATATGGAGGTTCTGTCTTCAGTTTTTTTCAATAAAATTATATTTTATTTTTACTAAAAATTTTCTGATTTTTATTTAATTTTCTAATTCAACAGCAACTTACACCTAAAGTAATAGTTACCTGAACATGCAAAGCCAACTCCTTAAAATTATAGAATTAGATTTTGTGTCTATTGAAGTATATCCTAGTTTTTTAATTACAACAATTAAAGAGGGGGTTGTGTTTGATACTAATGAATTAGAAATTATATATCAGGTGTTCGAAAATCAATTTCCAAACAAAGACTTTGGATTAATTGCCAATAGAGTGAATGATTACACTGTTAATCCTACCTGTTATTTAGAATCAAGTAAATACAAGCGCTTAAAGGCTATGGCAATACTGTGTCATGAAGAGGCCAGTTACAATAACGCACAGTTTGAAAAAACCTTCTACAAAGATCTAGAGGCATTTTACACCTTGGAGGAGGCTGTAGCGTATATCTCGTCCAAAATATAAAAAAAGCAGGTCTATAAGCCGGGTTCTGTTCAATTTGGCTTATGCCAAAAATTCCTCATCATTTATCTAGGTGCATCTTTACAGATACACTCCATCTGCCCACCCTCCAGCATGGGCGGGAACCCTTAATTGCTGGTATACGTGGCATTTCACCGTATAGAGTTTACCTGGTTTCACTACAGCATAACCTGTACATACTTTCTGTTGCACTAGTCCTCTTTCCTTTAGCAAAGCTATTAGAAATGACGGCCGTTAGCCGCTATACTTCCCTATGGTGCCCGGACTTTCCTCTTCAAAACAAGTTTGAAGCGATAAGGCGACCTGCTGTTGCAAAAGTATCATTATTGTTAATAAATATCGTAAAATAAGAAGGGCTATTTTTTTAATTAAGTAACTCCCCTACCTATATTTGTTTCTATACTATGGAACCATTTATTGTATCGGCTAGAAAGTACAGACCCACAACATTTAAAGATGTTGTAGGCCAGCAGGCTATTACTAATACTCTAGAGAATGCTATAGAAAACAATCACCTAGCACAAGCACTTTTATTTACAGGACCAAGAGGGGTTGGTAAAACTACTTGTGCCCGTATTTTGGCAAAAAAAATAAACCAAGACGGAAACCATAAACAGGACGAGGATTTTGCGTTTAACATCTTTGAATTAGATGCTGCCTCTAACAACTCTGTTGATGACATAAGAAATCTTATTGACCAAGTACGTATTCCTCCGCAGGTTGGACAGTACAAGGTCTATATTATAGATGAGGTACACATGTTATCATCTGCGGCATTCAACGCTTTTTTAAAAACCCTTGAAGAGCCTCCAAAGCATGCCATTTTTATTTTGGCGACTACAGAGAAACACAAAATCATACCAACGATATTATCAAGATGTCAAATTTTTGATTTTAGACGTATTACAGTACAAGATATCAAAGGACACCTTGCATCTGTTGCACAACAAGAAAATATATCAGCCCAAGATGATGCCCTGCATGTTATCGCTCAAAAAGCAGATGGAGCTTTAAGAGATGCGCTCTCTATTTTTGATAGAGTGGTTAGTTTCTCTGGAGAAAATCTTACCCGTGAGGCTGTGACAGAAAATCTAAATGTATTAGATTATACCTATTATTTTAATATCACAGATCTTGTGATCCAAAATGATATTCCACAAGTATTGTTAGCCTACAATGAAATTTTAAGCAAAGGGTTTGACGGGCATCATTTTATTATGGGCCTTGCCTCTCACTTTAGAGACTTATTGGTTTGTAAAAATCAACAAACCATCTCCCTTCTAGAGGTAGGTGATCAAGTAAAGAAAATGTACCTAGAGCAATCACAAAAAACACCTCACGAATTTTTAATGGAGGCGCTCGATATTGCAAATTCTTGTGATTTGAAGTTTAAAACAAGTCGCAACCAAAGGTTACTTGTAGAATTATGCCTAATGCAACTTAGCTCTCTCACTGCGCAGGGAGAAAAAAAAAAGCCCAATAAGTTAAACCAGCGTTTTGTGCTTCCTCCAGCACATTTTAAAGAAACACCAGGACAAGTTCAAGAAAAACTAGACAGACCTGAACAAACACCAGAGCTCACAACCCCCGCTATTGAAACAGAAAAAACAGTAGCGCCAAACAAAGACCTATCTTCTACCCAACCAGATAGCCAAGAACACGCTCACAAGCCGCAAGTAATTAATCAAGAGAGTACGTCCAAAAAAAGAGTTTCGGCCTTATCATTAAAGAGCATACAAAAAAAGCAACAACTCGCTAAAGAAATAAGTGATAGAAGCCCTAAGAAAGAAAACCTTCCTACAGAAGATTTTACTCAGCAGCAAATGATTGAGCACTGGAATGCCTACACAGAGATTGTTAAGGGCCAGGGGAAATATAATTTTCTGTCTCACCTTACCATGAATGTCCCTACCTTAAAAGACGGTATGATTCATCTTGAGTTTCCAAACCAAACCATCAAACTTGAGGTAGAAAGAGATAAGTTTGACCTGTTAACCTATATGCGTAAAGAACTTCAAAATTACAATGTGGATCTTGTAATAGAAGTAAATGAACTGCAAGTAAAACGCTATGCGTACACAGATAAAGAAAAGTATGAAAAACTAGTGGAGAAAAACCCTAATCTAGAAGCCCTTAGAAGAGCCTTTGAACTAGATATTTAAAGTAGTGCTATGAATTCAAAAAAGCAAAATCCAATTAAAATGCTAGGGTTAAAATTACCTACAGACCCTAGATGGGTAGATATTGTCGAGAAAAATATTGAAGAAATACTAACAGATCACGCCTATTGCGAACAAAAAGCAACATCAACTGCTATCTCGTTAATTGTTTCTTTTCCTGAGTACACAGAGCTGGTTCAGCAAATGGTGGCGCTTGTAAAAGAGGAGATAAGTCACTTCAAGCTAGTGCATGATAAAATCATAGCACGTGGCTGGACTTTGGGCCGTGATCGCAAAGATAGGTATGTACTGGAGATTTTAAAATTCTTTCCAAAAGGTGGCAGTAGAACAACCCAACTAGTTCACAGACTATTATATGCTGCACTAATAGAGGCAAGAAGCTGTGAGCGTTTCAGGCTACTGAGTGAAGAGTTAGAAGATCCAGAATTAGCAGATTTTTATCATAACCTTATGGTTAGCGAAGCAAATCATTACACCATGTTTTTAGGTTTTGCTAGGCAATATGGAGACCGTAAAGAAGTAGACAGCAAGTGGCAAGAATTACTAAGTTTTGAAGCGCAAGTCATGAAAGATTTAAGCAAAAACGAAAGTATTCATGGATAATTTTACACTGCAGATACACTAATTATATTTCTATGTAGTTGCATTTCGTTCATTATAAAGCTGCTTTACAATACCATCTGCAAGTCCAATTTTAGGCACATACATGTTTTTTGCTTTTGCCCACTTCATAGCAGAAAGATAAATACGCGTGGCAGGGATAATAACATCTGCCCTATCTGGATTCATTTTTAGCTCGAATACACGCTGGTTGTAATCATACTGTTTTACTTTTTCATAGAAGCTTGACATAAATAAATAACTCAGGGGCTGTCCTATCTTATTTTCACTAAAGCGATATATACTGTTTATATTTCCGCCAGAACCAATTACATTAATTTTTGAATATGCTTTTGTATGTTGGGTAACCCAATTTTTTGCCTGCTGCCAAGTAACATCCTCCACCATGCCATTTATAATACGCACCGTACCTAATTTAAAAGAGTGTGAGACAATATTTTTACCATTAGCAAATACGGTGAATTCTGTAGAACCTCCACCCACATCAACATATAAAAACACTTTATTATCACTAATGAGTTGTTTTAAATCTGTAGAGGCAATAATAGCTGCCTCATCATTACCATCGATAATCTGAATGTCAATGCCAGTGGCGGCCTTTAATTTTGATACAATTTGCTGACCATTTTTGGCCTCTCGCATGGCAGAAGTTGCACAAGCTCTAAAAGCAACCACATTGTGGGTTTTAATAATCAAGGAGTAAGCATGCATTGCATCAAGAAGCCTTTTGTAATTCCTTGAAGAAATACTCCCTTTTAAAAAAACATCAGCGCCGAGTCTAATGGGAAGGCGCACCAAGGAAGTTTTTTTAAATTGAGTAGGGAAACCCTCTTTCTCTATTACCGTTGTAATGAGCAGACGTATGGCATTAGAACCTATATCTACGGCAGCATATTTCTCTATATGTAACAAATTAATTTTCTAGTTTATTTTTATAATATTCATACAATGCAAATTGAGATCGCACTTTTGGCTTGTTGTTTTTTCTGTACAGATTGTCTTGTTTTTGAGAAATACATCTGGCCTTTACATTATCGCTCCAACAAATATCGAAGGTTTCTAAAATTTCTTCTTTGATTTGCTGGTCATATATTGGACACGAAATCTCTACTCTTGTGTCTAAATTTCTACGCATAAAATCTGCAGAAGATATATATACATTTGGAGCGCCATCATTCTCAAATATATAAAGTCTTGGGTGCTCTAAAAACTTATCTACAACGCTAATCACCTCAATGTTTTCACTCATAGATTTAACACCAGGAATTAAGCAACAAATTCCTCTAACAATTAGTTGAATTTTAACACCTGCCCTACTAGCGGCATAAAGTCTGTCTATTAATCTATTGTCTGACAGGCTATTGAGTTTTAATTTAATACCACTTTTTTTACCCTGTATGGTATTAAATATCTCTGTCTGTATTAAATCATAAATAGCTGTTCTTGTATAATGTGGAGATACAATTAAATGCTTGTACGCTTTAATTTTATAGTTTACTTCAAAAAAATCAAACACTCTATTGAGTTCTTTTCCAATTTTTTGATTGGCAGTGAACAAGGTATAATCTGTGTATATTCTTGCCGTAGACTCATTAAAGTTTCCTGTACTTATAAGTGAATATTTCTTTAATTTACCCTCTTCCATGCGCTCTACAACACATATTTTACAGTGTACTTTTAGCCCTGCTACTCCAAATATAAGTTTCACTCCTTCACGCTGCATTTGTTCAGCGTAATGAATATTGGCCTGTTCATCAAAACGTGCTTGTAGTTCTATTTGTACCGTTACTTCTTTACCATTTTTAACCGCATTTATTAAACTACTGGAAATATGAGATACTTCTGCAAGTCTATAAATAGTTATTTTTATTGTTTTTACTGTAGGGTCTAGTGCAGCCTCACGCAAAAATTTTACAACATAAGAAAAGCTCTGGTAAGGTGCATGTAACAAGTAGTCTTTTTTGGCAACCTTATCTAGTAAGCTTCCAACTAGTGATAAACCAGGGATTTGTAGGGGTATGATTTTTTCATATTGCAAGTCTGGACGTCCTAGGCTAGGAAACTTAATATAATCTCTTCTGTTATGATATCTCCCACCGGGATTAATACTATCAGAGTTTTTTATTCCCATTTTATCCATTAAAAAAGAGAGAGTTTGATCATCTATGGTTTTATCATATACAAGCCTTACAGGATCTCCATCACTTCTATTTTTTACAGATTTAGATATTTTATCAATAAAACTTTTACTTAAATCACTCTCTATATCTAGGGCAGCATCACGAGTAATTTTTATCATGTGTGCAGAAATATGATCGTACTTAAAAATGCTAAATATTTTGTGTAGCATATATCGTATTAAATCATCTAAGATGATGATGTATTTCTTACCATCGTGTGAGGGTAATTCTACAAATCGTTCTACATTTTTAGGTATTTCAATAAGAGCATAATTATGTTTTGAAGCAAAGGTTGTATCATCAGTAGTCATTTCCATTTTCACGGCTAGATACGCTGCGCTATCTTTTAATGAAGGGAATTCTTTAAGTTCACCAATCATAATAACAACCATGGCAGGACTAACTTTTTGCAAAAAATAATCTTCAATAAATTCAGACTGAGACTTAGATACCTCCGTCTCATTGATCATATAGATTTGCTCTTTTTTAAGCTCTTGCTTAATGCCACTCAAAATACCTAAACTAGTTTTCTGCTGCTTGATTACTGTTTGGGTAATTAGCTCCATTAGCTTTGAGGCTGGAATACCTCCTAAAAAACTACGCCCACCCTTCCCGGCATCAGCAATACGCTTTATAGTGGCATATCGTACTTTAAAAAACTCATCTAGATTGTTTGAAAAAATTCCAATAAACCGTAACCTTTCAAGCAGTGGAGTTGTACTGTCTTCAGCCTCTTGTAACACACGTGCGTTAAACTGTAACCAGCTTAATTCTCGGTTATAATAGCTATTCTCAAGAGGGGCTTTATTTGGTTTTGGTGTCATAGTTTTATTTTAAGTCTCTCGGAAAAATTATGTTATTGGTTGTTCCTGTGGTTATCTCACTCCACTTATCTTCCTCAAAGGTAATGGCCAGAAAACCGCAAGTAGGTACATTTTTAATACTTATACTACCCAATATGTTCACTATATAAGTAAATGCATGGTTATGCCCACACAGCATAACACAATCTAGGGTGTTTTTTAATTCTTTAATAAGCTTCATAACTTGTTGGCCGCTAAAATCATACAACGCAGAATTTAATACAAAGGCATTATCATCAAGGGCAAAAGCATCTTTAAAATACCTGGCAGTGCCTTGAGCTCTCAGAGCATCACTTGTTATAATTACCTGCGGTTTTACATTAGTTTTCGCTACTAACTTTGAAACTTGTAAAGCATCAGTAACACCTCTTTTATTTAAGGGTCTTTGCTGATCAATAACAGTATGTTTCCAAGAAGACTTAGCGTGCCTAATAAAATATAGTGTCTTCATTACTAATGGTATTAGATACTAAACTAGGGTTGCAGCCTACCTATACTCCAGCTATTATTGTTTTTTGTATACTTAATCCTATCATGTAACCTACTATTTCTACCCTGCCAAAACTCATAGGAAGTTGGCTGTATTAAATAACCTCCCCAATTAGTAGGTTTTTCTATAGTCTTGGTGTCATATTTTTTTTCTGTCTGTAGTAGTTTTTCTTCCAAAGCTTCTCTGCTGTCTATAGCTGTAGATTGATCGCTTACTACAGCGCCCAATTGGCTCTCACGAGGTCTTTTATTAAAATAGGCAATAGATTTTTCTTCTGAAATTTTTACGGCCTCACCCGTTATTATAATTTGACGCTCCAGTGAAGGCCAAAAAAACGAAACACAAACATTGTTATTTTGCGCAATAGCCTGTCCTTTACCACTGGTGTAATTGGTATAAAAAACAAAGCCTTGTGATGTATATTCTTTAAGCAGCACCACTCGCGCCTTTGGAATACCTTGACCATTTACAGTACTCAGGGTCATTGCATTTGGCTCCTCAACAGCAGGGGTATTTTCTGCCTCTAAAAACCAAGCAGCAAATTGCTGTAATGGATTTTCTTGAACAGTATCTTCTGTAAGAGATCCTTTCTCGTAAGATTTTCTATAGTTGTGAAGGTTTTTATCCATAAATTTAACTTTACCGCAAGGTACAAAGATTGCATAATTTATAATATACTAGAATCTTTAAAGTTATGTGAAAAATAAGCGGTAAAATAGCAAACTAAAAAAACACCTTTGGCATTAGATTTCAAAAATCTTACCATCCATGGCTAGTTCTGTTGGCGTGAAAACTTCCTGGGCCTGCAGTTTAAACTCATTATAATCACTATAACGTCCAGAATAATGACCTAGTAGCAATTTACCTACCTTTGCCTTGTGAGCAATTAAAGCAGCCTGGTGAGCAGTACTATGCATTGTTTTTAAAGCTAATTGAGCATGCTGGTGTAAAAAAGTAGCCTCATGATACAGTAGCGTAGTATTAGATATTTGGGGTATAATCTGCTCACAATAAGCAGTGTCACTACAATAAGCATAAGATTTTGCAGGGGCTGGATCAAAAGTAATAGCAGTGTTAGAGACTATATTTTCTTGGCTATCTGGTACATCAAATCCCTGTTTTGCTTTTTGATAGTAAGAAGAATCTATCCCCAATTGTGTAGCTTTTTGAATATTTAAAATTCGTTCACCAGGTTTTTGTTGAAACAAAAAACCATTGGTGTATACCCTATGTTTTAAAGGTATGGTGGTAATGCTCAAAATAGCGTCTTCAAATAATAGCGTTGGCTTGTTGCTTTCTAATTCATGAAAATAAAGCTCGAAATTAGTATAGGTTTTCCCCAATTTAAGCTGTAACAAAATAGCTTGTTTAATACCCTTTGGGCCGTAAATATGTAAAGGAGCATCTCTACCTAATAACTTAAATGTGGATATCAAACCCACCAAACCAAAAAAGTGATCGCCGTGCAGGTGAGAAATAAAAATATGTTTTATTCTAGCAAATTTTATTTTAAACTTTCTGAGCTGAACTTGAGTACCTTCCCCACAATCTATTAAAAACAAGTGTCCTTTTACTTCCAGTATTTGCGCTGTAGGATTTGCGTCAAATCGAGGTGAGGCAGAATGACAACCAACAATAGTTAATTTCATGCTATTTAAATACTAGATTAAACATAGGTGTTAAAGTAGTGATTTTTTTTCAAAACCTGTGTAGTAGAGCGTATGGGGTTAAAAACCAAGATCTCTTTCAATTTCTTCCATCTCAATAACATCCTGCGCCTCTAAAAGTGTTGGCACTACCATAATCTCATTAGGCAGTATATCTGTATCAAGGGCATTATTTACTATTACAAAAGAATGTTTTAAAATTCTATGTTGGTTAGAAATCTCAATAAACATTAGTAATTGCTCTAAAGATAGATTGGTGTAGGGCAACAAATCAATGATAAGATTTTGGTCTTTAAAACGGGTTGGAACAATATGAGTTAAAAACGCGGTAAAATCTTCAATACCATCTTTTTGATCTTTTAAAACAGTAAACGTTTTGGAGGTATTAATTATCATTTCTTTTGATTTTGGAAGCCAACAAATATAATACAGCCATACGTACAGCCAAACCGTTTTGAACTTGATCTAGGATGATGGCTTGTTTAGAGTCTGCAACATCACTTGTAATCTCAACACCTCTGTTAATAGGCCCTGGATGCATGACAATAATTTCTTTATCTAGGTTGTCTAGTATTGTTTTATTTAATCCAAACTGCTGTGTGTACTCTCTGGTAGATGGAAAATAACTAATATCCATGCGTTCATTTTGTACCCGTAGCATGTTTGCAACATCACACCAATTTAATGCTTTTATCAAATTAGGTTCAAAGGTAACACCCAAAGATTCTATATACCTTGGCATTAATGTCTTAGGACCACAAACCTTTACAGTTGCTCCTAGTTTTTGTAGTGCAAAAATATTAGATAACGCAACTCTAGAGTGAAGTATATCTCCAACAATCACTACTTTTTTACCAGCCACATCTCCTAGTCGTTCTCTAATAGAGTAACAATCCAAAAGGGCTTGTGTAGGGTGCTCATGGGCGCCATCTCCTGCGTTTATAATACTTGCGTTTATATGTTTTGATAGAAATACACCAGCTCCAGGGTTGGGATGACGCATTACCACCATATCAACCTTCATTGATAGAATATTGTTTACCGTGTCTACTAAAGATTCTCCTTTTTTAACCGAAGAAGACCCGGCAGAAAAGTTTATAATATCTGCAGAAAGTCTTTTCTGTGCAAGTTCAAAAGAAAGTCTAGTACGGGTGCTGTTCTCGAAAAATAAATTAGCGATAGTAATATCTCTAAGTGAAGGCACTTTTTTAATAGGCCTATGAATCACTTCTTTAAAATGGTCTGCGGTTTCAAAGATGAGTTGTATGTCCTCCTCTGTGATGTATTTAATTCCTAATAAGTGATTTACGCTTAATTCAGACATCGTATAATTATTCTTTTATTAAATAGACTGCGTCTTCTCCTTCTTGCTCTTGCCAACAAACCCGTACCTTTTCTCCATCAATAGCATCTACTTGCCTACCTCTGTAATCTGGCTGTATAGGTAGATGTCTACTAAATCTTCTGTCAATGAGTGTGAGTAATTCTATTTCTGTTGGGCGGCCAAAGTCACCAATGGCTGTTAATGCGCTTCTTATGCTTCTTCCGGTGTAGAGTACATCGTCAATAAAAACAACTTTTTTGTCTTCCACCACAAAATCTATTGCAGTTTTATTTGCCTCTAGAGGTTTTTCACTTCTTCTAAAGTCATCACGGTAAAAAGTTATGTCTAATAAACCTAGTTGTACCTCTTTAATTTTATACTGATTTTGTAGTAGACTCACCAAGCGTTTGGCTAGAAAGCCACCCCTTGGCTGTATACCAATAAGCACTGTTTGAGAGAAATCGTTATGGTTTTCTATTAATTGACAAGCCAAACGATGCAAAGCGACATGAATCTCTGTTGCGTTTAATAGTGTTTTTTGGCTCATAAGGAAGTGTTCTGAAACGTTTTCAGGATACAAAAGTACCACTTTTTAACAAATCAAGGCAGAAAATAATAGTTATCGGGTGTATTAAGAGTATAATTGGTGTGAATTACTCTGGATATTCTACTCTTAAATGAAACATATTATTTAGTTTTTTCTTTAAAACTTTCTTTATTAGCTCAATCTCTTTAAAGGTTACATTGGCATTTAAAAACTGACCTTGTTCCATTTGAGCATCAATAATCTTTTCTACAAATACATCAATTTTTGTGGATGTAGGTTCCTTTAAGCTTTTACTAGCTGCCTCCACGCTATCTGCCATCATTAAAATAGCCGTTTCCTTAGAAAAAGGAATGGGACCAGGATATTTAAAATCGGCTTTATTTGCCTCTCCTTGATTTTGTAACTCTTTCTTATAAAAATAATAGACCATACTTGTACCATGATGGGTACGTATAAAATCTATAATTCTATCTGGAAGATTATATTTTCTGGCAATTTCAATACCGTCTATAACATGATTTATAATAATACTAGCGCTTTCCTTTGGGTCTAATTCATCGTGCGCGTTTATACCACTTAATTGGTTTTCTATAAAAAAGGTAGGACTTGCCATTTTACCAATATCATGATACAAAGCACCTACCCTAACGAGCATAGAATTGGCGCCAATTTCTTGGGCAGCAGCTTCTGCAAGATTGGCAACATTCAAAGAGTGATGAAATGTTCCTGGGGCTTTATTAGAAAGCTCTTTTAATAATTTTGAATTGGTATCACTAAGCTCTAAAAGAGAAACATCTGACACCAAACCAAATAATTTTTCGTAGAAATAAATTAAGGGGTGAGCAAATAAAGTGGCTAAACCACATAAAACGAAATACCCGAATATTTCCCATTCAAAGGCATATATATTCCCTTCTTGTATGAGAACAAATGCAAAATACCCAATGATATAAATAAAGGTGATCTGTGTAACAGAAATAAACAGATTGGCTCTTTTGTATAGTTCAGACACCGTTAAAATAGTTACGATACCTGCAATAATTTGCAAAAACAAATATTCAAAACTATTGGGTACTATAAATCCAAGCAATAATATGGTAAGAACATGAACAAACAAGCCTAATCTAGGGTCGAAAAACGCCTTTAAAATTAAGGGTAAGATACAAAGTGGCACTACATACACATACTTGGCATCCATCTTTACCACAATGGTGGTAAGTAAAACCATTAATAGTACATTAAAAAAGATGAAGGTTACTTTGGTGTTGTTTGTATATATTTCTTGCCTGTATTTTTTTAGAAATAGCAACAACATCAACAGTACCAACATTACAAGCAAACCATACCCAACTAACAGCCAGAGATAATTTGATTTGGTCCAGACTTGAGATTGATACTCTGCCTTTAAAGAATCTAGAATTTGGTAGGCATCAGTATCTACCAGTTCTCCTTTGGCAATGATACGACCACTTTTTTCTATAATACCTTTGTTAGGATTCATGGCATTTACCTCATCATCAATACCTGCCTGGGTTAGTTTGGTGTTTAAAGAAACATTAGACTTGATAACAATTTTAAGTATCTTCTCTAACAAATCTATACTAGGGGAAATGGTCTCTAAAGAAGTAGATGCCTTGACAATAGAGGCAATGTCATCAAACCGAACAATTTGATGAAAGGTAACCTCATCTATTTCATTACCGTTTTTTAGATACACCAGTTTATCTGCATCATAAGAGTACAATTCACTTACAACGCCATGCTTATAAATTTCATCAATAATAGCAGCGCCTTTACTTTGCAGTACTAGTTTTGAAACCCTAAACAATGAATTCTGGTAAGCTTCATCCAACAGTCGGTAAAATTCTATTTTAACACCATCAACGGCAGCAAAATCTATATCAAAATATGGTTCTGCATTATCAACTATCTGCTGTTTCTCTATCTCGAGTGACGATGCATCTTTTTTTATGGTGAAACTAAAAGGAGCATACAAATTCTCATACTGCCAGGGTTTACCCTTCTGGAAATCATACTTAAATTGTCCAGCTTTTGGAAAAAGATAGAGTATTAAAAAAGTAGCTGCAATAAAAAGAAATCCTTTGTATAGTAAGGATTGATTTCTAGATAGAGTGCTTAATGTATTTTTCATAATAAAAATATTCAAGGTAAAGATACCTATTGGTTGATGCACTAACAAAACCTATGGCCGTAAATATTGATAATTTAGTTATAAATATGTAATTTTGTAGCCATTATTTAAAGCTTATAATTGTTACTCATTAAATAAATATTAATTCAATATTATGATAAAAAAAGTTGTTATTGTTGCTGCGGTGCGTACGCCAATAGGTAGTTTTATGGGAGGTTTATCTTCATTAACAGCCACTGAGTTAGGAAGCGTTGCTATAAAAGGAGCTTTAGATAAAATCAACCTAGACGCAACCCAAGTAGACGAAGTGTATATGGGTAATGTGGTACAGGCCGGCGTAGGTCAAGCGCCAGCTAGACAAGCAGCAATAGGTGCAGGTATCCCAGATACTGTACCTTGTACAACGGTAAACAAAGTATGCGCCTCTGGTATGAAAGCTGTAATAAATGCGGCTCAGGCTATTGCACTTGGTGATGCCAATGTAGTTATAGCAGGTGGTATGGAGAGTATGAGTAACATTCCACATTACATGCACATGCGCAAAGGAGTAAAATTTGGACCCACTACAATGGTAGACGGTATGCAAAAAGATGGTCTGGTAGACCCCTTTGATAAAAATGCCATGGGCGTATTGGCAGATAGTTGTGCAGAAAAATATAGTTTCTCTAGAGAAGATCAAGATGCGTTTGCCATAGAATCCTACAAACGCTCTGCAAAGGCTTGGAGTGAAGGTAAATTCTCTAACGAAGTAATACCCGTTGCAGTACCTCAAAGAAGAGGTGACGCTCTTATTGTAAGTGAAGATGAGGAGTTTAAAAACGTAAGAATGGATAAAATTCCAGCCCTACGAGCTGCTTTTTCGAAAGAAGGAACCGTTACAGCGGCCAATGCATCCACTATTAATGATGGTGCTGGTGCAATGATTTTAATGAGTGAAGAGAAAGCCAACTCACTTGGACTTACCATATTGGCTACTATAAAAGGATATGCAGATGCAGCACACGAGCCGCAGTGGTTTACAACGGCTCCATCAAAGGCTTTGCCAAAGGCCCTTGCCAAAGCTGGTGTAACTCAAGATCAGATAGATTTCTTTGAGCTTAACGAAGCCTTCGCGGTGGTTGGCCTTGCTAATATGAAAATTTTAGGCCTTGATAGCAGCAATGTAAATGTAAATGGTGGCGCTGTTTCTTTAGGGCATCCACTTGGGGTTAGTGGTGTTCGTATTATAATAACACTGTTAAACGTACTACAACAAAACGACGCAAAATTTGGAGCGGCAGCAATTTGTAATGGAGGTGGTGGCGCATCTGCTATAGTAATTGAAAGAGCCTAACTCACACAAGTTATTCTATGAAATACGGTATTTGTAATCTTTCTATTGTGCCTCTTAGGGCAGAAGCTGCAGACAGCAGTGAACTAGTGACCCAAGTATTGTATGGTGAAATTTTTAAGGTATTAGAGTCAAGAAAAAAATGGAGCAGAATACGCCTAGCCTATGATACATATGAGGCCTGGATAGATAACAAACAATTTCTGCCTATAGAAGAAGAAAATTACAATAATATCTCTAAGCAGACTCCTATTGTTTGTGAGGATCTTGTAGATATGGTATCTACCCAAGATAATCAGATGATATCTATAGTTATGGGTAGTTCTTTAAACGCCTTAGATATTTTAAATCATGAGTTTGAAGGCAGTAGTGTACAAGAAAAATTTGCTAAAGACAATGTAATAAACACGGCTCTTTTATATCTAAACACACCCTATTTATGGGGCGGAAAAACTCCTTTTGGCATAGATTGTAGTGGGTTTACTCAAATGGTGTACAAACTCAATGGTTATGCGTTAAAACGTGATGCTAGCCAACAAGTTGAGCAAGGAGAAGCCTTGAGTTTTATAGAAGAAAGTGAACCTGGTGATTTAGCATTTTTTGACAACGCCGAGGGAGATATTACACATGTAGGAATTATAATGAAAGACAACTACATTATACATGCACATGGTAAAGTACGTATAGACATGTTAGACCATACAGGTATTTTTAATATTCAAACAAGCCTTCATACTCATAAATTAAGAGTAATAAAGCGTATTATATAAACTAATTAAAAGTACAGAGTATCTTTATATAAAAAAATCCCGCCATGTTATAGCGGGATTTTTTAGTACTCAATATATGTAGCTTAGTTCTCTAACTCGTCGAGTTTAGATTTCATTTCAGATTCTTTAGCGTCCATGCCTAAAAGGCTGTATATTTCTTTAAGTTTTGCAACAAGTTGAGGATTATCACTTCTATAACTGTAGGCTGCCTCTAAATAAGGTAATGCTTCATTGTAGAGCCCTTCTCTTTTAATCTCCAGGGCATTATATTTTTTAGAATCTGCCTTAGACATTCCTAAAGAATTCATTTCATCTACAATTTTCATCTCATCTCTTAATATCAAAGCACCAAGGTTTACAAGTGCAGAGGTATAATCTGGCTTTAGTTCGATTGCTTTTTTGTAAAACTCCATGGCTTTTTCTGGGTTTCCAGAAGAGGCCGCAACAACACCTATATTATAATACGGCTCAGGATCTGTAGGGTCAAACTCTAAAACTTGTTGCATCAATTCATCATAACGGGCTATATCTCCCATTTTATAAACCATCTCTGCCTCTGCTCTAACTAGGGTTATATCTGTGGGGTTTTCTAATCTAGCTTCTTTCATAAGGGCTATAGCCTTGTCATTCTCTCCTTTACTAGAGAGGATAAGCACCACGTTTTTTAAAATATCTCCCTTTATAGATTCAGACATACGCTCACCTGGTTTTGTGTATTTTCCAGATAACAATTCAGTGTTTCTGTCTGCCTCAGAGGCAAAGGTCACTTGCTTGTTATCTTCTATACGAAGTGCTGTATACTTCTTTTTAATACCTGTATACCCAAGAGCTAATAGCTGCTGGTAATAATCAAGACTTGCGTCATAATCTTTGGCATTTATCATACTACCTGCCGCATAATACAAATCAATGGTGTCATTTTTCACCGTATAACTTAAATAAAACTTTTCTCCAGCTTTAGAATAATTTTTTGCGTTCGATTCTATAATGGCGCTATTAAACAAAGCTACACGAGTGTTGTCTAGACCAGTGTCAATAATACCTTTATACTGGTTTTTTGTGTCTAGTTTTTGAGCGGTTTTATAAGCATCAGCAGCATCTTTCATTTGCTGGTATCCAGATTTTCCTGCCTGGGCTAGTGTCACTTCACCTTTTGCTATGTAGAAATCTATTTTTGTTTCAAGGGCTGCTTCACCTAATTTAGTTTCTGCAGTATTCAGTAGCATTTGTGCCGCCTGGACATCTCCCTTTATAAATGCCTTTTGCGCTTTTTTAATTTCTTTTTTTTGGCCAAAAGACGCTACAGCAAATAAAAGTGCGCCTGCCAATAGTAATGATTTTTTCATCTTAAAATAATTAGAATCAGAAATGTGGCTTTTTATATTTCTGAAATATTAATAGTTATAAATTATTCTTCCTCAGTGTTTGTTTGCTCAGTGGCTGGCTCTGCACCTGTTACATCAACAGGAGTGATTTGCGAATCTGCATCTTCTAAAGACTCATCCAACTCTGGATCATCTTCTTTCATCACCTTAGCTACAGCTGCAATAGAATCGTCCTCACGAACTTTGATTAAACGTACTCCTTGTGTGGCACGTCCCATCACTCGAAGACTATCAACGGCCATTCTAATGGCAATTCCAGATTTATTAATAATCATTAAATCATCGCTGTCAACCACATTTTTAATGGCTACAAGTTTTCCAGTTTTATCTGTAAGGCTAATTGTTTTTACTCCTTTTCCACCACGGTTTGTGATGCGGTAGTCTTCAATGCTAGATCTTTTACCGTATCCATTTTCTGAAACCACTAAAATTTCAGAAGCGGTGTCATTTATGGCAATCATACCAACAAGCTCATCTGCATCATCTGCCAATCTAATACCACGAACTCCAGAGGCATTTCTACCCATAGGTCTTGTCTTTTCTTCTTCAAACCTAATGGCTTTACCACTCTTTACAGCAAGCATTACTTGAGAGTCTCCCGTAGTAAGTTTTGCCTCCAGAAGCTCATCGCCGTCTTTAATTGTGATGGCATTAATACCATTGGTTCTAGGTCTAGAATACTGCTCTAGTGGTGTTTTCTTGACTTGCCCTTTTTTGGTGGCCATGATAACGTACCTGCTATTTACATATTCTTCATCTTTAAGATCCTGTGTGCAAATAAATGCCATTACCTTATCATCTGGCTCTATGTTAATCAAGTTTTGAATAGCACGCCCTTTTGATGTTTTACTTCCCTCAGGAATTTCAAAAACTCGCATCCAGAAACATTTTCCTTTTTGTGTGAAAAACAACATGTATTGGTGGTTGGTTCCCACAAATAAATGCTCTAAGAAATCTTCATTTCTTGTCGCAGAGGCTTTTTGCCCTACTCCACCTCTATTTTGTGTTTTATATTCTGCCAATGAAGTACGCTTAATATAACCCGCATGAGAAATGGTTAACACCACTTGCTCATCTGGAATTAAATCTGTGATACTTACATCTCCTCCAGCATACTCAATTACAGAACGACGCTCATCACCATATTTGTCTTGAATTTCTTGTAATTCTTCTTTGATAATAGTCATTCTACGCTCCTTGTCAGCAAGAATGTCTTGGTAGTCTTCTATGGTTTTCATGAGTTGTTCATACTCTGTACGAAGCTTGTCTTGCTCTAGACCAGTTAATTGGCGCAAACGCATCTCAACAATTGCCTTAGCCTGTATCTCAGAAAGCTCAAAGGCTTTAATTAAGGCAGCTTTTGCAGCATCTGCATTTGAAGAGCCGCGAATAAGACGTATCACCTCATCTATATTATCTGAGGCAATAATTAATCCCTCTAGTATATGGGCTCTTTCGTTGGCTTTTCTTAAAAGGTATTCTGTTCTTCTAACAACAACCTCATGACGGTGCTCTACAAAATAATGAATCAAGTCTTTAAGATTCAGCATTTGAGGTCTCCCTTTTACAAGAGCAATGTTATTTACACTAAAACTAGACTGAAGGGCTGTATATTTAAATAAGGTGTTTAGTACAATATTAGGAATTGCATCTCTTTTAAGTATGTATACAATACGCATTCCATTTCTGTCAGACTCATCACGAATGTTTGAAATACCCTCGATTTTCTTATCATTTATAAGATCAGCAGTTTTTTTAATCATGTCTGCCTTGTTGACTTGATACGGAATCTCATTTACAATGATACATTCTCTACCGCCAACCTCTTCAAAACTAGATTTGGCTCTCATTACAATACGCCCACGCCCAGTATGAAATGCATCTTTCACTCCATCATAACCATATATAATACCTCCAGTTGGAAAATCTGGGGCTTTTACATACTGCATGAGTCCGTCTATGTCAATATCTGGATTTTCTATATATGCCTGTATACCATCAACAACCTCTGTTAGGTTATGTGGTGGCATGTTTGTTGCCATACCCACAGCAATACCAGAGGCTCCGTTTATTAACAAGCCAGGTATTCTAGTTGGAAGTACCGTTGGTTCTTTTAAGGTGTCATCAAAGTTTAGTTGATGATCTACTGTATCTTTATCTATATCTGCCAGCATATCTTCACTAATACGCTGCATTCTTGCTTCTGTGTAACGCATTGCAGCTGGACTATCTCCATCTACAGAGCCAAAGTTACCTTGACCATCTACAAGTAAATAGCGTAGGCTCCACTCTTGTGCCATACGCACCATAGCATCATAAACAGATGTATCTCCGTGTGGGTGATACTTTCCTAAAACTTCTCCAACAATTCTGGCAGATTTTTTATGGGCACCTGTTGCTCGAATACCAAGTTCATGCATACCAAACAAAACACGCCTGTGAACAGGTTTCATACCATCACGAACATCTGGCAGTGCACGTGACACAATTACAGACATCGAATAATCGATGTAAGCCGATTTCATTTCATCTTCAATGTTGATAGGAATCAATTTTTCACCTTCAGCCATAGTTGTTTTATATTATATTTATGTTTTTTTCTACTAGAGAAGCAAGATACGGTATTTCCTCATTTTTTAGCTAAAAAAACAAGGGTCTTATTCACGTTTTTATTAACAAAAAAACACCCCTAATTGGTTAATAACTAAAGGGGCTTACAAGCACATAACTAAGGTGTGTTATGTTAAAAAAAAATACTTGATAGAAACAGGAATGGTTTTTGTAATTATAACATTAATTTTTAGTAATTTTATACGAAAGAGAACGTAACCTATGGATGATAATTTTTCCCCAAGAGTAAAAGATGTTATTGCATTTAGCAAAGAAGAGGCGCTTCGGTTGGGCCATGATTTTATTGGCACTGAACACCTAATACTTGGGCTACTAAGAGATGGAGACGGCAAAGCTGTTACCATATTAAATGCCCTAGATATAGACCTGAACTACCTTAGACGTAAAGTTGAAATATTAAGCCCTGCAAACCCAGAAACTGGAATTGTAGGCAATGATAAGAAAAACCTGCATCTAACTCGGCAAGCAGAGCGCGCTTTAAAAACTACATTTTTAGAAGCAAAGCTATTCCAAAGCACCTCTATTAATACCGCTCATTTACTTTTATGTATTCTAAGAAATGAAAACGACCCTACCACCAAACTACTTGAAAAAATGAAAGTAGATTACGATGGTGTCAAAGAACAGTTTAAATCATTGCTCTCCAATGATGATGACTACATAGATATGCCATCAGCAGAGGATACCTTCCCAGGTGATGACAAGTCAGACAAGGAAGAGCCTAGCAAAGAAAATTTATTTGGTAATCCAGGGGTCAAAACAAATAAAAAATCTAAAACACCTGTATTAGATAATTTTGGTAGAGATCTTACCGAAATGGCAGATTTAGGAAAACTAGATCCTGTAGTGGGTCGTGATGCTGAAATACAAAGAGTATCACAAATTTTGAGTAGACGCAAAAAAAACAATCCCTTACTAATTGGAGAACCTGGAGTTGGTAAATCTGCTATTGCAGAAGGTTTAGCACTTCGTATTGTACAGCGTAAAGTATCCCGTATTTTGTATGACAAACGTGTTGTAACATTAGATTTGGCCAGCCTAGTTGCAGGTACAAAATATCGAGGACAATTTGAAGAGCGGATGAAAGCCCTGATGAATGAGCTTGAAAAAAACAAAGACATCATTCTCTTTATTGATGAGATACACACTATTGTAGGTGCCGGTGGCGCTACTGGATCTCTAGATGCCAGCAATATGTTTAAGCCAGCATTGGCTCGTGGAGAAATACAATGTGTTGGAGCTACAACCCTAGATGAGCATAGACAATACATAGAAAAAGATGGCGCCTTAGAGAGAAGATTTCAGAAAGTTTTAGTAGAGCCTACCTCTGTAGAAGAAACAATTGAAATTTTAGAAAATATTAAAGAAAAATACGAAGCACACCATAATGTAAGTTATACAAAAGAAGCATTAGAGGCCTGTGTGAAGTTAACAAACAGGTACATGACAGACCGGTTTTTGCCAGACAAAGCTATTGATGCTTTGGATGAAGCAGGATCTCGAGTACACATTATTAACATTAATGTACCAAAGAAAATCTTAGAGCTTGAGCAAAAACTTGAGCAGGTAAGAGAACTTAAAAACTCGGTGGTTAAAAAGCAAAAATATGAAGAGGCAGCCAAGCTAAGAGATGATGAAAAAAACCTTGAAAAAGAATTAATTAGCCAACAAGAAATTTGGGAAAATGATTCTAAACTTCATCGCGAAACAGTAGACCAAGACAATGTAGCAGAGGTTGTTTCTATGATGTCTGGAGTGCCTGTTAATAGAATTGCTCAAACAGAAATTAATAAACTGGCAGAATTACCACAGCTTATCAAAGGAAAGGTAATTGGTCAAAACGACGCTGTAAACAAAGTGGTGAAGGCCATACAGCGTAATCGTGCAGGACTTAAAGATCCAAACAAGCCCATTGGTTCATTTATTTTTCTTGGACAAACAGGGGTTGGTAAAACTCAATTAGCCAAGGTTTTGGCCAAAGAGTTGTTTGACAACGAAAACTCACTGATACGCATTGACATGAGTGAGTACATGGAAAAATTTGCCATATCAAGACTTGTAGGAGCTCCTCCTGGATATGTAGGGTATGAAGAAGGTGGACAGCTTACAGAAAAGATACGACGTAAACCTTATTCTGTGGTGCTATTGGATGAGATAGAAAAAGCCCATCCAGATGTGTTTAATATGTTACTGCAAGTACTCGATGATGGACATCTAACAGACAGTCTAGGACGCAAAATAGATTTTAGAAACACCATTATTATTATGACCTCCAACATTGGAGCCCGTAAATTAAAAGATTTTGGTCAAGGAGTTGGTTTTGGGACTGCTGCACAAACAAGCCAGGCAGATGCTAATGCCAAGGGAGTTATTGAAAATGCTTTGAAAAAAACATTCGCTCCAGAATTTTTAAATCGTGTAGATGATGTGATGATATTCAACAACCTAGATCGTGATGATATTCATAAAATCATTGATATAGAGCTGGCCATATTATTTTCTCGTATTAAAGCACTTGGATATGACCTAACTCTAACCAAAAAAGCGAAAGATTATATTGCAGACAAAGGATTTGATTCAGATTATGGAGCCAGACCTTTAAAGCGTGCCATTCAAAAATATATTGAAGACGCCTTGGCTGAAGAAATAATTAACAGCAATCTTAAAGAAGGAGATGCCATTACCATGGATTTGGACGACAAGAAAAATGAACTTAGTATAAAAATTAAAAAACAGAAAAAGAAGACTACAGAATCTTAAATAAGATCTCTAAGATTTATAACAAAAACGCCCCTTATTAATAAGGGGCGTTTTTATTTTATACTCTTAACCCCTACTCTTTACAAGCAAAGTGTTATGGGATACTATTTTAAAAAAAAAAAAGTTAAAACAGTAGTTCACTATCTACACTAAAGCTTTGCAAAAAAGCAACACTTGCATGAATATCATCTGCTAGAATTCTATCTTCTTCTAAAAACGGCACCACGGTTCTATAACTTTCTATAAATGACATTATAAAGGGTGATGATTTTTTATCTCTAAAGGCCAACCCTTGAGCGGCGTTCATCAGCTCAATTGCTAGTATGGTTTCTATATTATCTATAATACGCAAGCATTTAGTTGCTCCATTGGCTCCCATACTCACATGGTCTTCTTGGCCGTTTGAGGAGACTATAGAATCTATAGAGGATGGAGTTGCAAGTTGTTTGTTCTGACTTACAATACTTGCCGCTGTATACTGAGGTATCATAAAACCGCTGTTAAGACCTGGGTTTTTAACCAAAAAAGCAGGTAAATCACGCAAACCAGATATTAGCTGGTAGGTTCTTCTCTCAGAGATACTCCCCAATTCACTCATTGCAATGGCCATATAATCTAGGGCCAGGGCCAGTGGTTGGCCATGAAAATTTCCGCCAGAGATAATTAAATCTTCTTCTATAAAAATATTTGGGTTATCTGTAACTGCGTTAATCTCTGTTTTAAATGTTTGCTGTACAAATTCTAGAGTGTCTTTGGTAGCGCCATGCACTTGGGGTATACACCTAAAAGAATAGGGGTCTTGAACATTTGTTTTTTCGGCAGACCCAAGCTCACTGTCTTGTAGAATCTCATTGATACGTGCAGCGGTTTCCAGCTGCCCTTTGTGCGGGCGTACTTTATGCACAAGTGCATTAAATGGACTCATATTACAATCAAAAGCATCTATAGAAACCGCACTAATAACATCTGCCAGATAAGAATACTTATAACTCTTAAGTAGCATATAAACTCCATATGCACTCATAAACTGTGTCCCGTTTAAAAGGGCCAATCCCTCTTTAGCCATCAGTGTTATTGGGCTCCAATTATGTTCTTGCATGATACTTGAAGTGGGCACTATTGCATCATCTAGCCAAACATCTCCTTTGCCTAGAAGCGGTAAAGACATGTGCGCTAGTGGAGACAAATCTCCTGAGGCGCCAAGACTACCTTGGGTATACACAACAGGAATTACATTGGCGTTGTACATGGCCACCAATCTAGCAACAGTTACTAACTGCACCCCACTATAGCCATAACTTAAAGATTGTATTTTAAGCAATAACATTAACTTCACTATAGCCTTAGGCACATACTCTCCCGTACCACAGGCATGGGAGGTAACCAAGTTTTCTTGAAGTTTTGATAAATTCTCTGAAGAGATTTTAACATTACACAAAGATCCAAAACCAGTGTTTATACCGTAAATAGGCGTGTCATTGTTTTTTATTTTTTTTGAAAGAAACTCATATGAGTTATTTATATTATCTATAGCCTCTTTGGAAAGGGCTAATTGTTTTTGATTATCAACGATATCTTTAATGACAGATAGCTCAACAGGGGAGCTGCTTATATGATGTATTTCAGACATGATTTTAAATTTGTTTAGACAAAAATACAATATATGTTTTTGTATAACTAACAGAAATTTAGCTATTCAAAAGAATGCTCTTGTACTGGATTTTATTGCAGTAGCGTATTAAAGAAAAAAAGTGCGAAACATTATAAATTATTATTTTAAAGCAATACTCATAAAAATTTGGTAAGCCCACCACCCTAGCGTTATATTTGCTTTTTTAAAATAGGAATCAACAAACATCACAGTGTTTAAAACATCATTTTACACGCTGTGTAAATATAATATACAATGAAAGACACAGCTCTATCTGCAATACACGCGGCCCTTGGCGCAAAAATGGTACCCTTTGCTGGGTATAATATGCCCGTTTCTTATCAAGGAATTAACATAGAACATCAAACCGTAAGAGAAAAAGTAGGCGTTTTTGATGTAAGCCATATGGGAGAGTTTTTTATAACAGGGCCTAATGCGCTTGGTTTAATACAAAAGGTGTGTAGCAATGACGCTTCCAAACTAGAAGATGGTGAGGCCCAGTATAGTTGTTTTCCTAATCTAGATGGCGGTGTGGTAGATGATCTTATTGTATATAGAATAGCTGCAGAAAAATGGCTACTTGTTGTAAACGCATCAAATATAGATAAGGATTGGGCATGGATTAACGCTCACAACACCATGGGAGCTGCGCTTGAAAATAGTAGTGATAATTATTCCCTTTTGGCCATACAAGGCCCAAAAGCTATACAGGCAATGCAAAGCCTTACCCAGGAAGATTTAAGTGCTATTAAATTTTACACCTTTAAAATAAACACCTTTGCAGGTGTTGAAGATGTAATTATTAGCGCAACTGGGTATACAGGTAGTGGTGGTTTTGAAATTTATTGTAAAAACACCCAGGTGGCCCAAATATGGACAAAAGTTTTTGAAGCTGGAGCAGATTGGGGCATCCAGCCCATTGGACTGGCTGCCAGAGATACCCTAAGACTTGAAATGGGCTATTGCCTTTACGGAAATGACATAGATGACACTACCTCGCCTCTAGAGGCAGGTCTTGGTTGGATTACAAAATTCAATAAAGATTTTACAAACAGTGCATCCCTAAAAAAACAAAAAGAGTTGGGGATATCAAAAACATTAGTTGGTTTTCAGCTCACTCAGCGCGGTATACCAAGACAGGGGTATGCAATTGTTGATGCCCAAGGCAACAGTATTGGAAGAGTTACTAGCGGTACCATGTCTCCATCTATGGGTATGGGTATTGGTTTGGGATATGTGCCTGTGGCATTAAAAGAAGTTGGATCTCAAATACATATTCAAATACGTAACAAAATAGTACCTGCAATGGTTGTAAAATTACCATTCTATAAAAAATAAATTAGTGCCAATACCTTTTTTACTCATTGGCAATCAATTAAAGATGTAGGCTAATTCAAACTAGATGCAGAAACAAAAACACAGCATATTAATTTTAGGAGCAAGCGGGTATACTGGCAATGCTATCTATAGAGAGCTGTGCAGCTATTTTGAGACCTATGGCACCTACTATTGTGCCCATGAATTGTATGATAACAATAAGGCGTTCTTTGGATATGATATAGCCAATGATGATATTACCAAAATCCTAGAACAAATTAAGCCCACCCTAATTATTTCTGCACTTCGCGGAAATTTTAAAGCGCAATACCATGCCCATAAACAGGTTTGTAAGTATATAAATGGCGCCCCAGGGTGTAGCCTATTATTTTTATCTTCTGTTAATGTCTTTGATGGCCTTTGTAGTGTGCCAAGCTATGAAGATACACGCCCTAGGGCTGTAAGTGAATACGGGAAGTTTAAAACCTCTGTAGAAAAACTACTGTTCGAAAAAATTAAAAATCAGGTAAGTATTTTAAGATTACCAATGGTGCTGGGCGCTTATAGCCCAAGAATTTTACAATTAAGACAAGCCATTAAACACCAAGCGGTTTTTGATGTCTACCCAAATCTTATTATAAGTGTAACAACTGCCAACACCATAGCGCAACAAATTCATTACATCATTAATAAAGAGCTAAGGGGTATTTTTCATTTAGCAAGCAATGATCTGGTTCATCATCAAGACTTATTTACAGAAATTTGTGAGAAGATAAGCAACAAGACTCCTATCTTTAAAAGTATTTACAATAGTAATGATGATCAATACTTAGCTATTTTACCAAAGCACAATACCCTGCCTGCAAACTATCAAACTACCGTGGCAGCTGTTATAGAAAATTCTACTCTAGAGGATCTTATTACTCATAAAAACACATAAGTATGATAAAATATACACAAGCACAGATTACAGAAAAACTAACTCAGTTTCAGGGTTGGGAGTATATTGAAGGGGGGCTATATGCTAGTTTCGAATTTGATAATTTTAAAGAAGCTTTTTCTGCCATGACACGCATCTCCTTTGAAGCAGAGCGTCTTAACCATCACCCAGAGTGGACTAATGTGTACAACACTTTAGAGATTTTCTTGTCTACCCATGATGCAGATGGTGTTACAGAAAAAGATTTTGAACTAGCCGCTATTATAGATTTGCTTATTGGCTAATAATGCAAAATACAACACACAGGTATTACAAAGTCTTTAAACCCTATGGAGTGGTGAGTCAATTCACCACCAATGACAAACACGCTAAAAACAAAACTTTTTTAGGGGCTTTAGGTGATTTCCCAAAAGGCACCATGGCTATTGGTAGACTAGATGAGCCTAGTGAGGGCTTACTACTACTGACCACAAATGGCGCATACAGCTATCATGTAAATAACAGTGGCGTAGAAAAACAATATTATGCCCAAGTAGATGGTATAATAACCGTCTCTGAAATTTTAAAACTACAAGAAGGGGTGCGTATCACCTCAGACAACAAACCTTACCTAACTAGGCCATGTATAGTTACATTACTTACAAGCCCTCCTACCCTGCCAAAACGTGCAAAAAAAATAAGAGATGAGCGTCACGGGCCAACCTCCTGGATATCTATAACCATTACCCAGGGAAAGTTTAGACAGGTACGCAAAATGACCTCAGCAGTTGGGTTTCCTACGCTACGTCTAGTAAGAGTTAGAATTGGAGAGCATACTATTGGCACTTTAAAACCAGCAGAGGTAGCGCAAATAGAAGTAGTATATTAAGAGTTTGAACTATTAATCTTTGAAGACTATAATTGTGGCTTTTCTTCCCGTTAGTAAATTCCACTCGTTTTTAGAAATTAAGGTCCCGTTTTCATCATAGACATGCAACTCTGCAGTATTAGGGCCACTTTCACCTTGATTTAAAGCTTGAAATTCTATAATATTTTCTCCAGGTGTGAGGGTAAGATCAAAGCCTCTAAAACTGGAATCCAAAGAGATGTCACTTTGTACAATATCATCATTTACATACACCCGTATCCTATCACCATCTACACTTTGATGGTCTCTATAAACAACATTCACAAAACCACTCTTGGTTTTAATCTCTCCCAGTACTTGATCTCTATCAAAGGCATCTGAGGCTGGTTTATCTTTAACAAATGCATTGGGGGTCATGTCTGTCTTGGTGGTTAAAAAGCCATCATCTGTAGAAATATCTATTGGCTCTGGATCATCTGTGCCAAGAGTATTGCTGTTATCATTTTTTATCTCAAAGCGATTTTGTTGATTTGTTAATCCTGGAATTGGAGATTTTGGTAATTTCAAACCCCCAGGATCACTCACTATTCTATCAATAGGCTCAAAATCAACTTTCTTAGTGGTATTATCAAACTGCGCACTTAGAGAGAAGCAAAATAAAAACATCAATACGGAGACATATAATTTCATAAACACTTTTTTATTTATACCTTAAAAACAATTGCTTCACCAAAAAAATAGATTGTATTCTACTATTCAAATTAATAATCTATTACAAATATATACACCAATGGGCTATAAAGCGATAAAACTTTAAAAAATAGAGACCGTAGCATCCTTGTAAAAGGAGTCTATTGTACCGTTCTATATACAGACGCAAATAACAGACAAGGGTTTCACAAAAAAAAATAAATTATTTTGTAACAAACACATAACCTCTTACGTATAAGTAAGTAGTGAAGTTAGCATGTTGTTAAAACAGTTCTCAAATACAGTTCTATTTCTGAAGCATTAGGCAACAAATAAAAAAAGTAACTTTATAATGTTATCAACCTAAAACACATTTGATCCAATGAGACAACTCAAAATTACCAAGCAGGTTACCAATAGAGAAACCAAATCTTTGAACAGTTACTTGCAAGATGTAAGTAAGATTGATATGATAACCGCAGAGGAAGAGGTTGAGCTAGCACAGAGAATTCGTGAGGGAGATCAAAGCGCCTTAGACAAATTAACAAAAGCAAACCTTCGTTTTGTTATTTCGGTAGCAAAGCAATACCAAAATCAAGGATTAACACTTAGTGACCTTATTAATGAAGGTAATGTAGGTCTTGTAAAAGCTGCCCAACGTTTTGATGAAACTAGGGGTTTTAAATTTATATCCTATGCTGTTTGGTGGATTAGACAATCTATACTTCAAGCCATTGCAGAACAATCTCGTGTGGTACGTTTACCCCTAAACAAGATTGGAGATATAAACAAAATACGTAAAGCATCTATACATCTAGAACAAGTACACCAACGTGTTCCTTCTGCATCAGAAATTGCAAAAGAATTGGACATGACCGTAAGTAGTGTAAAACAATCTTTAAAAAATTCGTCTAGAAGTTTATCAATGGATGCTCCTTTCCAGGAAGGTGAAAATGACAATAACCTGTATGATGTAATTAGCTCTGGCGAAACACCAAATCCAGACAAAGCGCTCATACACGAGTCTTTAAAAATTGAAATAGACAGAGCACTAGACACCCTTGCACCTCGTGAGGCAGATGTAGTTAAATTAAACTTTGGGCTTAGTGGCCAACCTGCTATGACATTGCAAGAAATTGGAGACACCTTTGAGCTGAGTCGTGAGCGTGTGCGTCAAATTCGTGAAAAAGCAATTCGCCGTTTACGTCAAGAAAGTAAAAGTCATATCCTGAAAAAATATCTAGGATAGATAGGTGTAATACATGATACTTAAAAAGAGCAATTACCAGCGGTAATTGCTCTTTTTTTTGTCTAGTTGTTTAGAATAGGAGCATTTCTGTAAAACCAGCCTTGTATCGTATTGGATACTTATAGTCTGAATGTTTTTAATATATTTGCTTTAAAACATGTAACTATGAAATATTTTTTACTGAGCCTTACTATAGTAACTTTAGGACTAATTTCTTGTGGTGAGGATGATACCCCACCAAATACCAATAACACAGCAGAGTATTTCCCTCTTAGCTTAAACTCATCCTGGAGTTATACCAATGAGAGTGAGGGGCAAAACAGTCAAGACAACATGTTTGTTTTTGGAACACAACAAGAAAATGGAGTGCAGTACACAAATCTAGATACCCAAGAACTAAATTCTGGCGGCTTTATGGTTGGATTACTTACCCAAAACCTTGTTAGAAAAGACACAGGAAAACTTATTGTAAATGGAGCTCTAGGTGGTGTCCCAATAGAAGGGTTACCGGATATTAGCATCCCATTAAACAATGCCGTGTTGTTTGACCCAAATGCTCTTGGCGGAACACAGCTTAACATTATCACTGGATCGTTTGAGGAAACAATTATGGATTTCCCTATTATTATTGAGTACTCATCTATAACAACCCAGGAGCAGGTATTATCTTCTTACACTACAGATACCCAAACATACTCAGATGTAATACAGTCTAAAATTGTATTGAATTTAGAAATAAGCACAGAGATTCAAGTAGGAGGCACAACACTTACTCTTCCTATTTTAAGCTCTCAAGATGTCTTAGTGGTAGAGAATTATTACGCTGCTAACATAGGGCTCGTTTTTTCTAAAGAAACTATAGATTATACCCTGGAAGATTTAAGTGGCATTCCTGGATTAGAAATTCCACTCCCAGAGCAAAATACATCTGTTAGCACCGCTACCTTAACTAGTTTTGAGATAGGAAACTAAACCAATGCATTTTTTAAAATAGTAATGGGATGTAGCGCCTGGCGCTGTGTTCCATCTTTTATTTGATGTCTACAGCTTGTACCATTAGCGGCAATAATAGTAGAAGGTTCTGCCTTTTTAATTGCAGGAAATAAACGCAGTCCACCTATTTGCATACTCACCTTATAATGCTCTTTTTCATACCCAAAGCTACCTGCCATTCCGCAACATCCTGAGGTTATTAATGTTGGGCTGTAGTTGGTTGGGAAGTTTAAAATATCAAAGGTATGTTTTTGATTTGACAAGGCTTTTTGATGGCAATGCACGTGTATTTTAATTTGGGCAGG
>CAJWPZ010000012.1 GCA_913045325.1 uncultured Flavobacteriaceae bacterium | reverse complement strand
TAATAACAAAAATGCCTTCTGGAAAACCAGAAGGCATTTTATATATACTTAGAAATAGTAGCTTATGCTTCTACTTCTTGAGTTTTAACTTCTAGCAAATCACTTGCTTTTTTCTTTACAGTATCATACATCACTGGAGTTGCAATAAACAGTGAAGAGTAAGTTCCTACTACAACACCTACCATAAGGGCAAATATAAGTCCTCGGATAGATTCTGCTCCAATAAAGAAGATACACAACAGTACAATTAATGTAGTTAAAGAGGTATTTAACGTACGGCTTAATGTACTATTTAATGCGCTGTTAATTACTTTACTAAATGCCCATTTTGGATTGTCATTAAAGTATTCTCTAATACGGTCAAAAACAACCACGGTATCATTTAATGAGTATCCAATAACCGTTAATATCGCAGCGATGAATGACTGGTCAATCTCCATGCTAAATGGCATAATGTTTTGCGTTAAAGAGAATACTCCCAACACCAACAATACATCATGGAATACTGCTGCTACAGCACCCAAACTAAATTGCCATCTTCTAAAACGTACTAAGATGTACAAGAACACTACAAATAAAGATCCAAATACAGCCCAGAAAGAATTTTTCTTGATATCATCTGCAATGGTAGGACTCACCTTATAGTACTCCATAATACCAGCAATCTTTGCTGTATTATCTTCTCTAAACTCATCGTAGGTCATGCCCTGCGGAAGGTAAGATTTTACACCATCGTATAGTTTCACTTGTACTTCGTTATCAATTTCAGATCCAGTCTCTCCTACTTTGTATTTTGTAGTAATTTTTAACTGGTTATTGGCACCATAGGTTTTTGCTTCTGCACTGTTAAATTGTGCAATTAAATCTTGCTCTACGGCCGAGGCATCAACATCTTGAGCGAAACGAACAGTGTATGTTCTACCTCCAACAAAATCAACACCTTGATCAAGGCTATTTGTAATTAAAGATCCTATACTTACGGTAATCAAAATAGCAGAAATCACATAGGCTATCTTACGTTTACCCAAAAAGTTTATGTTTACACCTTTAAACAAGTTTTTTGTAACCGGCGTAGAAAAAGCCAGTGGCTTCCCGTTTTTGGTATAACTATCAATAAATAATCTTGTTATAAAAATGGCAGTAAACAAAGAGGTAAGAATACCTATAAGTAACGTAGTTGCAAAACCTTGAATTGGTCCAGTTCCAAATATTAACAGGATTAAACCTGTTAGTCCTGTAGTAATATTGGCATCTAAAATTGAAGATAATGCGTTTTGAAAACCATCCTTGATACTGTCTTTTTGAGACTTACCTTTGGCCAGCTCTTCCCGAATACGCTCAAATATAAGTACGTTTGCATCTACAGAGATACCAATGGTAAGTACAATACCGGCAATACCAGGAAGTGTTAATACAGCTCCAAGACCTGCAAGTACACCAAAAATAAATAGGATGTTTACAATAAGGGCAACATCGGCAAAAGCACCAGCCTTACCATAATAACCAACCATCCAAAACAATACTAGAAGCAGTGCAATACCAAAAGAAATCATACCACTTGTAATGGCTTCCTTTCCTAGAGTTGGTCCTACAACTTCTGCCTGAATGATATCTGCAGAAGCAGGTAATTTACCCGCTCTTAAAACGTTTGCTAAATCCTGTCCTTCTGTGATAGTAAAATCTCCGGTGATTTCACTTCTACCTCCAGCAATTCCTCCTGGAGAGGTTACACCCGGTGCAGAGTACACAATATCATCTAAGACAATGGCTATTTGTGATGAATTTTTATTTGCATTTTTGGTCATCTCTTCCCAAATTTTAGCTCCCTTACCATTCATCTGCATAGAAACTGCGGCATTACTAAACTGGTCATAGGTTTGAGCAGCATCTGTAACAACACCTCCAGCTAGTGGAGCTCTCATGTCTCTATTGCCTTTAATAGCATATAGTCCTGAGGTCATTACTTTGGTTCCGTCTGTTAGCTGAGTTTCTACAGGCTTTTCCCAAATAAACTTAGTAAAACGTTGTTGCTGTGGCAACAGAGCTCTTACTTGAGACATGCGCAGGTAAGAATTTACAACAGCAGTATCTTTTAATTTAAAAATCCCTAAAACTGGTCGTCCATTAAATCCTGGAGAAACTAGTTTTGAAAATAATGGGTTTGCCTTTTCAAGCTCCTCTTCTGTTTCTTCTACTTCTTCTCCAGCAAGTAAATCATCAACAGTACTTTGGGTGTCTGATGCATCTTGTTTTTCAACCTCGGTAGCGGGAGCCTCGTTAGCTTTTGCAAGCTGAGCTACTTTATTATTGGCGAGTTGTAAAAACCCTGCCATTTCTTCGCTCTTATATACATCCCAAAACTCAAGCTGAGCTGTGCTTTGTAATAGCTTAGAAACACGTTCTTTATCCTTGGCGCCAGGTAATTCTACCAATATACGTGCAGAGTTTCCTAAACGCTGAATGTTTGGTTGTGTTACACCAAATTTATCAATACGCTTACGCAATACCTCAAAAGCCGATGTAATAGATTCATCAATCTTTCTATTGATTACTTTCTTTACCTCATCATTGTTCATACTAGCATTAATATCATCTTCCAATCCTTTGTTAAAGAAAATATCTGGAGAGGCTAGTACATTATCACCAGGCAATGCTTCAAAAGCGATGTAAAAAGACTCTAGAAAAGTATC
Organism: uncultured Flavobacteriaceae bacterium; assembly: GCA_913045325.1. GTDB lineage: Bacteria > Bacteroidota > Bacteroidia > Flavobacteriales > Flavobacteriaceae > Patiriisocius. The sequence continues at coordinate 44,310 of CAJWPZ010000012.1, read as the reverse complement.
TTGAGAATCTTTCTGTAATTCACCGGCATTGGCAAGTGCTTGATTAAAGGCAGGGTCTTTAGTATTATTTGATAATCCCTTTAAGATATCCTGTACAGAGATTTGGAGGATCACATTAATACCCCCTTTTAAATCTAATCCTTTATTAAGTTCTTTTTCTTTAGCGGTTTTGTAGTCAATACCCATCATAATTGGATAACTAGAAACGCTATCAAGATAGGCGGCTTCTGCAGCTGCTCTTTTGTTGGGTTGATCTTTAGTGAACTTTGTATTTGCATACTGAGTTGCATTGTCTTCTACTGTATTTGCAAGATATGTGTATGATAATTGGTATAAACTTACCAAACCAAACAAAATCGCAAATAGTGTAATGAGTCCTTTATTTTGCATGTTGTTGTTTTTTATTGTCAAATTTTTGTCGGGCGAATATAAAAAGTATTGCCCGATTTGACACTATGTATTAAAAATAAAATAGTTGAATTTGTTCTTTGATGTTAAAGAACACAAAAAATAGTGTAGTTAAGATGTGTAGCTAGATATAAAAATAGAGGGATATACTTCTACTATTTTAAAGAAAAGACCTACTACAGTTTGTTAAACTATTGGGCCTGCTCTTACTTGTGGAATCTTATAAGAAAATTCAGTAAGACCTAATGAAACAGCTCCTTGTGCTATAAAAGAAATTTCAGTGATTTTATTTTGTTGCGCGATTTGATTGCCGCCTATGGCGCCATACACCTTTGCGATATAGTATCTATGAGTTTTACCTTCAAAAGTAAATACAAGCCCGTTTAAATCTGGCTCTATATCAGACTGTTTTTGAATTTCGTATACATCAAATTTATAGACAGACCTAGTGTTAAAAGGAGGGGTTTGATTTTTGGGGGTACTACTACCAGAAGCAACTCCATCAAGCAGCTCTTTTTTTGAAGAAAGCATACCCTTTATAGATTGTGTATCTATGGTACTGTAGTAAGATATCGTTACATCACCATTTGCGCCTTGTTGTACTTTTATGCTTTGGGCGCCTATGGCCTTAAGCTCTTTTGTTACAGTTGCTATGGTTCTTTGAGCACTGGCAAGACTAATGGTATCAACCTCAAACTCAACAACTATTTGTTGATTAGGCTGGGTAATTTGCTCCAGGGTTAGCCCTATAAGGGCTACTAGAATTATAAAGGAGCGTAAATACCATTTTGGTTGCATGACAACAAATATAAAAAAATAAAGACTGTATTGCTACAGTCTTTATCAATATAATAAGATTAAAATAATAGTCTTAGAAACTTAACAAACCATTGGTTTTTGTAACACCTGCTGCACTTTGTTGCATGTGTGCTTTTTCTGAGTCACTTAAATCTATGGTTACAATTTTTTCGATTCCTGTTCTACCCAAAACTACAGGAACTCCAATACATAGATCGTTAAGCCCATACTCACCCTCTAGGAGTACAGAGCATGGAAATATTTTTTTCTGATCACAAGCAATAGCTTGAACTAAACCAGACACTGCTGCGCCTGGGGCATACCAAGCAGAAGTGCCTAATAATCCAGTTAGTGTAGCTCCTCCTACTTTAGTTGCTTCTCTAACTGCATCTAAACGCTCTTGAGATATAAACTGTGTTACAGGAACACTATTTCTTGTAGCCAAACGCGTTAAAGGAACCATTCCTTTATCACTATGACCACCAATTACCATACCATCAACATCACTAATTGGAGCCTGTAAAGCCTCTGCCAAACGGTACTTAAAACGTGCACTATCTAGAGCGCCACCCATACCAATAATTCTGTTTTTTGGTAATCCTGTTACCTTATGTGCTAAATAAGTCATAGTATCCATGGGGTTGCTAACAACAATTAAAATAGTGTCTGGAGAATGTGCCACCAAACTAGTAGCTACCATTTTCACAATACCTGCATTAATACCAATTAACTCCTCACGAGTCATACCTGGCTTACGAGGTATACCACTTGTAATAACACAAATATCACTATTTGCTGTTTTATTATAATCATTGGTAGAACCAACAATACGGGTATCAAAACCATTTAATGAAGCCGTTTGCATTAAATCCATCGCTTTACCTTCTGCGAATCCTTCTTTAATGTCTAATAAAACCACTTCACTTGCAAAATTTTTAATTGCAATATACTCTGCACAACTAGCACCTACGGCGCCTGCACCAACAACTGTTACTTTCATATATATGTTCCACCTAGGCGGAAATCTTATTTGTGGTTTGTCTTTGACTTACAAACCGAATTAAACTTCATTTAATATTTTTTTGAAACTTGATAATTCTAAAATTTCGTTGTAAAAATACAACTATATGTAAGAAATCTAAAGTTCTTTACAATTTATAATGTATTGAAAAATTGGTGTTTAGAAATTTACCGATGGTAATGTTTGAAGCCACATACCAGTTATCGAAATGGTAATTCACTCCTATATTTCCGCGCATCATACTACTGGTATCTTCTAGGGCTTTAAAAGCTTCATTTAAAAGCCCTAATAAGAAATCTCCCTCTCCTCCCATGGTATAGGTAAACTGGTTTGCAGAAACCGCCAAAGCGCCCACAAACTCAAATCTATCAACTCTTTTTGAGGCAATAAGTTGTCCTGTTACCGCATTTGCATCTACCGTTAAAGAGTTAATAACAGCCAATGCAGCTTGATCTGGATCGGTAGCGGTAATTTCAAATCCATCAAAGAAAATTTTTGAATCAAATAAAGAGTACGCAACTTGCACGGCAACTTGAAGTGCCTGAGAATCTGCATTGCCCCCCAACCAATACTGGCTTATATTGTGTTTGATTGCGCCTCCAAATGTTTGATAACCTGAGGCATCAATTTTTACCTCTGGGACATACTGTAATGTAAGCTCTGTTTGCCCCCAAAGCCCAATAGAGCCTTGCAGGTATGGATAATAAAAAACCTGTTGGTTTGCACCTTCAAATGTTTGCAACTCATAATCATCCTCGCCTAATATGAAATCATAAAAAACGCTGGTTTCTCCTCCTAAGGCTGTTGGCACCTCAGCTGTTTGAGCATCTCTAATATCCAAACGAGTAAAGTCTGAATCATTTACTACAAATGATTTTTGAGCATCAGAAACTGGCAAAGCATTTACGTGCAAAGACACATCTACCTGATACAACTCTAGACTCTTGGCAGAACTATACCAAGATCCTGTAGATTGATACACAGCGGCCTGTGCAGCTGGAGAGACATACTTATCACTAATTAAAAGCATATCAACTAAGAAGTCTTCAACATCAGTAAGATACGTGTTTTGAGCAGCAGTAATCACTGGAAATAAAAAAAGAAAAGCAATACAGTGCATTGCTTTTCTTGTTGGAAGAATATTTTTACGCATCGATATTGGCGTATACAGCGTTTTTCTCAATAAACTCTCTACGAGGTGGTACCTCATCACCCATTAGCATAGAGAACACTCTATCTGCCTCTGCGCCGCTATCAATAACAACTTGACGTAGGGTTCTAAATTCTGGATTCATGGTGGTATCCCACAACTGGCTGGCATTCATCTCTCCTAGACCTTTATAGCGCTGGATTTTACTACCATCTCCAAACTCCTTCATAAAAACGTCTCGCTCTGCATCATTCCAGGCATATTCTTTCTTGGCTCCTTTTTTAACTAAATATAAAGGTGGCGTGGCAATATATACATTCCCGTTTTCTACCAATTCTTTCATGTAACGGAAAAAGAATGTAAGTATTAAAGTAGAAATATGACTACCATCTACATCGGCATCACACATAATTACTACTTTATGATATCTTAACTTCGAGATGTTGAGCGCCTTGCTATCCTCTTCTGTACCTATGGTAACTCCAAGGGCTGTGAAAATATTTCTTATTTCTTCATTTTCAAACACCTTGTGCTGCATGGCCTTCTCCACATTCAAGATCTTTCCACGCAGGGGTAAAATTGCCTGAAATTTTCTATCACGTCCTTGTTTTGCTGTACCACCTGCAGAATCTCCCTCGACCAAGAAAACTTCGCATTTTTCTGGATCTTGCTCTGAGCAATCACTCAGTTTTCCTGGCAAACCACCGCCACTCATCACCGTTTTACGTTGTACCATCTCACGAGCCTTACGAGCTGCATGTCTTGCCGTTGCAGCCAAAATTACTTTCTGAACAATGGTTTTGGCATCTGCAGGATTTTCTTCTAAATAGTTTTCTAACATTTCAGAAACAGCTTGGCTCACCGCAGAGGTTACCTCACGGTTTCCTAATTTTGTTTTGGTTTGTCCTTCAAATTGAGGCTCTCCTACCTTAACAGAGATAATAGCTGTTAATCCCTCTCTAAAATCATCTCCGGCAATATCAAACTTTAATTTATCTAACATACCTGAAGCATCTGCATACTTCTTTAATGTGTTTGTTAACCCGCGGCGGAAACCACTTAAGTGGGTCCCTCCCTCGTGCGTGTTAATGTTGTTTACATAAGAATGAAGATTCTCTGTATATGAGGTATTATACACCATAGCAACCTCAACAGGAATACCATTTTTCTCCCCTTCCATAGAAATAACATCGCCGATGAGCATCTCACGATTACCATCTAAAAAACGAATAAATTCTTTTAAGCCTTCTTCACTATAAAACGTCTCTCCTTTAAAAGAACCATCCTCTTCTGTAACACGCTTATCTTCAAGAGTAATAGTAAGCCCTTTGTTTAGGTATGAAAGTTCTCTTAAACGATTTGCTAAGGTGTCATAATTATATTCTAAAGACTGCTGAAAAATCTCATGATCTGGCTTAAAGGTGACCATTGTTCCACGAAAATCTGTAGTTCCAACAGATTTTACAGGATACATAGATTTTCCTCGCTCATATTCTTGCTCATATATTTTACCATCGCGATATACCGTAGCCTTTAAAGCACCAGATAAAGCATTTACAACAGAAACTCCTACCCCGTGCAAACCACCAGATACTTTATAACTGTCTTTATCAAACTTACCACCTGCGCCAATTTTAGTCATTACAACTTCAAGAGCAGAGATACCTTCTTTTTTGTGAATATCTACAGGGATACCACGACCATTATCTGTCACGGTAACACTATTATCTTCATTGATCCAAACATTAACGGTATCACAATAGCCGCCCATTGCCTCATCAATAGAATTATCTACTACTTCATAAACCAAATGGTGTAACCCTCTTACTCCAACATCCCCAATATACATCGATGGACGCATACGCACATGCTCCATACCCTCTAAGGCCTGGATTTGATCTGCACCGTAATTCCCTTTATTTTGTTCTTCGCTCATATATAGTTAAATTCAAAATTTTTATATGTTACCCTAAAAAAACAAGTCAAAACAAACGGCAAAAAAACCGTGTTTAGCCTTAAAATTTAGGACCTAAACAAATATAACCAAACAGACAGGAAAACCTAGTAATTATAAAGGCTTTAGCGGCTAAGTTATTAACAAATAATTGTGAAAAACCATGCTGTTTTTTTAAAGAAAACCTGTAGCTTGCAGTGATGTTTTTAGGTTAAAATTAAATTAAAAACACGTTTTTAAAATCATTAGTCCACACAAACAACAAAAACAATCTCAAAATGAAAAAAATTATTTTAAAATGGTATCCAGTAATCTTAGCATTCCTTTGTTTATTATACTCTGTAGGCTATGGTATTATGGGTATGACAGAAGAGGCTCAATATTCTGCACATTGGCCAGGCACTATATTATTGTTTGCAATAGCAATTAGACAAAGAAGAACAACATGAATGTAGGATTTTTTGTAATAGGCGCCATCATATTCTCTGTATACATAGGGTTGACATTTTGGAATATTTTTTACTCTCACAAGAAACAAAGAGAGGAGAACTACCCAAATTTGAAAAATAACAAAACGGTTAATATTGAATCACCTTCTGAGCAAGAGTAAGTTAAAAACTTACAATAAGATAACTCAAAAGTGCATAAGTGGCCTATAAAGTTATAGAATGATAAAAAAAACTCAGCAAAAATTAAAATAAAAAAACAACATGAAAAATTTAAAATCGACAATCCTTTTTTGTGTACTTGCCTTAATGACAAGTCAATTTAGCTTCTCTCAAGAGTTTAAAAAACTAGACAAAAGCCCTATGGATGTGGCTTCATTCCCCTCTAGTTATAAGATTTCTGACAAAACTATAAAAGCAACCTACTCTAGACCACAATTAAAAGGCAGAGCACTATCTAAACTAGCACCTAATGGAAAAGTTTGGAGAACAGGCGCTAATGAAGCAGCTCAAATTACATTTTACAAACCAATGATGGCTGGAAAAACTCTTATCGAGCCAGGAACCTATTCTTTATTCACTATCCCTGGTGAGAAACAGTGGACCGTAATTATAAATAGTGAAATTAACCTTTGGGGAGCCTACTACTACAATCAAAAAAATGATATAGTAAGAGTACAGGCTTCGATCACTAAAGGGGAGACAGAGGCGTTCTCTATTGCTTTTAGCGAAGTAGAGAATGGCACACAAATGCACCTTGGTTGGGGTCCCGTAATTGCAACCACCACTTTTACCAATCCAAGACGCGCTAGAGAGTAAAATAGCATCAAGCAAAACCATAAAAAAAGCCTAGAATAGATATTCTAGGCTTTTTTTATTAAAATGTACTGAGTCTATCTACTATAATTTGGAGACTCTTTTGTAATAGTTACATCATGAGGATGACTCTCGTTAATACCACTAGCGGTTATTTTAACAAACCTACCCGTGTCTTTTAATGTAGCAACATCTTTAGACCCGCAATATCCCATACCTGCTCTTAAACCACCGATAAATTGCGTCATACTCTCTAATAATTCACCTTTATAAGGCACACGCCCCACAATACCTTCAGGTACTAATTTTTTAATATCATCTTCAACGTCTTGAAAATATCTGTCTTTAGAACCTTGTCTCATTGCCTCTACAGAACCCATACCGCGGTAGCTCTTAAACTTTCTACCTTCAAAAATGATCGTTTCTCCTGGAGATTCTTTTGTACCTGCAAGTAAAGATCCTAACATAACACAATCTGCTCCTGCAGCAATAGCTTTAGGAATATCACCGGTGTAACGTATACCTCCATCTGCAATAACAGGAACACCAGAGCCTTTAATAGCCGCAGCAACTTCTAGTACCGCAGAAAACTGTGGAAACCCAACACCTGCAACCACACGTGTGGTACAAATTGATCCAGGACCAATACCTACCTTAACGGCATCTGCACCAGCATCAACCAGATACTTTGCAGCTTCTGGAGTAGCAATATTACCAACCACTACCTCAAGGGTTGGAAATCGTTTCTTTACCTCTTGCAAGACTCTCACCACACCTTTTGTGTGCCCATGAGCTGTATCTATAACAACAGCATCTACATGAGCAGCTACAAGGGCCTGAGCTCTCTCTACTACATCTGGTGTTACACCAAGTGCTGCAGCTACGCGTAACCTACCAAAAGTGTCTTTATTGGCTGTAGGCTTTAAGGTAAGTTTTGTAATGTCTCTAAATGTAATTAAGCCTAGCAAAGTTCCATCGTCTTGGACAACAGGTAGCTTTTCAATTTTATTTTTTTGCAAAATTGCCTCTGCTTCCTGTAATGAAGTACCCTTGGCAACTGTTACCAGATTTTCGCAGGTCATGATATCTTCCAGCTTTCTTTCGAAGTTTTTTTCAAAACGCAAATCACGATTGGTTACAATACCAATTAATTTTCCTGACCCGTCTATAATTGGAATACCACCAATACGATACTCTCGCATTGTCTTTTGAGCATCACCAACAGTATTGTCCTTGTTAAGTGTTACAGGGTCCTGTATCATACCACTCTCTGCTCGCTTTACCTTTCTAACCTCTGCGGCCTGCTGGTCAATGGTCATGTTTTTATGCAAAACACCAATACCACCTTCTCTTGCAATAGCAATGGCCATTGCGCTTTCTGTAACCGTGTCCATGGCTGCAGAAACAATGGGTACGTTTAAAGTAATATTTCTAGTAAATTGAGTTTTTATAGAGACCTCTCTAGGAAGAACTTCAGAAAAGGCTGGTACTAAAAGTACATCATCGTAGGTAAGGCCTTCTCCAATAATTTTATTTTCGTGTGCAGTCATTGCAATCAAGATTAAACGTTGAAAAGAAATACAACGTTATTAGTGTTTAATTGCGTGTAAATATACTATTATTTATTATGATTGTAAGACTTAACATTTATAAATTAGTACTACAGCTTAAACTGTAACAAGGCATAAAAAGTTCTTGGCTGGCTTGGAATAATCCCGGGACCTGGATACCCCGTAGCTCTTCTTGTAAAATAATTAGTATTGAGTAGGTTGTTAATACCAGATTCAATTTTAAATTTCTTGTAGGTATATGACAAAGAAAAATCTAGTATATCATAAGACGGAATTTCACCTATCACACCGCTTTGACTGCTTAAATCTCTAGGCGAATTAGTCGCGTCTGTAAATTGTTTTGACAAATAAGTGTATTGTAAACTGCTTAAAAAGTCTTTATAGCCAAAAGAGACTCCTGTCTTTAGGTTTACTTTGGGTATAAACTCTACTTCTTTACCTTCCACATTATTTTCTTGAGATTGTATGTATTCACTTTCTGTGTAAGCAAAATTCACAAAAGTATTTAATCTGAAATTCTCGTTGGCCGAAAAGGTCTCCCATACGTTCCAGTCTAAAAAACTTTCGACACCATAGGTAATAGCATCCCCAATATTTCCTCTAAAACGCTCATCTTCTATGTCACTTACTGCTCTCAAAACAATACCAAGCCTATCTTGATAACTCAATAAAAACACTCCAACATCATAGGAGAGCTTCTTTTTGTAGCGCCCGCGAGTCCCTATATCAAAAGTATAACCTTGCTCGTCTGTAATATTTGGATCTATTGTTAATGAGGGATTGGTGATTCTAATATCACTAAAGGTAACAGATCTATAGTTTTGACTCATATTTGCATAGAATTCTTTGGCGCTACTGGTCTTATAGCTAGCACCAATTCCTAACAACATGAAATTTCGTTCAAAATTACGATTGTCTGATATGGTTTCATTTAAAATAGTATTTCCTGCCAAGTCGAATAAAATTTTCTTAAAGGCACCTTGACTTTCTGTTTTAATATAATCTATTCTAACACCTGGTGTTATGCTAAGTTTTTTTGAAATTTTAAAAATATGCTCAGAAAACAATGCTAGATTCAAATTAGGAAAAGTAAAATCACTTTGTCTGGAATAATTTGGAAACTCAGCATCTGCAAAATTAAAATTAGCATCTACCCCATTGCTTCCTGGTCCTTGGCGTTCATTATTATTTGATTGATAATATTTTGCACCCACCAATAATATTTGCTCTTTTTTAAACAAATTATATCTTGTTAGCATACGGCTTTCTGCTCCCCAATTTTTGAAATTACCAACAATTAAATCTCTAGGGGCCTCTAAATCATCCACCTGAGACACTCTATTCTCTCTAAATCCAACAGATTTTCTTGAAGCATCTAATGCAAATACGGTAAGACTTAGATCTGTTTTTGAGGATACCGAATGATCGAAGCGTAGTGAATATAGTTTCCAGTCTACATCAAACCAATTTCTAGATCTATTACTAAAATTAGGTTCGTCCTCAAACTGGGCATCTGTTAATCCTCCAGGCTGTTTTGCTAAATAATCTAAAAAGCTAAACTCAAAAGACACTTTTGTTTTATCTGTAAAAGCATAGTCGATATGTGTATATGCATTGTATGACTCAAACTGAGAGTTAGGCCTAAATCCATTACCCTTTTTGTAATTAAAATAACTGTAATAACCTACTTTACCAACAGTGCCACTAAGGCTATTAAAACTGGTAAACAAATCGTTACTTCCAATAGATTGGCGAGAGACCAAACCTATTTTTTTTAATCTGTCAGGCGTCTTTAATTTAAAATTTACTAGTCCTCCAAACTGGGTTCCATACTGTAATGAGGCAGCACCTCTCACAATCTCAATTTCATCTATTGCCTCTGCAGGAGGAGTATAATAACTCTCTGGGTATCCCAAAACATCAGCAGAAATATCATAACCATTTTGCCGTGTATTAAAGCTGGATGTTCTATTTGGGTCTAAACCTCTACCCCCAATATTAAGCTGTAAACCCGCATCATTACTTTCAAAAATATTTAAACCCACAACCTGGGCATAAATCTGCCTTGCATTACCACTAGCTAGATTTGCAGTAAGATTGTCTAGCACCACGACTTCACTCTTTTTTCCTGCATAAATTGCAGTACCCTCCACCTCTCTTAATTGACGTAATGCAAAAACTCTTTCTTTACGTTTAGTAATAACAACCTCACTTAATGTTTCCCCTAAGGTTGGTAAAATAAAAATAAGTTTGGTGTTTGCTGAAATTCTCTTTGTTGCCTCAACCACTTCGTACTCAAAAGAAAAAGCTACAAAATCATAGAGACCTGTAGAAACATCTTCAAACGTAAACTCTCCTAAACTGTTTGTTTTTACTGAAGTAGAAAGTGTTGTATTATATACTTGTGTATTGGCAATAGGAGCTTTTGTTTCTTCAGAAATTACAGTACCAAAAATTGTGAATTGCGCTTGAACATGCATAGAAATAAACAAAAAAAGTATGACCAAATAATGGGTAATGTGCTTCATAAATTATATGCCTTGAATGGTATCATTAAATTCTAGAATCCAATCTTTATGCTTAAAAGTATCTTCTATATCTAACAGGTTAACCTCTGGGTTTATAAATGGTTGGCTCAACCTTCCATTAAGGGCCACATAACTCTCCACGTGCACCGCTATGTTTTTGTGACCTTGAGACTTAAAATGAGTCCCTAGATAATGAGCATACTCTAAAATAAAATCAGGCTGGGTACTCATTTGTTTCTCTTGAAATGAAGTTAAAAAATCACTGTTGTTTACAGCAAATTGAGTCCCTGTTTTTGTGTTTTTAACTATAAATTGTGCATATCCTGCTTTTTCCATTAACATAACACGCCAAGAAAAACGATACCCTTCTTCAGTCCAAAACAACTCTCCTGGATACATTAAATAACGAAATGGCAAAAGTAATTGAACTGTAATAAAAAGGCCTACAACGTAAGGAGCTATTTTATAATTAGTAGCGCGATTTACCTCTAAAAAACTCACTCTATTAAATATACTTAATCTCTTTAAAATGGCAGAAAAAAATAAAAGAATACGTTCATGAAAATGTGCGTTAAAAAAGATCAAAGTGCTAATTATCATGATGTACGGAAACATTCCTATTGGAAATAAAACACGTGTTAATAGATGAAATATAACTACTAAAACAAAAGCAATAGAGCGAGTAGGTTTATAAAGCAATAAAAAAGGAATAAATAGATCATAAAAGGCACCGCCCCAGCTAAAAGCATAATGCACCCATTGCTTTTGTAACATGTTACCCAAAAGAGGAACATCATACTTAGAGGGAAGCCAAATTTGTAGCGGCATTGCCTCTAGTAACCAATCACTGTTTAACTTAGCTAAGCCTGCATATAAATAAACAATACAAAGCAATGCCTTAATACTGTTTATCGTCCAAGCAGAAACATTTTTAGCTCGTATTTTTTTTAAGCGCAGCGCATCAATTGAATAATAACAATTAGCGGGTAAAAAAATAAGTAGAAAACTTAAGCAACTTATAAAGTAATAATGATTGAGGTACGTTGTTTTATCTAGCAACTCTATGTAAGTGAAACTTAAGAAAAAAACTATAATAGCAATCCTGTACTGATACCCTATTGCAATACTAAAAGCCGCCAAGCCACAAATAAAAAACAACAAATAGGTGTAGTTCCCCAATAGTGGTAACCAATCAAAACCATAATAAGAAAAGGCAAAGGTAGGCTCAATATATAGAGTCTGTATCCAACCATTAGCCCAAAAGCGAATAATACTTGCTAACATCATAAAACCAAATAAGACACGAAAGACCGCCAATGGGGCGGCCTTTGTTTGCTTGGTGGTATATGTATTATAGGTTACTTTCATTAATCGCCATCTGCATCTATATAGTCAACATCAATACTTAAAGCCTGTAGCATATCTACTTTCATCAAAATCACATTGCGTTGTAATTCATCATAAGCTCCTAGCATTTTTAAATTGTCATTTGAGATTTGACTAACAAAACTATCATCTAAGAGGTCTATTTTATCAAAAGCAACAACAAATTGGTTATTAATTAGCACACTTAAATCACTACCATCTTTAACTGAATTTAAAGTGTCTAAGTAAGTATTTAAACCAAAACCATTGCCTGGAAAATCTGATGAAAAGCCTTCACCATTAAAAAAGCTTACAGTTGCAGAAAGCGCTTCTAGTAACAATTGTTTTGAAACAAACTCATTATGAAGTGATTCAACGTTTTGAGGAAGTGGCGTTCCAGAAAATACACCCGCTGGTATTCCTACTTTTCCTGCACGAAGGGCTTTTTCATAGTAATATAAAAACACATTTACAGTTTGATCTACAGCACCAGAAGCAGAAGAGCTTGTGTTGGCAACGTATGTTTGTCTAAATCCATTTGCCCAATCAGAGCTTACCTCATTGGTTAATGTTTGCATGGTAGTTACCAAATCCAACAAATACATTTTATAGCTCGATGCATTTGCACCTATGGTGTATTTGTCAAGAAGTTCTTGGTCTGTACCTAAACCATAAAGTAAATAATCTATGGCTGGAAATCCTTGTGAATCTATGGTAGATGGTAATTCTAAATTCCAAGAATTTGATGAAATATATCCTTCGATTTCAGAGGTATTGGTTGGGTAAACATTTAATCTATTTCTATAATTAAGTGTTTCAGCCCTACCTAATTCAAACATTGAGACCCTCTGAAACGCCAAATAAGAAGCTAACCAAGAAGAACGAACTTCTTCCAAGCTAACAGAAGTAGGAGCGTCGATAAAGCCTTGTGTAGCTACTTCTAATGTTGTTAGGGTAATGGCTAGGTTATCATAACCTGGCATTATTATATTATCGGCCCAGTTTACAAGCAATGCCCCACGATCAAAGTTATCTGAAGGTGCCTGCTCTGAGGAATCATCTTCTCCACATGCGACGACGATAAGTAAAAAACAAGATAAAACGTAAATAAAATTCTTCTTCATATTATTATTTTTACAAAAATAAGAAAAGCAACTGTTTCTATTTACATAAAAACAGTTGCTTTAAATATTTTAACAATTAACTAATTAGTTATTCAGTAACCTGAGCTACAGTAAAGTCAAATCTTGAAGCAATGTCTTCAGAGATAGCATCTAGCGTTTGTGGAGTAACATTCCATAAACCATTAGGACCATCAGACATAATATCATTTAAATACCCATCTACGTCAGATTTAGTGAAAATAGACGTTCCTGTTTGAGTATCTCTTGTAAAGCGTAGGCTAGTTAAAAAACCGTATCCTTCAGACAAATCATGGAATGCACCACCAAAATCATTAGCTTCTACAGCTGTTTTACCACCTTGTAAGTAGTAGATTGCACGTATCGCTATCACTTCAGATATTTTTTGTTTAAGAATCAATGCTTGCTCATCTCTTATCTGATAATTCTTTGCAACAATAGCAGCACGACCTAATTTAAAAGCATCAAAAATATCTTGTGCAATTGTAGGGAAACTTGTGCTACCTGCTACTTTTCCAACATATTTGTTCAAAAAGCTATCATCATCTCCAATAGTGCTAAGTGGATTAGGTTGATTTACTGTTTGTCCATCAACAGTAATACTTGGCACACCTCCAAATAAATATCCATATCCTTCATCCCATTTGTGCTCCATAGTAGTGTATTGGTTATCACCATCTAAAATGTCACTATCATTATTTGAAACATTATCACCACCATCTAGTACAGATGGACTCAAATAATTATTTAAAATTTGGTCTGTTACAAAAGCTCCAATTAAACCTTTTGCAAAAGCTTGATTATATTCTAAACCATTTGCTGAAACATAACGTGTGGATGAACCATCAGCAATTTGACCTGCAACTCCTGGTGCTGCAAGAACCTCTGAATTTGGAAAAACTTCTGAAGTTTGGTTTGTGATGTAGTTGTCAAACATTGTTTTAATTTCAGAAGCCTCTGATGCATTAGCTGAAAAGTAATCTGTAGATGCTGCAGTTTTACTACGCACACTCTTACTAGATGCATTTAATTCAGGAGTAGAAAAATCATCTGCACCTTCTAAGTGATCAAACATAGATTGGATTGAAGATTGTGTCTCAGTATCAATACCTTTTAAAGCAGAAATAATTTCCTCTGCCATAAAAATACGAGTAGTTTGACCTCCAAACTTAACAGTAGACTCATTATTTCTTGTAAATGTATAATCTGCAGGAGCAACAACAGGCTCTTCTGGGTCAACAATAATTCCTTGGTCATCATCACTACTACAAGAAACAAATAGTGAGGCTATAAAAATTGGGAGTAATACTAGTTTTTTCATGTTATTCTTATTAAGACTTATTATAAATAGTTATTAATTTAGGCACAAAAATAAAACTGATTTTGAGTATACGCAAGTTTATTTAGACTAAATTTAAATAAGGATTATCAAAGAAGTGTTAATTTACTTATTTACAGTTAGTTATGTTATGAAAATAATAATAATAATTTTTAAAAAGAAGATTTAAATGCCTATTTGGCTAACTCAAGCATCTGTTTTTTGTATTTTATTCGTGAAATTTGAGCCCATTGCAATAAGGTTTTGGTGTCTTGAGTAGATAAATCACCGTGCAACCAAGTGTAAGAATTTAAAGGCATCTCTCCTTGTTCTACATACTCAATAAGTTCTTCTAATTTATGATCTTTTTTTCTTGCGCTGTACTTATACCAAACAGAGGCATTAAAATGTCTTTTTCCCTCTTCTATGTGCTCTTGTAGCCAATAATTTATTGGAGATATGTGATTATACCAAGGGTAGTTTGTTTGATCGCTATGGCAATCATAACAATTATTTTTAAGAATAGATGAAATTTCTATGGTAGGAACAATCTCCTGTTCAAACAAAGCAACAGAGCGGTAACCGTCGTTGTTTTTTTCGGGATTTATAAATTGGATTGCAACAAGAAAGACTAATAATACTAATAGAAAGTATCTTAAATATTTCATTTTGACAATATTTAATTACAGAAATAAATAGTATTTAGAATTCTAAGCAATGTAAAAAATAGTTTTATAAAGTTTTTAAATAGGTAATAACTGCTCTTCTAATATCATAGGCAGGCTCAGATTTTGAGGGCTCATAAATGTTTATAATCCCTGGATTTTCTGGTGTTAAAAAAGGGATGTCAAAACCCTTTAAAAGGTAATCACTAAAAGCTATATTGTAGGTTTGTGATGCATTAATAGGTTCATTGTTTATATACCAAACTCCCATTTTTTGATTAAAACCGTAACGTTGCAGATATGCTCCTGTTCCTGCCTTGGCAAGTCCAAAATCTAGCACTTGTTTGAGTAGTGTACCTGTAAGGGCTACTTTTAAAACACCTCCACCAAAGGGCAACACCCTAAATATGTCTAGACTTACTATATCTCCTTGCAGAACATCATCTAATCTAAAAGAGCCACCATTTACAAGAGCCCCGTCCACAGGAGTATTAAAACTCTCACTCATAGCCTGGGCTATTAGAACCCCTAAATTGGTTTGAGTACTTCTGGTAGGAGTATCTGTCCCGTCAAGGGAATCTATGACCTTATATACAACCTCATTTGGATTTTCTACAACCGTTTTAATCTCGTTTTCTAGGATAGCATCCCACTTTGCAACTACTTTTTGAACCCTTGGCAAGGAAGGTACCTTGTCTGTAATAAAGACTAATTCAGAAGAAATAGCAGATGTTTTTAAAACCAAATCATAGACTAAGGTATGTATATACATAGATTTTGCATTGGCATCTGCTTTGGCAACAGTAGCCCCTTTTGTTGGGATTAACATATTGTTATGTTCATGACCACCCATAATAAAATCTATACTAGGTGATGCCTGTGCAACTTTTACATCTTGAGCTAGCTTTAGATGTGTTAGACCAATAACAATATCACTTCCAGCCATTTTAAGGGTATTTACCGCAGCTTTAGACTCCAACAAGTAATCACTGTAGTACACAAAATCTTTTGGGTTTGACGCTATGGTAACACCAAAAAACCCAATACGTACTTTGGAGGCAGAATAACTGGAGGACCTGGCATCACCGGCGCTTAGATCATAATAAAGTGTCTCTGGAATTGCAGTACTATCACCTTGTTTTATGGTGTGAAACACATCAAGTGACTCTCCATTTTTTTGAAAAACATTGGCAGACACCCATTTAAAATCACTTTCGTTAAGACGTTGTTGCAGCTCATTTTCTTTGATATCAAACTCGTGATTTCCAAAAGTGGCCAAATCAAAATCCATGGCATTCATCACTTCAATCATTTGGCGTCCTTTTACTCGTTTACCATCCACTTTAAGTGTACCAAGTAGTGATGGGTTTAAAAAATCACCCGCCATTACCAAATAACTATTTGGAAATTGCCTTTTAATAGAATCACTAATATGAGCTACCCGGGCCATACCTCCATATTTGCCCCCACCCAAAGGTGAAATTTCATACACATCATTAACCTGTATAAGTTTTATGGTAACAGAGTTTTGTGTATTGATTTGAGCATCTTTTGCGGTTTTGCAACTCGTAATTACAAAAGAAAAAAGACAACACACTAAAAACACACCATAGATATGTTTGTGTATAGAAGTATAGGTTTTAAATCTCTGAAAGAAAATAGTGTTTTTCATTGGGTAATTTTATTTTTAATAAAAGTTGTTAAATATATCACTTGCTTTGTTGTGTGCACTTTCAAAACTCATAGTGCGTATATTAGTTTTCGCTTTTTGAGAAGTAAAGTAACTTAACATTTTTTCTGTAGGCATATTTCCCGTAAGCTCATCTTTTGCCATTGGGCACCCACCAAATCCTTGAATGGAACCATCAAATCTTCTGCAACCAGCTTTATAAGCAGCATCAACCTTTTCATGCCAGGCAGATGGTGTTGTATGAAGGTGCGCTCCAAACTCAATATTTGGGTATTTAGGAATTAAATTTGAAAACAAATAAGAAATAGTCTCTGGGGTTGAGCTTCCAACGGTATCACTTAAAGATAAAATAGTGACACCCATCTGGGAGAGTTTTTGAGCCCACTGACCTACAATATCAAGACTCCAAGGATCTCCATAAGGATTACCAAAACCCATAGAAAGATAGGTTACCACTTGTTTGTTTGAAGCAGCAGCAAGCGCTAAAATTTCAGAAAGAGTAGCTATAGACTCTGCGATTGTTTTGTGGGTATTACGCATCTGGAAATTCTCTGAAATAGAAAACGGATAGCCTAAATACGTGATTTCTGGATGCGAGGCGGCAGCTTGAGCTCCCCTTACATTAGCAACAATTGCCAGTAACTTGGTCTGGGTACCAGACATATCCAGCTCAGACAAAACCTTGGCAGTATCAACCATTTGAGGAATGGCTTTAGGAGATACGAAGCTACCAAAATCAATAGTATCGAAGCCGCAACTCAACAGAGATTGAATGTACTGAACTTTTTGGCCAGTAGGGATCCAGTCTTTAATACCTTGCATGGCATCTCTTGGACATTCTATAAGTTTCACGTCTTGCATCTTGGTAAAGATAAAAGTAAAATGTGTAGATAACCAAAAGTGTCGTATTACTTTTTACCAGAAATTTTATTTATCTATTTTTAATTATATTTACCAAAATAAAAATTCTATGAAAAACCTTATAAAACCTACCCTTGCTTTATTGTTTTTTATTGCTTTATACACCCTGCCAACTCAAGTGGTAGCGCAATTAAACCAAGACGCAACTTCACCTTTTTCAATTACTGTTGAAATAGACAGCAACAATACTACCCTAAGATGTAATGGAGGATGTGATTGGAAAAAAATCATATTAAAACAAGGCAGTACAATAATTTCCGAAAATGGAATTGCTACGGCAAAAAACGCCAATAGTGATGTTCTTTATTTATTTAATGTTCAAAAAACCGAAAAAGGAATAAGGTTAAATAATCTTAAAGGAACCCAATGGAAAGAGGCTATAGATATTTCATGCAACTCTAAATGCACTCTTGTAGTAAACCAATTTGGATTGGCACAATAATATTAGGGTACTAGTATAAAAGCTGCAATTGCTAAAAACACCAAAATCTGTAACCACTTTAAAAAAACGCCTGTGTGTTTTTTTTTATTCAAAAAAGCAGAAACACGTCCTGCAAGCAAAGCAATTGTTGCAAAAACAATAAAACTTACCACCATAAAAGTAATGCCTAATATATAAAATTGGAGCACGGTGTCTGTTTGTGGCTGCCATAAAAACTGAGGGAATAAGGCAAGAAAAAAGAGCATTACCTTAGGGTTTAATAAATTCATGAGTACCCCTTGTTTAAACAATTGACTGGAGCTCTTCTTAGGTGCATTTTGTGAAAATTCAAGAGTTGCATCACTCTTAAAAACAGCATAGGCCAGGTATAATAAATACAATGCTCCTACTACTTTTATCCCAAAAAAAAGAGAGGGGTTTGTTGTAATAACTGCAGAAAAACCAAAAGCAAGTAAGGTGGTATGAACAATACAGCCACTTATCAGCCCTGCCGTTGTGGCCAGAGCGCTTTTACTGCCGTTTACTAAAGACTGACTTAGCACATACATATTATCTGGACCTGGGCTTAGGGCTAAAACGCAGGTGGCAACAACAAACGAAAGAAGAGCTTCAATCATTTTTTGTTGTTATACAGTTTGAGAAATAATAGCCTTATTGATGTTTTTTATCAAGCGAGGTCCTTCATAGATAAAACCTGTGTAAATCTGCACTAAATCTGCACCTGCATTTATTTTATCTAAAGCATCATCTGGGCTATGTATTCCTCCTACCCCAATAATTGGAAATGCTTTGTCGCTTTTTTGGGACAAGTATTTTATGACCGCTGTACTAGTGTCTTTAATTGGTTGGCCACTTAAACCTCCATTACCAATTTGTTGTAATTTTTCTTGAGATACAGACAGCCCTTCTCTATTTGTTGAGGTATTACTTGCAATAACACCATCGAGCTTGGTCTGCAAAACAAGGGCTACAATTTCATCTAGTTGTGTGGTATTTAGATCTGGCGCTATTTTCAACAAAATAGGTTTTTGGACAGCAAATTTTTTATTGGCTTGTTGTACTGCGCCAATTAATTCTTCTAGATAGGCTTTGTCGTTTAATTTGGCATGACTCCCTACATTTGGGCAACTTACATTCAAAACAAAGTAATCTACAAAGGGGTGTAGTGCATTAAAACAGGTAAGGTAATCTTGGGTATAATGCTCTGGAAGTGTTTGGGTGTTTTTACCTATGTTCCCTCCTATTATAAGTTTTCCTTTGTTTTTTTTAAGCTCAGTAATAGCTTTGTCAAGACCTTTATTATTAAAGCCCATTCTGTTTATAATACCTTTATCATCCTTAAGACGAAACAATCTCTTTTTAGGATTCCCCTGCTGGCCTAAAGGTGTTGTGGTGCCTATCTCTATAAAACCAAAACCAAAATTTGCTAGCTCATTATACAAAACCGCATTTTTATCAAATCCAGCCGCAAGACCTACGGGGTTAGAAAATTTAAGTCCAAACAATTCTCGCTCTAGTGCAGGATGTTTAATTTGGTATAAACTTCTAAACAACCATCCAAGGCCTAAAATGTGTACCAACTTAATCAAAGAAAAAGTAAAATAATGCACCTTTTCTGGATCAAAACTAAAAAGTATAGGACGTAAAAGAGTTTTATACATAGCGAAAAATCTTACTGCAAAAATAAGGTATAAAGTCAATACTATTTATTGTGATTATGTTTATTTTTAACAAGCAATTTTTTTAAGCAATTTCAAGTACAAACGTCACATATTATGATAGACAAAAAACACTTAATTGATAGGTTTATAAGGTACGTTACCGTTGACACAGAAAGTGACCCAACCAGTGACACTACTCCTAGCACGGCCAAACAATGGGATCTTGCCAATGCTTTAGTTGAAGAACTAAAACACATAGGGCTAGAAGATGTTACCATAGATGAAAATGCATACATCATGGCCACATTGCCAAGTAATGTGCCACACCAGGTGCCTACTATCGGGTTTATATCACATTTTGACACCACTCCAGATTTTACAGGCAAAGATGTAAAGCCTCAAATCATAGAAAATTATGATGGAAAAGATATCGTTTTAAATAAGGCTCAAAACATCATTCTATCTCCCTCATATTTTGAAGATCTACTACTATACAAAGGGCAAACCCTTATTACCACAGATGGCACCACTTTATTAGGAGCAGATGACAAAGCTGGTATCACTGAAATAGTAAGTGCCATGGAGTATCTAGTGCAACATCCTGAGATACTCCATGGGAAGATCCGGGTAGGTTTCACTCCAGATGAAGAAATTGGTCGTGGTGCCCATAAATTTGATGTCGAAAAATTTGGTGCACAATGGGCATACACCATGGATGGAAGTCAGGTTGGAGAATTAGAATATGAAAATTTTAATGCCGCCGGCGCCCTAGTTTCTATAAAAGGAAAAATAGTACATCCAGGATATGCAAAAGGAAAGATGGTAAACAGTATGTATATAGCTACAGACTATATCAACTCATTACCAAGATTAGAAACACCAGAGCATACCCAAGACAGGCAAGGGTTCTTTCATCTATATAGTGTAAAGGGAGAGGTAGACAGTACACAGTTGCAGTATATTATAAGAGACCATGACAAAGAACATTTTGAGGCTAGAAAAGAAATGATGCTCAAACTAGCCGATGAATTAAACTCACAATTAGGAGAGAAATGCGTATCTATTGAAATTAAAGATCAATACTTTAATATGCGTGAAAAAATAGAGCCTGTTATGCACATTGTAGCTATCGCAGAAAAAGCAATGCAGCAAGCTGGTATTAAACCCCTAATAAAGCCTATTCGTGGAGGAACAGATGGATCTCAACTTAGTTTTAAAGGCTTGCCTTGTCCTAATATATTTGCGGGAGGGCACAATTTCCATGGAAGATTTGAATACGTTCCTGTAGAGAGCATACAAAAAGCCATTGAGGTGATTGTAAATATCGTCCAACTAGTTGGAGAGAAAAAATAGTGGAAAGATCCTACCCTTAAGGGTAGGCATAAAAAAACCTCTAGTAGCAATACTAGAGGTTTTTTATATAATAAATAGTCTTATTATTTCTTAGCTACAGTTGTATTAACTTTTGCGCTAATCTCCATAGAGATAGAAGAAATTTCAAATTTCATCTTACCAGCACCTGTCTCAATTACACAGCTACCATCGTCGTTAAGACTCAATAACTTACCGTGCAATCCACTTTTAGTGACAACTTTATCACCAGTTTTAAGTGCTTCTAGATACTTTTTTTCTTTCTTTTGTTTTTGTAATCCCGGACGTATTAAAAAGAAATACATCACAACAAATAGCAAAAGCAAAGGCAACATTTGAGATATATCTCCCATAATAGTTTATCTATTTTATATTATTTTGATACACCTGGTACAGCTGCTGCTCCCGCTTTAGGGTTTACAAAAGCTTTGATCATTAGTGTTTCTTTTCCTGCTTGTGTATTTGCAGTAATGGTTATGGTTTTGCTAACTTGGTTTTTTCCACTACCATTAAATTTCACTAACATCTCACCAGACTCACCTGGAGCTACTGGTTCTTTTGTGAACGTTGGTACTGTACAACCACAACTACTTTTTGCGTTTACAACAACTAGATTGCTTTTTCCAGTGTTTGTGTAGGTAAAGATATGCTCTACTGGAGTACCTTGAGTAATTTCACCAAAGTCAAATTGCTTCTCATCGAAAGACATTACTGGAAATTCACCAGTTTTAGAATCACGATCTGCTGCTTTAGTAACATTAGTCTCAACTACGCTATCTGCAGCGTTTTTCTTGCAAGATGTAAAAGCAAATAATGCGATTACAGCTATTGCTAAAATTGAATTTTTCATAGTATAAATAATTAAAGATTTTTAAGAGCGGCTAAATTAAGTATTTTTTATAGACTATCGAAGTCCACGCCCAATTTTATTCAACTTTTTAGAGGTCTCAAATTCTTTGACAAGCTTATCTAAAATACCATTAATAAAAATACTGCTTTTTGGAGTAGAATATTCTTTGGCAATTTCCAGATACTCGTTTATAGTTGCTCGAACAGGAATTGATGGGAAATCTAAAAACTCAGAAATACCCATTTTTAAGATAATCATATCCATTTCAGCAATACGCTCTTTATCCCAATTAGGGGTTTTACCCTCAATTTCTTGACTTAACTTTTCATCATTAAGAACAACTTTGGTAAACAACTGCTTAGCATATTGTTTGTCATCCTGGTTTTTATATAATTCTGGCAGTAGTATGGTGCGAACGTTTTTTTCTGAAATTTTAGACAACATCCTAGCCAAAGCAGTATTCACTATAGGAAAGTCATCTACCCAAGTAAGTCTTTTATCCTCGATATATTCGTAATACTTGTCACTGGGTGCTATCACTTTTTTAAATAGACTTACCAAAAAATCTTGGTCTTCTTTAAAACTAGTGCTCTGTTTTTGGGTGTATTGTTTGTAGAAGTCTTTTGCTCTTAACTCTTTTAAAAGTAGGGTTACATACTCACCATCTAACTCCCAATAATTAAGCTTTTTATTTTTAATGTAACTTGATAAATCTTCGTTTTGCTCAATTAAATCTAACACCTTATTATCTAAAAAAGTAGTGCTGAAATTCTTTTCTTCATTGGTAGCTAAATGTTTCTGCTGAGAAGTTACTAAGAATTTTCTATCCGCTTTTCTCATTTCAACAAGTAGTTGTAAAGACAAAGCATATAAGTCTAACATTTGGTCTATGCTGTAAAATAAAAACTTTTCTTGCTTTTCAAGATCAGGGTTATTACTCTGGCGCAGTGCATATATAGATTGCAAAACCTTTACCCGTATGTGTCTTCGTGTTAGCATAGTATGAAAGAACTTAAAAAATAATTGATATTAACATTTCTGTAAACAGAAATAGTACGAAACAACACTACCCTTAGTAGTGCACGGCAAAGATAATACTTTTAAAAAACTGATTAGGCTTTTTCTGCTTTTCTTGCATCAATTCTTGCTTGAGCAATATTTAAAGCAGCTTGATGGGTTGTAATGTCCTCTTGTTCAGCCTTATTTAAAATCTCTAGGGTTGTGGTATAGATATTTTCTGTTTTGCGAATAATTTCTTGTTTACCGTAGTTTTCAAGCTCAGCATATACATTAATAATACCACCGGCATTAATTAAAAAATCTGGCGCATATACAATTCCTTTTTCTCTTAATAATACAGCGTGTTTGTTTTCATCTGCCAATTGGTTGTTTGCTGCACCAGCAATTACTTTTGCTTTTAATTGTTTTACAGTATTATCATTTAAAGTAGCTCCTAAAGCGCAAGGTGCATAGATATCCATCTGCTCGCTGTATAAATTATTTCCTGTGTAAATCTCTACACTATACTTATCTCTTACCTGCTGTAAACGCTCCTGATTAATATCACTAATAAATACCTTGGCACCCTCGTTACTTAGGTGCTCTACCAAAGCTTCTCCTACATTACCAATCCCTTGTACGTATACTACTTTATTCTCTAGATCATCACTACCAAAGGCGTACTTTGCAGAAGCTTTCATACCCATAAAGGTTCCGTAGGCAGTAATAGGTGATGGATTTCCAGCGCCACCATTCTCTTCACTAATACCTGTAACATAAGGCGTTACGGTTCTTACTAAATCCATATCACTTGTGGCCATACCAACATCTTCTGCTGTTATGTATCTACCTCCTAAACTATGAACAAACTCACCAAATTTTAGCATAAGTTGCGGTGTCTTCTGAGTTTTGGCATCTCCTATAATAACTGCTTTTCCACCACCTAGGTTTAACCCTGTAATTGCAGATTTGAAAGACATCCCTCTTGAGAGACGCAACACATCATTTAATGCATCTTGCTCATTGTTATATTGCCACATTCTAGTACCTCCAAGGGCAGGTCCTAAGGTGGTATCATGGATACCAATTATTGCTTTTAATCCCGTATCTTTGTCGTTGCAAAAAACAATTTGCTCATGATCTTGAAAAGATAATTGACCAAAAACTGGACCCATTTTTTTTATATCCTTAGCTGAAATAACTTCTGTTTTCATCGGTTTTATTTTTTCATATCCTTAAAAAGGGATTGCAAAAATACCATATTACTGTTCATATATCAAAGACATTAAGCCTAAAATGCGAATTTGTTAATAAATCCTCTTGCAGTGCATGAAAGAACTACAGTACCTAAATAAATACCTACACAAATATAGAGGCAGATTACTACTGGGTCTCATTACCACTGTTATTGCTGCTGTTTTTAAATTAGCAATACCAATGAAAGTTGGAGATTCTATAACTATTGTAGAACAAAAAATTAATGGTAAAATTACAGACATTGCAACAGTAGAGCAGCAATTACTTACTAATATTATTTTACTACTTGGGGCAACACTCCTAGCAGCAGTTTTTACTTTTGTGATGCGGCAAACCATTATTGTTGTTTCTAGAAAAGTAGAGTTTGATTTAAAGAATGAGGTATACCAACATTACCAAAAACTATCTTTAGGGTTTTACAAACAAAACCGTACGGGAGATTTAATGAACCGTATAAGCGAGGATGTTGGTAAGGTAAGAATGTATATTGGCCCTGCCATTATGTATAGCACATCAACCATCACACTGTTTGTTGTTGTGATAAGCTATATGTTTCTCTCTGACCCAGAACTAACGCTTTATGCAATAGCGCCGTTGCCAATATTATCTGTCATGATTTACAGGCTTAGTATTGCCATCCATAAGCGCTCTACTGTGGTACAAGAATACTTGTCAAAATTAACCACATTTACACAAGAGAGTTTCAGTGGTATTGGTGTTATCAAAGCCTATGGCATTGAGCCCACCACAACCCAAGAATTCGAGACGCTTTCTCAAGACAGCAAAGAAAAAAACATTGATTTAACGAAAGTCCAGGCTTTATTTTTCCCTTTAATGATGCTCTTAATTGGGGCTAGTAACATTCTTGTAATATACATAGGAGGTACAAAATTTATTTCGGGTGAAATACAAGACTTTGGCACCATTGTTTCTTTTTTGATTTATGTTAATATGCTTACCTGGCCCGTTGCAATTGTAGGATGGGTTACCTCTATGATACAACAAGCTGAAGCTTCTCAAAAACGAATCAATGAATTTTTAAAAACAGAACCTGCAATAGTTAACACATCAAAAACACCAACACCCATAAAAGGAAGCATCGCTTTTAAAAATGTAAGCTTTACCTATGATGATACAAATATTCAGGCATTAAAAAACATCTCTTTTACGGTTCATCCCGGAGAAACAATTGTCATTTTAGGAAATACCGGATCTGGAAAATCTACCATTTTAGAACTCATAGCCCGCTTGTATGATACCGCGGCCAAGACGCTCTTTATAGACAACACCCCAATCAAAGAGCTGCATTTGCAAAGTTTGCGCAGTAGTATTGGTTTTGTACCTCAAGATGCTTTTTTATTTAGCGAGAGTATTAACGAGAATATAAAATTTGGAAAACAAGATGCTACAGACCAACAAGTTATTGCAGCAGCAACACTAGCGGCTGTACATAGTAATATTACAGGGTTTGCAAAAGGCTACCAAACTATATTAGGAGAACGGGGCATCACCCTAAGTGGAGGACAAAAACAAAGAGTCTCGATTGCTCGTGCGCTTATAAAAGATCCTGCTATTTTATTGTTTGATGATTGTCTGTCTGCCGTAGACACAGAGACAGAAGAAAAAATACTTAGCAATTTACATCGTATTTCTCAAAATAAAACTACCGTTATTGTAAGCCACAGGGTCTCTTCTGCCAAAAATGCTGACAAAATTATTATTTTAGAAGAAGGCCGTATTATCCAGCAAGGTACTCACAATGAACTTTTAAACACACCTGGATACTACAAAGAATTGTACTTAAAACAGCGAACCGAAAAAGAAATCTAACTTTAAGTTGCGGTTTTTATTTTTTTTTATGATTTTTGAGTATAAATAAATTTCAGAAATTTTTATTATTATGGGCGAGAAATACTCGATGGATCAAGAAGAAATATTTAGCAAGGTAATGCGTGCCGGAAGACGCACTTATTTTTTTGACGTAAGAGCTACAAAAGCTGGTGATTATTATCTGACCATCACAGAGAGTAAAAAATTTACCAATGATGATGGTTCTTTTCACTACAAAAAACACAAGATTTATCTATACAAGGAAGACTTTCATGAGTTTAAAGACAACCTTGATCAAATGATAGATTATGTTATCAAAGAAAAAGGGGAAGAAGTAATTAGTGAGCGTCACCGAAGTGACTACACAAAACAAGAAGACAAACCAGCGCCCATCTCTGAAGATTTAGACCCTACCGCAGAGCAACCTGCAAAAACAAATTTTACAGATTTAGACTTTGATGATATATAATTATTACATACATATGCATTAATAAAAAACCGACCTACTTATTTAAGGTCGGTTTTTTTTATCCTCTTTTTTATGGGGGCAAAACGTTGTCGATTTTGTATTTTTACTAGGTAATGAAATAGAAGCACCAATGAAAAAATATACTCTTTTAGTTGTAGTACTCTTACTAGGAATATCAAAAAACATCGCGCAAGACTACCAAGTAGATCTTCAGTACTATCTCCCAACAGATGTTAGTTATAACCCAAGTATTCCAACTCCTAAAAGCAGTATAGGGCATCAAGTTGGAGACTGGCACATCACCCATGATAAACTGGTGCAATACATGTACACTCTGGCCAGCAGTAGTGATAGAATTACCATAGAAAACAGAGGGGCCACCTTTGAAGGGCGCCCATTACTGCTTCTCACCATCACCTCTGCCAGCAACCACTCAAAGATTGAAACTATTAGACAACAGCATCTTGAGTTAACCCAAAAAGAACCTAGGGATACAAACATCAATGAGATGCCTATAGTGGTGCAACAAGGTTTTTCTATACACGGAAATGAACCCAGCGGATCCAACGCTGCGCTTGCAGTTGCCTATTATTTGGCCGCGGCACAAGGACCATCTATAGACACACTACTTAACAACACCGTTATTTTATTTGACCCATCATACAACCCAGATGGGCTGCAACGCTTTGCATATTGGGCCAATACTAATAAAAGCAAGAACATCAATCCAGACCCCAATGATAGAGAGTATGCCGAGGTATGGCCAGGTGGGCGTACCAATCATTATTGGTTTGACATGAACCGTGATTGGCTACCTGCGCAATTACCAGAGAGTAGAGCGCGCATTGCAACATTCCATAAATGGATGCCTAATATTTTGACAGACCACCACGAGATGGGAACCAATTCTAGTTTCTTTTTCCAGCCCGGTATTCCTTCTAGAACACATCCATTAACACCTCAACAAAATCAAGACTTAACAGGAGAGATTGGCACCTATCACGCAACGGCTTTTGATAAAATTGGTAACTTTTATTACTCCAAAGAAAGTTTTGATGATTTTTATTACGGCAAAGGATCCACCTTTCCAGATATCAATGGGAGTATCGGAATTTTGTTTGAACAGGCATCCTCCAGGGGTCATGCCCAAGAAAGTGTAAACGGTATTTTAACCTTCCCTTTCACAATTCGCAATCAATTTACAGCAGCACTCTCAACTTTAGAGGCGGCTGTTGCCATGCGTCAAAAAATACTATCCTACCAACAAGAGTTTTACCACCAGGCCTTTAAAGAATCTGCAAATGCGGATGCTATTGTATTTGGAGATGAAAAAGATCCCTCTAAAGCGTATCATCTAGCCGAAATACTTATGCGTCAAAACATACAGGTACATAAAATAGCCAAAGATTTCACTTCAAACGGAAAACACTACACAAAACAAAGTAGTTATGCCGTTCCAAAAAACCAAAGACAGCATAGGCTTATTAATGCCATGTTTGAAAAGAGAACCAAATTTAAAGACAGTTTATTTTATGATGTTAGCGCATGGACTTTCCCCTTAGCATTTAACTTAGATTACAATGAAAACATACCTGTTGAAAACATTGGAGATAAAATAACAACCTTATTAAAACCAGAGGCCACTGCTCCAAAATATTCGGGGTATGGCTATCTAATGCAATGGCATGATTACTATACTCCTAAAGCGCTAAACATGCTTTTAAAAAGAGGGATACGGGCCAAAGTAGGCATGACTCCCTTTAGCACTCAAGACAAGGAGTATGATTATGGTACTATTTTAATTCCTGTTCAAAATCAAGAGCTATCGCCAAAAGATATAGCAGATGTTATACAGGAAATAGTTGCACAAACTGGAGTTACAATAGATGCTGTAAACTCTGGACAAACTCAAAAAGTAAACTTAGGGAGCAATCAATTTAAAGCCCTAAAGCTACCAAAGGTAGCGATGCTTGTTGGCGATGGTATTAATCCTTATGATGCAGGAGAAATCTGGCATTTGTTTGACCAGCGCTATGATATGCACATCACAAAACTGGACACAAAAAACTTTGGAAGAGTAGATATTAGTAAATATACAGATATCATAATGCCAGCCACTTCAGGGAAGACCTTAGACAAACAGGCTGCTAAAAAACTAAAAACCTGGGTTCAAAACGGCGGAACACTTATTGGGTATAAAAGCGCGGGTAAGTGGCTAGATAAAAACGAGTTTCTCAAAATGAACTTCAAAACTAAAAAGGATACAGCAAACAATATTAGTTTTGAACAGCGTGGAGATTATAGAGGTGCTCAATATATTGGAGGTGCTATTTTCCAGACAACCCTAGACCGCTCCCACCCTATCGCATTTGGATATAAAAACAACAAACTTCCCGTTTTTAGAAATACAACACTATTTGTAGAGGCAGATAAAAACAGCTACAACAACCCAATAAAATACTCGGCTAGCCCACTGCTTAGCGGTTATATTTCTTTACCAAATTTGGAGCTATTAAAAAATACGGTACCCTTTAAAAAAGCAAACCTTGGGCGTGGAAATGTACTTTATTTTACAGATAATACTAATTTTAGAGCCTTTTGGTATGGTACAAATAAACTACTAATGAACGGTATTTTCTTTGGAGATGAGATGTAGTTTACCTTAAAAAATAAAATAATAACACATTGCTCCCTTTAGCATACAGCAAGGGGTACTTAATTAAAAAAAAAACAAAAATGATTACAAAAATTATCGTGCTAGGTATTTATGTAGCTATTCTATTTTTAATAGGAATTATAGCCTCTCGAAGAGTAAAGAGTATGAGTGATTATTATTTGGGCGGAAAAAAAATGGGCTTTTGGGCTGTTGCATTTTCAGCCAGAGCAACAGGAGAATCTGGTTGGCTTTTAATAGGCCTTACAGGTATGGGTGCTATTGCAGGGTATTCAGGATATTGGGTTGTAGCGGGTGAGCTTCTAGGTGTTTTTATTTCTTGGCAATTTATGGCCAAAAAGTTTAAAAGAATGTCAGACGAGTATAAAGCCATCACCATACCAGACTACCTTCAAAGCCACTTCAAATCCTCTACTAATACCCTTAGAATAATTGCTGCCTCAGTATTGGTGGTGTTTGTAGTTATTTATGTTGCATCTCAAATGGATGTAACTGGTATTGCTTTTGAGTCTATGCTGGGTATAGATTATAGAATTGGAGTACTTGTTGGCTTTAGTATTGTACTGGTATATATTTTTATTGGTGGTTTTGTGGCGGCTGTTTGGTCTGATATGTTTCAAGGTGTTTTAATGTTCATTGGTTTGGTATTGCTTCCAATTGTGGTTTGGTT
Source organism: uncultured Flavobacteriaceae bacterium (assembly GCA_913045325.1). Classification (GTDB taxonomy): domain Bacteria; phylum Bacteroidota; class Bacteroidia; order Flavobacteriales; family Flavobacteriaceae; genus Patiriisocius. The sequence goes on along the minus strand of CAJWPZ010000012.1, from coordinate 14,294 downwards.
TTCTATGGATCATGGAGCTGGAATTACCCAAGGACTTAATGCCATTGACCCAACCTTAACACAAATAATGGGTAGAAGTGATGACGGCTGGATGAATTTATTTACCATACTAGGTTTCTCTATGATTGGTTTGGGCTTCTTAGGCTCACCACAAGTGTATGTTCGTTTTATGTCAATAAAAAGTGAACACGAAATAGATAAAGGTAAATGGGTGGCACTGCTATTCACGCTCTTAACAGATGCCGCAGCAGTTACCATTGGTATTCTAGCACGTATATATTTTACAAGTGAAGGACAAGATCCAGAAACTATATTGGGTACAGGAGGAGAAGATGTACTAAGTATGATAACCAATGAGTTTTTGCCCACCATTTTAGTTGCTATTTTTATTGCCATTGTGCTGTCGGCAATTATGTCTACTATTGATTCATTACTTATTTTAGCTTCTAGTGCTATAACACGTGACTTCTACCAAAAAATATTTAGACCAGATTTAAAAGATGAGGACTTAGCAAATTTCTCCAGATGGGTAACTATTGTAATGGCTCTAGCCGCACTAGGTATTGCTATACTATTGTACAATCTATATCCAGATAGGCAGGTTTTTTGGATTATGATTTTTGGATGGTCTGGTATTGCAGCCACCTTCTGTCCTGTGATTATACTTACGCTGTTCTGGAAAGGATATTCAGAGAAAGGGGCAATTGCTTCAATGGTTACTGGCTTTGCCTCTGTTATTTTATTCAAGTTTGTAGTGTCAGAAATGGAAGGGATTGGCCCGTACTTTAAAGAATTGGATGTACTAGCACCCTCTTTCGCTTTGGCAATGATTGTTGGTTATATCGTTTCAAAAATATATCCTGCAAAGGCTACTGAATAAGCAACATATTATAAACTAAAAAAACTCCTTACAATTAAGTAAGGAGTTTTAAGGGTGGAAGACCGGGTTCGAACCGGCGACCTCTGGTACCACAAACCAGCGCTCTAACCAACTGAGCTACAACCACCATGTAGCGCTCTTTATAAAGAGTTAGCAATATCACTAAAGCATTACATACTTTAGCGGGTGCAAAGATAGAATATTAGAATTCTATCTGCAATTAAAAAAATAAAAAAATTAGGGCTTTTTCTTTATTGAACTAGCCATCAGGTGCTAAGAATCCTAGCGGTGGTTTTATAGTAAATCAAAAATAGAATCTACACCAATGTAACGCTCTATGGTATATCCCTCAGCGGCATGAACCCCGATGAGCCTCCCTAGATTTCTGTCACGGTATTCCATGCTATCTGTAGCATTTTTTGAGGCAATAGGAGTCATAGGCTCTTTACTCTTGGCATCAAAGAATTGACTTTCATAAGCGTGCACAGCTTTTAATTTTATTTCTTGGTACCCTGTAATATCTACCACAAAATCTGGAATTAGATCTTTCCACTGTATGTAATGATATACCTGTTTTGGTCTCCAAGGATCTTGAATCTCTCCATTTTCTTTGGTCTCTATCTTTCTTAGACCACTTAAAAAACAAGCATTACTCGCAAGATCGCTTCCTTTTGGATGGTCTATATGTCTATCATCTACAGCGTTGCAAAGCACAATTTCTGGCCTGTATTTTCTTAAAAAATGAATTACTTTTAACTGCGCCTGTGCATCGTTTTGAAAAAAACCATCTGCTAGGGCTAAATTGTGTCTAACAGAAATACCTAATATTTTGGCTGCAGCAGCACTTTCCTGATCTCTTATCTGAGCGCTACCTCTTGTTCCTAACTCACCTCTTGTAAGGTCTAAAATACCAACTTTTTTTCCTTTTGCTATTTCTTTGGCAATAGTACCGCCGCAACTCATCTCTACATCATCTGGATGTGCACCTATTGCTAATATATCTAGTTTCATAATAAATAGTATTAATGTAATTAGTCCCTTTTTTCTGTGAGCGATTCAAAGGCTTGTGTTAAATCTATAAGTAAATCTGCCTTCTCCTCAATGCCAACAGAAAAACGAAGTAAACCGTCTGCAATTCCTTGATGGGCTCTTTCTTGAGGGCTTAATAAGGCATGGCTTGTATGGGTTGGAGACAAAATGGTAGACTCTACCCCTGCTAGGCTCATAGACTGTTTTATTAGTTTTAATTGCTTCATAAATTTATTTGGGTCTAGTGTTGGAAGCAGTTCAAAAGACAACATCCCAGAATATCCTTTCATCTGTTTTTTGGCCAAGAGGTGGTCTGGATGACTCTTTAATCCAGGATAATACACCTTGGCAACCAATGGATGTTTTTCTAACCATTTAGCCATTTTTTTTGCCGTTTTATTTTGAGCCTTCACACGCAGTGCCATGGTCTTTAGACTTCTTTCTAAAAGCCACACGGTATAATCACTTAGACTACCGCCAATATTTTTTGAAATATTCCAGATAACATCCATATGCTTGGTAGATGCGGCAACAGCTCCAGCACAAATATCACTATGGCCTCCCATATACTTTGTGGCGCTATGTATCATAATGTCAATACCAAAATCTGCAGGAGTTTGATTTATTGGAGACGCAAAAGTATTGTCTATCATAGAGACCAAAGAATGCTGTTTTGCAAGACGTGCAATAATTTCCAGATCTGTAACTTTCATAAGCGGGTTACTTGGCGTTTCTACATAGAGCACCTTGGTATTTGGTTTAATGGCTTTTGCAAAATCTTTTTCAGTAAAACCAGTTGCAAAGGTATACTCGATACCAAATTTATGGAATTCTTCAACTACAAAATTATAGGTTCCTCCGTAGAGGGTTTGAGGCATTACAACATGATCACCTTTATGCAAAAAAGCCAACAAGCAGTGACTAACAGCGGCCATACCACTACTAAAGATCATGCCTGTTTCACTTCTCTCAAGTGCCGCTATTTTTTTACCTAAGCCCTCTTGATTGGGCGTGTTAAAATATCGTGGGTATCGTTTTACATCTACACCATCGTATTGGTAGGAGCTAGACATAAATAAAGGAGAAATAGCTCCTTGAAACTGCGTATCTTCAATCTCACCCACATGAGTGCAAATAGTATTGATACCTAGATTCTTTCTTTTCATAAAACAAAAAAAATTAGAGCTCTAAGGTATTAAAACCTTTCAAGGTTTGCTATATTTATAACATGAAATTATTGTTAAAAGACATTGCAATGCTGCTTCAAATTAGGCCCCATACTACACGAAAAGTAAGTGGCCAAGAAATGAAAGAGCTTCCCAGGCTAGAAAATGCATGGCTTATGCTAGAGAATGATGTGATTCACAGCTTCGGGCAGATGAGCGAAATACCAAATTTTCAAGACATTAAAACCCTTGATTGTTCTGGCAAAATAGTCTTACCATCTTGGTGTGACAGCCACACACACCTTGTATATGCAGGCAATAGAGAACAAGAATTTGTGGATAGAATTAATGGCCTTAGTTATCAAGAAATTGCAGCCAGTGGTGGTGGTATTATCAACTCTGCAAAAAAACTACAGGCAACAAGCCAAAAAGAATTATTTGCCCAATCTGAAAAAAGACTACAAGAAGTCATACAACAAGGCACTGGTGCTATAGAAATAAAAAGTGGTTATGGCCTTACCACAGATGCAGAAGTGAAAATGCTGCGCGTGGCAAAAAAATTAGGAGAAAAATACAACATAGCTGTAAAGACCACTTTTTTAGGAGCACACGCTATACCACCAGAATTTAAAAACAATAAAGAGGGCTACCTAGATTTAGTTTGTGGAGAGATGATGGAGCAAATTGCCAATGAAAACCTAGCAGATTATGTAGATGTATTTTGTGAACAAGGATATTTCTCTGTTGCAGACACCAATAGAGTATTACAAGCAGGTAAAAAGCACGGCCTTAGAGCAAAAACACATGTAAATCAATTTACAGCCATGGGCGGGGTTGCAGCAAGTGTTAAACACGATGCCCTAAGTGTAGATCACCTTGAGGTTTTAAATAAAGAAGATATTACAGCGCTTCAACAAAGCCAAACAATGCCGGTGGCTCTGCCCCTGTGCTCTTATTTTTTGAGCATACCGTATACCCCTGGTAGAGATATCATTGATGCAGGATTACCCCTGGCGCTAGCTACAGATTACAATCCAGGATCATCCCCAAGTGGTAACATGAATTTTGCGGTAGCCACTGCGTGTATAAAAATGAAACTAAGCCCAGAGGAGGCTATCAATGCAGCCACAATCAATGGCGCATATGCTATGGGGCTCAGCGAGTCTTGTGGTAGTATAACAAAGGGTAAAAAAGCCAATTTAATTATCACTAAAAAAATACCTAGTTATGGCTATTTGCCCTATGCCTTTGGAAGCAATAACATAGACCAAGTAATTTTAAACGGAACACTGGTATGAGCCTTCAATTTTACACAACAGAAGACTTAAAAAAACACACCTCAAAAAGACAGGGTGAAGAAAAATTTGGTGATGCAGTTGGCCTTGCCAGTTCATGGCTAGACCTTGAAAAAAGCAATGCCAAGTATGTACTTTTAGGTATCCCTGAAGATGTTGGTGTTCGTGCCAATATGGGAAGACCCGGCACAGAAAAAGCTTGGAATAGTTGTCTTTCTGCGCTTTGCAACATTCAATCCAACTCCTATACAAACCCAAGCAATACTATTATTTTGGGTGAGATAGATTGTAAAACACAGCAAGAAAGCGCCTGTAAACTAGATATGAAAGATCCTGATTACCAAACCAAAATTGGAAGTTTGGTAGCACAAATTGACACTAAAGTAAGCAAGGTAATTACAAAGGTTATTTCAGCAAATAAGATTCCTGTTATTATTGGCGGTGGCCATAACAATAGCTACGGAAATATTAAAGGAGCAGCCACTGCATTAAAGCAATCAATACACTGCATAAACCTTGACCCACACTCAGACTTTAGAGCACTGGAGCACAGGCATAGCGGCAATGGCTTTAGGTATGCCATGGAAGAAGGCTACCTAGAAAAATACTATATCCTAGGGCTGCATAAAAACTATACCTCGGGCCTAGTATTTGATACAATGGATACACTGAAAGAAAAAATTAAATATTCATTTTTTGAGCATTACATAACCGGAACTCCTTTTAAACAAATGCTAGAAGAGGCAAAAAGATTTTGTGCCAGCAGTCCATTTGGGCTAGAACTAGATATGGATGCAATAAAGCAAATGGGAAGTAGCGCCATAAGCCCTAGTGGCTTCACATTAGAACAGGCAAGGCAATATGTGTCTTATTTTTCAAGGTTAAAAAACTGCAAGTATATTCATATCTGTGAAGCAGCACCAAAACATGAGCTACACCATAACCAAGTTGCCAAAGCACTTTCTTATCTGGTGAGTGATGTTATTTCTAAGCCATAAAAAAAGCTGCATGTTTCAAAACATACAGCCTTAGTGTTTGATATAACAAAGTAATACTAAGCAGTAACTGAGTACATTTTTTCTCTTTGCTCTTTAATTTTTGAATCATTCATGTACTCATCAAAAGTCATGTAACGATCTATTACTCCTGTAGGAGTTAACTCTACAACCCTGGTACCCACAGTTTGAGCAAACTCATGATCATGCGTGGTAAGCATAATAGTTCCTTTAAAGTTTGTGAGTGAGTTGTTAAAAGCGGTAATAGACTCTAAATCTAAATGGTTTGTAGGCTCATCTAGCATTAAAACATTTGCACGCATCATCATCATTCTACTGAGCATACAGCGTACTTTTTCTCCTCCAGAGAGTACATTACACTTTTTTAAGGCTTCTTCACCACTAAAAATCATCTTTCCTAAAAACCCTCTAATGTGTACCTCTTCTCTTTCTTCTTCTGTTTTTGTCCATTGGCGCAACCAATCTACAAGGTTCATGTCTTTACTTTCAAAAAAGTGATGGTTGTCTAGGGGCAAATAACTTTGATTGGTGGTTACTCCCCATTGAACATCACCAGTGTCTTGTTTGGTGTTACCATTAATGATTTGATAAAAAGCAGTGGTTGCTCTAGAGTCTTTAGAGTAGATTACAATCTTATCTCCCTTTGCAAGATTTAGGTGGATATTTTTAAAAAGCACCTCACCATCTAAAGATGCAGAGAGGTTCTCTATGTTTAAAATTTGATCTCCTGCCTCGCGTTCACGATCAAAAATAATGGCAGGGTATCTTCTACTAGAAGGTCTAATATCTGCAACGTCCAATTTTTCAATCATTTTCTTTCTACTTGTAGCTTGCTTAGACTTGGCTACATTGGCAGAGAAACGACGAATAAAATCTTCTAATTCTTTCTTTTTATCTTCTGCTTTTTTGTTTTGCTGAGAACGTTGACGTGCTGCCAATTGACTGCTCTCATACCAAAAAGTATAATTTCCACTAAAGTGATTTATTTTACCAAAATCTATATCACTAATGTGAGTACATACAGCATCTAAAAAGTGACGGTCATGAGATACAACAATAACGCATGCATCGTAATTGGCTAAAAAATGTTCCAGCCAAGAAATTGTTTCATAATCCAAATCATTGGTTGGCTCATCCATAATTAACACATCTGGTGATCCAAAAAGTGCCTGTGCTAACAACACACGAACTTTTTGTTTACCATCTACATCTCCCATAAGGCTGTAATGCAAGCTCTCATCGATACCAAGATTAGATAATAATGCCGCGGCGTTACTATCTGCATTCCAACCATCCATTTCTTCGAAAAGCACTTGAAGCTCTCCTATTTTCTCTGCGTTTTCATCAGTATAATCTGCATACAGGGCATCTATCTCACTTTTTATTTTAAACAAATCCTTATTACCACGCACTACAGTTTCCAGAACTGGAAACTCATCATAGGCGTTGTGGTTTTGTTCTAGCACAGACATACGCTTTCCAGACTGCAAGTGCACATGTCCAGAGGTTGGATCTTGTTTACCAGAAATAATTTTAAGTAAGGTAGATTTACCAGCTCCATTGGCGCCAATAATACCGTAACAATTTCCTGCAACGAATTTTGTATTTACTTCATCAAAAAGCACTCTTTTACCAAATTGTACCGAAAGATTAGAAACTGAAAGCATGTTATATAGTGTATTAAATTTGCGGCAAAAATAGCCAATAATAGGATATTAAATAAAGATTCGTGTTTTTTAATTTGTTTTAACGACATATTAACAACCTAGCATATAACAGAGGTCTATATTTGTTATGTTAAGCCATTTAAAATTGATCAAACATTTATTATTTTTAGTCACTTTTTGCTGTTTCTTATCTTGTAACAATAAAGATAAGGAGGGTATAACTACTTATTTAGGTGGGCAGATCATTAATCCTAAAATGGATTATGTGCTGCTAAGCCACCAAGACAAAAAAATTGATACCATCGCTTTAAATACCAATGGTAGTTTTGATTTCCAGTGTGAGAATCTCCAAACAAATCTTTACATCATAAAACACGGTGAGCTGCAATACGTATTTATTGAGCCTGGTGATAGCATTATGTTTCGCCTTAACACAGTGGGCTTTGATGAATCGTTAGCCTTTAGTGGACGTGGGGCAGAAAAAAACAATTTCTTGATGAATTTGTTTTTGCAAAATGAAGAGGAAGATAAAAGATTACCAGAGCTCTACAAATTAAATCCAAAGGCCTTCGAAAAAGAGATTGCACATACAAAAAAGGTGCTATTAATAGAACTGGATGAATTTATAAGTTCAGAAAAACCTAGTGAACCATTTATACACATTGCCCTGGCAAACATAAACTACAATTACTACTCAAGAAAAGAACTGTATTTATCTTCAAAAAAAATAGCTAGTCATAATCTTGAAATTCAATACCCAGAAAACTTCTTTACCTACAGAGATAGCATTGAGCTTAACGATAACACTCTAAAAAACTACTATACCTATTATCAATTCATTAATAGGTATCTAGACAACCTATCTCATGATAGTCATAAAAAACAAGATCCCTTTTTCAACAAAGTGTCTTACAGCCATCAAACACAAAAACTAAAGCTTATTGACAGCTTAATTACAAATACCCAACTACACGATAACCTTCTGCAAAATACAGTCAAGAGGTATCTAGTGCATGCAGATGACAGTCAAAAAGAACATGATTTAGTGGCATTGTATAAAGAGCTAGACCACAACAAGGCTCACCAAAAAGAGGTAGAGAGATACGCACACAATACTGCCAAAATAAATGCGGGGGAGCTAATACCAAATTTGGCTTTAATAACGAGCAGTAAAGAATTAATATCAATTCAAAAAATCAATGATTCTAAAACTGTTTTCTTTTTCTGGAGTAGTGAGTCTGTAAAGCATTACAAAGAAATTCATGTACGCATTGCAGAATTAAAAAGTAAATACCCAGAGTACGCCTTTGTTGGTATTAACACTGGCAAAGACTTCTCTGCCTGGCATCAAACAGTTATCAGCTCTGGATACAATCAAAAAAATGAATACCAACTAAAAAATAGTACCGCTGCAAAAAATGCACTATTTATTAATTCTGCAAACAAAGCCATGATTGTAGACAAAGGAGGTATTATCCTTGAAGGAAACTCAAATCTGTTTAATCAGAACTTTGAATCTTTATTACTAGGATATCTTAACAAGAAATAAAAGCTTTAATTCCCTTTATTGTAATCTTCTAAAAACTTTGCAAGACCAATGTCTGTCAAAGGATGTTTAAGCAGTCCCTCAATACAAGATAAAGGCCCCGTCATTACATCTGCCCCAATTTTTGCACAATCCAACACGTGCATGGTATGTCTTACAGAGGCAGCAAGAATCTGAGTTTCAAACCCATAATTATCATAAATAAGTCTAATTTCTGCTATAAGATTAAGACCATCTGTAGATATATCATCAAGTCTTCCAATAAAGGGAGATACATAGGTTGCACCTGCTTTTGCAGCAAGTAATGCTTGGCCAGATGAGAAGACCAAAGTACAATTGGTTCTAATACCTCTGTCACTAAAGTATTTAATAGCCTTAATTCCATCTTTAATCATTGGAACTTTAACTACAATTTGCTCATGGAGTTTTGCTAAAGCCTCTCCTTCTTTAATCATTGCGTGATATTCTGTAGCAATTACCTCAGCAGAGACATCTCCATCAACTAAAGAACATATATCTATATAGTGCTGTAAAATAGTATCTTGACCTGTAATACCCTCTTTAGCCATTAGTGAAGGGTTTGTAGTAACTCCATCCAAAACACCAAGGCTTTGAGCTTCTTTAATCTGTTCTAGATTGGCAGTATCGATAAAAAATTTCATAAAATATAATTTAAATTTAAAGTAAAAACACACAACATAACTAAGGCGTTTGCTATTATAAATATAAAGAAATTAAGACAGGATGTAAAAAAACCGAAGCAATACTTATTACCTCGGTTTTTAATAAAAGTATAGATTTGATAAACTACCTAACTAACTTTTTATATTTAATACGTTTAGGCATTAAATCACCCCCCAAACGTTTTTTCTTACTCTCTTCATATTCACTAAAACCACCCTCAAAGAAATAGACTTGACTATCTCCTTCAAAGGCTAGTATGTGGGTGCAAATTCTATCTAAAAACCAACGGTCGTGACTAATAACTACAGCGCAACCAGCAAAGTTTTCAAGACCTTCTTCTAAGGCCCTTAGGGTATTTACATCCAAATCATTGGTAGGTTCATCAAGTAAGAGCACATTACCTTCTTCTTTCAAGGTCATGGCCAGGTGTAATCTGTTTCGCTCCCCTCCAGAGAGAAGTGACACCTTTTTGTTTTGCTCACTTCCTGTAAAATTAAATCTACTTAGGTAGGCTCTAGAATTTACTTCCTTACCACCCATAAGCACCAGTTCTTGCTCATCACTAAAATTTTGCCAGATAGATTTATCTTGATCTATGTTAGAATGTGCTTGATCTACGTAAGAAACCTTTGCCGTTTCACCAATAGTAAAAGACCCTTTATCTGGAGTCTCTTCTCCCATTATCATTCTAAAAATAGTTGTTTTACCAGCTCCGTTTGGTCCAATAACTCCAACAATTCCTGCCTGAGGTAAATTAAAGTTTAAATCTTCGTACAATAACTTATCGCCATAGGCCTTACTAACTCCGCTAGCCTCAATAACATTGGTTCCAAGTCTGGGGCCGTTTGGTATGTATATTTCAAGTTTTTCGTCAAGTTGTTTTTGATCTTGACTCATTAACTTGTCATAATTATTTAGACGCGCTTTTTGTTTTGTCTGTCTTCCTTTGGCACCTTGACGTACCCACTCTAGTTCTCTTTCTAATGTTTTTTGACGCTTACTGGCTGTTTTACTTTCTTGTGCCATGCGCTTTGATTTTTGATCAAGCCAAGAAGAGTAGTTTCCTTTCCAAGGAATTCCTTCTCCCCTATCCAGCTCAAGTATCCAACCCGCAACATTATCTAGAAAATACCTATCATGGGTTACGGCTATAACCGTACCTTTATACTGTGCCAAATGGTGCTCTAACCAGTGTACACTCTCTGCATCTAAGTGGTTGGTAGGCTCATCTAAAAGCAGTACATCTGGTTCTTGCAGTAGCAATCTACAAAGGGCTACACGCCTGCGTTCACCTCCAGATAGTATGCCGATTTTTGTATCCCCTTGAGGAGTTCTTAGGGCGTCCATAGCAATTTCTAATTTGGTCTCTAACTCCCAAGCATTACTAGCATCAATTTGATCTTGCAATATGGCTTGACGCGCCATGAGTTTATCCATTTTATCTGCATCGCTGTAAACTTCCTCTAAACCAAACTGATCGTTAATTTTATTATACTCATCTAAAATGGCTACTGTTTCTGCAGCTCCCTCCTTCACAATCTCTAGTACTGTTTTCTCTGGGTCTAATTGAGGCTCTTGCTCTAAATAACCAACGGTATATCCTGGAGAAAAAACAACATCACCCTGGTAATTTTTATCTACTCCTGCTATAATTTTAAGCAAGGTAGATTTACCACTACCGTTAAGTCCTAGAATACCAATTTTAGCTCCATAGAAAAAACTTAGGTATATGTTTTTAAGTACGGGTGTTTGTGCATTTTGGAATGACTTGGTCAATCCAGACATTGAGAAAATTACTTTTTTATCGTCAGACATTATTGATAATTAATAGTTAATATTTTTAAAACAAAATGAGTTACATTCTTCCTTTTAGGGCATTAAACACCCAGGCAATAGCAAAAAAGCCAATTCCTACAGAGGCAAATCCCCAGCCAGCAATAGCATCATATTTAAAGGCTCCAAGTGCAATAAGTGATAGACCAACAATAATCATTATTAGTGTAGCGTATCCTAAAACAGTGTTTTTATTCATCATGAGTCGAAGTTTTAAGCAATTTTACTGCAAAAAATGCAGATACAATTAGTTTTGTTTGCAACCATTACCATGGTAGGAGATTCTTAAAATTAAAAAGAATATGTTTCTGAAGTTTAAAAACAAAAACGCATCCAAAGATTTATGAATAAAAAAACCAACCTCTGGTAAGTACTTATATGGCAAATATCGTGAATTTAAAATAGTTTTGCCATATTGATAATAGTATAGTTTCGTATTTTTACAGGTATAAAACAACACTATGGACCTTAGCTTCAATAAAAACGAAGATCATAATAAGTTACTTCTCTCAGATTTACGCAAACGATTTGCAAAAGTAAAACTTGGAGGTGGCCAAAACCGCATTGACAAACATCATGCTAAAGGAAAGATGACTGCCCGAGAACGCATCGATTACCTATTAGATGATAAAAAGAAATCTATAGAAATTGGCGCCTTTGCCGGAGATGGAATGTACCAAGAACACGGTGGATGTCCCAGTGGTGGTGTGGTTGTTAAAATTGGATACATCATGGGCAAACAGTGTATTGTAGTGGCCAATGATGCTACTGTAAAAGCAGGAGCTTGGTTTCCAATAACTGGAAAGAAAAATTTACGCGCACAAGAAATTTCTATAGAAAACAAACTTCCTATTATCTACCTTGTAGATAGCGCTGGGGTTTATCTGCCAATGCAAGATGAAATATTTCCAGACAAAGAACATTTTGGCCGTATTTTTAGAAATAATGCTGTAATGAGCAGCATGGGTATTACTCAAATTTCTGCCATTATGGGTAGCTGTGTTGCTGGTGGAGCGTACCTTCCAATTATGAGTGATGAGGCTATCATAGTAGATAAAACAGGTAGTATTTTCTTAGCGGGTAGCTACCTTGTAAAAGCAGCAATTGGTGAGAGTATAGATAACCAAACATTAGGCGGCGCTACAACGCATTGTGAAATAAGTGGCGTTACAGACTACAAGGCCAAAGATGATAAAGATGCCTTAGACAAAATAAAAAACATTGTTTCTAAAATTGGTGATTTTGACACCGCAGGCTACAACAGAGCAAAAGCCTTAAAGCCTACAAAAGATCCTCAAGAAATATATGGACTTCTACCAAAATCTAGAGCAGAGCAGTATGATATGCAGGCCATTATAGATAGATTGGTAGACAACAGTGAGTTTGAAGAATATAAAAAAGGCTATGGCCAAACTATACTAACTGGATATGCCCGTATAGATGGTTGGGCAGTAGGAATTGTTGCCAACCAACGTACACTAGTAAAAACCAAAAGTGGTGAAATGCAATTTGGTGGTGTTATCTACAGTGACAGTGCAGACAAAGCCACGCGTTTTATTGCCAATTGTAACCAGAAAAAAATTCCACTGGTTTTCCTTCAAGATGTCACCGGCTTTATGGTAGGTAGTAAAAGTGAACACGGTGGTATCATAAAAGATGGCGCTAAAATGGTAAATGCGGTAAGCAATAGCGTGGTGCCAAAATTCACGATTATTATTGGAAATAGCTACGGTGCAGGAAATTACGCTATGTGCGGGAAAGCCTATGACCCAAGATTGATTGCCTCATGGCCAAGTGCAAATCTTGCAGTAATGAGCGGAAACAGTGCTGCTAAAGTATTACTACAAATAGAAACAGCTTCACTTAAAAAACAGGGGAAGAAAATATCTGAGAAACAAGAAAAAGAGCTATATGACAATATAAAAGCTAGGTATGACAATCAAATATCTCCTTATTATGCTGCTTCCCGTATCTGGACAGATGGGGTTATAGACCCCCTAGAGACCAGAACCTGGATATCAATAGGTATTGAAGCTGCAAACCATGCACCTATTGAAAAACAATTTAATTTGGGCGTGATACAAGTGTAATAACCCTACCAAGCAATGGCTTTAATGGCCTGTTGCCTCCCATTAACATACCTAAACCCATTAGGACCCCAGTAGCCAGCTTCTTCAAGCATGATTCTGATGTCTTTTTTCCACTGCGAGATGGCAACGGTGGTATTAAGCTCAATGGCGTATACCGTATTTTCATGTAGCGGGTAATCACCATTTACAGGCACTCCTTGTTGGCTATCCCACATACCCAAAGTAGTTCCAGAACTATGTCCATAAGTACCTAAAGGATGTGTGTAGATAGAAGGTATAAGCCCCTTATCTCTCGCCTTTTTTAAAGACATGGCCAGTATTTGATTTCCGGTTCTGCCGGTCTTAAAATTACCTGTAAAAATATCTTGGACCTGATTGCCTTTTGCAAAAGCAGTGGCTAAAAATTCTGGCACCCTGGTTTCTTCTTTTCTTAAGACATACGCATGTCTTTGACAATCTGTGTTTAATGAGATATAGGTAATTCCAAAATCACAATGCAATAAATCTCCGGGGAGAACTGTCTTTTGTTTTTCTCCTTTGGTGAAGGAATAGATATGACTTTGCAGAGCTTCGTTATTTCTTTGTATGTCAATGGTTGGGTGAAACCATGTTTCTAAACCCAAAGAAGTAACTTTTTCTCTGAGCCACCAAACAATATCATCTGTAGTGGTTTTTCCTGGAGTAATAACAGCGGCGCTAAATGCCTGGTCAATAATAGTGCTGGTAATATCTACTAATTGATTGTAAAGAACCATTTCTTTTTCTGTTCTGGTCTCTATCCAAGCAATGGCTAGTTTCTCTGCAGAAACTATTTTTTCTTCTAGATTACTTGGCAGCGCTTGCATAAGCTCTTGGTAATCTGTTTGGACTAAACCATCTGCAATACCAAAATGTTTCGAGATATTAATCCCTATTTTCTTAACAGGACGCTCTTTAATAATTTCTACCAAACGCTCCCATTGATTGGGCTGTTTTTCTTTATCCCAAGAAGAGGTGATGTTAGCTCCAACATCATACCTTGCAACGGCAAGACGCTCCAGGGTATTTTGCTCTTTATTTCTATAAAAAACTAAAATGGTTCTTCTGCG
>CAJWPZ010000011.1 GCA_913045325.1 uncultured Flavobacteriaceae bacterium | reverse complement strand
TTTAGCGCTGAAGGTGATTTAACTTTCGAATCTGTAACTGTGTTTATGAACTTTAATGTTGTTGATCCAGCAGATCAAACATACTACTGGGATAACCTAGTTCAAGGTGAGCCTTTAGATGTTACACAAAATGATCTTGTTGATATTGCAATGTATCCAAACCCAGCAACATCTGTTGTTACTTTAGATGCATCACAAGAAATAGCAACTATTCAAATCATGAACCTTTTAGGTCAAACTGTTTCTATTATTGAAGTTAATAATACATCAAGCACAGTAAATGTATCTCAGTTTAGCACTGGAGTATATATCGCTAATGTATTATTCTCTAATGGAAATGTTCAAACCATAAAGTTTATTAAAGAGTAATTAATAGTTAACTATTTTAAAAGGGGAGGCTTATTTATGTCTTCCCTTTTTTTAAAAGCATTGTTGAATTAAACAAAATAAATAATTATGAAAAAATTCATATTACTAGCATTTCTAATAGTCTCTACTTCTAATGTAATTGCTCAAGATGATTTGGCTACAAAAGCAGCTAAGATTACTAATGAGATGGCAAAAGTCCTTTCTTTAATTCAAGATGATAAAGCGACGGTTTATGAAATTCAATTAAAACGTTTTCAGGAAGTCCTGTTAATTCGGGAGCAATACAAAGACGATGTAGAGACAAGAAAACTTGAATTAAAAAAAGTGTACAAAAGATTATTTGGAAAATTAAAAAAAGCACTAGACAAGGACAAGATGCTACAATGGAGAGATTACAAAAGAGAATTAGGACGAGATTGAAAATTGAAAAGAACATTAAAAAAAGCCTTCAAAATGACAATGAAACGCTTGATACCAATTCAAATAAAATGAGTAATCAATCAGAGTCTTGATGTATCTTTATAAGATCGTATAATTTAGTGTAGCGGTAAATAAAAATGATGATTAGTACTAAATATTTTATATATATTTTATTTTTTTTAAGCACTAATTTTTTATTTGCTCAAGATTATTATTGGACGGGTAATGGGGAAGATCAAGATTTTTTTAATGAAGAAAATTGGATAAACCCTAGTAATAATCAACCACCAGAAAATGGAAGTATCGACCCTTCACAACCCATCAATTTCGATCTCTTACTCTCATGTGAAGCCAGCGCTATTTCTTCTGAAGAAACAGATATTATTTCTCAAACCCCAGGTTTATTTAGTGAAGTGTCTAATAATGATAATTGGTCTCATTTTTACACTGCTACATCGCTCAATGATGGGAATAATGGTGCCCAACAAACTTTTGTTATCAATGTGACTAGTTTGCCATCTGAAGGTGCAAACTTTCGCGCTATACGGACTGTTGCAAATGGGCAATGGGCTTTTGGTAACTCGCAAGAGCTAACTATAGGGACAAACACAATTACTGTAAATGAAGTTAGTTTTGATCGAGCGGTTTTGGTTCAATTTAGCAGTGGTAATGTAGCTTTTGACGCACTATTTCTAAATGGAAGTGCCGTGTATTTTCCACCTAGTGAGCCAATAGTTTTTGAGGCTTCCAAAACATTATATATTTCTAATGGAGTTCTTAATGCTGCTAGTTTTTCTGGGGGAAATTTACTATTAAATGAAAATTCGTATGTGTATTTAAATGATTCAAATCCCATTTTAAATGATGCTGAAGTCTATTTTAATTCTCCTTTAAGCTGGTTACTTTTGGATAATGTAAATCCAAATCAAGTTCATGATACTTATATATCACAAATGTTTGTGTCTGACACTAATGCGGAATATCCGGCAACTATTCGTTTGGATAATTACTATGACAATGGGACTGTTATTAGACCCCAAAGTCCCGA
The DNA here is from genome assembly GCA_913045325.1 of uncultured Flavobacteriaceae bacterium. Classification (GTDB taxonomy): domain Bacteria; phylum Bacteroidota; class Bacteroidia; order Flavobacteriales; family Flavobacteriaceae; genus Patiriisocius. The sequence goes on along the minus strand of CAJWPZ010000011.1, from coordinate 46,087 downwards.
TACTGCCCCTTTAACCATTTACTCCAATGAGGACAATACAGGCACCTGGTCTGAAATTTTAGTAAATCAAGTATACAATGGCTCTGATATCCCTAATCAAATGAATAATAACATTCATTCTTTTTACTTAAAAAGGGGTTATATGGTAACTATAGCAGTGAATGATGATGGCACTGGGAAGAGTAAAGTTTTTATTGCCTCTGAGGAGGATTTAGAAATACATGCTTTGTCTAATTTTTTTCAAGAAGGAATCTCATTTATAAGAGTTATACCATGGAATTGGGTGTCTAAAAAAGGCACAGGTGGTGATATAGCAGGTATGGACAACACATGGTTTTACAGATGGAATAATCAGGGGCTTTCTGATCTACAACGAGAATGTTCTCCAATGGCTTGGGGGTATGTGGGTGCAGATGATGATGATGATATTAATTTATACCAATCCAAATATAAAACCACACATGTTTTAGGTTTTAACGAGCCTGATGATTGTAATGGCCAATCTGGACAATACAATGATTTGTGCATTGTTAGTACTGCCGTGGGAGTATATGAAAACTTGATGAAAACAGGACTCCGTATGGTTTCTCCAGCTTGCAGACAAGGAGCCGTATTTGATTGGTTAGACTTATTTAATCAACAAGCTATTCAAAATGACATTAGAATCGATGTCATTGCTGTACATTGGTATGATTGGGGAGCAAACCCTCAAGATTCTCCAAACGCAGACCCAAATAGTATCTTCAATCGTTTTAAAATCTATTTACAAAATGTGTATGCCTTATATGGTTTGCCTATCTGGATTACAGAATTTAATGGAAATAAGTACAGATCTATACAGAGCAACCGTCAATTTATGGAGTTGGCTATTCCTTATCTTGAGGGTTTAGATTTTGTTGAGCGATACGCCTGGTTTGAACCACAAAATATCGATACTCCTGATGATCCTGGTAATGGTGAATTTTTTGACGGGGCTATGAATCTTACAGATATTGGAATGTTTTATAAAAATCAAATATCAGCACCTTCTATTGCAGCATCTTATTATTCAGGGCATAATAATTTGAATGACGAAACTTTAGTTAATCAATATACGTATTCATGCACCCCTGATAACCCTCTGTCTGTTAATTCTAATGTTTATAATCAAAATGTGACATTAAAAGTTATTCCTAATCCAGCAACCGACAAAATAAAAATACTTTTTTCTGAGCCTATCAAATCGATCAACCTTTATAGTATAAATGGGTTATTAATTAAAAGGCAGGTGTTAAATGGATATATTGATGTATCTGATTTACAAAGTGGAGTTTATATTTTAACTGTAAATAATTATCACTTTAAATTATTAAAACAATAGAATTAACTTAGAAGTATAAAAAGTAAATTGTATCATTGAGAAAATGAAAAATAAATATTTAGTTATAGCACTGTTCTTGTGTTCAATGTATGCTATCACCTCATGTACTAATGATGTGAAAAAATCATTAAATAGTAAAGCACCTCAAGGGATGGTTTGGGTGGAAGGAAAAACTTTTTTACAAGGTGCCAAACAAGGTGACGCATATGCGATGCCTCTAGAAAAACCAGCTCACAGGGTTACTGTTGATGGTTTTTTTATGGATATAACAGAAGTAACTAACAAACAGTTTAAAGAATTTGTTGAACAAACAAAGTATGTAACTATTGCAGAAAGAGAAATTGACTGGGAAGAAATTAAAAAACAATTACCACCAAATACCCCAAAACTACATGATAGTATTTTACAGCCAGGAAGTTTAATTTTCAATAAAAAAGTAACCGCCGTTGTAAATATGAACAATTATTCACAATGGTGGACATGGAAAATTGGTGCTAATTGGAAACATCCTTCAGGGCCAGATTCTACAATAGAAGAAAAAGATGACTTTCCTGTTGTACATGTTGCGTATCAAGATGCTATCGCTTATTGCAGATGGGCAAATAGAGCTTTACCTACTGAGGCTCAGTGGGAGTCTGCTGCGCAAGGAAATAATACAACATCTATTTTTACTTGGGGAAATGATGACACTATTTTAAACTCGTATGCTAATACTTGGCAAGGTGATTTTCCAACAAAAAACAACTCTAAAGATGGTTTCGAGTTTATTGCTCCCATAAAATCATATCCTCCAAACAGTATTGGTTTGTTTGATATGACAGGTAATGTTTGGGAAATTACAAGTGATTTCTTTAATGTAAATTATTATAAAGATATAACTACTTCAAAACCACTTTTAAATCCAAAAGGCGCAGAAGCATCCTATAATCCAATAAACCCATATCAAATAGAACGAGTCATCAAAGGAGGGTCTTTTTTGTGTCATGCTTCTTATTGTGCTAGTTATAGAATTTCTGCCAAAATGGGAGTTACTATAGATTCTGGATCAGATCATGTGGGTTTTAGAACTGTTGCTACTAAAGAAATGCTTTCAAATAACTAACATTTTTTGCAAAAAAAAATCCAAAGCAATAGTGCTTTGGATTTTCTAAGTATACTAATTTTTCAATTACTTACCTCCCAACATCAAAAGTTCATTAACAACAACTTCTGTTACATACCTCTTCTCTCCTGTCTCTGTCTCCCACATACGGTTGGTTAGCTTTCCATCTATAGCAATTTCTTGCCCTTTCTTTACATAGCTCTCTACAACAGTAACAAGCCCCCCTTTTACAACGATGTTATGCCAGTAAGCACGTTCTACTTTTTGTCCTTCTTTATCTTTGTAGCTATCATCTGTAGCGAGACTAAACTTGGCCATCTTATTGCCATCATTAAAGGTTACAATTTCAGGCTCTTGACCCAATCTTCCAATCAACTGTACTTTGTTTCTAAGTGCGTTCATAATTATTAATTTTTAAATATTAAACAGTTAAGTTTTCCAGAAATCGCTCTGGTAACGTGTATCGATATATTCGACACTGCAAACATAAAAGCAATTGCAAGTTGGAGTCGGTATCTAACTACTTGCTTTCGTTTGCAATTATTTGTAATTGCTTGTTGTCTTTTAAAACACTAACAATAAGGTGTTTAAAAACAATTCCTGTTTAATAAAAAATAAGGTGTTTATGTAATTAATCCTGAGAAAATAAAAAATGAGCTATTAAGCAACTGTTTTTTAAAATGTATAGGTAGCGGCAATTATAAGATTTCGCCCTGGGGCAGAAAGACCACTACTGTAAGGTCTGTAACGTTGGTCTGTTATGTTCTCTAATGTAGCGGTTAATTGAAAGGCTTTAGAAAACTTGTATTGCCCCGAAAAATTAAGCGTATACCACTTAGGGGCATAGGGGTTTCCGTTTTGATCTGCAGCGTACAAAAACGCATTATTTTGTTGACTTGGTGCTAAATCTTCAAAATCAAACTGTCCATTATATACGGCAAATACGTCTAAGGTTAGTTTTTCTTTTTTATAGACAATATGTGTATTCCCATAGGCTGGGGCTGCATGACGCAATGCTTGTTTAGTTCCTTGTTGATCTTGGGCAAAGCCTTTGGTTATATTGTATTGAGAGCTAAGTTTCACAGCTTTTGAAAAAGCAAACTCTAGACCTGCTTCAAAACCATACACCTGAGCCCTAGAGGCGTTCTGAATGGCTTGTATGGTACTTAATTCTCCTTGGTATACAATTTGCGATTCTCCATCAAGAGAGAAATCTCTTCTAATTAAAGCATCTTCTAGAATGGTATAAAATCCTGCAAAATCTAGTTTTATTTTGTTTTCAAAATTTAGGCTAACCCCAAGATCACCATTATAGGCATACTCTGGTTTTAAATCTGGGTTGGGCACCACAACACTCCCGGGCTCACTGTCAAAAACTTTTCCAATATCATCAATATTTGGAGCTCTAAAGGCGGTTCCAAAATTTAAACGCCACCCTAAGGTTTGATTTGGGTTCCAGGTTACTCCAGCGGTACCTGTTAAAGCGCCAGTATTAATTGTAGCCTCGGTAAAAGGAAGAGCAAACAAACTAGTATCAAACTGGGCAGCAACAATAATATGACTATACCTAAGACCTCCTAGAAATGAAATATTCTCAGCCAAAGCAAATTGAGTACTCATATACCCTGCCAAGGATTGCCAAGAAGAGCCGTCTGGATATCTAGAGACATCTTGTTGTGATGTGCCTGTAAGAATGTCTGTTTTTAGGCCCCTAGAACCAACTTTGTTAAAAATATACTCTACACCATAGTTCAGCTTTGCTTTTTTTATCTTTTTTTCAAAATCCCAAGCAGTGGTGTAAGCCGCTACTTTTTCTTGTGTTTTGTACAAAAAAGGAGCTCCAAAATCTCTATCACTTCTACTCTCTGTAAAGTGCTGGAAAGAAAGAGTAAAAGCACTCTTGTCAAAAAAAGTATTTGTCTGTGGGGTGTTTTGTATTTGCAAATTTCCAGAGAACCATTGTTGGGGTCCGTAGTCCCAAACTGCAGAGCGAAGCGCATCATTTGATGTTCTTATAAGCCTGTCATACCTTGGGTAATCGGTGGTGGTTGTATAAAATAATCCGAGATCAAAATTCCAATTATTGTTTGGCATGTAACGCACCTTTTGCATTGTATTTATTTGACTGTATGCCGTTGGGCGTTGTATTTTTGGATTCTGGTTTTGCACAACAGTATCAACACCATTAAGAGTTTCTACGTATTGGGTGCGCAGATAATCATCTGGGCCATGGCTACCCATACGCAAGTTATCAAAATCACTGTAGGTAACGCTCGTTAAAAAAGCCCACTTTTTGGCGCCTATATTAAAATCAAAATGTCCTGTTTTCTCCTTATTGGCAGTAGCGTAACGCAGGGTTGTATTTCCAGAAAAAGTGGTGCCTTGCTTAAAAGAAAATACAGGCTTTTTTGTATAGAAATTCATTACACCTCCAACGGCATCACTTCCATACACCACAGATCCAGGACCTAAAATCACCTCTGTACGTGCTACAGCAAAAGGATCTATAGAGATGATGTTTTGCACATTTCCGCCCCTAAAAATAGCGGTATTAAAACGCACACCATCTACGGCAATTAAAAGTCTGTTTGTAGAAAACCCTCTAATTAATGGGCTCCCACCACCCAGCTGGCTTTTTTGAACATATACCTGGCCACTACTTTGCAATAAATCTGCCGCTGTTTGAGGGTTTCTAAAAAGCACATCGTCGCTTGTTACAGACACAATTTGTTGTGGGATATCTCTCTTTTTTTGACCAAATTTTGACACAGATAACACTACCTCATCAAGACTGCTGGCATCTGTAATTAAAAATACTTGGCCATTGGCTGTTAGTATTTGAGATTTGGTTTGCCAAAGAGCTGCATGTGCTATGTGCTGAAATGTAATACGCTCATCTTGGTTAAAGGAAGATATATCAGCAAAACCATCAAAATTGGTAATAGCACTTTTGCTTTTGTCTTTATTAAACAAAGCCACGCCAGGTATAGCCCCTCCCGTTTGTTGAGAAAGCACTTGTATTTTTTGAGCAATTGCTACTTGAAAGCAAAAGAAAATAGCAAGAAGTATTAGTACGTGTTTCATTAATTAAACAGTTGTTGAAGCACCGCTAAGGACTTCGGTTTTTTATAGCCGTGCAAATGTAATTGATAATATTCCAACATCAAATCAAGTACGTCTCTTCTTTGGGTTTTTGACAGCTTTACAGAGCAGATAGCATCAAAATGTATGCCGAAGAACTGTTTTAATGCCTCCACTCGGGGGCCTGTTTCACAGTAGATAGAAAAATCTTCTGTCTCAAAGGTCCCTTCCGAAAGATTAAAATAGGGCAAATGAGCTGCAGAGGTGTCTGGGTAAAAACCTAAATAAGCTGTGAGTTTTAATAAAAACAAGGTGTGGAAATTGGCAATATCTTCATGGTGGTCTAGCCACTGAAAAGAAGCCTCTAAAAACAAATATAACCCCTGGTTTACCTCCTGCTCTACGATAGCGTTTTTTAACATTTCAGACAAAAACATAACCAAAGATGACTTTACAATATCTGTGTGCAGTGTAGTATATGGATACAGCACTTTCACCTCTTTTATAGATTCTAAGGTGCCTTTATTTTTGTGATTTGCTACAATCTCTAATTGGGTAAGGGGCTGAAAATAGGAAGGTTTTAGCCTGCCTTTTCTAGATTTAAGTATGCCCCGCAATAGGTAGGTTTTAAGCCCACTGCTTTGAGTGAAACAAGTTACGATAAGGTCTGCCTCTGCATACTTTATGGAAGAAAAAACAATTGCTTTTGTAGTTTCAAGCATCAGCGAATAATCATTATTTTTTTAATTTTTGTTTCTAGGGCATCTTCTGTAGTAATTAAAACAAAATACACCCCTGAGGCTACTTTATACTTTCCAAAGGCTGTTGTATCCCAAGTGATGCTCCCCCCTTGACTTGTTTGCTGAAATACTAAATTTCCTTCCAAATCTGTAATTTTCACATTGGCCCTTGCCGTCAAACCGTCTATAGTAACACTACCTTGGTATTGAGGCCTTACCGGATTTGGGAATACAAACACATCTTCTAGAGTATCTCTTGGGGCAGTTGAAGTCCCTTTATAAGAAACCAACCCATTAATGGTGGCGAAAAAAACTTCTCCTGTAAAGGGATCAATGGCAATATCTTGAACATTATCTGAAGGTAGTGGAGAGTTCTCTGAGGTAAATCGCAGCAATGTTTGCTGTCCATTAGCGCTTAAATAAAAAACACCAGAGCTTGCTGTTGCGATCCATTTATTATTAGATCCATCTACCTCTATATCTGTAATGGTTTGTTCAAATAATAATTCTTGGCCCACTCCTTCATCATCGGCAAAAATAATTGCACTTGCAGAGACATCTGCTGTGTTGCTAAAAAATGTGCCTGGACTAAACAACACCCTTAGGCCTCTTAGGGTTCCTATCCATAGTCTGTTTTGGGTGTCAAAGGCCAAGGCTCTAATATCTGTGGAAGGCAAACCTCCGCCTGTATCATCTGCACCAATAGCTCTAAATTGATTGGTGGCGGGGTTAAAAGCGGCCAATCCAGTTTGTACAGGGCTAAAAAACACAAAGCCCTCTCTGCTGATAGCTAATTTGCTATAGGCCAATTCATCTCTACCTCCAGATATGTTGCTTACATCAAAAGATTGAAATTGCCCATTAGGCGAAAGCCTTAACAGCGCATCATCTGTTAAAGATTGTAATACCCAAAGATTTCCATTTCTGTCAAAGTCTGATCCGTATAAACGTATCCCAGCATTATTTCCACCAAAGACAGGGTTTTCTAGGGCAGAATTTGTTTCATTATACAAAATAGTGGGCACTTGATTTTCTACCTTTAAAAGGCCACTTAAAAAGGAAGAAAAATAAACAGTTTCTGGGTTTTGTTTATCAATGCTAATGTTAACAATATCGTTAACAGCATTAACACCAAGAGTTTCGGTTAACTCATCGTGAGAAATATTGGTCCAAATACCTTCTTTTAAATTACTGATTCCTTTTCTATCTAATGGGTAAGGATTGAAAGACACCGTTACAGCGCCAAAACTAACCCATAATTGCCCCGCGGTGGCATCCAAGGCAAAAGGGGTGTTTAATAGTGGCCCATCTGGCAAGATTTGTGTGGTTTGATTTGTATTATACGCTACTTTGAGAAGTCCTTTAAGAGCACTGCCCAAATAAAAAGTGTCATTAAAACTATATCCTGTTTGTAGGGTGTAATTAAAATCTGGCAGGCTCTCTACAGCTGCTTTTAAGATAAACCCCTGATCATAGGCCTGGATACTTGTAGAGGTACTTATGGTTAGCACCCCATTATTTACTTTAAAGTCTCTAATTGGGCTGGAGAAGGTAGCTACTTGTTGTAATGTATTTCCAGCATTTAACCTAAAAACAGTATTGTTTGTGTTGGCAATTAAAACTCGGGTTCCTAGGGTTTGTACCGCAGTATAATCGCCTTGTGTGACAAGTTCCCACTCTTGGAAATCAATAATGTTATCATTGTTTAAAACAGCACGCCGAATACCCCCCTGTGTAGAGGCCGCATAAATGTATGGCGCTAAAATTGTGGTCTGAGAGATGTTTATTTGAGAACCAAAATCACCAATAAAATAACTGTCTCTAAACTCCAATCTCTCCAAGTCATACACAGAGACCCCAAAGCCTGCAGATATATATATTTTACCCTGATGTTCTGTAAAATGATTGATGCGTTTTTTATTGGGTGGTATGTTTTGTTTGTCTCTGATGTCTACCACTTTTAACACTTCATTCTCTTGATCAATGGTAACCACCTCTATGAGTCCATCTTGATACCCAATTAATAGTAGGTTTGTTTGGCTGCTGTAGTGTATGGTGGTGATGGGCTCTCCTGCAAGGCCTTGCACACTAGATAATGTTGTGATTTCTTCTGTAGATAAATCGTATGTAAATATAGCATTATCTGTGCCAACAAAAATACGATCATCCCCCTGTGAGATGTCTTTAACCGAAACATAAGAGAAGTGATCTTCCCAGAGATTTTCGAAATTTTGTGCTATAGCCAAAGGGGCTATAGATAACAAAAAAACTAATAAAATACGTTTCATAAAATCTGTTTTCTAAAAGTAAAACAACTCTTTGTAATAGATGAGTATTAGTATAACAACCCCTTTGGATAATTATTGTGATTTAAAAAAGGTTGCTCTTACGAGCAACCTTTATATACAATAGTTTTTGCTCTAAAGATTATACAACTCCTTGAGCCATCATAGCCTCTGCCACTTTTACAAAACCAGCAATATTTGCTCCCTTTACATAGTCTACATAGCCATCTCCGTCTTTTCCGTATTGCACACAAGCTGCATGAATATCTATCATGATATTGTATAGCTTTTGGTCAACTTCTTCTCTTGTCCAACTTAAACGCAATGAGTTTTGAGACATTTCAAGACCTGATGTTGCTACTCCACCTGCGTTAGAGGCTTTCCCTGGTGCAAATAATATTTTTGCTTTTGTGAAAACTTCAATAGCCTCTGGAGTAGTAGGCATATTAGCGCCCTCACTTACACAAATACAACCATTGGCAACTAATGTTTTTGCTTCTTGCTGGTTCAACTCATTTTGAGTAGCACATGGCAAGGCAATGTCACATTTAGTTCCCCAAGGTCTTTGCCCTGAAGTATAAGTGGCACTTGGGTATTTCTCAACGTATTGGCTAATACGTCCTCTTTTTACATTTTTTAGCTCCATTACAAAAGCTAATTTCTCTTGATTGATCCCTTCAGAATCATAAATAAATCCTCCAGAGTCAGACATGGTAACAACTTTAGCCCCAAACTCAAGGGCTTTCTGGGCTGCATATTGTGCTACATTTCCAGATCCAGATATGGCAACAACCTTAGATTTAAAAGTCTCTCCAATAGTCTCTAACATGTTTTTTGCAAAATATACGTTTCCGTATCCTGTTGCCTCTGGACGTATTAGAGAACCTCCGTACTCACGGCCCTTACCTGTTAATACTCCTGTAAATTCATTTCTGAGTCTCTTGTATTGGCCATACATATATCCTATCTCACGGCCTCCAACACCAATATCTCCTGCAGGTACATCTGTGTTTGGTCCAATATGACGTGATAATTCTGTCATAAAACTTTGACAAAAACGCATCACCTCTGCGTCTGTTTTTCCTTTTGGATTAAAATTACTTCCTCCTTTACCACCACCCATTGGTAGTGTTGTTAAACTGTTTTTAAACAATTGTTCAAACCCTAAAAATTTCAGGATACTCAAATTTACAGATGGGTGAAAACGCAAGCCTCCTTTGTAAGGCCCAATAGCAGAGTTGTACTCTACACGGTAGCCTTTATTTACGTGAATTTCTCCACTATCATCAGTCCAAGGAACACGAAACATAATGGTGCGCTCTGGTTCTACCATGCGTTCCAGTAATTTTCGGCCCTGGTATCTTTCATTACTCTCAATAAATGGAATTACCGCTTCGGCAACTTCAGTCACTGCTTGTAAAAATTCTGGCTCGTTTGGGTTTAATTGTTCGACACTTGCAATAAAGTCTTTGATACTTTGCTTCATAGTATGGCGTTCTTAAATTTGTTTTGTACTAATTAAAGTACGTTAATTGTTGTTTTTATTGGCGCTATGCTTTGCAGTGTTTACGAAATAACATTACAAAGAATTGCGGCGCTATAAGGGTACTAATTCTTATAGCCAATGCCTAGTTTAACCAGCTTTTAAATATCATAAAAACATCGTCTAAACTAAGACAGGGCAAATATACGAGATATGAAATAATTTTAGGTTTTAAATGTATACAATCCCATAAATATAGTATTAATAGTTGCCTTTGAAAATACTTTTATTGAGTCTAATAGGCATAAAGCCTGTTGTCTGTTTTGGGTATAATTGTTTACATTTACAGCCATTATAAAAAATAAACAATGGAAGACTCACCAAAGTTTGCTGTATTTGGAGGTGGTAGTTGGGCAACTGCGATTGTGAAAATGCTGTGCGAAAATCTTGATCAGGTTGGCTGGTACATGCGCAATGTTGATGCCATTAAACACATAAAAAAAGAACAGCACAACCCAAACTATCTGAGTGCTGTTGAGTTTAATACCGATAAATTAAAACTCAGTAACGACATCAATGAGATGGTAAGCTATGCAGACTACCTTATTTTTGTAATTCCTTCTGCATTTATACACCAAGAATTAGAAAACCTAAAGAATTCTCTTGATGGAAAGGTTATTATTTCTGCCATAAAAGGTATTGTTCCAGAAAGCAGTCTTATTGTTGGAGAACACTTTAATAAGCACCTCAACGTTGCCTTTGATGATATTGGTGTGATATCTGGCCCCTGTCATGCAGAAGAAGTAGCTCTTGAGCGTTTGTCTTACCTAACCATTGCTTGTGCAGATGACACAAAAGCAACTGTTGTTGCCAAGCATCTTAGTTGTGACTATATAAAATGCAATATAAGTGATGATGTCATGGGGACAGAGTATGCTGCTATGCTCAAAAATATTTATGCCATTGCTGCCGGAATAGCCCATGGGCTTGGCTATGGAGATAATTTCCAGAGTGTACTGATGAGTAATGCCATAAGAGAAATGAAGCGCTATGTAAACAAGGTACACAAAATGAAACGTGATATTAATGACTCTGCTTATCTAGGAGATTTATTAGTTACAGGGTATTCTATTTTTAGTAGAAACAGAATGTTTGGAAACATGATTGGTAAAGGATATACCGTGAAAAGCGCTCAGCTGGAAATGAGTATGGTGGCGGAAGGATATTACGCCACAAAAAGCGCCTACATCTTAAATAATAACAAAACAGAAGACAAGGCAAAAACTCCTATAATTAATGCTGTATATGGCATTTTATACGAAAACAAAGAACCAAAAAAAGTCTTTAAAAAACTTACAGATAAATTAAGTTAACTCCTACTTAATTTTGTAGCACTCTTAAAACTAGCGTGCAAGAATTCCTTTTTGAGGCATCACCGGTATGGTTTTAGTTTCATCCTCTCTAATGGTGTTTCTCGGAAACTCAAAGCGTTTGTCATACATCTTGTTTTCAAGAAAATAAGAGATGGTAAAAAAGTTGTCTAAGCCAAAGACACTCGGGTCTATATATTCGATTTTCGCAAATCCCTTGGCAGGTATAATCGTAACGGTTTTACGCATAGCTGCAGTCATTTTTTTTTCTGTGTAGCCTTGAGCTATAATCAAGACAGTTTCGATGGGAGCGTTAGAATCATTAATAATGTATATATTCCAGTCATGGGTGTTGTAATCTTCGTTTAACTCAAACACTGCGGCAACGTATACATCTTTAACCTTAGGTATATCAATATCTTTTTTCAAACACTTTTTTTTTAAAACCTAGTTAGTCTGCACTCTTAAATTGCTGTAAAAAACGAACATCATTTTCACTAAACATGCGTATGTCTGGAATTTGGTGCAATAACATGGCAATACGGTCAATACCCATTCCAAAGGCAAAACCACTGTATATCTCAGGGTCTATTCCGCAATTTTTAAGCACATTAGGATCTACCATACCACAGCCCATAATTTCAAGCCAGCCGGTTCCTTTGGTAATTTTGTAATCGGTTTCTGTCTCAAGACCCCAATATACATCAACCTCAGCACTAGGCTCGGTAAAGGGAAAATAAGAAGGGCGTAATCTAATTTTAGATTTTCCGAACATTTCTGTGGTAAAAAACTCAAGGGTTTGTTTTAAATCTGCAAAGCTCACCCCTTTATCTACATATAGTCCCTCTACTTGATGAAAAAAGCAGTGAGAACGAGCAGAAATAGCCTCATTTCTAAACACTCTCCCAGGAGAAATAGTTCTTATAGGCGGCTTGTGCTCTTCCATATAACGCACCTGTACTGAGCTTGTATGTGTGCGAAGCAATACATCTGGATTGGTTTGAACAAAAAAGGTGTCCTGCATATCTCTTGCCGGGTGGTATTCAGGTAAATTTAAAGCGGTAAAATTATGCCAGTCATCTTCAATTTCTGGACCCTCGCTTACATTAAAACCTATATTAGAGAAAATACTTGTGATCTTGTTTTTCACAATAGATATAGGGTGTCTTGATCCTAATGTAATGGGCGCTCCTGGACGCGACAGATCACCATAAACTCCAGAGGTTTCTTGAGTTGCATCTATTGCCACTTTAAGGCTATTTACTTTTTCTTGCGCTGCGTTTTTTAAAGTGTTAATGGCTTGACCAAATTCTTTTTTTTGATCATTACTTACCTCTTTAAATGCCGCAAAAAAGGCTTTTAATAATCCTTTACTACCCAAGTATTTAATTCTAAAATCTTCTACCTGGTCAAGTGTGGTTGCAGAAAAAGCTTCTACTTGTGTAATATGTTCTTTGATCTTATCTATCATAATATAACATTCAAGACCACAAAATTACAGAAAGTACTTCACATACGATTGCAAATTTGTGGTAATAGTTGCAGTGGTTTTGATTATTGTATGACCTCTTTTTCTAAAAAATATTGGACAATAGCTTCCTTCATTAATACACTTTGCTCTCCTGCTTTTAAAGGGGGTAATTGCTCTAGTATTTTATAATGAGGCCACCCAGCGCCGTCAAAATACTCAAACTCATAATATCCAAAGGGTTCTAGCAAGCGACAAATAGCAATATGCATTAGATTTACTTTCTCGTCTTTTTTAAATTTTTTATGGAGTTGTCCCAGCTCCTGCACCCCTACTAAATAAATAATAGCATCCAAATCTAGGGAGTCTCCATCTGCAAAACGACTGCTAAGAAACGCTACTACCGCCTCCCATCGTTGTTTTAATTGTTCATCTCTTGCCATATATTGTCTTTATAAAAGGCCTCAAACACAAATCTGCTCCCAGTATATACTTTTTGTAAAGGTAACTTCTTTGTTTTAAAAAGCTTTAAAAACTAACCATTGGTTCATTCTTTGGGTTTTTATATCTTTAAAACAAATTAAATCTTCATGAATAGTATTGACATCGTTTTAGGCATTATTCTTATTTATGCTTTTTACCGAGGAATAAGAAAAGGACTTTTTGCTACACTTGCCTCATTAATTGGGCTAATTGCAGGTGTATATGGAGCAATTCATTTTTCTCATTTTGCAGCAAACCTATTGTCTAAAACCCTGCAGTGGAGTCCCGAGATAATTAACCTAACTGCCTTTGGTGTTACTTTTTTAATTATATTGATTGTGGTTAATTTGGCTGGGAAAATTCTAACAAAAATTGCAGATTTTGCGGCCCTAGGATTAGTTAACAAACTACTTGGAGGTGTGTTTAACACCTTAAAACTAGGGTTTATTTGTAGTGTTGTTTTTATGTTTATAAATGCATCAACTAGCATCAGCGGGCTAATTATACCCTCACAAAAGAAAGAATCATCTTTGCTTTACCAGCCCGTTGCCGCAATTGGCCCCTTACTATTGCCAAATATTATAGAGGAGGTGGATACGCTTCAAAAAAATACGCAACCCAGTAATCCTCCCATACAAGAGTCTAACTCAAATTAATTAAACAGTGCCACTTTTATTGGCCTGAATGTGCACCATTGCCTGTTTAAAATCGTTAAATATCTCTAAATCTGATATTAGCTCTGGAATTAAATCTATTTTTTCCATCATCATTCTTGGTTGCTCAGTGAGGTCAACTAGCAGTACTTTTATATCAGCTTGTTTTAGTCTCAAAACAAGATCCTCCATAGCGTAAAGTCCAGATTGGTCTATATACGGTACTCGTTCCATACGTATAATAAGGTGGGTTGCCGTGTCTGGCACTTGTTTTGCGAGTTCCTGGAAATCACTGGTGTTGGCAAAAAATAGTGGCCCCACCATACGTTTTATAAATACCTGTTGCTTTAAATTATCTGGAAAAATAATTTCATCTGCCCATGGGAGATGTAGCTCGTCTGCTTTTTGTAAAGAGACAACCTTAGAGCGGCTCGCTGCAGAATCGCCTATTTTTTTCATAAAAATTAACGCTGCAAGCACAAGACCAATACCAACGGCAAAGACCAAATTCCAGAAAACAGATAACAATAAAACCACAAGCATTATAATTACTTCACTTTGTGGCATTTTAGGAATTGCTTTCAGGCCTTTATAATCCATAACACCAATACCAACAGTTACTAAAATTCCTGCCAAAACAGCGGCAGGGATTTGAGAGGCAATAGGTCCTAGTGCCAATAATACAACTAGTAAAACCACAGCGGCTACCATACCAGAGAGTTTGGTGGTACCTCCGCTATTTATATTAACGACGGTTCTTATGGTGGCTCCCGCTCCCGGAATTCCTCCAAAAATTGAAGCAATACTATTACCAATTCCTTGCCCAATTAATTCTTGGTTAGGGTTGTGTTTTGTTTTTGTCATGTTGTCTGCCACCACAGAGGTTAGTAATGAATCAATAGCACCCAAAAATGCTAATGTAAGGGCGGTAAATATATAAGGTGATATTTGTCCAAGGCTAAAGTTTGTAAACATTTCAAAGTGGGGTATTGGAAACCCTGAAGGTATTTCTTGGATAGGACGGTAGTCTAATTTTAAGAAATATGCAGTCAAACTTACCGCCAAAAGCGCTACTAAGGTGCTAGGAACTTTAGTAGTTATTTTTTTAAAGCCAAAAATGATTGCTATGGTCGCAAAGGCAAGAAGAAATTCTAGCCATTGTATATTACTCAGTGCGCTTGGAAATCTTTTTAAAGCGCCCAAAACACCAGAGCCAGCGGTTTTTGCAAGAATAGTTGCCTCTGCAGTTATTTCGTTTGGGGTTATTTTTTCTGCTCTTACAACGGTTTCTTTATAATTTTCAAGCACTAGAATGCCTTCACTAGCTTCATCTTTTAAAATTTTATCAAGTAACACCTCTTGGGCTTGAGGCTTGAATGTCTCAATAAATTGAGTATCATCTGTTGTGTAATATCCAACCATTGGGAGTAATTGTGTTACCAAAATAATAACTCCAATTGCCGTCATAAAACCAGAAACAACAGGATAAGGAATGTATTTTATATATTTTCCGAAGCCTAGAACCCCTAAGGTAATTTGAAACAAACCCGCTAATAAAAAAACCAACAAAATAAACGGCAATGCCTTTTCTAAATCACCATCGTTAGTGGCAACAATACCGGCTATAATAATCATTGAAACAGCAGTCATTGGAGCTGTTGGCCCAGATATCTGAGTATTTGTGCCTCCAAAAAGTGAGGCAAAAAACCCAATTATAATTGCACCATATAGTCCTGCACTTGGCCCAAGACCAGATTGTACTCCAAAGGCCAGTGCCAATGGTAAGGCAACAACCCCGGCAGTAATTCCTCCAAATAAATTACCCTGAAAATTTTTAAATATATTTTTAACCATATGATTTGTTTTTAATTTTTGAAATACCGCGATGTACTTTTAGACACAAACTCCCATTTATTACAATTGATAAAAAGGGGTTTTCATATTCAGAAAATACATTTATTTTTTTGAATATAAACCATATATGAAAGCTTATTGTTAAAAATCATTAATGCTATAGTTTTTTAAGATCAGAGCTAGGCATCCAGCCCTCTATACCATTTACAATGCCTATACGGCTCCATAAGCCGTCGGCTTCTAGAAGTTGTACTTTTGTGCCCTGGTGTATCACAAAAACAGTATCACTACTGTTTTTAGGCGCTGTTTTAACATCTGTAGCTTGTGAGAAAACAATAGCAAATATTTTTTTTTGCAGCGCTTTATAGCTAACAGTTGCCATAGTAAGAGCCAAAATAAAAAGGCAAGCACTAAGTATTGCGGTAGTAAAAAACAACCTCTTTTTCTGTTCTGCACTAGCAAAATAATACCCTAAAAATAATAGTGAAAACACACAACTACATACCACTGCCATTACAGCCCAACCATCAAAAGTAAATTGTCCTACCAAAAGAGTATACCACCTAGAAAAAAATGTTTTTGGTAGTGGGGTAATGGTATCAATCTTAGCGTTTTGGGCAAAAGCAAGATTGGTTTTGATTTGCGTATCATTGGGAGCTAGAGCTAGTGCTTTTTCATAGTAATATATACTAGGGCCTACCTGGTTTAGCTTATAGTGTGCATTGGCAATATTATAATATAACGCGGCGCTATGTTGGCCATTATCTAAAATGGTATCCCACTTTTCAATTGCCTTTTTGTACTGTTCGTTTTTATAGTTTTGGGTGGCCTCATTAAAAAGCCCCTGGGCCTTATCCTTGGGTTGCCCCTGGATAGTAAAGAGAATGAAAAACACACAAAAATTTACTAGATATTTCATCTTTTATTTTATTGTATTTGTTTGTCTATTAATGAAATAGTATCAATAGCCTTTTTATAATCTTGCCTTATAGCCACATCACTTGTTGGAGTATACCTTGCAAGTTCGCAGCTTTTTAATAATTTTTCAAATTCCAAAACTGGAGCAACTTGTACTTTTCGCTCCATAAGCAACTTAGTAATACGCTCCTTACTCATCTGTGTGGTTTGAATATCTAACCTAGCTTTTAAGTAGTTGTGCAGAGAGCGCTCCAGGGCTTCATAAAAAATCACTTTATTGTGTTTGTTTTTTCTAGCTTCTGCCAAATATTTACGTGCCATTTTATTGGCCCTTCTTAATTTAAGTCCTTGAACATCTGCGCGCATAGACCTTTGCTTTTTACCAAGTAAAATAAATAGAGGGATAAGCCCCAAGGGGCCTAAAAGCAAGCCCCAAAATACCTTAGATTTAAAAAAGGGAGGGATTGTACTTGGGCTTAAATCTGCATTCAGTTTTATATAACTAAAGCGCTTCTCAATGACAAGGGGTTGAGGTGTTTGAGTTTGTGCTATGGTTGGGTCTTGTTTTGGGGTAGCTCCAGGGGTTACTCTTACAATAATTTGATTTGAGGAAACCTCTTGATAGCTTTGAGTATCTGGATTGAAAAAAGAAAAAGAAATGGGACTGATAGGATAGCTTCCTTTTTCTTGAGGCACCACAGTATACCCCATAGAAACAGAACCGCTAATTCCTGAGGCTCTTGTGCGGATGTTTTCTTTGCGCTGGGGCTCATACACCTCCAAGGCGCTTGGCACTTTTAGGGTGGGTATAGAAAGGGTGTTTAGGTTTCCTTTACCCGAGACGGTGAGCTGTAGTGTAAGGGCTTGATCTACCTCTAAGACTTTTTTGTTTGCCTTTACTGTAAAGGAAAAATCTCCCACAGCTCCAGTAAAATTATCTGGACGGCCTTCTAGTGGCAAAGGTTTTACAGTAATGGTTCTTTTTCCTGCAGAAATAGTTTTGTTAACTCTTGTTGTTAAACTTCTTCCAAAGATGTTGCGTCTTTTTCCAGGAACGTCAATGGGAACATCTAAGGTTAGAGGTTCAATTTCTAGGGGTCCTGTTTTTTGAGGATACAATACCGTAGTCTTTAAAACAACATACCTATAG
This sequence comes from uncultured Flavobacteriaceae bacterium, assembly GCA_913045325.1. Classification (GTDB taxonomy): domain Bacteria; phylum Bacteroidota; class Bacteroidia; order Flavobacteriales; family Flavobacteriaceae; genus Patiriisocius. Next base: position 28,140 of record CAJWPZ010000011.1, on the reverse strand, counting down.
TCTTCTCCTTGGTATTTTCCTTCAAATAAATTGAGTTTTTGACTATCTATATTTTTACTCCAAAAATCAGCATATCTAGGAGAATTTATTTCTCTCCATTGACTGGTAATACTTACATTGTTTGAAACATATAGTTTATAGACAATTGTTATACGCTCGTTAAGATAAGGGGTAGGGTTTGAGACTTCGGCTACCAAATGTACATTTTGCGCTGCTATGACTTCTGGGTTATTACCTAGGCCATCTGAGGGTGATTTTACTGCAGGGGTGATTTGTAGGGTTACAGCACTGGTGGTGTAGGTTTTCCCAGAAACATAAATTGAAGCGGTGCTAATGCGCAAGTTCCCCTGTTTGAGGGGTAATAAAAAGTAAGAATAGGTTTTAGAATAGGTGCGTTTTCTATTGATGTAAGAATTGCTAATAGATTGGTTTGGACCTCCTACAACCCTAAATCCTTCAAAGCTTGGCGGGTTAAAATCATCGCCATCTGCATTCATTACAAAATCTACCCGAACCCGCTCGTTAATACCCAGTTTTTTGCGGCTTACTTTTGTTTGAAATATAACCTGTGCCTGTGATGTGAAGGCAAACAACACAACAAAAAGAACAAACCATATGTGTTTTTGTCTGTTCATTTTACCAATCTTTTTCAGATTTTATCTTTACTCCCTTTTGTTTTTTTGCATTGATTTTGTCCTGAACTTTCTTTTCTTGATTGTTCATAGATTCCAGGAGATTTTTCACCTGTTGGGGAGACAGCTTCCCATCAGCTGGCTGATTTTGTTTTTGGTCTTGTTTTGATTGCTCCTCTTTTGGGTCTTTAGGTTCCTGCGGCTCTTTTTTGTCTTCTTGCTCATCCCCTTTTTTATCTTCTGGATCTTGATTGTCTTTGGGGTCTTTTTCTTGGTCTTTTTCTTTATCCTGGTCGTCCTTTTTATCTTGGTTGTCTTGCTGGTCTTGAGGATCTTGCTCTTTATCTTGATCATCCTCACTTTCTTGTGGCGGGTTTTTCTCTAACAGATCTTTTGCCAGGGCTAAGTTGTACCGGGTCTTGTCATCGGTGGGGTTGTTTCTAAGGGCATTTTTATAAGCCTCAACAGCCCCAGTGTACTCTTTTTGATTCATCAGTGCGTTGCCTAAGTTATGAAATGCCTGATGGCGTTGAGGTTTTGTGGTTGCTACTTTCGCAGCAGCAATAAACCTACTTAGCGCTTCCTGGTTTTTACTGTTTTTATAGTAAGCGTTCCCTAAATTATAGCTCCCTGTTGCCTTATCCTCTTCAATAGCGATGGCTTTTCTGTAAGCAACTTCGCCATTGATAAATTCATTGTTTTCTATGGCAAGGGCGCCCTGGCTTAAATGCAATGCTGCCTGGATAGCATCTTGTTCTTGGGCCCCAGATACCTTGGTCTGTGAGCTCATTTGTGAAGCGCTGCATACAATAAGCATATATAAAACAGTTCTTTTTAAAACCCTCTTAAGGTGGCTTGTGTCAATATGTGCGGGGTATGTATTTTTTGAACTATACGACATTACGAATCTGTTTTTTGTTGATTAAACAAATTAAGGTTGTTGATCCATTTTGTTTTGCGTTCTAAAAACAGCACATCAAGCAATAAAAATAACAAAGCCCCTGCCAAAAACCATTGAAACTGATCTTTAAAATCAGAAAATTGTTTGGCATCAAACTCCTTTTTATCCATCCCTGATAGTATGTTTTGTACTTGCCCTACAAGCTCTTTTGTATTGCTGCCGTCCAGATACTCGCCATTTGCAGCCTCAGCTATTTCTTGCAAGGTCTCTTTGTTTAGTTTGGTAATCACCACTTGATTGTCTTTATCTCTCTTGTAGGATTGTACTACCCCGCCGCGCTTTATAGGGATTTTAGCTCCCGCTGTGGTTCCTACTCCAATGGTGTAAATTCTTATACCTTTTCCATTAGCCTGAGCGGCAATACTTGCATAATCTCCCTGATGATCTTCACCATCGCTTATTAAAAACAATACCCTGTTTTTTTGTTCAATATCGTTATAGTAGGTTTCTGCCATTTCTATGGCCTGGGTCATGGCGGTACCCTGAGAGCTTACCATATTGGTGTTCATTCCCGATAAAAAAAGGCGGGCAGATGAAAAATCTGTGGTTATGGGCACCTGCGGAAATGCACTACCAGCATAGCCAATAATACCAATTCTATCTCCAGCAAGGGTGTTAATTATCTGGCGTACCAACTGCTTAGATTTTTCCAGGCGGTTGGGAGCTATATCTTCTGCCAACATACTTGTTGATACATCCAGGGCAAATACAACATCAACACCTTCTCTTTTTACCGTCTCGAGTTTTGTTCCAATTTTTGGATTCACTAAAGCAAAGCTCATACATGCCAAAACCAGTAGCGCGAGCACAAGCTTCAAACTTCCTTTAAATATGGATTGACTTGGGCTTAAAACATCCAGTAATGCAGGGTCTGCAAAACTGCGCTGCGTTCTTTTTTTCCAAAGTACCACCAACAGGTAAACCGCCATCACTGCCGGTAAGGCAAAGAGCACATAAAAATAAATGGGTTGTTGTAGTTGGTACATAATTTATATAAAACTTCTAAAAAGGGTGTAACGTAAAAAGAGTTCAAACAAAAACAACCCCAAGGCCCAAAGCGCCCAAGGTCTATAAAGCTCTGTGTAATTTGTGTATTTAAACTCCTCTATATCTGTTTTTTCTAGAGCATTAATCTCTGTGTAAATTTCTGCTAGCTTGGTATTGCTGGTGGCTCTAAAATACCTACCTCCAGTTGTTTGTGCAATTTCTTTTAGCAGGGTTTCGTCAATTTCTACTTGTTGCATGCCGTATTGAAAACTCCCATCTGCCCTAATACCAATTGGGCTTTGGGCCATTCCATTACTCCCCAGACCAATAGTATACACTTTAATTTCAAACTCTTTGGCGAGCTCACTGGCAATTTTAGGGTCTATAAACCCGGTATTGTTAACACCATCTGTTAAGAGTATAATCACCTTACTTTTTGCTCGGCTCTCTTTTAGTCTATTTACCGCAGTTGCAAGGCCAGAGCCAATTGCTGTTCCGCCTTCTATTATGGTATTGTACTCAATACTTTTTAAAGAGGCTAATACAATACTTTTATCACTCGTTAGCGGTGTTTTTGTATAACTCTCTCCAGCATATTCTACCAAACCAATACGGTCTGTAACACGGTCTTTAATAAAACCCGCAGCAACATTTTTTAAAGCCTTTAATCTATTGGGTTTTAAATCTCTGGCTAGCATACTTGCCGAAACATCTATTGCCATTACAATGTCTATTCCTTTATTGCTAACGGTTCTTGTGGTTTGGCTTACGGTTCTTGGCCTGGCCATAGCTACAATAATAGCCGTAAGGGTTAACAAGCGAAGTAAAAAAAGTACTGGCCTTAGTTTGGCAAGCCAGTTCTTTGATGTTTTAAACCCCTGAATACTAGATATGCTAAGACTTGGTATTTGTTTGTTTCGCTTTAAAAAATACCAAAGCCCAACCACTGGAAGTAGCAATAGCAACCAGAAGAGTTCTGGATTAACAAATTCAAAATTATTGAGCATCTTGTGGTTGTTTTTTGTTTTGGTCTTGTGGTGAAACTGGCACCTCTATGGAGTTTATGATTCTTTCTTTTATTTGGTTGGCGTAGGCTACATCTCTCTCAAAAACAATAGTCACTATCTGTATGGTGTTTTGTTGATCAAATAGTAGCATTTCATAACTCATTTTCTCTTTTGAAATGTCTCCGTTTGCTAATTTTAAATTAAAATCTCCATAAGCCTTCACTCCCTTCAAACCTTCCTCGGAAGAAAAAGCTTCTTGTTTTACCACCAGATTTAATGCCCCTGCATTTTCTAAGGCCTCAAGGACTTGTTCTATGGCAATGCCAACAGCTGCGCCTTGGCTCTGGGGAGAAGACTGCTGGGCTTGCTTTTTAATGGAGAGGGAAACATACAACGCTTCTCCTATAGCCCCAGATGAAAAGCTACTGCCACCACTAGTGGAAGAGATGCTATCCTTTGAGGTTTGTGGTAGTTGTCTTACCAATATCTCTGGAGTAGTAACAATAAGACCAGGTGCTCCATACTGGCTTTTGTACCACCGCCCGTCTAATGTGTCTTTTAATGAATTTCCAAACACCGTCTCTTTTAAAGTGCTAAATCCATAAAGGCTAGAAAAAACAGCAGCGCTAATTATTAAAACAAGCACTAGGCTTGATCCAGCAACTACTATTTTTTTGCGCAACTTCTTTTTTTGTAATGCTTGTAAATACAAGGTGTCTTGCAATAATTCTTCCTGTGTTGGTTCTGGTATAGCCTGGTGCGTATTGCTTATAATTTCCTCAACCCTAGATCTATCTGCCTGGGCCTGCCCAGAGCCTTGTTGCATCTTAGCAAACTTCACTAAATCTGCTCTTTTTAAAATGGTATCTAGATGTTTGATGTCTTGAGATTTAAAATCAAAATTCCCTGATTTTTTTAATGTATTTAACCGCCCTATAAGCTCCTGGGTGGTACTCTCCAGTGCTGCATTATCTACTTCTCTGTCTAGATATCTTTTAACAATTTCTGTCAATAAAGAATAGTACTCTTTGGCATTATTTTGCAATAAATACGATGTGGTATCCAGCTCCTCTAGTGCCACCAAAGCTTCTTGATAGGGAGGTAACTGCTTTTTGGCCTGCTGCTTTTTCTTTTTACGCCTTAAAAAATACCAAACAGCGATAGCTAGAACTATCAATAAAACTAGCCAGTAGATACCGGTAGGAACTTGAAATGGCGCTTTAGCTACAACCATTGCCGCCTTAATATCAAACATTTTCTGTTTGGTGGTGTCAATAGCAACATCACGCACCTGAATATTGATACTATCTGAAAGAAAAAACGTGTTGTTAAATATTATTTTTTGCCTAGGTATGGTATACCTTCCAGAATCAAACTGAGTGAGCCCATATTGTTTTCTATAGTTAATTTTTGAATTACTGTAGGTGGTGTCTGTCACGTAGCTTTCTATCACCTCCAGAGGTAGAAAACTTTGTTGGTCTGGAAACACAACCAAATCTATAGAATCTGCCTGAATCTCGAAGGATATGCGCAACTCTTCTCCTATTTTAATGGAGGTGGTGTCGGCGGTTGTAATTACTTGCGCCGTTGCACAAAAAGCAAGAAAAAACAAAAGCCCTGCTAATACGGTAGCTAGCTTATTTGTAGTGATTGATATGTTATTTGTTTTTGACAATGGTGTTATCTTCTTTTGAAATACCCTAATAATTTTTTCACGTAACTTTCATCTACCCTACAAGCTATTGCACCTGCACCACTTTTAGCAAAAGCATCCTCATAGTAAACAACCCCTTGATTATGATAGGCTGCATACTGTTTACGCACCCCTTTAGAGGCGGTATGTACTAGTAAAGACTCTCCAGTTTCTTGATCAAGCATTTGTACCATTCCTAGATTAGGGAGGGTTTGCTCTCTGGGGTCAAATACCCGTATGCCAGTTACATCATGCTTGCGGGCAACAATTTTAAGGGTGTCTTTGTACCCTTGTGTCATAAAATCTGAAAGCACAAAAACAATGGCTTTTTTCTTGATGACATTGCTAAGATATTTAAGCGCCTGATTAAGGTCTGTCTTTTTACTGCTAGGTTTAAACTCAAGCAATTCTCTAATAATTCTTAAAATGTGTGATTTGCCTTTTTTTGGAGGCACAAACAACTCTATTTGGTCTGTAAAGAGTATAATCCCTACTTTATCATTGTTCTGCATAGCAGAAAAGGCAAGTGTCGCTACAATCTCTGTAATAATCTCATTTTTAAACTGGGCATCTGTACCAAAAAACTCAGAACCACTAATATCTGCCATAAGCATTAAGGTTAGTTCTCGCTCTTCTTCAAAGACTTTGATGTGCGGCTCGTTGTAGCGTGCCGTTACATTCCAGTCTATGCTTCGTACATCATCCCCATACTGGTATTGGCGCACTTCACTAAAAGTCATTCCGCGCCCTTTAAAAGTACTGTGGTACTCTCCACCAAACACATGGTCGCTCAAACGACGTGTTTTAATTTCGATTTTTCGTACTTTTTTTAAGAGTTCTTTAGTATCCATGGTATTGGTGAGAACGTGTAATTGACTTGTGTAAGGCCTTAAACCTATGAAGAATAAACAGTTTTTTTGCAGTTGTATTTAAAAAATCAGCTATGGTACTTCAATGACATTTACAATCTTGTTGATGATATCTTCTGTAGTTACGTTTTCTGCCTCTGCCTCATAGGTAATCCCTATTCTGTGACGAAGCACATCATGAACGACCGCACGAACATCTTCAGGTACTACATACCCTCTTCTTTTTATAAAAGCGTAGCATTTTGCAGCAACAGCAAGATTGATACTCCCACGAGGTGAGGCGCCGTTATTTATAAGTGGTTTAAGCTCTGCAAGTTTGTATTGCTCTGGGTTACGCGTTGCAAAGATGATATCTAGAATGTATTTTTCTATTTTCTCATCCATGTATACTTCTCTAGCTGCATCTTGTGCGCGCAAAATTTGAGCTACGGTAACTACAGGATTAATTTTTTCAAACCCACCCTTTAGGTTTTGACGTATAATTAATTGCTCATCTTCTAGGGTTGGATATTTAATGACGGTTTTTAGCATAAACCTATCTACTTGCGCCTCTGGAAGAGGATAGGTTCCTTCCTGCTCTATAGGGTTTTGAGTAGCCATCACTAAAAATGGTTTGTCTAACACAAAAGTGGTGTCACCAATAGTTACCTGCTTTTCTTGCATGGCCTCTAAAAGTGCAGATTGCACCTTTGCAGGTGCTCTATTGATTTCATCTGCCAATACAAAGTTGGCAAAAATAGGCCCCTTTTTAATGCTAAAATCATTGTCCTTCATATTGTATATAAGGGTACCAACAACATCTGCAGGCAACAAATCTGGGGTAAATTGTACTCTACTAAAACTACCTTTTACAGCCTGAGACAGGGTATTAATTGCAAGTGTTTTTGCCAGGCCAGGAACACCCTCTAATAAAATGTGCCCTTGCCCTAATAAACCAATAAGCAGTCGTTCAATCATGTGTTTTTGACCCACGATTACTTTGTTCATCTCCATTGTGAGAATATCTACAAAAGCGCTTTCTTTCTCAATTTTATCGTTCAATGCGCCAATATCTGTTGGCGTAGCTATTTGTTCCATAGTCTGTTTTGTGTTCTTAGATTTATTACTCTTTCCCTAGTGGTTTTTTAATAGCATTGGTTACTTACTGTAAAGCAGTAAAACTACTCAATACTAAAGACGAAATTTTAATACACAAGTTACGTTAAATTTCAATTTTTTTTCTTGGGTATAAATGTAAGATAACTAATGCTTGGAGTCAAGTTTGTTAATAAAATTTTAAGACTGTTTTTTATCACTTTTAGCGCGTACATTTGTAGTTATTAATTACTAAAATATGCTCCACTAATAGAAAAGTTTTTCTGTCAATGGGATCAAAAGTTGTTTTAGTTTTACAAACTCTTATGAAAAAAACTGCTCTTATTACAGGCGCTACCTCTGGTATTGGACGTGCAACGGCCACCTTATTTGCTAAAAACAATATCAACTTAATTTTGTGTGGAAGACGTCAAGATCGGCTAGAGGCTATTGCAAAAGAGTTGTCTTCACTGGTCAAGGTGCATACTCTTTGCTTTGATGTGCGTGATAAAAAGCTAGTACATACCTTGCTTGGCAATTTACCTAAAGGATTTAACACCGTAGATATTCTAATTAATAATGCTGGAAACGCACATGGGCTTGATAGCATTCAATCAGGATCTAGTGATGATTGGGATGCTATGATAGATATCAATGTAAAAGGATTATTGTATGTCTCTAAGGCCATTATACCGCAAATGATTACAAGGGCTTCTGGTCATATTATCAATATTGGCTCTACGGCTGGAAAAGAAGTATACCCTAATGGCAATGTGTACTGCGCCAGTAAACATGCCGTAGATGCCATAAATCAGGGCATGCGTCTAGATCTTAACGGGAAAGGCATTAAAGTAGGCGCCATTAATCCAGGATTAGTAGAAACAGAGTTTAGCGAAGTACGTTTTAAAGGAGACAGCGAGCGAGCCACCAAAGTGTATCAAAATTTCACGCCCTTACAGCCCCAGGACATTGCAGATGTAATCTACTTTGCCATCACTAGAGCTGCTCACGTTAATATTTCAGATTTAACCGTAATGTGTCTAGACCAAGCATCCTCTACAATTGTGCATAAGGGGTAATTACTCTACCACAATCTCATCAATAAATGTCCATGCTTTATTTCCAGCCCCTTGCAGGCCATCTGGTATAATCCCGTAGCTAGGAATCGAGATCTTAATAAAAGAAGTGGTAACACCCACTTTAAGAATTACATCCAAAATTGTTTGATGGGTACTTGGTAGATTAACCTTTGGTAGCAGCCCATAATCTGTCTGGATTTCAATCTCTTTAGGGGCATACAACCACTGCCCATTGGCATTGTAAAAACGGGTGCTTATTTTAGAAATTTTTGTAGGTTTTGCAAAGGTGATGGTAATCTCCAAATCTTCTCCCCAAAAGCCTAGCCACTCTTTATCTCCATAACGGGTATTACTTCCAGAGACTCCATTGATAAGGGCAGAGCTTCCTCCTGCGCCATAGGCAGAATGAGGCGCTACATTTAAAGAAACACTAGCATTAATTGCCTTGTGGTAAACAATGGTGTCTGTAAAGGTTCTTCCAACTTTTTTGCCCTTTTTATACACTTGCCCAGTTATAATTGCATCTTGGGAAATACTAAAGGGTGATGTGTAGGTTTGCTCCTGTGCAGTGTTAAGGCGGTACTTAATTTCTTTGCCTTTGGTTGGCGTGGTAAGCCTATAAGATACTAAGTCTTGATTTTTTACAACGGCTCCTTCCAGATCATAGAGATGATTGGCGTAGTTAATATTTTTAACATCTAGCCTCTCTAAATACCGTTCTAGCCGTGAAAGGAAATTGGTGTAATCTTCTTCTAGATTTTTAGTAGCTCCAGACCAAACCACTTCACTCATGGCTACTATTCTTGGAAACGCCATATACTCCACTTGCTCTTTGGTAGCCATATATTCTGTCCAAATATTACCTTGAGCTCCTAAGACATGAGAGGCGGCATCTGTGTTTTGCAACTCTTTAGGAATGGGGTTAAAGCTAAACACCTTTTTTAAAGGCAGGTATCCGCCAATGGCTGTAGGTTCATCTTGGTGGGTGGCTTGGTAGTAATCAAAATAGGCATGTGAGGTTGGTGTTAAAATCACGTCATGCCCCTGCTTTGCGGCATCAATTGCTCCTTGGGTTCCTCGCCAAGACATCACCGTTGCATTTGGAGCCAGCCCACCCTCTAGAATTTCATCCCAACCAATAATTTTCTTGCCCTTAGCATTTATGTGCTTTTCTATTTCTGTTATAAAATAGCTTTGCAAACCGTGGGCATCTTCTAATCCTTTTTCTTTAATGAGTTGCTGGCAATCATTACACTTTTTCCACTTTGTTTTAGGGGCCTCATCACCTCCAATATGGATATACGCTCCAGGAAATAATTCCATCACCTCATCTAATACGTTTTTAAGAAAAGTAAAAGTCTCAGGCTTTGGGCAGTAGATATTTTCAAAAACTCCCCATTTTGTAGCAACAGGAACCTGCCCTGATGTGCAGCCCAATGATGGATAAGCAGAAATAGCAGCCTGAGCATGACCAGGGAGTTCAATTTCTGGAATTATAGTTACGTGATGTTCTTTGGCAAAGGCAACAATTTCTATAACCTCTTGTTGGGTGTAAAACCCGCCATAAGGTTTGCCGTCATAGCGTTGAGGTGTATCGTTATAATGCCCTATTAATGTTTCTTCCCGATAGGCTCCTTTACTGGTAAGATCTGGATATTGTTTTATTTCAATGCGCCACCCTTGATCATCTGTTAGGTGCCAATGAAAAGTGTTCATCTTTAATGCCGCCAACTCTGCGATGTACTGTTTGATAAACTCTTTTGGAAAGTAATGGCGGGATACATCAAGGTGCATGCCGCGGTATCCAAACATTGGGGCGTCTTTAATTTCTAAACAAGGAATCGTTATAGTGTCAAATCCAGAGAGGTTTACTTGTTCTAACTCTGGAGGTAGTATCTGGCGCAAACTCTGAATTGCATAAAAAGCGCCCGCGCCGTCTGATGCTTTAATAGTAATGCGTTTCTTAGATACGCTAAGGGTATACCCCTGTTTTGGCAACAAGGGGTCTTTTATAATTACAATACTTGCAGCGGCTTGGGTGGTAGAAACAATATCAATTCCAGCACCATTTAAAAGGTATGCTTTTAAAAAATTTGCTGCGGTTGTAAATTCTGGGATCGCAAAGAGTGTACTAGTTTTAGAAAAGGTGAAATTGCCAGTCCCTTTTTCTAGTTGTTGAGGTGCAGGGATAATAGTTGCCTGATTAACAATAAGTTTTTTGGCTTTGCTAGGAGCACAACTATTGGTTAAAATAAAAAGCCCCAATAGTAAAAGTAACCAGGGACTATAAAAACGGTAAGACTTAGGGCTGTAGTGCATTGAGGGTTTTATATTGTAGGGGTTTGGATAGCGGCTCTTTGGTTACAAAAATGATGTTCTTTTGCTCGCCAGGTAACAAATCAAAAAAGTTGTCTGTAAAATGTCCTGGGGTGTCTGTATATAAAAATACATTTTTTTGCAGCGTTGTAGCCTTAAGTGAAATTTCAATACCCTGGGAAACTATTTTGGTTTTCATATCAAAGCCCTCCATTGGTAGGTTTAAATCTTTAGGTTTTTCAAAATAATATACCTCTTGAATATCTCCAAATAGAACCTTAGCGTAGGTTTGTTTTGGGTCAAACTCAATTTCTCTCAAATCTACTTGATAGACTACTTGATTTTTTTCATTAAAAGTGCGTACAGATTTTGTGGGTGTTTGATGCAGGATATTTCCGTTAAAATCATAAAACAAAACCTGCATTGGCTCCCCTAAAGTTATAGGGCCATCATCTACTACTTTAATTTTTAATAGGTTGTTTTGCTTAAAAGGCACAATAATTCTATTTTCAAAGGCCTGTTTTACTTTGTAATGAAGCGCTTTCCAATTACCTAGCCCATCTATGCTTGACCAAGAAACTGCTGGCCAGCAATCGTTAAGTTGCCAGTATAATGTCCCCATATTGTATGGCTTTGCTGCGCGGTGCGCTTTAATGCCTTTGGTTATTCCGTAGGCCTGCAACAGCTGGCTTACGTATATATAATCTTCAGCATTTGTTGGCACTGGAAAATCTCTTTTCATGTACCGTTTAATAATCTCAAAACCTCTTGAATGCTTTTGATGGCTCTCAAAACTTGGATGCGAAAGATCGATACTATCCTCTTGGGTGAAATACTTAATGGTCTTATATCCAGGATAAGACTGGAAGCCAAATTCACTCATAAATCTAGGTACCGCCTGCTCGAAATGTTCAAAAGGGTAGCCATCATGCCAAACCCACCAATCATGGGCATCTCCCTGAAACTGATATCTTTTGTCTCCCCTGCCAAACTTAGGAGAACTCTCCCAATATGAAATACTAGCATGTAAACTATCTACAACTTTGGGTAAAATATCATTAAAAACTGCTTGGTAACTATTCCATATCTCTTGTTTTTGAGCCTGGGTTTTACCTGCTTGCCAACCCCATCTTTGCCACCCTTCGCTGTTTTCATTATTACCACAATAAAGTGCTATACTTGGGTGTTGCCTTAGTCGTTTTACGTTTGTAATGGCCTCCTTTTTAACATTGTCTAAAAATTCTTTGTCTCCAGGGTACATTGCGCAAGCAAACATAAAATCTTGCCAAACTAAGATCCCTTTTTCATCACATAAATCATAAAACAAATCGTCTTCATACACCCCTCCGCCCCAAACGCGAAGCATATTCATGTTTGCCTTTAGCGCATCGTTTAGTAATTTCTCACGCTCCTGGGGCCGCACCTGGGATAGAAATATGTTTTGCGGAATATAATTTGCCCCTTTCATATAGATAGGTTTTCCATTGAGTTTAAAATAAAAGCGTTCTCCAAGGGTATCTTTTTCTGTGACCAGCTGTATGGTTCTAAGGCCTACTTTTTTGTGAAGGGTTTCTAAAATTGTGTTGCCTTTTTTAAGGTGTATTGTAAAATCATACAAAAAGGGGGTGCCAAGGTTGTGTGTCCACCAGAGTTTTGGCTTTTTTATAGAAAACCCAATGCTATAATTTTTTGTGCCTCTATCTAATAATATGCCTTGAGAATGAATTTCTCCTGTGGTGTTATTTATAACCTCAATAACACAGCCCGTATCTGCCACAAAAGACATCACTGCAATATTTGCTTTTAGCAATGCCTGGGAAGTAGTTATTTCTTGGGTCTGAATAAACACATCCTCAAGTCTAGCGTCACTATAAGAGATCAAGGATACATCACGCCAAATGCCCATGGTTTTAATCTTTGGGCCCCAATCCCAACCGTACTGAAATTGTGGTTTACGCGAGTATACCCTTGGCCCCTCTGGAAGTGTATAGCCCAAATTTAAAGCAGCCTTTGCTTCTATGGAATCTGGACTATAGAGAGTTACTACTAAGGTGTTTTGGAGTTGTAAAATTTCGGTTACGTTAAACTCATAGGGGCTAAATGCATTATTGGTTTGTAAGATAAGGTGACCATTTAATACCACCTTTGCATAGGTGTCTAGGCCGTCAAATTTTAAAATATGCTGCTTGGTTTTTAAAAGTGATGGAGAAATAGTAAAGGATTTTTTATACCTCCAATTTTTTTCTGAGATCCATTGAATGCTATCTTGATTGTTTAATAAAAAAGGATCTGGAATTTTTCCCAACCTAAGTAGATCTGACTGGACGCTCCCTGGTACTTGTGCTAATTGCCAATTTTGAGCGTCTAATTCTTCCATTTGCCAATCATTGCCATTTAACAAGCGTGTTTGATTTGTTGATTGCCTACAGGCAGAAAATAACACTGTAAGTAGCAGTAAAAAAGTAATTCTCATGCTACTAAAATAAGCATCTTATTTACCATACAATTAGATCCTTGACCTTATAAACTAAAATTTCAAATAAAAAATGATGCATTTCATCGATTTTCTTGTTTGAGTATGCAATAATTGACGTCTATGGCTATTTTTTTAGTCTAAAAACACGATTAAAAGTACATAAAACACGATTAAAAGAAATAAATAAAGAAAAATATTCGTTTTTTTTAATTTTTAATTTTTTATAAACAATCGCTTTAATAGCATGGGATTTGAGGATTATTCTTATTTCTACACGCTTAAAAAAGCGCCAATATAATAGATTAAGTGTAAGAAATATCAGTTAAAGTGTTTTTGTGTTGTATAAAGTTTTATATTTGAACCATCATCATGCCCCAAATTTGATGACCCAAATTATGAAACCATTAAAACTTAGCCTACTTGCTATGGTATTTTTGTTGTCATTTATTTCTTGCAGCGAAGAAGACATGGCCTCAGAAATAACTGAAGATTACACCATTGACCTAAATCTTGCAAAAGAAACAAATTGGGAAATGGCAGAAGAAATTACATACTATATTAACCAGCACAGAGCCTCTGTTGGGCTTAACCCCATTGTAATAGATCAACAACATGCCTCAGCCTATGCTGTAGAACATACAAAATATATGATTGCCATTGAAAACATGAACCATGATAATTTCTATTACCGCCAGCAAGCACTTACCTATCAAGGTGCTCAAAGAGTGGGAGAAAACGTAGCCTTTGGTTACCAAGACGGACAAAGTGTTGTAAGAGCTTGGCTAAATAGCCCAAGTCATAAAAGAAACATAGAAGGTGATTACACACACTCTGGTTTTGGTATCGTGCAAAACTCAAACGGAAGTTATTATTTTACCCAACTATTTTACAAAAACTAACACCTACTTATTTATTGTTTGACACTCCAACCCATAGCGGCCCCAAAGCTATTTGTTGGAGTTTTTTTATGTACTTTTATGGTATAACAAAAAAGTGTAGCTATGGCAATTCAAAAACCGTTTAATTTAAATCAATGGATTAAAGACAATAGGGACTTACTAAAGCCCCCTGTTGGAAACAAAAACCTATACAAACAAGCTGGAGATTATATTGTTATGATTGTTGGAGGCCCTAATGCGCGTAAAGACTATCATTACAATGAAACAGAAGAATTGTTTTACCAATTAGAGGGTAACATTCAAGTTCATATACAAGAAGATGGTGTCAAAAAAACAATGGAACTTGGCCCAGGAGACATGTATCTGCACCCTGCCAAAGTGCCTCACTCTCCTGTTCGAGGTGACAACTCAATTGGGCTTGTTATAGAACGCAACAGGAAAAAATTAAACGTAAATGATGGCTTACTTTGGTTTTGTGATACTTGCAATGAGAAGTTACACGAAGTATACTTCCCCTTAAATGATGTAGAGGTAGACTTTTTTAAACACTTTAAAGATTTTTACGGTAGTGAAGACTTAAGAACCTGCAATAATTGTAGCACTGTAATGGAGGTAGATAAGCGCTTTACCAACTAGTACCCTTTCATTCCAAAAACCGTATTGTAGTTTGTGGACTACTATGAGTTTTTTTAGGTGGCTTAAAAAATTATATTACCCCTTGCTGTAGCACTTTAAAAAATATCTGAAAATCTATACAATAAGACACCCTGTAGCAGCTTGCAGCCACAAATCAAAACACTCAAACACTACTGTAATTAATCTTTTTGTGAACGTGAGCAAAATTGTATCTTCGCGCCACACTCTTTATAGCATTAACCCTTAAGAGAGTTATAAAAAACTACAGTATCTAATAAAATCCGGATTCGGAAAAACAACCCTCTACAAGTAGAGATAAAAAATAAATTTTTATGGCATCAGTAGCAAAAGACTTCGGTATGGACCAAGCATTAAAACAACTAGGGCTTAAAGCCGTAAATCAAGGTACCTCAACAGGAAACTCTTGGTATCCAGGAGGAGAGCAGATTGCTTCGTATTCTCCGGTAGATGGCGCTTTAATTGGTAAGGTTACCGCCACCACTAAAGAAGAATACCAAAAAGTGATTGAAACTTCTCAAGAAGCATTTTTATCTTTTAGAGCTATGCCAGCGCCACTTCGCGGTGAGATTGTACGTCAATTTGGAAACAAATTACGCGAACTAAAAAAACCTCTTGGCAAACTAGTTTCCTATGAAATGGGAAAATCGCTACAAGAAGGATATGGTGAGGTACAAGAAATGATAGACATCTGTGATTTTGCAGTAGGCTTGTCAAGACAATTAAACGGACAAACCATTCCATCTGAACGCCCAATGCACGTAATGAGAGAACAGTGGCACTCTATAGGTATTGTTGGTATTATTTCAGCATTTAATTTTCCAGTTGCTGTTTGGGCTTGGAATACTGCCCTAGCATGGGTTTGTGGAGATGTATGTGTTTGGAAAGGAAGTGAAAAAGCACCACTATGCTCTGTAGCTTGTCAAAACATTATTGCAGGAGTATTAAAAGAAAATAATCTTCCAGAGGGAATCTCTTGTATCATTAATGGAGATTATACGGTGGGTGAGATGATGACTAAAGATACGAGAATACCACTAATATCTGCAACAGGATCTACTCGTATGGGAAGAATCGTTGGTGCAACCGTTGCTCAGCGCTTTGGTAAATCATTACTAGAATTAGGAGGTAACAATGCCATTATTATTACCCCAACTGCAGATTTAAAAGTAGTGGTTCCAGGAGCTGTATTTGGCGCCGTGGGTACTGCTGGACAACGTTGTACCTCAACAAGAAGATTAATTATTCACAACAGTGTGTATGATAAAGTAAGAGACGCTATTGTTGGAGCATACAAACAAATTATTATCGGGAACCCACTGGATGAAAACAACCATGTAGGACCTTTAATTGATGTAGATGCGGTAAACACATACCTTGCTGCTATTGAAAAAGCAAAAGCCGAAGGAGCAAACGTACTAGTAGAAGGTGGCGTTTTAGAAGGTCCAGGATTTGAGAGTGGATGTTATGTAAAGCCAGCAATCATTGAAGCTAAAAATAGTTTTGAAATTGTACAACATGAAACCTTTGCCCCTATACTTTACCTAATGAAATATACCGGTGAGGTTGAACAGGCTATCGAAATGCAAAACGGAGTTGCACAAGGGCTTTCTTCTGCAATAATGACAAACGAAATGAAAGAGGCAGAAAAATTCTTGTCTTTTGCAGGTTCAGATTGCGGGATTGCCAATGTAAATATTGGAACTAGTGGTGCCGAAATTGGAGGTGCCTTTGGTGGTGAGAAAGAAACAGGTGGTGGCCGCGAGAGTGGATCTGATGCCTGGAAAGTATATATGAGAAGACAAACCAATACCGTAAACTACTCTGACGAGCTACCGCTGGCACAAGGAATTAAGTTTGACTTGTAAGGGCTAAGGGTTCTTTGTTTTACACATACAATACAAAGCTCTAGAGGATCTAAGTTATTCTTCTAGGGCTTTTTTAATTACGCCCTTTTTCTTGAGGGTATAAGGTATACACAGGGTCGCTTTGCCAAAACTCTTTGGTAGATACATCAAGCACAGAAAGGCTTCCTTTAAAAGCTGCTCCGGTATCTATATTCCAGAGGTTTGCAAAACCTGTTGGAACCTTCTCGCCAATTTTTGTAGTAGGGGTATGACCTATATATATTTCTTTAAACAATAACAGCCGTTTTGGATATCGATTGCTTTTTTTGGAGAGCAGGGGGTCTAAGCTACACGCCATTTCCCAGAGTGATCTATCCCAATACACAAAATCAGGATAAAACTCATGTTTTGGGCCCCCTTGGTTTGTAAAACCTGCATGGACAAACAATCTGTTTTGAGCATCTATATGGTAGTTATGTAACGCCTCTAAAAAAGAAATGTGCTCGTTTTTTTGCCCCTGAGAAATACCCTTGTATGAAGCGATAGTAGCGGCCCCTCCATGCGCTACCCACAAAGGGTTTTGGTCATTTTTGGTCAAATATCGATGTACTAAAAAATCGTGGTTCCCTCTCAAGAAGACACACTGATGGGTTTTACTGATAGAGATTAAAAATGAGATCACTTCCAAGGCGTCACTCCAACCGTCCACATAATCTCCCAAAAAGATTAAAGTGTCCTCTTTAGAAATTTGTGCACGTTTCCATACCTGCTGCAAGGCTTTTAAACCTCCATGAATATCTCCAATAACTAAAGTTCTTTTTGGTAAAGACATTAATACCCTAATTTTTCTCTCACTCTTTGCAGGACACCATCGGCTACTTTTTTGGCCTTTAGGGCGCCAACTTTAAGGGCGTCGTCGATAAGTTGTGGGTTTTCCATAAAGTGACTATACCGCTCTCTTT
This sequence comes from uncultured Flavobacteriaceae bacterium, assembly GCA_913045325.1. Taxonomy (GTDB): domain Bacteria; phylum Bacteroidota; class Bacteroidia; order Flavobacteriales; family Flavobacteriaceae; genus Patiriisocius. Next base: position 10,684 of record CAJWPZ010000011.1, on the reverse strand, counting down.
GAGTTTCAAACTTGGTAAGAATTAACTCAAAAAGGGCTTGTTTGGCATGACCATAGCCATAATTTCCGCCTTGATAATTGGCTTTCATTGCGTCAATTTCAGCCTCAGAGGCCAACAAAGCGTAAATAGCAAAACAATTACAGATGCTCCAATCTTTGGGTTCTTCTAAAGGGGTACTATCTGTTTGTATTTTCATGACCTGTTTGCGCAGTTGCTTTTCGGGCAAAAATATATTGAGGGTGTTGTCTCTAGATTTACTCATTTTTTGCCCATCAATTCCTGGAATTAATTTAGTATGCTCTTGCACCTTGGCCTCTGGCAAAACAAAGGTTTCTCCAACCTGGGCATGAAATCTTGAGGCTACATCACGCGTCATTTCTATGTGCTGCAATTGATCTTTGCCTACGGGTATATACTGAGCGTCATACAATAATATATCTGCAGCCATGAGCATCGGGTAGCTAAAAAGCCCCGAGTTTACATCCTCTAACCTGTCTGCTTTATCTTTAAAAGAGTGTGCGAGTGTAAGGCGCTGATAGGGGAAAAAACAGCTCAAATACCAAGACAATTCTGTTACTTGAGGTATGTCGCTTTGACGATAAAAAACGGTTTTATCAACATCTAGCCCAAAGGCAAGCCATGTAGCGGCGGTGCTGTTGGTGTTTTCGCGTAATACCGCAGCATCTTTAATTTGAGTGAGGGTGTGCATGTTGGCAATAAATAAAAAACTATCATTATTTAAATCATTTGCCATTTCAATAGCAGGCATGATAGCTCCCAGTATGTTTCCTAAATGCGGAGTGCCGGTACTTTGTATTCCTGTAAGTATTCTTGCCATATTGATACGCCTTAGAAAGGTTATTTCTTTAATATTACACAAAGTTAAACCTTTTCGTGTTATTAGGTAATTCAAATTGGTATTTTTGAAACTTATGAAATTAGTAACATATCCTCTTTTTGTTGTGTACAGGGTTTGGTTTTATATCCTTATCGCTGTGCCAATTGTGGTACTATTCCCCTTGCTACTTCTAAGCACCCTAAAGCAAAGCTGGTATCCAACTTTTTTTAAATTAGCTAGAATATGGGGGAGCTTTATTTTGTATGGCATGGGGCTTATTCCTAGCATAAAAAGAGAAGCTACCTATCAAAAAAACAAGAGTTATATGTTTGTTTCAAACCATAGCTCCATGACAGATATCATGCTTATGTTGTATGTCACAAAAAACCCTTTTGTGTTTGTGGGTAAGAAAGAATTAAGTAAAATTCCTCTTTTTGGTTTTTTTTACAAGCGCACCTGTATTTTGGTGGATAGAAAAAATCCAAGAAGCCGCAGAGATGTTTTTGAAAGTGCTCAAAAAAGACTCGATCAAGGATTGAGTATCTGTATTTTTCCTGAAGGCGGTGTTCCTGAACAGCAGAGCACCCTTTTAGACAGCTTTAAAGACGGCGCCTTTAGACTTGCCATAGAGCACCAAATAGACATTGCCCCTATGGTTTTTTTCGATAATAAAAAGCGTTTTTCTTTTAGTTTTTTTAGTGGAAGCCCTGGCAGATTAAGAGTAAAAACACTTGCTCTAATTGCAACAAAAGGGAAAACCCTAGACAATAAAAGAGAAATAAACCAACTTACAAGAGCTGCTATTTTGCAGGAGTTAGAACAATCTTTGGCATAAAAAAACCCCCAGCATGACAGCAAGGGGTTTGTTGTATGTAACCTAGTTGTTTAAGGCTCTATTTTTGTGTCCTCCTCGTCAGAGGGTTCTTTAGAGGCGTCTTTAAATTCTTTAATTCCGCTCCCAAGGCCACGCATTAGTTCCGGTATTTTTCTACCACCAAATAATAGTAAAATAACTACTGCAATTAATACAATTTGAGGCCATCCAATGACTAAGAAAAATGATAATGCTTCCATAATACGTTGTTTTATACAACAAAGGTAATAAGAAATCTCTAGATTATGTGTTTTGTATTAAAGAATAGCCCCTTTGGCTGCGTGGTTTATTTTATATTTGTGAGATACAATACAACTTAAATGGTGACCAAAGAAAACAGATCTAATAAAATTAAAAAGAAACTATTACATAAGTACCGCCTTGTGGTGCTTAATGAAGAAACCTTTGAGGAGCGTTTTTCTTTTAAATTAAATAGACTTAATGTTTTTGTTTTCAGCACGCTTTTTGCCATTTTAGTTATTGCAGTAACAGCTCTTATTATTGCTTTTACGCCCTTGAGAGAATACATCCCGGGGTATTCCTCTACCTCTTTAAAGAAAAAAGCTACAGAGCTGTCTTACAAGACAGATTCACTTCAAAATATTATTAATGTAAACCAGCGGTACCTTAGTTCTATACGCAAGGTACTATCTGGTGATGTAGAAACAGTAAATTTCAATAAAGATTCTATCCTTGAGGCAGCAAAAAATGATGTTGCTATGATAGATTTTACACCCTCCAAGCAAGATTCTTTGCTAAGAGAGAGAGTCGCCCGGGAAGACAAATACAACCCCTTACTCAATGCAGCAGAAATTGGGGTGGTGTTTTTTGCACCCGTAAAAGGAGCGGTTTCTGAAGGATATAACCCACAAACAAAACATTTTGCAATTGATGTTGTTACCGTTAAAAATGCGCCTGTAAAAGCCGCTGCAGATGGTACTGTTATTTTTGCAGGATGGACCCCAAACACAGGTAATGTCATTATTTTAAAACATATCAATAATACCATCACTGCTTACAAACACAATGCCTCTTTAAGTAAAAACCAGGGAGACATCGTTAAAGGGGGAGAGGTTATTGCTACAGTGGGCAATACCGGAGAATTAACCACAGGGCCTCACCTACATTTCGAACTTTGGCGAGAAGGATATCCTGTAAACCCACAAGACTTTATTGATTTTGATTAAACTAAAAACCACTACCTCGTGTCACTAAAATCTATAGCAGCATTACTATTTGCAAAACATGCAACAAGGCAAATCTATAAATGGGCCTCTACTCCTGTCCAAACACAAGAGAGCGTTTTCAAGCAATTAATTAGTGCCGCAAAAAATACAGCCTTTGGTAAAGATCATGGTTTTGATAAAATAACATCACACCAAGATTTTGTCGAAAATGTCCCCATTAGAGACTATGAAGCATTACGCCCATATGTTGATCGTGTTGTGGCCGGAGAGAAGGATATACTATGGCCAGGCAAACCTTTGTATTTTGCCAAAACCTCTGGAACCACCTCTGGGGCTAAATACATTCCTTTAACCAAAGAATCGATGCCAACGCATATCAAGGCAGCTCGAAATGCTATTTTATGCTATATCAACCAAACAAAAAAAGCGGCATTTGTAGATGGTAAAATGATCTTTTTACAAGGGAGCCCAGAAATGACAACCCAAAACGGTATTGGCCTTGGAAGACTCTCTGGCATCGTAGCCCACTATGTGCCTAAGTATCTTTTAAAAAATAGACTTCCTTCCTGGCAAACCAATTGCATTGAAGATTGGGAAACAAAGGTAGATGCCATTGTCCAAGAAACAAAAGCAGAAAACATGACCGTGATAAGCGGTATCCCGCCATGGGTGCAAATGTATTTTGAAAAGTTAACCCAGGCCACTGGAGAAAAAACAGGAGATCTCTTTAAAAACTTTGAACTCTTTATATACGGAGGCGTAAACTTTGAGCCCTATCGCGCAAAATTTGAAGCCTTAATTGGCAGAAAAGTACCTAGCATAGAATTATTCCCAGCTAGTGAAGGATTTTTTGCCTTCCAGGATAGCCAAGACGATAAAGGAATGCTTTTGCTATTAGATGGTGGGATATTTTATGAGTTTGTAGTGGCCGATGATTTTTTTAAAGAAAACCCAAAAAGACATACCATATCTCAAGTTGAGCTTGGAGTTAACTACGTCTTGCTAATCTCCACCAGTGCAGGATTATGGGGCTATAATATTGGAGATACCGTTGAGTTTACTTCACTCAATCCCTACCGTGTAATTGTTACAGGACGCATCAAGCATTATATATCTGCCTTTGGAGAACACGTGATTGCGAAAGAGGTGGAAACGGCAATGAAACAAGCCATGGACAGCTTTGGTTTTTCAATTTCAGAATTTACCGTTGCACCACAAACAAATCCAATAAATGGAGAGCTTGCCTACCATGAGTGGTTTATAGAGTTTGAAGACCCCATAGATAATTTACCAGAAATAGCTCAAAAATTAGATTCCGTATTGCAAATTCAAAACAGTTACTACAAAGATCTTTTGGACGGCAATATGTTGCAGCAACTCAAAATTAGCCCACTAGAGAAAGGAGCATTCCAGGGGTATATGAAATCCCAGGGGAAGCTCGGGGGGCAAAACAAAGTACCTAGACTATCTAATGACAGAAAAATTGCTGACAAGCTAGCCATCTTTAAATTAAAAAACACAACACTCTAAAGCCTAAAGTTTAAAAATTACATCCCTATCTGTGGGCTTGTTTTTTTAGATTAAATGCCTGCAAATACAAGGTTTCCGCCCATTGGCTACTAGCTGCCAAAAAGAATATGCTATCTTTGCGGGTATGACAAAGCTAAAATCACATACAAGATCTAGAGCTCAAGAAAGTACAGGAGCCATTGAGCGGTTATACATTACCATGAGACACCTCTTTAATAGAGGGTTCTACAAGCCTATGGGCGTCTCTGGAGAATCTCTTCGTGAGGCCCTACTCACACTACGTCCAGAAATTTATGGTGCAATTGCTGAAGAGAAATCTGAGCTGCAAGGCCTTTTGTACGTAATTGACAGATTACCTTACGGCATAGAGGAGTGCAGATACATAAACCTCACTAGTGATGAAGGGTATAAAAATTCTCATTTTTTACCAATCATCCCGGCCAAAAGAAGAAGAAACTGCTACCGTATTGACCAAGAGCAAATGAATATTGAGGTCACCAGAGGACGCTCAGAGATATATGATATTCTTACTCACCTTACTTTTTTATATATAGAGTCTCACAAAATAATGCGTCAAGTAGTCATCAACGATGGCAAGGATGTAAACAGAGACTGGAAAAAACTAGAACAAGCAGTCCTTAAAAAAGGAAAACTAAGCCAAAAAGAAAAAGAAATTGCCCTTACCCATACCGCAAACTTTCTAGGAAGAACCTTTGCTGAGGTAAATGATGTGTATGCCGCTTTTTCTTGTGAGCAAAACGAGCATCGTTTTTTAAGTATCATCTATCACTTAGGGAAAGGTGCAATTGATGAAATTATAAAACTTGAAAAAAGAATTATCACCTTCAGCCCTGTACTAAGAGAGCGTATCGGACACCATATTCACGGAGAGCGTTGGGCCTTTAATATTAAACAAACCCTTGATCAAAAAGGATTACTGGAGCGCCCCATTCATATCATTAGTGCAAATATGCATAGTGTGATGAATAGCCTGTATGCAGAAACGGCATTGCCTGTTGATGCCAAAAAAGGAGCAATGCATCTCTATGAGCTTCTAAGTGATGCCAGTAGTGAAACCCAGCGAAAAAAAACAACACAGTTGGCCAACAAACAAGGGATGACTTTTCTTAAAGATAGTAGTGGGACAAATATCAATGTGCAGATTTTTGATACTGCAAAACTAAAATCATTTCCCTACGGGATGCAGCCCACCGAGAAACAAACAAAAGACAAGCCTGTTATTATTGTTATGGATTATGCCTTTGGTGAACAGGCCTATGAAACCATGGATGAATTATTAAAACCCTATACTACAAATACCAAAACACATTTTTTAAACGTTGTGTCTATCGGGATTATGGGTAAGGCAGGAATTTTGGCTGGTGGAAAAGGAGATATTATGATTCCATCTGCACACGTGTTTGAAGGTACGGCAGATAATTATCCCTTTAAAAACAAACTAAAGCTATCTGATTTTGAAAATGATGACATTGCCGTTTGTGAAGGGTCTATGATAAGCGTGCTAGGAACCTCGCTACAAAACAGAGATGTATTACAATTTTTCTTCACCTCAACTTGGAATGTAGTTGGTCTAGAGATGGAAGGTGCCCACTATCAAAAAGCAATACAGGCTGCCTCAACCATCCGAGGGAGTATCAGGAGTGATGTTAAGGTAATGTACGCATATTACGCCAGTGATAATCCTTTAGAGACTGGAAGCACCTTAGCCTCTGGAGGTCTTGGCACAACGGGTGTAAAGCCAACCTATTTGATTACAGAAAAAATGTTAAAATTAATTTTACAATAGCATTAAAAAATATATGTCAAACAAAGTGTTAATTACCGGTGGGGCAGGGTTTATTGGGTCCAACTACGTTACATATGTGTTGGAGAACACTACAGATGAAATTTTTGTTTTAGACAAACTCACCTATGCAGGAGATTTAAAAAATTTAGAAGCTGCTACAAGTCATGCAAACTATCATTTTATAAAGGGGGATATTTGTGATATGGCTTTGGTAACTAGGCTATTTAAAGATCATCAATTCAATACCGTAGTACACTTTGCTGCTGAGTCTCATGTAGATAATTCTATCACAAATCCGGGGGCCTTTATTGCTACAAATATTACAGGAACTTTTAATCTTTTACAAGCCGCCTATAAAACATGGATGGAGGGTCCTAAGCTCTACAAAAAAGGCTGTGAAGCCAACCGTTTTTTACATGTTTCTACAGATGAAGTATATGGCACATTAGGTGCTACTGGACTGTTTACAGAACAAACACCTTATGCTCCAAACAGCCCCTATAGCGCCTCTAAAGCCTCTAGTGATTTTATTGTACGCAGCTATTATCACACCTATGGTATGATAGTGGTTACTACCAATTGTTCAAACAATTATGGGCCCAACCAACACAAAGAAAAATTAATCCCTACTATCATTAGAAAAGCGGTAGCTGGAGAGCCTATCCCAATTTATGGAGATGGTAAAAATGTGCGAGATTGGCTGTATGTAAAAGATCATTGCGTAGGGATAAAAAAGGCCTTAGATACAGGTCGCCCTGGAGAAACCTATAATATTGGTGGACGTAACGAGCGAGAAAATGTATACATTGCACATACCATATGTAGTATACTAGATACCCTGCAACCCAAAGGATTTTCTTATAAAGAACAAATTACCTTTGTAACAGATAGGCCGGGGCATGATTTTAGGTATGCCATTGATGCCACTAAGATTGAAAAAGAATTGGGATGGAGCGCAGATGAAAATTTTGAGAGCGGTATAGAAAAAACAATAGCCTGGTATCTAGAAAACAGTGACAGATTATTTTAATACTTAAAGAAAACACTTTGAAAGGAATCATACTAGCCGGAGGAAGCGGCACCAGATTACACCCTCTAACCCTTGCCGTTAGCAAGCAGTTAATGCCCGTGTATGACAAGCCCATGATTTATTACCCGTTATCTACTTTAATGCTTGCGGGTATCAGAGAGATTTTAATTATCTCTACCCCTGAAGATTTGCCTTTGTTCAAAAAACTATTAGGCGATGGAAAAAAGTTAGGCTGTGATTTTAAATACGCACAGCAAGACAGGCCCAATGGTCTTGCAGAGGCCTTTATAATTGGTAAAGAGTTTATTGGCAAAGATAAAGTGGCTCTAATATTGGGAGATAATATTTTTTATGGCTCTGGACTAAAAGCCTTATTGCAAGCAAACAATAACCCCAAGGGTGGTATTGTATATGCATACCATGTTCAAGATCCGCAGAGATATGGAGTTGTTGCCTTTGACGATCATGGAAAAGCCTTATCTATTGAAGAAAAACCAAACCAACCAAAATCAAATTATGCCGTCCCTGGTATCTATTTTTATGACAATACAGTAGTTGAAATTGCAGCTAACATAGCTCCCAGTGATCGTGGTGAATTAGAAATTACAGATGTAAATAATGTGTATTTACAGCAAGGAAAACTAAGTGTGAGCATCTTAGATAAAGGGACTGCATGGCTAGATACCGGCACCTTTGCTTCTTTGATGCAAGCCTCTCAATTTGTTGAAGTAATAGAAGAGCGCCAAGGACTTAAAATTGGAGCCATAGAAGAAGCTGCCTATGAAATGGGTTATATCACAAAAATGCAACTTCATACCCTAGCAGCTCCTTTACTCAAAAGTGGTTATGGTAAACATTTAATGCAACTCGATTAATTTGAAACTCGAAAAAACCAACTTAAAAGATTGTTTTATTCTCACCCCTAAGGTGTTTGAGGATGAGCGCGGCACCTTTAGCGAAACCTTTAATGCCAAAAAATTTTTAGACCAAACAGGTATTGCAGTCACTTTTGTGCAAGACAATCAATCTGCTTCAAAGTACGGAGTTGTGCGCGGGTTGCATTTTCAAACAGGAGACCACGGCCAAACAAAATTAGTGCGAGTAGTGAAAGGAAGCGTGTTGGATGTTGTTGTGGATCTAAGAAAAGGAAGCCCTAGTTTTGGAAAAAGCTTCAGTACTGTGCTTTCTGGAGAAAACAAAAAACAATTATTCGTTCCTCGTGGATTTGCTCACGGATTTAGTGTATTGGAAGATAATACCGTATTTGCATACAAATGTGACAGATACTACAACAAGCAAAGTGAACAAGGTATTGTTTACAATGACGCAACCTTAGCCATAGATTGGCACCTTAGTAGTAATGACATTATTGTTTCAAAAAAAGATGTTGAATTACCTACATTTTTGGAAATTACAAAATGAAAAAAATACTAGTCACAGGATCAAATGGACAATTGGGGCAGTGTTTGAAGCAGCAGCTCCAAAACACCGGTGATGTTTCATGCTATTTTGCAACTAGAGAAGATCTAGACATTACAAATAATGAGGGGGTTCAAGCTTTTTTTGGTGGACACAACTTTGATTACTGTATTAATACAGCAGCTTACACCAATGTAGAAAAAGCAGAGAGTGAACAAAAAGAGGCTTTTTTAATAAACGCAGAAGCAGCACATAACCTTGCAAATGTATGTAAAAAGCACAATGTGGTATTGCTGCACATATCTACAGATTATGTGTTTGATGGCACAAAGAAAACGCCATATTTAGAAGAGGATCCAACAAATCCTGTAAATGTATATGGAGCCTCAAAATTAAAAGGGGAACAATACATAAGCACTTCTTGCAGCAAGCACTTTATTATACGCACCTCTTGGCTTTATAGCCAGCACGGGAATAATTTTTTAAACTCCATGCTGCAATTTGCTAGACAAAAAAAGGCATTGACCATTACAACACAACAAACAGGGACCCCCACCAATGCAAATGATTTAGCACAGGTGTTGGTTAGTATCATAAAAACAGGAAATGCCCGTTATGGTGTATACCATTTCAGCAATCAAGGAGAAGGTACTTGGTATGATTTTGCTAAGGCTATTTTTAAGGCAACTGGAGAAATAGATACCGTAAGCCTTACCAAAACCGAGCATTACGCTACTTTTGCAAAGCGACCCGCCTATAGTGTAATGGATTGCATGAAGTTAAAAACCAATCTAGGTATTGGTCTTACAGACTGGAAGGTCAGTCTAAAACAAGTCATTAACAGTAAATAAAATTATATGTCACAAGCAAGCAATGATGAGATAGATTTAGGATATCTCTTAAATAAGATTAATGAAGTATTTAAAAACATCTCTATTAGTATCTATGGTAGTATTCAGTTTTGCTTAAAAAGCTGGTATCTTATTCTAGGACTTCTAATTGCCGGAGTTGTAGCAGGCTATTTTTCTGAGAGAGAGATCAAACCCTCAAAGAAAGCAACACTTATCTTAAGAACCAATTTTAATACCGCAGAGTACACTTATAGTGCTCTAAACACTTTAGTGTTAAAGTCTAAGGCGTTAGACACTGTGTTTTTAAAAGAAAATGGCTTTAAAACAGCCTCTATTGAAATTAGTGGTATTGAAATTACACCCATGATAAACTTTAAGGATATTACTGAAAATTTTGATAAAAATGAAAGGGTACTTGAAGCATTACTTAAAAACCTTCAGTTTAAGGATGAAGAAGCCGTGTCAAACTCATTTTATTCGGGGTATAAATTTCACCAAGTTAATTTTGTGATGTCAAACCATGCAAATGAAATAACATTAAAAAGAGCTATAGCATACTTAAACAACAATGAAATAATACAACGAACGGCACAAAACGGGAAACAGGTATTAGAAGATAATATTGCAATGAATGACTTCTCGATTAAACAAATAGATGCAACGATATCAAAATACAACCAAAACACCTTTATGGGGTCTACTTCAGGACAGCTTGTTGTCGTAGACAAAAACTTTAGTTATAGTGGTGTGCTGATGGAAAAAGCTAAATTACAGAAAGAGAATACCCGCTTAAAAAACGAATTAGTATATGCAGATAGTGCAATTATTCAAATAAATAATCCAAATATTGTAGAAGAAAGCAGGCCTATATACACTATGAAATATGTGTTATATCCACTATTTTTTGTGTTCTTGTTTTTTGTTTTTAATTGGTTGTCAATAAAATATAAAAAAGCCAAAGAATATTCAATCATAAAAAACCAATAAAAAATATTGATTTTTTTAAAACTTCTAAAAAAGCACATTTCCTTGCTGTTAATGATAGCAGGGGCAGGAAGTATTTTTTTAGTCAATATTTTTTTAAAAGCAACACTTAGTGATTTTGAATATGGTGAGTATTCCATATTTATAACCTTTTTACAAGTGTG
>CAJWPZ010000010.1 GCA_913045325.1 uncultured Flavobacteriaceae bacterium | reverse complement strand
CCTTGAAGCCTGTTAGAGGTTTTTAAGACTATAAACACCACCACAACATTCACTAAAATCGCAACAATGATGTTTTCCAGGGCATATTCTGCGCGCAAAGATAATAAGGTCGTTAAACTTCCAGGACCAGCCACTATAGGAAATGCTATAGGGAACACCGTTGCCATCTCTAGGTTAGACTCATCTTGTTTAAACAAACTAACTCCAAGTACCATCTCCAGAGCAATAAAGAAAAGTATCAAGGACCCTGCAACGGCAAACTCATTTACATTAATACCAATAAGGTTTAGAATTTCTTCTCCAATAAACAAGAAAATAATAAGTACAAAGGCCGCTATCACAGAAGCTCTACCACTTTTAATAGTCCCGTTTTTTTCGCGCAAAGAAATAATGATAGGAATACTACCCACAATATCTATTACAGCAAACAATACCATTGTTGCCGTGGCAATTTCTTTAAAGTTAAAACCCATAACAAATGTCTTTAGGGTGCAAAATTAGGAATTTAAATACTATCCCATGGTTTTTTGCAGCATTATGTCACCCCGGGGCTTAATTTTTTACAACCCCCTATTAAAACATGTATATTTGCGTGCATGTTTCAACTAGGAAAAACCATCGTATCTGAGGATATCATAGAAAAAGATTTTGTCTGTAATCTAGGCGCCTGTAAGGGCGAGTGTTGTATATCTGGATCTGCAGGAGCTCCCGTAACCAAAGAGGAAGTGACTATCTTAAAAGAGATCTACCCAAAGGTAAAACCATTTTTACGCCCACAGGGTATTGCAGCCATAGATCAGCAAGGTACCCACGTGCTTAGTAGTACAAACGAGCTGGAAACCCCTTTGGTAAATAAAAAAGAATGTGCCTATGTGTCTTTTTCTGAAAACGGTACCGCAGGGTGCGGCATAGAAGATGCCCATAACGCAGGAGTCATAGATTTTAAAAAACCCATTTCTTGTCATTTATATCCTGTTAGAGTGCAGGATTACAGTGAGTTTTCTGCGGTAAATTACCACAAATGGCCTATTTGTGATGATGCCTGTACTCTGGGTAATGAGCTTAAGGTGCCTGTTTATAAATTTTTAAAACAAGCCCTTATTAGAAAGTTTGGAAAGCATTGGTATGCAGAACTAGAAAAAGTAGCGGCATCTTACGCATAAAAAAATCCCTATCAAATAATAAAGGTTTTTAGCATATCTTGTTTAGCGTTTATTTGACAAAAAAATGGTCCTTAACAAATTTTATAATGTTAAGGACCAAATAGTTTATTGTCAATTAATTAACCTTCACAACTAGCGCAATCTTTCTTTTGTTTAAATTTTTGCGCGGCGTTCATACTGTGCTGGTAATACAAAGATTTCAACCCTAGTTTCCAGGCAGTGATATGTATTTTGTTTATTTCTTTAGTTGGTGTTTCTGGATGTACAATTATATTTAAAGATTGCCCTTGATCTATATGATTTTGACGGTTTGCAGCTTGATATATAATATCCATCTGATCAATTTCAGAATAGGTTTTAAAGACGTTCTTTTCATTCTCTGTTAAGAAATCAAGATGTTGTACAGAACCATCTCTATCGCGAATATCTAGCCAAACCTCTCTTGTGTCCATTCCTTTTTCCTTTAGTAATTCTACTAAAAATGGATTCTTAATAGTTGTTTTAATTTTTGCAATATCCTTTACATATATATTAGACCAGATAGGCTCGATTCCTTGAGATACTTGTCCTAAAATAAATGCAGAAGACGTTGTAGGGGCAACAGCATTTAAGGTGGCATTTCTTCTACCATATCCTTTTAATACTTCTGGCTCACCAAATATATCAGCTAATTCTCCAGATGCTTTATAAGAACGTTCTTTGATCTCTCTAAAGATTTCACTGTTTAGATCAAAGGCTTCTTGACTGTTAAAGGCGTGTTTTTTTGATTGTAGTAAAGAGTGCCATCCTAATGCGCCAAGACCTAATGCTCTGTTGTCTTTTGCAAAATTATAAGCACGTTCCATAAACAAGAATGTTTGACGGTCTTCTCTATCTTCTGAATTCTTATACGATTCTAGCTTTTCTAAAAACTCTGTGATAACAGCGTCTAAGAAATACACCATTGTTTCAACTGCATCTGTGTCTTTCCACTTGTCATAATGCAATACGTTTATACTTGATAGTACACAAACAAATGACCAATCATGATTAGATGGTAGCATAATTTCTGTACACAAGTTACTTGCATAAATATGGTGATTCTTATCTTGATATACGTCTGCAGCGTTGTTATTTGCATTATCGGTAAAGAAAATATACGGATACCCCATCTCGCCACGACTCTGTAATACTTTTGCCCAGATTTTTCTTTTTTGCTCGTCTCCAGCAATCATATCATCCATCCACGCATTTGTAACTGTTACTCCGTGGGTAAGTTCTTGAATTGGGTTTCCTTCACTTCCTATTTCTAAAAATTCTTTAATATCTGCGTGATCTATAGGTAGGTAAGGAGAAAAGCGACCGCGACGTACAGACCCTTGACTTACAACATCTACCATAGATTCAAACAAGCGCATAATATGTACTGCGCCAGAAGCCTCACCGTTATTTTTAATAGCAGCACCACGAGGGCGTATTTTACCGAAATAACCAGAAGTACCTCCGCCTAGTTTAGACATCATCCCTACTTCAGATTGTGTGTAGAGTATATTCCCTATGTCATCATCTATGTGAGATCCAAAACAGCTAACAGGTAAGCCTCTTTTTTTACCAAAGTTAGACCAAACTGGAGATGCTAATGAGAAGTAACCTTCAGACATGTAGCCATAAAACTTATCTGCATATCCAGGGATTCCAAGAATTTCTTCTGCACGCTCAGCAACTTCTCTAATTCGTTCCTCTGGGCTTACACCTTCTGTAAGGTATCCAGCTTCCAGAAAATCACGGCTATTTTTATTGAGCCATGAAAAGCTATTGTCGGTATCGGCGGCGTCTTGATTAAGTGCTTGTTTTCTTGCCGCTACTAATTCGTCATTCGGGTTTGTAGCTTTTTGAGCTGACTGTGAGGTATTTTTTTCTTCTTGGATCATATTAAAAAAGGTCGTCGCTGGTTATACTTTGTGTTCTTTTGCTATAGTTTACAGATCGTTTTACGAAAAAATCACCGTGTTTTGTTCCTATTATCTCGTCATCAAACCATTCGGTTTCTCTCACGAGTGTTTCATCTACTTCAAATACTTCCTCAACCCCTATGCTTCTTAACGACATATTAAAACGGTTTTTTAGAAACTCATTAATCACATTTTTAGGTAAAAAATCTAATTCTCCTTCTTCAAAAATCCAATCTACTAAATCTACTTCTGCTTCATAAGCTTCTTTACACAGGCGTTGAATGTTTTTATGATATTCTGGCGTAAACCACTCTGGATGCTCGTCTTTGAGAATCAATATCAAATCTATACCAAAATCGCCATGAATTTGTTCTTCTTTTGAGGTCGCTTCAACTACATTAGAAACACCTTTAAGCATGTTCTTATGCTTGTTGAAGGCCATAATGATCAAGAACTGTGAGAATAATGATACGTGTTCTATAAATAGAGAGAATAATAAAACTGCTTCTGCATATTCTTCATTATTATCACTTTTAGAGTTGCGCAGTGCAGATTCTAAATATTGCACGCGTTTCATTATTACAGGTTTCTTTTTTAGTGCTTTAAATTCTTTGTTCAGTCCTAAAATTTCTAAAAGATGTGAGTATGCATCAGCGTGACGTACTTCACTTTCTGCAAAGGTAGAACCTACCGCCCCTATTTCTGGTTTTGGCATTCTGTGATGTAAATCCCCCCAAAAAGATTTTACAGCTACCTCAATTTGTGAAATGGCAAGCATTGCGTTTTTTATAGCCCCACGCTCCACGTTGTTTAATCTGGTTTTAAAATCCTGAATGTCGCTTGTGAAATTGAATTCTGTATGTATCCAATACGAATGGCGTATTGCAGGAACGTATTCATATAATTGCGGGTACTCGTATGGTTTTAGACTGATACGTCTCTCAAAAACATCTGTTTTTCGTTCTTGAGATCTTTTATTACGATATAGGATGTATGCTTTTGCAACTTCAGGAAAACCACATTCCATTAGTTTTGTTTCAACAATATCCTGCACCTCTTCAATGGTCGGGATATAGCTTTTGTCATTATTTTTGCGATCAAGTAATACTTTGTAGACTGATATGGCAACATTCTGAGCATCTTCTTCACAACCGGTATTCAATGGAAGCATTGCCTTTAATACTGCGGCTGTTATTTTGTCTAGATGGAAAGATTTTGTTCCGTTATCTCTCTTTTTAATTTGTGTGATTTCCATGAATGTCGAAGTATTTTATATTATATAATGATAGGTAAATATCCTATAAATTCTTTTTTATAAATTTGATTTATTTCTCGAGTTCTCAACACTGTTATTAACAAAACTAAAAGGAATCAATAAGGACAGTAGTTCACGTCAAATTGAAAAATATTAACACAAATTTGTTAAGAAGTATTCTGTTAAATGCAACAAATATGGAATATTATTTGTGAGAAAATTATTAGGTTAGGAATTATTTTATTTTTGATATCTTAAGTGATTAACGGGTGTATGTATTTGATTGTTAGCATTTTGAGTTAATATTTTTTTGTATTTTGTATTTTTTATTTAACAGCGGTTTGTTGATGTAATCAATTGTCTTTAAGTAATTTAGAAATAGAACTTATATTAAATTTATAAATAGCACACAAAGAGATAATAATTAAACTACATATAAACCTGTGCCTGCTCAGGGGTGTTTTTCTAATCAAATCTGCCTTTTACTTCAAAATATCAGTCCCTAAATACCCATTATCTTTGTTATAATACCAAGCTCTTTCCCTGGGAAATTTAACACCATTGATCGTCTTTATATCCTTTAATAAAATATACTCGCCTGTGTTTTTTCCATCGCCTTTTGGGTCTGCCTTAAAGAATTGATATACCTCCATGGCATAGGTAGTAGGGTCAAAATAAAATTGCCAAACATCACTTCCTGTAGCCTTATCATAGTGCACTTTTAAGACTAAATAGTCTTTGCCTTTAAAATGTTGAGTACGTACTTTTTCTGAAACATTCGTGCCTGGATCTTTTAGCTTCATAGGCAATCCAAAGAGATAGGTGTAGTAATTTTTGTATAACTCGGCTGTTTCGCAAGGGGTAGATTTACCGTAGGTAGGGATTTCTTTTATGGAAGTCTTACAGGTCTGTTTATCAATAGTATAAGTGGTGACAAGGGTGTCTCTTTTGGTCGTAATACTGAAATATTCTTGGGGTAAATTAATCTGAATCTTACTCTCTCTTGCCTGGCCCTCTGGCAGTACCATCGAGACCTCTAAGGTGCCATTAAAAGTGGGCCATACCCCAAAAGGGTCATGATAGGCAATGGTCTTGTCTAAAAGTTGTTGCCCGCTCATGTTTTGAGCGCTAACAGAAAAACACATAAAACACAACCAAATAATAATACCGTATAATTTCATACTATAGCTTTTAGATAAGCAAGATAGTAAAACCTACACCAATGTACGGGTTATACAAATGCCAGTAAATACCCAAGGATAGCTCCAATAATAAGCACCCACATCACAGATATTTTTTTGAATTTAAAAACAAGCACCACACTTACCAAGGCAATAAAGGCAGCTTGCCAATCTACAAGTGCTTGCTGGCTCATAGTAATAAGCACAGCAAACATAATGGCCACTGCTGCCACGTTTATACTGTCCAGGAAATAGCCCAAGATCTTAGATTCCCTCATCTTTGGTATCAGCGGGTTTAACAGCCAAACAAACAAAAAAGAGGGCATAAAAATACCGGCAGTAGCCCCAACAGCACCCCAAAAACCACCTAGTTGGTACCCTATAAAAGTAGCGGTAGATAAAACAGGGCCGGGTGTAAATTGGCCAATGCCAATGGCCTCTATAAGCTGTTTTTGAGACAGTAAGGCGGTAGTTACAAGTTCTGTGTCTAGGTAGGCAAAAAGTACATATCCACTACCATATAATATGCTACCTACTTTCAAGAACTTTAAAAAGATACCTACAGCGCTTAGTTTGGAGCCTATTTCTGAGAACATAAAAACCATAAATAGCGGGGCTATGGTGTGGGTTGTTTTCCAGGTTTTTGATCGTATAAAAAAATAACACATCCCCAACAAACCTCCAGCCAACATAACCAATACCTGGTTAATACCCAATAAGCTAGCCGCCAAAAAGAGCGCTCCAAGCATGGCAAGCTCCCAATTTTTTAGCGCCTTTTTGCCCAGCTTTATAACCGCAGAAGCAATTATAGCCATAACGGCTGGTTGCAATCCTTTAATAAAAGGCTGTACCTGGGGCAATGCTCCATACAAGACATATAAATACCCTAGAATTGCTGTTATAAAAACTGCCGGAAAAATAAAACTAATGCCTGCTATAAACAATCCTTTTTTACCTGCCCTTTGATAGCCGCAGTGCATGGTCATTTCTGTTGAGTTGGGTCCAGGTATAAGGTTTGTAGCTCCTATAAGATCCAGATAGTGCTCACGTGTCATCCATTTTTTTTTGGTGACAACTTCCTGCTCCATCATAGCGATGTGGGCTGCAGGACCTCCAAATGCAAAGAGACCGAGTTTAAAAAAAACGGCTGCGACTTGTTTTAATTTTTGAGTTTCAGACATATCTAGCACCAGTTAAAAATAATAAAAAACCCCACAATTCAAAAGAATATGCGGGGTCTTTGGGAGGTTTAATAAGGCAATGCTTACTCTTTTTTATAACTTGTGTAATACTCATCCATTAAATTCATAATACTTGTTACCAAGTCTTTTGTCTCTAGTAAGATATTGAAGTATAAAGAAGTGTTTTTTGGGCTTTCTTCTTCAGTTCTTGTTCTATCAATCTGGCTTGTAATTTTGTCTGAGATGAGAGAAATAATTTCTTGTTTTCTAGAAAGAACATAACTAATTCTTTCAAACTTACGGGAGTTAAACACCTCTTCAATCTCAATGAGCAACCCTTCCAAAGAATCATCAATTTCTTGAAGGTCTTTAATTTGGTTGAATTTTAATTTTTTGTGATTGTTGTTAATGTGCTTGTAACTCTTCTTAGATATAAAGTCTAAAGACTGTGTCATGTCTGTAAGGTAAGCCAATATAGTAATGTAAAAACTACTACCTCGAACACTTGTCTCATCAAGATTCTTGATGAAATAGAAAATATTATCTCGTAATTCTTCAATTTCTGTGTCGAGCTTGTCAACCCCTTTTCTACTTTTCTTAAGAGTTTTAATATCTTCTTTAGCAAGCCCTTTTAAGACATCTGAGTAGATTTTATTTGTCCTAGATACCACATTAGAGATGTTATCTGCACTCTCTGAAATGATTCCTTGAACCGTACTGCTTTCGTATTTTTTCAAACTCTTGGGGTCTACCACAGAGGTGCTCTTCTTTTTGTAAGAAAGGTAACTTCTAACCAGTAACAAGACAACTAGTAGCAACAATACCGGTATCATCACCTTTACGTTCCAGTGAATTAAAAAAGCTACAATACCTGCCGCAACAAAGGCGCTAAATGCAGTGAAGAACCATCCTCCAATAACATTTAACACTCCAGCCACACGGTATACAGCACTTTCTCTACCCCAAGCTCTATCAGCAAGTGAGGTACCCATCGCTACCATAAAGGTTACATAGGTGGTAGAAAGAGGTAATTTCATTGACGTAGCAATAGAAATAAGAATACTTGCAACTACTAAGTTTATCGCAGCACGGACCATATCAAAGGCAGGTGCTTCTTCCCCTTTTTCAAGAGTAATTACTGGTTTTTCGTATTGAGCTTCAATTTTATTTAATGCTGCTGCTGGCAACATTGAGGTTAATACTATAGAACAACCTTTGGCAGTTCTAACAATTGCTCTAGACAAGAAGTTTGGTTGAAAACGCTCTTTTACAGAGTCTTGGCTAGATAAGTCAATAGAGGTTTTTAGTACTGCTTTTGCTTTATTAGAAAACCATAGTGTAACTACCATAATAATCCCAGCACCGAACAATAAAAACTGAGGAGTAGGAACTTTTTTACCCAATGCACTCATGCTAAATTCACTTGCAGCAACACCTGTCTGCAGCCAAGCAGCATGCCAGGCCTCGTAGGCTTGCCATCCGCCAATAGGAACACCAATAAAGTTAACCAGGTCGTTACCAGCGAAAGCCATGGCAATTGCAAAGGTCCCAATGATGATGATAAACTTGTAAACACTTACCTTAAAAACATTGGTGATTAGTGCAGAAATTCCAGTCCAAATTACAAAGCTAATACCTACAATTACGGGTGTATTAGTAAATACAAACTCTTTAAAATCTCCAGGTATAAAGCTAGTTCCTTTTAATCCTTTAATAAAGATAAAATACGTAATTGCAGTTGTTGCGATACCACCAAATAAGGCTCCTACCCAAGATGCCTTGTCTTTAAATTTAAAGGACAACAACAATCTTGAAATGTATTGCACGAGCGCACCTATAGAAAATGCTACCACAACAGAAAGAAGTATCCCCATTATGATTTCTGTGGCCTTGGCTGTATTAATGTAATTTCCAAGGTCTGAAATGGTTTGTGTATTAGATTGGGCTATTTTTATTAAAGAGATAACAACTGCCGCTCCTAATAATTCAAACACAATAGAAACTGTAGTAGAGGTGGGCATTCCTAGAGTGTTGAAAAAATCCAACAGCAGAATATCTGTAATCATTACTGCCATGAAAATAATCATAATTTCATCAAAATAGAATTCTCCAGGAACAAAAATCCCCTTACGAGCCACTTCCATCATTCCGCTAGATGACATAGCTCCAAAGGCAATTCCTAAACTGGCAACAATCATAATGGTTTTAAAGGAAATAGCCTTTGAGCCAATGGCTGAGTTTAGAAAGTTTACCGCATCATTACTAACTCCTACCACCAAATCGGCAATTGCCAGAACAGCTAGTACCACGACCATTAAAAAATAAATATTATCCATAATTATAGTGTATTATTATAATGCAAATGTCTCCAATTTACAGGACCCATTTGTTACCAAATTGTTATTAAAAATGTAAATCAAAACCAGTTCTTACCATGATGTTATCTTGGTCACCGTTTTTGGCACTGTAACTAACGTCTGCCTGTATTTTTAATTTATGTCCTACTACATATTTAGAAACTCCAAGGGTGTATTGGTCTTGTGGGTCTCTAGAGGTAATGTCCTCAAATTCTAGTGTGGTATAGCGTCCTGTTATCTCAATATTGTTTTTCAGTAAATAACTTAGTTGCATGTTCATGGCGTTACCAACTCTTACAATATCTCCAGTTTCTGTTCCATCTGCATTTACTGCAAGTGGCGCATCTGCCTCACGCATTGCGTATTCTCCCATAAAAGCAAGGCCTTTGTATTTAAACATGGCATCTGCAAAAAATGTAGTAATGTCTGTTTGGTATAATGTGCCGTCGTTTAAAAACATGTAGCTCCCCATGTTACTTCTTGTTTTTACAGCATCTTTATTGTAATCATAGGTAAGCCCTACCATTAATTTTGGTGCTTTCTCACGTTTTAAATCTCCCTGAGAGTACTCTCCCTTTGATGCAAATTTCCCAAAAGGTAAAAACTCTAAACGCCCTGTGTATTGCAAGCCGCCTTCATTACCTTCAGTGATGTTTCTTCCCTCACCTTGAGACAGTGCGATTTTCTCACGAATCATGAAATCTCCAAAGAGTGTTGCATGGTGTCTTAGTTGTAGTCCAATATCTCGGTCAATATTAAAGTTACTATTTAATAACGATCGGTTTATAAGTTGCAGGTTTGCAGAAGAGACAACACGCTCTACGTTTCCTGGCAGTTTTGTTTGTCCTGCCCAAAGTTCAAAGTTTTGGAAGAAATTCCACATTACAACGGCATCTAGAATAATACGAGGTGTGTTGCGGTTAAATTCACTAGCCCCAGATACATCTCTATTTGAGAGTCCAAGCTCCACTTTATATTTAAGTTTTGTGGTGTAGGCAAAACCACTAAATTTTAAACGAGCTCTTCTGAGTGAAAAATTTTGAGCTGCATCACCATAACTGTCTCCATCATAATCCCACTGAGAGTTAAATCTAGCTTGGATACGAGGTGCAAATTTCATACTAAAGGTGCTGTCTTTGGCAACAAAGTTAATAAGGCCTTTGCCAAAGCTAGCATCGCTAATGGTTTGCGCCTTTGTTGTGAAGCATAATACACACACAATAATAATAAGTAGATTGCGTAATTTCATTTTAAAATCTATTTTAGTTTTTGTTCTTAGCAAAATTCTAAAATAAAAAGGGTTTCTATGTTAACAGAAGTTTAAGCTTACGTTTTCTTTGTGGGTAACTTTAGTGTTAAAAAGTCTTGTGTTTGCTTGTTATTTTTGCTCTTGTAAATCGCTATATTGCTATCTCTTAAACCAAAAGCGTTATGATGCAATGGGAACAATTATTATCCCTTAAAAAACAAGGGGTAACCAACAAAAGACTACGTATAGAAGAAGACCCAACTCGCTTGGGTTTTGAGGTAGATTACGACCGTATTATTTTCTCGCAAGCCTTTAGAAGCCTGCAAGATAAAACCCAGGTAATACCGCTGTCTCAAACCTCCTTTGTACACACTAGATTAACCCACAGCCTTGAGGTTTCTGTGGTGGGCAGGTCTTTAGGGCGCTTGGCCGGTAAGGCAATACTAGAAAAACATCCGCAGCTAGAATCTATACACGGCTATCATTTCAATGACTTTGGCGCCATTGTAGCAGCAGCTTCATTGGCCCATGATATTGGTAACCCTCCTTTTGGTCATAGCGGAGAGAAGGCCATTGGAGATTATTTCTCTAACGGAAAAGGAAAACGTTTTAAAGCCTTGCTTAGCGATAAGGAGTACCAAGATCTTGTAGATTTTGAAGGCAATGCCAATGGTTTTAAAATAGTAACAGAGTCTAAAAACGGTTTAGAAGGTGGCTTGCGTCTTACCTACGCCACCCTAGGGGCTTTCATGAAATACCCAAAAGAATCGTTACCCAAAAAACCGACCTCTCACATTGCAGACAAAAAGTTTGGGGTGTTTCAGTCAGAGGTTTCTTTCTTTGAGCAGGTCGCTCAAGAGATAGGTCTTACCAAACGTGGCAAAGAGCAGGATATGAGTTATGAGCGTCATCCGCTGGCATATTTGGTGGAAGCTGCAGATGATATTTGTTACACTATTATAGACTTTGAAGATGGTATTAATCTAGGCCTTATAGAAGAGGAGTTTGCCTTAGAATATCTAATTGCTTTGGTTAAACAAACCATAGATACTGCCAAGTATCATAAATTAAGCGATAGTAAAGATCGCTTGACTTATTTACGCTCCATGGCCATTGGAGTGCTTATCCAAGAAGCTACACAACTATTTATCGAACATGAAGAGGCGATCCTTGCCGGCACTTTTACAGGAGCCCTTTTAGACAAAAGTAAGTATCAAGCTCAAATTAATGACATTATTAAAATTTCGGTAACCAATGTCTACCAATCTCAAGAGGTTATAGAAAAAGAAATAGCAGGTTATAAAATACTCTCTGCACTACTAGAGACCTTTACCACAGCTGTAGAGAACTATCATAGCGGCCAAGAGTTGCGCCATTATGACAACCTTATTCTATCTTACTTTGATCCTTCAATTAAAGCCCCTCAATCTGTCTATCAATATGTAATGGCTTGCTGTAACTATGTATCTAGATTAACAGATAGTAATGCCTTGCAAATTTTTCAAAAAATAAACGGTAAAATATAAGGAGCTGTTTTATGTGTTAAAAATGTTAATTCCTCTTTTTTGTTCGAGTGGTGTGCCTAGCTTTGAAAAAAAAATTAGCATCCTATTATGAAAAAGTACGCATTCTTATTTTTGTTATTTACCATTGGGTTTAGTAATGCCCAAGACAATCAAGCCATCCTAGAAAATCATTTTAACGCCAATAGAGCTCAAATGGGTCTCTCTCAAGAGGATGTTAGCGATTTTAAGGTAAATTCATCAACATACTCCAAGAGTATGAGATTAGATAATGTGTACGTCTCTCAGCGTATTTCTGGCATTGAAGTATTCAATTCTACTTCGGTTTTTGGAATTAAAAATGGTGTTGTAGTTTCTTCAAAACTCGGTTTCACAACAAATAGTTCACAAAAAATAAATACCAGTAGCCCAGCTTTAACAGCTCAAAATGCAATTGTAAAAGCTGCTACAGCTATTGGGGTAAGTGCTCCAAGTGCATTAGAGATTGTAGAAACTATATCAAATAATAGTTTTATCTTCAACACAGGAGCCATCTCTTTAAACAACATACCGGTATCTTTAGTCTTTCAGCCAATGGAAGATAACACACTTCGTCTTGCCTGGGATTTAAGTATTTATTTGCTCGATGCAAGTCATTATTACTCTGTTAGAATAGACGCCATTACAGGCGCTCTATTATCAAGCAATGACTGGGTAACAAGTTGTGATTTTGGTAAACCAACTCACAATCATCTTCCAAATAGCGATGCCAGTAGTAGTTTTTTACATCTACCAGAAAATACAGTTTCTTTCAATTCCCAGGTAGGGGTAAGCTACAGGGTATTTCCTGTTCCTTTTGAAAGTCCAAACCATGGAGATGATATGTTAGTGATAGACCCTGCAAACCAAGATGCCTCGCCCTTTGGATGGCACGATACAGACGGCGTTCCAGGACCAGAATATACCATTACAAGAGGTAACAATGTAATTGCCAGAGATGATGTAGACAACAACAACTCAGGTGGCGCCTCTCCAGATGGAGGGAGTTCATTAACCTTTGATTTTCCTTTTAACTTTAATGTGGATCCTTCAGAGATGTTACCCGCAGCAACAACCAATTTATTTTATTGGAACAACATCATGCATGACGTGTATTACCAATACGGTTTTGATGAATCGAGCGGAAATTTCCAAGATAACAATTACGGAAATGGCGGAAGCGACGACGACTTTGTAGATGCCCAAGCTCAAGATGGTGGCGGTACCAACAATGCAAACTTTTCTTCACCACCAGATGGTAGTAACCCAAGAATGCAAATGTATTTATGGAATGCACCACCAGGAAATGCATTAACTATTGATGGTTCTCTTGCAGGTGATTACCTGGGTGTGGTTGCTAATTTTGGAGCCCCACTACCAGAAGACACTCCTATTGTTGGACAATTGGCCCTAACCCTTGATGATGATCAAGGAGCCTCTGAAGATCCTTATGATGCTTGTGATGAACTATTAAATGGAGCAGATATAAACGGTAGTATTGCCGTGATAAGAAGAGGAGAATGTCAATTTGGATTTAAGATATTGTCTGCGCAAAATCAAGGAGCTATTGCTGTTATAATTATTAACAATGTACCAGGGGCTCCTATAACAATGGCGCCGGGAGAGGTTGGAGATCAAGTTACTATTACCTCTATTATGATTTCTCAAACAGACGGAGATGCTATTATTGCAGCATTGCTTGCTGGAGAACAGATTGAAGGTTCTTTATTAACCGGTACTGCCTACCAACTCGATGGTGATGTAGATAATGGAATTATAGCTCATGAATACGGTCATGGTATTTCCACCAGACTAACCGGTGGTAGATTTAATTCAGGTTGTTTGCAAAACCAGGAGCAAATGGGCGAGGGCTGGAGTGACTGGTTTGGTTTAATGCTCACATTAAGACCAGGAGATCAACCACAAGATATTCGTGGTATTGGAACCTATGCAACTGGCCAGGCTACAGATGGTGGTGGTATTAGAGAGGCTCCGTATACTACAGATTTTTCTATAAATAATTATACCTATCAAGATACAGATGGGAATGTTTCTGTTCCTCACGGGGTTGGCTTTGTTTGGGCAACCATGCTATGGGAAATGACCTGGGATTTAATAAACCAATATGGGTTTGATTCAGATTTATATAATGGTACAGGAGGAAATAACATAGCCATGCAACTTGTATTAGATGGTCTTAAGCTGCAGCCTTGTAACCCTGGCTTCGAATCTGGTAGAGACGCGATACTAGAGGCAGATATGTTAGCAAATGGTGGCGCAAATCAATGTTTAATCTGGGAAGCATTTGCTCGAAGAGGATTAGGATTGTCTGCCTCACAGGGAAGCTCTAATAGCTTAAATGATCAAGTAGAGGCTTTTGATGTTCCTCAAACTCCAAATTGTCTTTTAGCCTCTGCAGATAGAGCACTTCTAGACAGTGGTATTGTTCTATATCCAAACCCTGCAAAACAAACTGTAAATATTAGTGTTACTCAGGCATCTGGTATTGCAAATGTATCTGTGTTTGATATAAATGGAAGATTAATGATCACCAAAGAAATTTCACTTGACACCACTTCGATTTTGGATGTAAGTCAAATCACCTCTGGAGTTTATTTAGTTCAAGTAACAGCACAAGAAGGATTTACAAAAACAACCAAATTAATTATACAGTAAGTTAGTTCACACATAAAAAAAGAGGCCTTTAGTATAAGAGCCTCTTTTTTTATGTGCAATAGGTACGTATGGTTTGTTTTATTTCTTCTGGAGAAATACCTTGTAAATCTTGTAGTTGATGTACACTTGCATGTTCTGGAAATTCATCTTTAATGCCAAGCAGCTCGATTGTATTTGTGTACTTTGTAGTTGCCTGATACTCTAGTATACTGCTTCCAAACCCGCCATTTATAACACCATTCTCAATGGTAATTATAGTTGTGTAGTGTTCGAAAATTTCAGTAAGTAGTTTTATGTCAAGCGGTTTTACAAAACACATATCATAGATCCCTACTTGATCTTTTTGCGCCTGAGATTCAAGCAAATCTAGCGCATCTTGTGCATTTTGCACCATACTACCGACGCACAAAAGAGCAATGGTAGTCCCTTTTTTTAGTGCTTCTGCCTGGCCAATTGCTATTTTTTTAAAGGGCTGTTTCCAGTCTACTATTTTGCCGCGCCCTCTTGGGTATCTTATGGCAATTGGGAGCTGTAGACCTAGTTGTGCAGTATATAAAATATTGCGAAGCGCAATAGCATTACTAGGTGCAGCAATGATAATATTTGGAATACATCTTAAAAATGCTATGTCAAAAATACCATGATGGGTTGCACCATCCTCACCTACCATACCGGCTCGGTCTAGGCAAAAGATTACTGGAAGTTTTTGCAGGCACACATCATGTATTACCTGGTCATAGGCTCGTTGTAAAAATGTTGAATAGATATTACAAAACACGTGTAATCCTTCACTGGCAAGTCCTGCAGATAGCGTAACGGCATGCTGTTCTGCAATACCAACATCAAAAGCGCGCTCAGGAAAAGCTTC
The DNA here is from genome assembly GCA_913045325.1 of uncultured Flavobacteriaceae bacterium. Taxonomy (GTDB): domain Bacteria; phylum Bacteroidota; class Bacteroidia; order Flavobacteriales; family Flavobacteriaceae; genus Patiriisocius. The sequence continues at coordinate 45,243 of CAJWPZ010000010.1, read as the reverse complement.
CATCATGTATTTTAGAGAGCTTCCCGTTGGCATGGCTGGAGTGATACCTATAATGGCATCATTTTCTTTGGCTAGCTCGACAAGGGTATGCCCAAAAACATCTTGAAATTTTGGAGCAAGTCCTGCAGTATTATTTTTTACGCGATCTCCAGTTGCTGGGTTAAACTTTCCAGGGGCATGGTAGGTTACTTGGTCTTCTTCTGCTTGTTTAAGTCCTTTTCCTTTTTTTGTAATAACGTGCAGTATCTTGGGTCCTTTTTTTTGTTGTAGCTTTTCAAAAACAGCAATTAATTCTTCGATATTATGTCCATCTACAACTCCTGTGTAATCAAAATTTAATGCTTCAAAAATAGTATCTGTATCTGGAGAACCCTCTAGGGTTACTTTAGTGAAATATTGTTTTAAGGCACCCACGCTAGGGTCTATTCCAATAGCGTTGTCATTAAGAATAATAAGGATGTTTGTGTCTGTAACCCCAGCATGGTTTAGGGCTTCAAATGCCATTCCGCTTGCGATAGATGCATCTCCCACAACAGCGATGTGTTGTCTGGTATTGTTTTTTGCCAGGCTCGCTGCAATGGCCATCCCCAAACTAGCAGATATAGCGGTACTACTGTGTCCTGTACCAAAGGCATCATAAACACTTTCTTCTATTTTTGGGAACCCACTTATGCCATTTAAGGTTCTATTGGTATGAAACACATCTTTTCTTCCAGTGAGTATTTTATGGCCATAGGCTTGATGTCCTACATCCCACACCAATTTATCATCTGGTGTATTAAAACAGTAGTGCAGTGCAACAGTAAGCTCCACAACCCCAAGTGAGGCTCCTAGATGCCCTTCTTTTACAGCTACCACGTTAATAATAAAATCTCTTAGCTCTTGGGCCAATTGCGGTAATTGATCTTTAGAAAGCGCTCTAAGATCTTTTGGAAATGATATGGTCTCTAATAGGTTTTGTGACACGATACAAAGATACTAGAATTAATACATCGTTGGTGTTTTGTTTTTGCAGTGTATTTAAAATTATACCGGGCATTATTTTTTTAGTTTATTACCACAATTACCATTATTTTTAGGGCAAATAAAATTTATTTTGATACCACCCCACGACGATATTTATTTTATGAAACGCGCTTTGCAAGAAGCCCAGGCCGCCTATGATAAATCTGAAATCCCTATTGGAGCTGTTATTGTTGCAGATAATCAAATTATAGCAAGGGCACACAATCTAACCCAGACTCTTAATGATGTTACTGCACATGCAGAAATGCAAGCCATTACAGCCGCCGCTAATTTTTTGGGCGGCAAGTATTTACATAAATGCACCCTATATGTAACCATAGAGCCTTGCCAAATGTGTGCAGGAGCTTTGTTTTGGAGTCAAATACCAACCATAGTATACGGAGCCTCTGATACCCAACGAGGGTGTATTGCAAACAAAACGACCTTGCATCCTAAAACAAAGATGCGTGGAGGTATTCTTGCCAAAGAAGCCGCTGGCTTATTGCAGCAGTTTTTTATCGAGAAAAGAAACCTTCAATAAAAGAGTACTGCTATTTTTTTAAATAGTTAAGATAAAAAAAACCCACTTTAATAAAGCGGGGTTTGTGCTGCTAAAAAAAGAATTATATAGCCGTTACTTGTCCAGCTACCGTTCCTTTTCTTCCTTCTTCTTCAACATATGTTACCTTATCACCTTCGTTAAGAGAGGGTCCGTTAACACCTGTGACGTGTACAAAAATATCTTGTCCAGTTTCATCATTTGTAATAAAACCAAACCCTTTAGATTCGTTAAAAAATTTTACTGTTCCTTCCATTTTTTAGTTATAATACATTAATAATATAACAAATGTAGGGAAAAATAAATATCAACTATAGTCTAAAAATGCTTTTTTGATTTTATAACGTATTGTTATTGGTGTATTTACGCATTTTCAAGATGTTTTCTTGGTTGAGCATATACTGGGTTACATCCTTGCCTTTCCAACGGTAATATACAAAAGTTGGCATCCAGATAAAGAACAAGGTAGATACACCCAAACCAATGCATAGCTGCGATGTAGCAAGATCTTCTTGCCCAATATAAAAGCCATAGCTAGCCAAAATAACTGCTGCAATAAAGAAAATGTATAATAGAAAACGCATGTGTTTTTATTCTTGAATGTCTAGTTTTAGGTGTAGCTCGGTAAGTTGAGTGTCATCTAATGGGGCAGGGGCATCAATCATTACATCACGGCCGCTATTGTTTTTTGGGAAGGCTATAAAATCACGAATGGTTTCTTGTCCTCCAAGAATTGCCACTAGTCTATCTAGTCCAAAAGCAATACCTCCATGAGGTGGCGCACCATACTCAAAGGCGTCCATCAAAAATCCAAACTGTTCTTTGGCCTCTTGCTCACTAAAGCCTAAATGTTTTAACATAATGGCTTGGGTTTGTTTGTCATGAATACGTATGGAACCTCCACCAATTTCATTTCCGTTTAACACCAAATCATAAGCATTGGCTTTTACCTTTCCTGGAGCTGTTTCTAGAAGTTCAAGTTGTCCTGGTTTTGGAGAGGTAAATGGATGGTGCATGGCATGATAGTTCCCTGTTTGTTCATCTAGTTCTAACAGCGGAAAATCAACTACCCAAAGGGGTGCAAACTCATCTGGCTTTCTAAGGGATAATCTTTCTGCCAATTCCATGCGCAGGGCACTTAATTGTGCGCGTACTTTATTGGTTTGGCCAGATAATACGAAAATTAAATCTCCAGGTTTTGCGCCAGTTGCTTCTGCCCATTTGGCCAAATCTTCTTGGTCATAAAACTTATCTACAGAAGATTTAAAGCTACCATCATCATTACAGCGGCAGTACACCATACCAAGAGCGCCAACTTGAGGACGTCTTACCCAGTCTATTAATTTATCTATTTCTTTTCGTGTAAAGCTATTTGCTCCACTCACGGCAATACCAACTACTAGCTCTGCGGTGTTAAAGACATTAAATTCTTTGTGTTTTGCAACTTGGTTTAACTCTCCAAACTCCATCCCAAAACGAATGTCTGGCTTGTCATTTCCATACAGGCGCATCGCATCATCATATTGCATCCTAGGGAATGCTCCAACTTCTACCCCCTTAATTTCTTTTAATAAATGACGGGTTAATCCTTCAAAGGTGTTAAGGATATCTTCTTGCTCCACAAAAGCCATTTCACAATCTATTTGTGTAAACTCTGGCTGTCTATCTGCCCGTAAATCTTCATCTCTAAAACATTTTACAATCTGAAAATATTTATCTAATCCTCCCACCATAAGCAGTTGCTTAAATGTTTGTGGGGATTGTGGTAGGGCATAAAATTGCCCTTGGTTCATTCTACTTGGCACTACAAAATCTCGAGCACCTTCTGGGGTAGATTTAATTAAATAAGGCGTTTCTACATCTACAAATCCTTGTTCAGATAAGTAGTTGCGAACTGCCATAGACACTTTGTGTCTAAATAGTAAGTTTTCACGTACTGGATTTCTTCTTATATCCAAGTAGCGGTATTTCATACGTAGGTCTTCTCCACCGTCTGTTGTGTCTTCAATAGTAAAAGGAGGAGTAAGTGAGGCGTTAAGGATGGTAACTTTAGAGACTAATATTTCTATATCCCCCGTTGGCATGTTAGGGTTTTTAGACTCACGCTCTATCACAGTTCCTGAAACTTGAATTACAAATTCACGTCCAAGTTTTTGAGCTTGTTCCATCATGCTTTTTTCGGTGCGCTGAGCATCAAAAATAAGTTGCGTTACCCCATAGCGATCACGCAGATCAACCCAAACCATAAATCCTTTGTCTCGCGTTTTTTGCACCCAACCTGAAAGGGTTACTTCTTGTTGTATGTCTTGGGCCCTTAATTGACCGTTGGTATGAGTTCTATACATGGGTATATGTGTGTTTTTTCTTCCTTAAAAGAAAGTATGCAAATTTAATAAGTTCTATGAAAACGACCTTCTTTTTAAGGTATTTATAGCGGGGTTTAAAAAAACAGCAGCAAATACTTTAAAATAATAGTTGCTGTTTTATAATATTATTGCCTCTACCTTGCTTTGTACCCGTTTAATCCTTTTAAAAACAAGCTTAACAAAAGTAGTAAAAACAATCCTTTATAACTTTCATAGCTATATATTTACATAGTAACTTTGAATGTAAGCTTACGGTAAGAAATTAGATTAACCAATAGAAATATTGGGCACGTATGCCAAAATGATGCTTTTTATTTCTTAGGTGTATTATTCAATTATACAAAGTCGCCTGTAGTACTACAGGCGACTTTTTTTGTCCTATTATTGAGATTTCTTTGCTTTTCTTTGTTCTAAAAAATCAGCAATTTTCATTTTTGACCGAGTAGCAAAATACAATAGAATTGGTACAATAATTAAGGTCAAAAATGTAGCAATAATTAAACCATAAATAACTGTCCAGGCCAAAGGCCCCCAGAAAATCACATTATCCCCACCCATATAAACATTGGCATCAAAATCACTAAATAGGGTGAAAAAATTTATATTCAAACCTATAGCCAGAGGTATTAGCCCCAGGATAGTTGTAATTGCTGTTAAAAGCACAGGGCGTAATCTCGCCTTACCTGCTTGTATGATACTGTCTAGTAAATCCTCTTTGTTTAGGTATTGATTTGTGTCCAAATCTAGGGCGTTTTTCTTTCTATCGATAAGCAATTGCGCATAATCTAGCAGCACAACTCCATTGTTTACAACAATCCCCGCTAGAGATATAATACCCATCATAGTCATGATAATAACAAAGGGAGCTCCAGAAATTACAATCCCTCCAAATACTCCAATAAAACTCAAGAAAATGGCGATCATGATAATAAGTGGCTTAGAAACAGAATTAAACTGAAAAATTAAAATCAGAAAGATTAATCCCAAACCGCTAAAGAAGGCTCCCATTAAAAAAGCCTGTTCTTTATTTTGTTTTTCTATTTGGCCCGTATAATCAATTTTCACACTATCTGGTATACCCTCAATGTTGAGCATTTCGTTTTTCACCTGTGCAACTGCAGCACCGGCATCTGTATATCCTGGAGACAATGCAGAATAGAGCGTTACAATTCTTTTAGATTGTTTGTGCTTTATGGCACTAAATCCAGAGTTATTTTTTTGTGACGCAACTGTCGATACTGGTATTTCACGAAGTTTTCCGGTATTGGTTCTAAAGGTTATAGATTGATTAAATAGTGCGCTTGAGTTGTAACGACTTGCCTTATTAAAACGAACATAGATATCATAATCTTCTCCATCTTCTTTATATACACCTGCCTTGGCGCCAAATAAAGAGTTACGTAGTTGTTGTCCTATTTGCCCTGCACTGACTCCTAGCTCACCTGCTTTTTCTCTATCAATGAGCACCTGCATTGCTGGTTTGTCTTTGTTGACGTCTATCTTCAACTCATCTATTGCAGCTATGTTTTTGGTGTTTAAAAATGCACGCATTTTTTCTGCAGCTGTGATAAGTTCATTATAGTCGTTGCCAGAGAGCTCTATGTTTACTGGCGCTCCTTGAGGAGGCCCATTAGAGTCTTTCTCTACTGAGATGATAATTCCAGGATAGATTCCCTTTAAATCTTCCTGAACTTTTTTACGCAACACCTCACTGTCTTCTCCACGGCGGTATCTGTACTCTCTCATGGAGGCTGTTATTTTTCCTTTATGAGGCATTTCTGCTCCAGAACCTCCATCTGTTTGAGGATTTCCTGCACCTTCTCCTACTTGAGAGACAGCACTTTCCACCAAATAATTAAACCCTGCATCTGTATACTGCTCATTATTTATGGTGTTGTAAACACGCTTTTCAATTTCTTTGGTAATTGCATTTGTTTTTTCGATAGAAGTTCCTTGAGGATATTCTAGGTATACAATAATTTGATTGGGAGTATTGTCTGGAAAAAACTCAATTTTTGTTCTTTGGGTTGAAACAGAAATCCCAAATGCTACAAAAGCTCCAAAGAGCATTACAAAAGTAAAGGCTATAATAAGATAGGGCCTAGCTCCTTTAAAGGCAGTTGTAAGATTTCTCTTATACCAATTCTCTAATCTTGTAAGTACTTTGGTTTGAAATTTATTTGCTAGTTTACGAAGTATTAACCTGTAGACCCACAACATTGCAGCTGTAAATATCATTAGGCTTCCAAGGCCTCTGTAAGGGCCTCCAAAGACCATAATAAATGCTCCAATACCTATCATAATTGCCGAAATAACAATGATGTTTTTTAAAGGCATGTCTTTGTCCTGGGTGGTCATAAATTGTGAAACCAGCACAGAGTTAAAGAAAATGGCAACAAATAATGAGGACCCTAATACCACAGATAGCGTGATAGGGAAATAGATCATAAATTGCCCCATTAGCCCTGGCCATAATCCTAGGGGTATAAATGCAGCTACCGTAGTTGCTGTAGAAATAATAATAGGAAATGCAATTTCCCCAATTCCTTTTTTGGCTGCATCTATTCGGCTAAGCCCTTGTTCGTCCATTAATCGGTATACGTTTTCTACAACTACAATACCATTATCAACCAACATTCCAAGGCCCATTATTAGTCCAAAAAGAATCATGGTATTTAATGTATATCCCATCCAGCCCAATATCATCAAAGACATAAACATAGACATGGGTATGGCAAAACCAACAAACAGCGCGTTTTTAAAACCCAGGAAAAACATCAAGACCGTTACCACCAAGATGATCCCGAAAATAATGTTATTTACCAAATCATCTACTTGCCCAATGGTTTTTGATGACTGATCATTTGTTATGTTTACCTTCAGGTTTGAAGGAAAGACATTGCCCTGTGTTTTGGTAACAATGTTTTCAATTTTTTCTGCGGCAGCAACCATGTTTTTACCAGATCTTTTTTTAACATCTAGCATCACCACTTGGTTACCGTATTCTCTAGCAAAGGTAGTTCTGTCTTTCTCCTTAAAGCTTACCGTTGCAACATCTTTAAGGTATACAATATCTCCGTTTTCAGACTTAACAACAAAATTTTCTAGCTCTTTTGGGCTTTCTATTTCACCTAAAATCCTGATGGTCCTTCGTTGCCCACTGGCTTTAAAATTACCGGCAGACATGGTTGTGTTACCGTTAGAGATGGCTCCTTGTATGTCTGTAAAACTAACAGAAGATGCCATCATTTTATAGATATCTACAGCAACTTCCACCTCTTTTTCTTGAGCTCCACGAATGTCAACTTGCTTTATTTCTTCTAGATTTTCTATTTCATCTTGCAGGTATTCTGCAAATTCTTTTAATTTCTCTATTGGATAATCACCCGAGATATTAATGTTTAAAATGGGCATTTCTTCGCTAATACTCAGTTCAAATATATTAGGTTCTACTTTTGCACCATTAAAGGTAGGCCAATCCTCATTGGAGGTTTGGGTGTCTATCTCGTCCTTAACTTTTTGTTTTGCTTTGTCTACAGAAATACCCTCATCAAACTCAACAATTACCATAGAGTAATCTTCTTGAGAGGTGGAGGTTATTTCTACAACATTACTTACTGTTTTTAATTTGTCCTCTAGGGGGTCTGTGATAAGTTTTTCAATGTCTTCTGCGGTATTTCCGGGATACACAGAACTAATATAAATCTTAGTTTCTTTTATTTCTGGAAAGTTTTCACGCGGCATGCTATTGTATGCGCTTGCTCCTAAAAACAGCACCAATACCATTGCCATATAGATGGTTGTTTTGTTGCCAATAGCCCAAGATGAAAGTTTAAATTCTTTCTCGGTATTTATTTTCTGATTTGCCATAATTATTACAAATTAGTAGGTGATAATTTTTACCGATTGCCCGTCTTTTACACTACGAGCTCCCTCTTCAATAATTTGATCTGCCTCTTTCAAGCCCGATAAAACTTCGATACTATTTCCTTGTTTTTTTCCTGTTTCAATAATCACACGACTAGCTACCGCTTTGTCTTGATTTATTTGTTTTAGTATATAGATATATTGTTCTCCTTGTGCATTTTCAGAAATAATGCTTTGTGGTATCACAAAGGCATCTTTGTTTGTGTAGTCGTTAACTTTTAATCTTGCTGTTAGGTTAGGCTTGATATTTTTTTTCTTGTTATCTACATTTATTTCTGCCTTAAATGTTCTGTTATTTGGGTTTATAAAACTTCCTGTTTGGCTTATTGTTGCCAAAAAGGTTTCTCCTAATACAGCAAAGAAAACCTCAACTTGTTTTCCTTCTACAATAGTGGTTATGTATGTCTCTGGTACATCTGCCTTGACGTACATATTCTCTAAACTCACAATTCTAAGTATTGGTGATAGTCCTGGGGCTACCACATTTCCTTTCTCAGTGATAATATCATCAATAGTACCAGAAAAAGGAGCCTTAATACTTGCTTTTGCTACTTGTTGTTGCATAGAGTTAACCGCTTTTACTTGCCCCTGATAAGCTGTCTTGGCTTGAAGGTATTGTATTTCGCTACCAATGTTTTGATTCCATAGGCGCTCCTGTCTCTCAAAAGTTGTTTTGGCAAGTAGTAACTGCACCTGCATTTGTGCCAATGATTGGCTCATGCCACCATCATCTATAGTGGCAAGAAGCTGTCCTTTTTTTACGCGTTGGCCTTTGCTTACATGTACTTTCTTTAAGATACCACCAATTTCTGGGGTGATTAGAATGTTTTGGTCTGTTTCTACACTTCCTTGTAATTCAACATAATGCTTGAAAACAGTCTTACTTGCTATAAAAGAAGTTATTAAAGGCATGTTTTTTTCTGGATTTAATGATGCCAGAGCCTTATCTAATGATTTTATTTGCGTATTTATTTCTTGTTGTTGTAATACAATCTTGTCACGTCTTTTTTGTATTGCTTCCGGGTTTTGTGAGGCTATTACCTCTTGGGTTGTTTCTTGTTTTTGGTCTGCGCAGCTAGTTAGCAAAACCGTGATGGTTAGTAGTGTGATTATTTTTTTCATAATTGATTGTAGTGCTATTTGATCTTAGTATTTGTTTTTAATGTCTTCTACAGACATCCTTAAATTTGGGGTATTTAAAACCGTCTCCATATCAGCTTTGGCATTTATAATTTCTACCATAGCACTTAGGTGTTGTTGTTGTATGTTAAATAATTGGCTCTGCGCTTGTCTTAAATCAAAACTTGTCGCTAAACCTTCTTTAAACTTTACCTGGCTTTTATGTTCAATACTTCTGGCCAAGACAAGGTTCTTTTCAGTATTTTGAAAACGTTCTAGACTATACTGATAGTTGCTTTTTGCTTTTTCAAAGTCTAGTTTTACACGCTGGATTGTTTGATCAAAATCTGTTTTTGCTTGGTCTAGGGCTATTTTTGCTTGCTGATTTCTAGCATTTCTCAGGCCACTAGAGAAAACAGGAACATTTAAAGTTATTCCAAAAGCTGATGATTGATACCAATCTTGGTTACTACTGAAAAAATCAAACTGATTCCCAAAGCCCGAGGCTCCATAATTGATAAAGCCATTTAAAGAGGGCATGCCTTGGCTTTGTTCAAGTTTTAACTCTATGTAACGCTGGGTAGTTAGGTTTTCTGCAAGTTTATAGTCAAGATTTTTTTCGATTTTCAAGGTGTTGTCCAAAAGAGCCAAAGAAATGTTCTCAGAGGTGAGCCCTTCAAGGGTATTGGTTAAGACCACATTTTTATCTACACGAATACCTAAGGTTAGATTTAATAATTGTTTTGCAATATTAAAAGACCTTTGAGCATTACTTAATTGTGTTTTCTCATCCAATAGTGTAATCTCTAACTGCTGTATAGCTTGTTGTTCTATAAGGCCGTTTTCATATACCTTTGTTGCCTCAAAGAGGTTTTTTTCTAAATTAGCAATGTTGTTTTTTGTGATTGCTATATACTCATCTGCCACTAGCACATTTGCATAGGCCTCGATAACTTGTTTTCTTACCTCTAGGTTTGTTTTTTCGTTTAGATTTTCATTAAAACTAAGGAGTGATTTCACGCCCTGAAGCGCAAATAGGTAGCTTCCGTCAAAAATAAGTTGGGTAAGGGTGGCCGTGGCTCCTAAATTTTGCTTTGTCCCAAAAACTACAGGAATATACCCCTGAGGCGCAATGGGTGTCCCGGTGGCTTGTATACCAAAAAACTCCTCTACGGTATTTATCACGCTTGTTGTGTTGTCAAAGGCAGCAGCAGGCAATAGTGAAACTCGTTGGCTTAGGTTGTTTTGGTAAGAAAAATTAGCATCTATTTGAGGTAGTCCCATAGCTGTGGCTTCCCACTTTCTTTTTAACACCTTAGAGATTTCTCTTCTAGAATTAATGGTTGCATAACTACTATCAATTGCAAATGAGATCGCCTGTTGTAAAGAAAACGAGTAGGGTTTGTCTTGGGCAACTCCTTGAAGGCTTAAAAGGGCACATGCTATAATGATGTATTTTTTCATTAGTCTAGATTTGATTGTATCAATTGGTTTAATATGTTTCTACCCTTGGGGGTAACAATTCCTCGAAGGTGATATTCTAGGTACATTTCATAAAGTGTTTCTCCCTCAAACAATGTGTGAGGAAATAACGATTCTTCTTTAATACCCGTAATTCCGTTAAAATATATTCTGGCCACAAATTGCACTTCAATATTCTTGCGGTAGAGGTCTTGATCCAAACCTTTGTTGAGGTTTTTGACAACACATTGTTGCATGTAAGAAAATTGACGTTGTTTTATGTTGTTGTAAATAGTAGGGTAGTACTTTTGAAGCTGGTAGGTGGGTGACGCTTTCTCTTTTTGCATGTATTGCATGACCCTCTTTTTAATGGCATACAACTCCTGGATTGGGTTTTGACCCAAATCACAGATGGCGTCTATGTCATTACATACCATCTCAAATACATGATCTGTAACAACACCAATAATGGTTTCTTTGTTGTTAAAGTGTGTGTAAATGGTTTTTTTAGAAATACCCATTTCTTTGGCAATATCATCCATAGTAACACTCTTGAAACCAAGTTTCATAAAGAGTTGTGTAGCCTTAAGGATGATATTTTTTTTCATAATTCGAGTGCAAATATACAAGGAAACTTTAAAGACAAAAAAAGTTTCCAGAGTTTAATCTTTATTTAACACCTCACTTTTTCTTTTTTTTAAGCCCCGCCATTTATTGTTAAATCCAAGTCATAAAAGATTGTGAACATCTCCTTTTAATAGCTGGTTAATTCTTATTTTTGTGGAAACTTTTATAGGATGGATATTTCAAAATACAGTGACGCACTTCTTGCACATTTAGAGCATAAGGTGACTCTAAAAGAGCCCGCATCTTTGTATGAGCCTATAAAGTATATACTCACCTTAGGAGGGAAGCGCTTAAGACCAGTGCTAACTCTAATGAGTGCAGATTTTTTTGGAGGAAATTACAAACAGGCCTTAGACGCTTCTCTTGCCGTAGAAATGTTTCATAATTTTTCTTTGGTTCATGATGATATCATGGACAATGCTCCACTTAGAAGAGGCCACCAAACAGTCCACGAGAAATGGGATGTCAATACAGGTATTTTATCTGGGGATGCGATGTTAATTTTAGCCTACCAACTTTTTGAAACCTATGAGCCAAAAGTATTTATGCAATTGGCAGTGTTGTTTAGTAAAACCGCATTAGAGGTTTGTGAGGGGCAGCAGTATGACGTTGATTTTGAAACAAGAACAGATGTTACCATCTCCCAGTATATAAAAATGATTGAATACAAAACGGCAGTTCTCATTGGCGCTTCTTTGCAAATGGGCGCTATTATTGCCAATGCGTCACCCTCTTGTCAAGAAAAAATATATGCTTTTGGAAAAAACTTAGGTATTGCATTTCAATTACAGGATGACTACCTGGACGCCTTTGGGAATCCCTTGACTTTTGGAAAGCAAGTGGGAGGAGATATTATAGCCAATAAAAAAACATTTCTTTATTTAACGGCCTTACAAAAAAGCAGCCCTTCTGGTGCCCAAGAATTAGCCACATTGTTTGCTGCCATGCCTAAAGACCCTACAGATAAAATAACGGCTGTAAAAGAAATATTTGTCTGCTCAGGAGCTGCAAAAGCTACCGAAGATGAAATAGCAAGGTACACCAATGCCTCAATTTCTTTATTACAAGACATTAAAATTTCCCAGCAGCATAAAGACACCTTAAAAAGCTTTGCAGATTTTTTAATGAATAGAAACGTTTAAGCTATTTGTTGATTTGTATATAGCCACTTAGCGCAATGTATGTCTTGGAGTAACCACTACCTAAACTAAGCCAATGCCCTTGCAAAATCAACGTTATCCCCAGAATTTATGCGTATCTTTTGTTTGGTTTTCTTGTACATGAATCCAAGAAAAATAAAAATAAAATAGTAGCGCAGCAAAGCTATAATTGCATCTTATTTTTTTCAGGCTCTTTGGTAGAGATTATTTAAATTTACTAGAGGTATAAATATACGTTTTCCAAAGATGTATTTTAGGGATTTGTTGTATTTTTGCCTTGTTTTAAAACATCGCAGTATCCCAATTATGGATAAATATTCTTTTCTAAATGCAATTCATCCCGAGCAAATTTCGGAACTATACGCTACGTACTTAAAAACCCCAGATATTGTGGAGCCTAGTTGGCGTGCTTTTTTTCAAGGGTTTGACTTTGGTATAGAAAGCGGATCTGTTGCAGATGGGCTTGGTATTACAGGTGCTGATACTGTTCCAGAGAATGTGTTAAATGAGTTTAAGGTTATAAAACTCATTGATGGGTATAGATCTCGTGGGCATTTGTTTACCAAAACAAACCCAGTTAGAGAGAGAAGAAAATACCAACCCACATTAGGGCTTGAAAATTTTGGCTTACAACAATCTGACCTTCAAACAGAATTTGAAGCAGGTTCTATTATAGGGCTTGGTAAAACAACCCTAGCAGTAATTGTAGGTCATCTTGAGGCCATCTATTGTAATTCTATTGGTGTTGAGTATATGTATATACGCAATCCAGAAGAAATTAAATGGATACAAAATTGGATTAACACCAATGACAATGCTCCTGTGTATTCTACTGAGCAACAAAAACACATATTAAAAAAATTAAATCAAGCACTCTCTTTTGAAACCTTCCTGCATTCTAAATACGTAGGTCAAAAGCGTTTTTCTATAGAAGGAGTTGATGCCTTAATTCCAGGACTAGATACCCTAATGGAAAGAGGTGCAGAGAAAGGAGTAGAGCAGTTTGTGGTAGGAATGGCCCATAGAGGCCGTCTTAATGTGTTGACTAATATCTTCGGAAAATCTCCTGAAGACATATTTAGTGAGTTTGACTCTAAAGAATACGATGAGGCAGAACTCTTTGATGGTGATGTAAAGTACCACATGGGCTGGACAAGTTTTAGAAAAACTGATGGAGGGAAACAAGTACGTATGGACTTGGCCCCAAACCCATCTCATCTAGAAACAGTAAACGCTGTGGTTGGTGGTATTTCTAGAGCAAAAATAGACACAAAATTAAATGGAGATGCCTCCAAAATATTACCTATTTTAATACATGGTGATGCTGCAGTAGCAGGCCAGGGTGTTGTCTATGAATTTATTCAGATGGCACAACTCGATGGATACAAAACAGGAGGAACCATACATATTGTAGCAAACAATCAAGTTGGTTTTACCACCAATTATTTGGATGCCCGTTCTTCAACCTATTGTACAGACATTGCAAAAGTAACCTTATCTCCGGTATTGCATGTAAATGCAGATGACGTTGAGGCGGTTTGTCACGCCTTTAGCTTTGCGCTAGATTTTAGACTTGAGTTTGGTCGTGATGTATTTCTAGACATATTAGGGTATAGAAAGTATGGACACAATGAAGGGGATGAACCTCGTTTTACGCAACCTAAATTGTATAAAGCGATTGCAAAACACCCAAATCCTCGGGATATTTATGCCGCAAAACTGCTTAAACAAAACAGTATTGATGCCGGTTATGTAAAACAGCTAGAACTACAATACAAAGACGAGCTAGAAAATGATCTGCAGGCATCTCGTAAAAAAGATAAGACGGTCATCACTAAAATACTAGCCGATGACTGGGAGGGATATACTCTTGGGAGATTGGATGCTATTTTAACTCCCATTGACACAACATTTGACTTAAAAAACTTAGACAAACTGGCTGACGGCATCACAAAATTACCCGAAGACAAAAAGTTTATGCGTAAAATAGAGCGCATTATTGCAGATAGAAACAAACAATATACCCAGCGAAACACCTTAGATTGGGCCATGGGAGAACTGTTGGCCTATGCTTGTTTGATGCAAGAAGGGTTTGATGTTAGAATATCTGGACAAGACGTAGAGCGAGGTACCTTCTCTCACAGGCATGCTGTAATAAAAACAGAAGAAGAGGGGGAGCGTATCAACCTTCACAACAACCTTGATGTGCCAGGTAAGATGCACATATACAACTCCCTTCTCTCTGAGTATGCTGTTGTAGGTTTTGATTATGGGTATGCTATGGCAAGTCCTAAAACATTAACTATTTGGGAAGCCCAGTTTGGAGATTTCTCAAACGGAGCTCAAATCATGCTGGATCAATACATATCTGCCGCAGAGAGTAAGTGGAAAACACAAAACGGCCTGGTGATGTTGTTGCCTCATGGATATGAAGCTCAAGGGTCTGAGCACTCAAGTGCACGTATGGAGCGTTATTTGCAATTGTGCTCTCGTGACAATTTAATTTTGGCAGATGTTACGACTCCCGCAAACTTTTTTCACTTGCTGCGCAGGCAAATGAAATGGAATTTCAGAAAACCACTGATTGTATTCACGCCAAAGAGTTTGTTGCGTCATCCTCTAGTGGTATCTACCAAAGAAGAATTGGCCAATGGAAGTTTCCAGGAAGTTATTGATGATCTGCAGGTAGACAAACAAAATGTTACTTCTGTAGTATTTTGTACAGGAAAGTTTTATTATGACCTTTTGGAGCGAAGAACACAAGATAAAAGAGAAGATATAGCTCTTGTGCGTATTGAGCAGTTGTTTCCATTGCCAATAGAGCAGTTAGAGGCTGTCATTGCTTCATACGCTAATGCCACACAATATGTGTGGGCACAAGAAGAGCCAAAAAACATGGGCGCTTGGGGATTCATGTTAATGAATTTTAACAGTGTACCACTACGCCTGGCATCAAGAAGAGTGTACAGCTCTCCTGCAGCGGGAAGCTCTGCACGCTCTAAGGCAAGACATAAAGAAGTAATTGACAGTGTTTTTCAAACACCAAAAAAATAAGCCACTGCTCAGAATTAAGTAGTATTCATTTTTCTGAACGTTGGATATATTAAAATAGAATTAAGTATTAAAATTTTGACGCGAGTCGAAACCATAACAGACATACTATGTTAGAAATGAAAGTTCCTTCACCGGGAGAATCTATCACTGAAGTAGAAATAGCTGAATGGCTAGTTCAAGATGGTGATTATGTTGAGAAAGATCAAGCAATTGCTGAGGTTGATAGTGATAAGGCAACCCTTGAGCTTCCAGCAGAGGCAAGTGGTATTATCACGCTAAAGGCAGAAGAAGGTGATGCTGTTGCCGTTGGAGCTGTAGTTTGTTTGATTGATACAACTGCTGCCAAGCCAGAAGGTACTCCAGACAGTACAGATTCTCCAGATGCAGCACAAGCGCCTGCAAAAGTAGCAGCTACCCAAACACCTGCGGTCACAAAAGAGTCTTACGCAACTGGCACTCCCTCTCCTGCAGCAAAAAAGATTTTGGATGAAAAGTCAATTGCACCCTCAAGTGTTTCTGGCTCTGGTAGAGATGGTCGTATTACAAAGCACGATGCTCTTAATGCAGTTCCTTCTATGGGGTCTGTTGGTTCTAAAATTAGAGGGGAGTCTAGAACAAAACTCTCTATGTTGCGCAGAAAAGTAGCAGAGCGTTTGGTGGAGGCTAAAAATACAACGGCCATGTTAACCACCTTTAATGAGGTTGATATGGGTCCTATTTTTGCCCTTAGAAAAGAGTATAAAGAAACCTTTAAAGCAAAACACGGGGTTGGTTTAGGATTTATGTCCTTTTTTACCCTGGCCGTAGTACGCGCCTTAGAATTATATCCAGCTGTAAATAGCATGATTGATGGTAAGGAAATGCTTACCTATGATTATAAAGACATCTCTATTGCTGTATCTGGCCCAAAGGGGCTTATGGTGCCGGTGATAAGAAATGCAGAAAATTTAAGTTTTAAAGGAGTTGAAACAGAGGTAAAAAGATTGGCAATTCGTGCTCGTGATGGACAAATTACCGTAGATGAAATGACAGGTGGAACCTTCACCATTTCTAATGGAGGTGTTTTTGGAAGCATGCTTTCTACTCCTATTATCAACCCTCCTCAATCCGGTATTTTAGGAATGCATAATATAGTAGAGCGCCCAGTGGTTAAAGATGGGGCTGTTGTTATTGCACCTATTATGTTTGTAGCCCTTAGTTATGACCACCGTATTATAGACGGGAAAGAATCTGTAGGGTTCTTGGTGGCTGTTAAAGAAGCCCTGGAAAATCCAACAGAGTTGTTAATGCACTCAGATATTAAAAAAGCCCTAGAGCTTTAATCTATAAAGACACCTATAAAAAAGGCGCATACATTGTATGGGCCTTTTTTGTTATCTAAGATATTGAAATAGTAATTACAGAGGCATCTTATTTGAGATACATGCAGTTGCGACCATAGTCTAATACGGCGCTGTGTTTTTTTAAATAATCTGCTCCAAGGATACCATGAATTATAGTTGGGTCTACCATAGAGATGGCTTTTTTAACATGCGACAAGTCAAATAATACAAAAGAGATGTTTTTGGTTTTGTGATTTTTTAGCTTAAAAACATTGTTTTGGGCAAGTGCTGTTTTCATGTTTGAGTCTCCAGCGCCCGCTGCAATTACATCACTTTTCTCTTGGATGAGGTTAAACAGCCCTACATGTTCAAAGTCTATGCAGCTAGAAGAAGCGCCTGTATCTATAATAAAAACACCTTTTTTGGTATTTAATTCAGCGCGGCACGTATAATGTCCAGTGGTCATTTTACGCAATACAATTCTTTGAAAACCTTTTGCTTCTAATAAATTTCTTAATTGCACGGTATTTTTTTAACAAATATAGCAAACAAAATAGCTAGCTTTGCAATCATGTTAACAGACACACATACACACTTATACAGCGAGGCCTTTGACCTTGATAGAGATACTGTTATGCAACAGGCAAAGGACCAAGGTGTTTCCAAGTTTTTTATCCCAGCCATAGACTCAAGCTATGCAAAGGCAATGTATGACTTAGAAGCGTCATATCCAGATTGTGTGCATTTAATGATGGGATTACACCCAACATCTGTGAAGCAAAATTATAAAGAAGAATTAGCCTTTGTAGCAAAAGAGCTTGAAGCGCGTAGTTTTGTTGCCATAGGCGAGATCGGGATTGATTTGTATTGGGATACCTCTACCTTGGAAATACAAAGAGAAGCTTTTGTGTATCAAATCAGGTTAGCCAAAAAGTATAAATTACCTATTGTTATTCACTGTAGAGATGCCTTTGACCAAGTTTTTGAAGTATTAGAACAAGAAAAAGGGGATGATTTGTTTGGGATATTTCATTGCTTTACCGGCAGCTTGGCCCAAGCAAACCAGGCTATTGGGTATAATATGAAATTGGGTATTGGTGGAGTTGTTACCTTTAAAAATGGTAAGATTGATCAGTTTCTCCATCAAATTGACATAAAACACATTGTTTTGGAAACTGATGCGCCCTATCTTTCACCCACTCCTTATAGAGGTAAAAGAAACCAAAGCAGTTACCTATCTTTGATTGCCAGTAAAGTGAGTACCTTGTATCAAATTTCAGAAGCACAAGTAGCAGAGATAACCACAATAAATGCGGCAGCAATTTTTAAGATTTAAATAACCGTCCTATGACTACCCAAACAAGCACTATTTTATTAATCTATACCGGGGGTACTATTGGTATGATAAAAGATTCTGAAACAGGTAGTCTTAAAAATTTGAATTTTAATGACCTTCTAAAGCATATTCCAGAACTTAATTTGTTGGATTGCAAGATAGACACCCAGAGTTTTGAGGCTCCTATAGATAGCTCAAATATGGGGCCTGTGTATTGGCAACAATTAGTGACTATTATAGAAGACCAGTATAATCATTTTGATGGCTTTGTGGTGTTACATGGCAGTGATACGATGTCGTACACCGCTTCTGCCGTAAGTTTTATGTTAGAAAACCTGGCCAAGCCAGTGATTTTCACTGGATCTCAATTGCCAATTGGAGATTTGCGTACTGATGCAAAAGAAAACCTAATTACCTCCATACAACTAGCTGCTTTAAAACAAGACGGCAGCCCTGTTATTAAAGAGGTTGGTTTGTATTTTGAATATAAATTATACAGAGCAAACCGCACCACTAAGATAAATGCAGAGCATTTTGAGGCCTTCGCCTCTTTAAATTACCCCGCACTGGCTCAAAGTGGTGTAAATCTTTCTGTAGCTTATAATGCTTTGCTAGTTCCAAAGGATAAACCCTTGTTGGTTCATAAAGCCCTGGAGTCAAAAATACTATTGGTTAAAATGTTTCCAGGAATTACAAGACAAATGGTAACCCACCTATTTAATACAGAACTTTTTAAGGGGCTAGTTATAGAAACCTATGGCAGCGGAAATGTAACAACCCAAGATTGGTTTATTGAGGCCTTAAAAAAAGTGGTAGACTTAGGAATCCCTGTTGTTAATGTAACTCAGTGCTCTGGAGGAAGTGTTGTGATGGGCCATTACCAGACCTCTGTAGCATTAAAAAACATGGGCGTTATAAGTGGTAAAGACATTACCACAGAGGCGGCGCTAACAAAATTAATGTACTTGCTTGCCACTGTTGATCCTCAGCAAGATTTTAAAACCCTCTTTGAAACTTCTTTAAGAGGAGAAATGAGTTAATATTTCAATAAAATTGTGCCCTGCGAAATATAAAAAATTGTTTCTTTGCAGCACAAAAAAATAGAGAGGTGGCCGAGTGGCTTAAGGCGCACGCTTGGAAAGCGTGTATACGGCAACGTATCGAGGGTTCGAATCCCTTCCTCTCTGCAAGGTTCTATAAAGCATAAGTGGCTATCTATTTTTAAAATTAACCACCACTTTTTTGAATTATTGGTATAGAAATTGATGTTGTTTGTAGAGAATGTTACACATTGTGTTTTAGTAATTAGTTAGTTATTAGAGGGTACGGACCTCTAAGGTGCATTAATTAACATAAAATGCAATAGCAACTCTAAAATTCTTGTTTTTTACACAATTATTTCTATATCTTTAAAACCTAAATTTAACTAGAAATTAAAATTAAACTTTAAGTCAATAGCAATGAAAAAATTATTTTCTATTATGGCAATTGCCGCACTTGTTTTTGCGGGATCAATAACAGCAAACGCTGCAGCGCCAACAACTTCAACCTCATTAGTAGCAGCCTCTACCGTAACTCTTGTACAAGATGACGCAGCAGAAGATGTGGATAACAGAACATGGCACCAGAAACTAAAAGAACGTTTCATACAAGGGGGTCCTGGATTTATGGGAATTGTACTAGTATGTCTAATACTTGGTCTTGCTATGGCAATTGAAAGAATTATATTTTTAAATCTTTCTACTACAGATACTCAAAAATTAGCTGAGGATGTAGAAGATGCACTTAAAAATGGTGGAGTAGACGCTGCAAAAGAGGTGTGTAGAAACACTAAAGGACCTGTAGCATCTATTTACTATCAAGGTTTAGAGCGTGCAGACGAGAGTATTGAAGCTGCAGAGAAAGCAGTTGTAGCCTATGGAGGTGTACAGATGGGACAACTAGAGAAAAATGTTTCTTGGGTTTCACTATTTATTGCTTTGGCTCCTATGCTTGGTTTCATGGGTACTGTAATTGGTATGATTACAGCCTTTGACAAAATTGAAGCAGCTGGAGACATGAATCCTTCACTAGTAGCAGGTGGTATTAAAGTAGCCCTACTAACAACAGTATTCGGTTTGGTTGTAGCGATTATTCTTCAAATCTTTTACAATTACATTATTGCAAAAATTGACAGTATTGTAAACTCTATGGAAGACGCATCAATTACACTTATTGATATGTTGATTGACTACAAAAACAAAAAATAATCTTTTAAAGAACCAAACAATGGGTTTACATAAAATTTCTAAAATAGTAGCTTTAGTTCTTGGTGTGGCTGGTGTCCTTTTATGGGGGATGTTGATGATAAAAGGAGATGAAGCTGTAATAGCTAGCGGAGGCGAGGGTCTAGACTCTTTTCTTTACGTAGCGTATTTAACTTTTGCTATATTACTGGTAATAGTTGTGGTGTTCGTAATTAAAGGGATTGCTAATGGAGACGTTAAAAAGACACTTATGTCTGTAGGTGCTTTTTTACTCATATTTGTAATTTCTTATATACTAGCAGATGGAGTAGAATCCTTCACCAAAGACGGAGAACTAGTAACAGCTCAAACCTCAAGATTTATAGGTACAGGACTTTACGCCTTTTACATCTTATCTGTGGTAGCAGTTGTTGCAATGGCATTTAGTGGAGTGAAAAAATTAACAACTCGATAATATGGGAAGAAGAGCAACACCAGAGGTGAATGCTGGTTCTATGGCAGATATTGCGTTTCTATTGCTTATCTTTTTTCTGGTAACAACTACCATAGAAAAAGACAAAGGAATTGCGCGTCAATTACCACCAAAACAAGATGAACAACCTCCAGTAGATATTAAAGAAAAGAACATTTTTGTAGTTACAGTAAACAAGGAAAATCAAATTCTTGCAGACAATGAACTGATGGATATTCAAGATATTAGAGCAGCGGCTATTTCTTTTTTAGATAATGGCGGTGACGGTACTTGCAGCTATTGTAAAGGTGAAAAAGATCTTGCCTCTTCAGACAATCCAGAGAAAGCTATTATCACCGTAAAGAGTGATCGTGAAACCTCTTACAAGACTTATATTCAAGTTCAAAATGAATTGGTAGCAGCCTATAATTTTTTAAGAGATAGAGAATCTGAGCGTTTGTTTGGTTTTAAATTCACGAAAGTAAAAAGCGCAATAGCAAC
Source organism: uncultured Flavobacteriaceae bacterium (assembly GCA_913045325.1). Classification (GTDB taxonomy): domain Bacteria; phylum Bacteroidota; class Bacteroidia; order Flavobacteriales; family Flavobacteriaceae; genus Patiriisocius. The sequence goes on along the minus strand of CAJWPZ010000010.1, from coordinate 24,109 downwards.
GGGTGATTTTAAAGGCAATGAAGAACGAGCTCAAACAAAACTAAAAGAAATTCAAGCGCTTTTTCCGATGAAATTATCTGAAGCAGAAGCAAAAAAATCTCAATAATAAAAAACAGTTTTATGTCTAAGTTTAATAAGAAAAAAGGCGGTGAATTGCCTGCAGTAAATACAGCATCTTTACCAGATATTGTATTTATGTTATTGTTTTTCTTTATGGTAGTTACTGTATTGAGAAAAGATAATATGTTGGTGCAACAAAAGCTTCCTAAGGCAGATCAAGTAGAAAAACTAAAGAAAGATCGCTCTGTTTTTATTTATGCTGGAAAACCAAGTTCACGATATAAAGAAAAATTTGGTACCGAAGGAAAAATTCAAATAGGAGATAAGTATACAGATATTAATTCTCTAGAATTTGCTTTATCTGAAGCAAGAACCAAATTAATACCAGAACTTCAAGGTAAGGTAGTAGTTGGTTTAAAAGTTGATGAACAGACCAACGTAGGACTGCTTCAAGATATCAAAGAAAAATTACGAGACCTAAACATGGTAAAAATTATCTACATCACCGCACCAGGTAACGACGTGCAGCAGTAAGTAATTAGTACAACACTATATAAGCGCCTTTTCTATTTTTAGAAAAGGCGTTTTTTTATTTCACAAGCATTTAAAATTCGGTTATATTTAACCCATGGGGCACAAGTGGTATTTTATCTGTTGTTTTTTATGTGTGAGCGCACTGTTTGCTCAAAAAGAGCTCGCCCTAGATTCTTTGGATACAAAGTATAGAGAAGATCAATTTTATTTTGGCATCACCTACAATGCTCTTGTTAATGCCCCAGAGTTTGTAGACTCCCAAGGCTTAACAGGTTCTGTTCATTTTGGCTTTACTAGAGACATGCCTATTAATAGGCGCAGAAATCTCTCTGTAGCCTTGGGTGTTGGCGCTAGTTTTGATGAGTACGGCACAACACTCTTTATAGGAGAAGATGAGTTAAATCGCACGATATTCGCTTCCTTAAGCAATAGTGGTTCCACTTATGATGTAAATAGATTTAGTACTGCAAGTATAGAAGTTCCTTTAGAGTTTCGATGGCGTACCTCTAGTGCACAAAACTATAAGTTTTGGCGCTTTTATGCAGGTCTTAGACTTGGATATAGCTATTGGGATAAATCTTCTTTTAAACAAGATGGTAACACCGTGATACAAACAGATATTCCAGAGTTTAATAACATGCGTCTTGGGGCCACCCTATCAATTGGCTATAATACTGTAAATTTTTATGGCTATTATGGTATTACCCCTTTGTTTGATAATGCAATTACAATCAATGGTACACCAATTCAGATGAGCGCTTTAAAACTAGGGCTATTGTTTTTCTTTCTCTAAAGAAAACTTTGTGGGTAATTTTAGACCCAAAAACCAAATAGTAAAAACTGCGGTATCCCGCCAATAAAAAACCCAAAACACAACTCAGTCACACTATGTGATTTTGTATGAATTCTAGAGCTAGCAACTAGACCATTTACAATACATAAAAGCGATATACTCCCTAGCATGTTTATGTTGAAATGGATGCTTACCCCAATTAAAAACATAGTAACCCCTGCTATTGCCATTTGGTGGAGACTCACTTTAAATTTAAATAACACTAAAAAAAGTGCCGTTAGCGAGGTGGCTAAAATACCTACAAAAAAATAATACAACTCTATCTCTTGATAGGGTTTAAAAATTAGTTTGATGATCAGTAACAGCAACAACACCTGTATCATTAAAGGATATTTGCGTTCTCTTACATCTACCAGGTGTATGCTAGAAACTATCCCAATATTTTTCAGCATAAAGAATAAAACAATGGGTGTAAAAGTAGTAAGGGTGGCAATAGCATATATGTTGGCCAACATAACCTGTGGCTCTACAAACCTTGGGGTAATTGCATAATACCACAACACAGCAAAAAGCGGCATCAATAAGGGATGGAAAATATAGCCCGCAATACGTAAAATTTGATTCATCAAAGCTCTTTTCTAAGGCGTGCCACAGATAGCTCTAATTGTTCTCTGTATTTAGCAACAGTACGTCTGGCAATAGGATATCCTTTTTCTTTTAGAATTTGAGCCAGCTTATCATCGGTAAGAGGTTTTCTTTTATCTTCTTCACTGATGGTGATTTCAAGAATTTTTTTAATTTCTTTGGTAGACACATCTTCTCCTTGGTCGTTCTTCATGGATTCACTAAAAAACTCTTTTATGAGTTTTGTGCCATAGGGAGTATCTACGTATTTACTATTGGCAACCCTAGACACAGTAGAAATATCCATGCCAATGGTATCTGCAATATCCTTCAAAATCATGGGTTTTAATTTGCGCTGATCTCCAGAGAGAAAATAGGCTTCTTGCCTGTGCATGATGGCATTCATGGTCACAAAAAGTGTTTGCTGCCTTTGTTTAATAGCATCAATAAACCACTTGGCTGCGTCTAATTTTTGTTTGATAAATAGCACCGCTTCCTTTTGTGACTTTGATTTATCTTTAGACTCTTTATAGCCTTTAAGCATATTGGAGTAGTCTCTTGATACATGCAATTCTGGAGCATTTCTTCCATTTAGGGTTAACTCTAAACCTCCCTCAACAATGGTAATAGCAAAATCTGGCACAACATGCGCTACCATTCTTGTACTGCTTGAAATTGCTCCTCCTGGCTTGGGGTTTAAACTTTCAATTTCAGCAATTGCATCTCTTAGCTGGTCTTCTGAAATACTAAATTTTTGAAGTAATTTCTTATAATGTTTTTTTGAAAATTGATCAAAGGTTTCATCCAAAATACTATAAGCTAAAACTACTTTCTGGTTTTGCTCTTTCCTTTTTAATTGCAGTAATAAACATTCCTGTAAATCTCTAGCGCCAACCCCTGCAGGATCTAGTTCTTGCACTTTTTCTAGCACACTTTCCACAGCAGTTTCCTCGGTGTATATATTTTGAGTAAAGGCTAAATCATCTACAATGTCTGCAATTTCTCTACGAATGTAGCCGCTCTCATCTACGCTTCCTACTAAGAATTTTGCAATTTCTTTTTCACTCTCTTCAAGCCTATAGGTGTTTAATTGCTGCATCAGATGCTGAGTGAATGATTGCCCTGCCGCATAGGGCATATGAGTTTGCTGATCATCTGCACTATAGTTATTTGCATTTAACTTATAGCTAGGGGTTTGATCATCACTTAGATACTCATCTATATTAATTTCTGGAGCTTCATCTATGGTGTCCTGGTAGTCATCATTAATATCTTGGTCAAATTCACTGGCTTCCTCTTTCCCTTTTTCTAGTGCAGGGTTTTCATTCATCTCTTGAGAAATACGTTGTTCAAAAGCCTGCGTTGGCAGTTGAATCAGCTTCATCAACTGTATTTGTTGTGGAGATAATTTCTGAGATAACTTAAAATTTAGAAACTGTTTTAGCATTTAAAAATGTTGTGAACTATAAAGTTAAAAAAAACCAGCTATATACAAAACGGTACAATGCTGGTTTTAATATGCAGGATGTGTTTTTATATTATATTTTTAGAACTCTGCGTTACCAGGTGTTCTTGGGTAAGGAATTACATCTCTGATGTTTCCCATACCAGTTACAAACAGCACAAGGCGTTCAAAACCAAGGCCAAATCCACTATGGGTACAGGTCCCAAACTTACGAAGGTCAAGATACCAGTATAATTCTTCTTCGCTAATATCCATGGCTTTCATCTTTTGTTTAAGAACATCATACCGCTCCTCACGTTGAGATCCACCCACTATTTCTCCAATACCTGGAAATAATACATCCATGGCACGAACCGTTTTCTCATCCTCATTTAGGCGCATGTAAAATGCTTTAATGGTAGCGGGGTAATCAAATAAAATTACCGGACACTTAAAGTGTTTTTCTACCAAAAATCGTTCATGTTCACTTTGAAGGTCTGCGCCCCACTGGTCTATAGGGTACTTAAATTTTTTCTTCTTGTTGGGCTTGCAGTTCTTTAAGATATCGATTGCCTCTGTATAGCTTACACGCTTAAAATTATTGTCTATCACAAAATGTAATTTCTCACGAAGTGTCATTTCTTGTCGCTCTGCAGTAGGTTTGCTTTTATCTTCTTGAATAAGCCTTTGTTCCAAAAATTCTAAATCATCCTGGCAGTTTTCCAGCGCGTATGAGATTACATACTTTATGAAATCTTCGGCCAAATCCATGTTGTCTGCCAAATCGTTAAAGGCAACCTCCGGTTCGATCATCCAGAATTCTGCTAAATGGCGAGAGGTATTGCTGTTTTCTGCCCTAAAAGTAGGCCCAAAAGTATATACCTTTCCTAGCCCCATTGCAAAGGTTTCTGCCTCTAATTGACCACTTACAGTAAGGTTGGTTTCTTTTGCAAAAAAGTCTTCTTTATAGGCTACATTTCCCTTGTCATCCAATGGTGGGTTTTTTGGGTCTAATGCACTTACCTTAAACATTTCTCCTGCACCCTCTGCATCACTACCCGTGATAATTGGAGTATGCATATAATTAAACCCATTTTTCTGAAAATACTCATGTACTGCAAAAGATAGTTTTGAGCGCAAACGCATCACTGCTCCAAAAGTATTGGTGCGCACACGCAGATGTGCTTGCTCACGTAATTTTTCTAGGCTGTGGCGCTTTGGAGAAAGAATGGTTAGTTTTACCTCTTCTGGATCTGCAGTACCTAAGACATTAAAGGCAGACACTTGGATCTCTAGTGTTTGTCCTTGCCCTTGGCTTTTTACCAGTACTCCAGTAATCTCTACACAGGCTCCGGTAGTTATATCTTTAAGGAGGTCTTGGTCAAAATTTTCGAAATCAATAACACATTGCAAATTTTTAATAGTAGAACCATCATTGACCGCAATAAAACGGTTGCTTCTAAAGGAACGAACCCAACCTCGTATGGTAAGTTCATTGATGGTAGGCTCTGTTTGTAAAACGTGTACTATTTCTGTGTGTTTCATAATCAAAAAGTCAAGATATAAAGATAGGTTATAATTCAGATATTTGAAATGAGTATTGACTATTTTAACTCCTGGTGCTCTTCTTCCATGTTTTCTGGTAAAATACCCAAGGATGGTTTTTTAAGAGTTTGTTTGTTGGCGATACTCTTTTCAAGAGAAAGCAGCAGGGAAGGAAGCAATAATAAATTTGCTAACATAGCAAATACAAGGGTTACAGAAACCAATCCGCCAAGGGCTACCGTACCTCCAAAACTTGAGATGGTAAATACAGAAAACCCAAAGAAAAGCACTATAGATGTGTAAAACATACTTACCCCTGTTTCACGCAAGGCCGCATACACAGATTTTTTAATCTTCCAGTTATTGGCAATAAGTTCTTGGCGATATTTAGCTAAAAAGTGAATGGTGTCATCCACAGAGATACCAAAGGCTATACTAAATACTAAAATAGTAGAGGGTTTTATGGGAACTCCTAAAAAGCCCATCAAACCTGCTGTAATAATTAAAGGCAGTAGGTTAGGTATCAGAGAGACCAATATCATTCTAAAGCTTCTAAACATCCAAGCCATAAAAAGAGCAATGAGCAAAATAGCAAGGGAGAGACTAATAATTAGATTTTTAACTAAATACTTAGTTCCTTTTTGAAACATTAATGCTTTGCCTGTAAAATTTACGGTGTACCTATCTTCTGGAAAAATTTTAAGCGCTTTGGCCTTGAGATCTTCCTCAATTCTATCAAAGCGCTGGGTACCCGTGTCTTTCATAAAAGTAGTAATACGGGCAAACTGCCCTGTACTATCTACGTAGCTTTTTAGTAAGTCTGTGTCTTGTACACTGCTTTTAGCATAGCTTAAAATAAAGCTCCTCTCCTGGCTATTAGGTAATTGATAATACTCAGGATTGCCATTGTAATAGGCTTGCTTGCTGTATTTCACTAAATCCACTACAGAAAGAGGTTTTGAAAATTCTGGGAATTCCTCTATGTACTCTTGAAGCTCGTTCATGCGCTTTAGAGTAGCTAACTTCATTACCCCCTTTTTACGTTTGGTATCTACTAAAATCTCAAGAGGCATAATGCCTTTGTACTCTTTCTCGAAAAATCTAATGGATTTAAAAAACTCGGTCTTCTTTGGCATATCTTCAACCAAAGAACCAGAGATTTTTATACTATAAATCCCAATGATACTAACGCACAATAGTGCAATAGAAATAATATAAATAGCAATACGGTTGTGGCGTACTTTGTTTTCCATCCAGTCCACAAAGCGGTTGATCCAACGTTTGTTTAAATGTTTTAAGTGCTTGTTTTTGGGCACTGGCATAAAACTGTAACTAATAGGGATGATCAGTAAACAAAGCAAGAATATGGCAAGAATACAAATAGAGGCAACAATTCCAAACTCTTTTAGTAGCTGGCTATTTGTTAAAATAAATGTTGCAAAACCACTGGCGGTAGTAACATTGGTCATTAATGTTGCATTTCCAACTTTAGCAATAACGCGTTGCAGAGATTTTGCTTGGTTACCGTGCTGTTTTATTTCTTGCTGGTATTTGTTGATCAAGAAAATACAATTAGGGATTCCAATTACAATGATAAGTGGAGGGATCAAAGCGGTTAAAACGGTGATTTCATATTTAAGTAAACCAAGTATTCCAAAGGCCCATAGTACCCCAATAATAACGGTAATCATTGATATGAAAGTTGCTCTGTAAGATCTAAAGAAAAAGAAGAAAATAATAGAAGTTACAATCACGGCTGCTCCAATAAACATTCCTATTTCATCAATAATATTTTGAGAGTTTAAGGTTCTAATATAGGGCATGCCAGAGGTATGGACTTTCATGCCAGTTTTCTTTTCGAAGGCAGCTATCTTAGGAATAAGAACTTTTTCAATAAATATTTTTCTAGCAGGAGTGTTAACGATGTCCTTTTTAATATAAAGAGCAGTTCTTACAGATTTTTTATCTGGAGAGTATATAAGGCCATTATAAAATGGTAGTTTTTCAAAGAGGTCATACTGTAGTTTTTTAAGTTGTTTCTCACTTAAAATAGAATCCTTTAAAAGCGGGACCATCTCAAATCCAATACTGTCTGTGCGTTTTTTTAATTTTTGAAGATCTCCTATAGACAACGTAAGGTCAACCTCTGTAGCTTGCCCTAGGTCTTTAGAGAGGTTGTTCCAGGCTTTGAAATTTGATGGAGTGAACAACAAACTGTCTTTGACGCCATATATGATCAGGTTTCCTTCATCTCCGAAGATTTCTAAAAATGTATTGTAGGCGGTGTTTACCTGGTGGTCATCAGGAAGCATGTTTGCTTCTGTGTAGGTGAAACGCATATGTTTCCATTGCATTCCAAGGAAGATGGTAAAGACCGTTATAGCAATTAGAATTAATATTCGGTTGCGCAGTATAAAACGGGCCGTGGCACTCCAAAATCCAATACTAAAAAGTTTATTCAATGATAGGGTTTTTGTTGTTTTGTAAAGGTAAGAAATCTATTTAGGGCAATTAAAATTATGGCCACTCGATTTTTATAAAATATGTAGTGCGTCCATTAAAATGACATTGACATGGCAAGGCCCATTTCATTTTTATTGTAATAAGGGACCACAGCCGTTTTAGTTGCTGTTTGTTTTTTAGAAAACAGGTCTTTAAAAAAGGGTTGAACCCAGTAGGCAATTTTGGTGCTCAAAATACCAATTCCAGCAGCTGCAACTACATCAGAAAACCAATGCTTATTATTATACATTCTTAAATATCCAGTTCCAGCGGCGATAAAATACCCAGAAACCCCATACCATGGTGAAACATCTTTGTATTCTTGATATAAAAACTCAGCACCCATAAATGCTGTTGCTGTGTGCCCAGAAGGGAATGAGGTGAATCCCGTTTGGTTTGGTCTTTGGCGATGGGTCGTTCTTTTTAAAACAGTAACAGAGGATCCCATTATAAGATAGGCAGTTGCCAAAACAATGCTACGATCTTTAAAATTGTTTTTCCCTTTTACGCCAAATAAATTTAATCCGTAGACAGATAAAAATGCAAGTGATTGGGTCCCTTCATCTAGAGGAAATGTCTTTTCATTGTCTGAATTAATGTTATTTCTAATAGAAGCGTCACCATTAGTTAACTTATCATTATAGAGGCTTAAGGTGCCGTACCCTATTAATGATGCTGGTATAATTAATGCTTTATAGTTAAAGTCAATGTTTTTTTGTTGGTGGAGGGTATCTTGTTTTTTAGTTTGAGAAACGGCATTGAAATGCATTAAAATAAAGACCAATATGAAGCTTATCTTTTTCATTTTTTTAGGGAGCGTTTGTGCCGTGTTTTAAATTGCCAATTTATAATGCTTAAGATAATAATAAAAACATCTTAGATACCATAAGTCAAAAAAAGAGCCCCCTTAGGATTAGTGAAATACTAATAAGCGAATGGGGGCTTTGTTGTTTGGATATGATTGTATGTTATACGGTCATAATTTCTTTTTCTTTTACAGCAAGAAGTGTGTCAATTTTGGTGATACTTGTATCTGTCATTTTTTGGATATCTTCTTCCAGACTTTTCTTTAAATCATCACTTGCGCCTTCTATTTCTTTAATGCTATTCATTGCATTTTTACGATCGTTGCGCACTCCAACTTTACTATCTTCTGCTTCTGCTTTTGCTTGTTTTGCCAGTTCTATTCTACGCTCTTCTGTAAGTGGCGGAACGTTTATAATGACACTGTCTCCATTATTCATTGGGTTAAAGCCAATATTTGCGAGATGAATTCCTTTTTCAATTTCTGGAATCAACCCTTTTTCCCAAGGTGCAATTGTGATGGTCATACCATCTGGTGTTGCAACATTGGCAACTTGTGTTAATGGTGTTTGGCTACCATAGTAGTTCACCATCACACTTCCTACCATGGCAGGAGAAGCCTTTCCGGCTCTAATATTTACAAACTTTTTATTTAAGTGGCTCACGGCATTATCCATGGCTTCTTTTGTACTGTCTATGATAAATTCTATTTCTTCTTCCATCTGTATGTCCCTAAAATGGGTCTTTAATTATGTTTTCTAAAATCCTAGCTTTAAAGATTTACTTTGGTTCCAATATTCTCTCCAGAGATCACTTTCATTAGATTACCGCGAGTATTCATGTCAAAAACGATGATAGGTAGTTCGTTTTCTTGACTTAAGGTAAATGCAGTAGTATCCATCACTTTAAGTCCTTTTTTTAATACATCTTCAAAAGAAATAAACTCAAATTTAACAGCATCTTCGTTTTTTTCTGGGTCACTAGAATAAATACCATCTACTCGGGTCCCTTTTAATATAACATCTGCATTAATTTCTATGGCTCTTAAAACAGCTGCACTGTCTGTGGTGAAATATGGGTTACCAGTTCCTCCTCCAAATATAACTACGCGTCCTTTTTCAAGATGACGAACCGCTCTTCTTTTAATAAAAGGCTCAGCTACTTCGTTTATTTTAATGGCACTTTGCAATCTTGTAGGGATGCCTTGATCTTCAAGAGCTCCTTGTAATGCAAGTCCATTAATTACTGTAGCAAGCATGCCCATATGGTCTCCCTGAACGCGGTCCATGCCTTTACTGGCCCCAGCAACACCTCTAAAAATGTTTCCGCCTCCAATTACGATGGCAACCTGGACCCCTGTAGCTATAATAGCTTTTATATCCTGAGCATATTCTTTTAGTCTTTCTGGGTCAATACCGTACTGAAGGTTACCCATTAAGGCTTCTCCTGAGAGTTTTAAAAGGATTCTGTTATAGTGCATAGTGATGTTTTAGTAGTTACAAAAATAGTGAAATTATAAAAGATGTTTCTACCTAAGCATATAAAAAAGAAAAATCCGTTTTCAACCACAGTGGTTGAAAACGGATTTTAATAAGTATGAGCGGTTTAGACTTAGGCTAAAGTTACTCTTTTAAACCCTACTACAGCAGCATCACCTTTACTGGCAACGTACTGAGCAACATTTTTCTTTTCATCCATAATGAAGTTTTGATCTAACAAACATTTCTCTTGGTCTAAAGAGGTGTTGTCAGAAATAAAACGCTCCATTTTTCCAGGAAGAATTCTATCCCAGATTTGTTCTGGCTTTCCTTCTGCTTTTAATTCTGCTTTTGCAGCATCTTCTGCAGCAGCCAAGGCCTCTGGTGTTAGTTGAGACATTGAGATGTACTGAGGAATGTTTTTAAGGGTCTTCCCTAAACGTCCTCGCTCTATGTTGTCTTTTTCAATAACTGCAATTCTTGCTTCTGTTTCGTTTGCAACAAAATCAGAGGTAAAATCTTTGAAAGATAATGTAGTGGCTCCCATAGAAGCTACTTGCATTGAAACACTTTTGCTTACCTCTGCAGCGCTATCACTACCTTTAGATAAACCAACAAGAGCGCCAATTTTCTTTCCGTGGATATAGGTTCCAACAAATGGTGCTTCTAGTATTTCAAAACCACCTATTTCTAGTTTTTCACCAATAACACCTGTTTGCTCAATTAGTTTTTCAGCAATAGTCATCTCTGAGTCAAAAGCAGCAGCCAGAAATGCCTCTTTGGTATCATAATTAATTGCAATAGCAGCCATTTCTTTGGCCATTGCAGAGTATGAGTCATTGTTTGCAACAAAATCTGTCTCACAGTTTAAAGACACAACAACACCTCTTGTTTGTGCATCATTAATTTGAGAAACAACAGCCCCTTCACTAGAGTCGCGGTCTGCTCTTTTTTCTGCAATTTTCTGTCCTTTTTTTCTAAGAATACCAATGGCATCTTCTATGTTTCCTTCTGCTTCAACAAGGGCTTTTTTACAGTCCATCATTCCAGCTCCGGTTTTCTTTCTTAATTCGTTTACTTGTGCGGCGGTTATTTTTACCATCGTATTGTTTTTTTATTATTTCCGAATGGTCGGAAATTTTATTATTGTATTTAGTGAACTTAAAAAGTCGCTTAATAGAATTTCTAGAAGAAAAAAAATTAAACGACTCTCTATATTAATTGAATCGAGACCTACTTTTCTTCCTTGGTAGTGTCTTCTTTCTTTACTTCTTCTTTTACAGCCTTTTTAGCTGCTGCTTTTTTTGCAGGCGCTTTTTTTGCTGGCGCTTTTTTCACAGGTGCCTCTTTTGTTGCTGCTGCCTCTTCTTTAACTGGAGTAGCTTCTTTTACAGGCGCCTCTTTTGTTGCTGCTACCTCTTCTTTTACAGGAGCCGCTTCTTCAGTTTGTTTAGTTTCAACAGGAGCTTGTTTTTCAGCTTTTGCTTTTTCAGCACTTTCTTTTCCAGCTTTGCGTTCTGAAAGACCTTCTTTTACAGCATCTGCAACAGCAGTCATGATCTTGTCTATAGACTTAGACGCATCATCATTTGATGGGATGATATAATCAATCACTCTTGGATCACAATTTGTGTCAACCATCGCAAAAATTGGAATATTTAATTTGATTGCCTCAGCTACTGCAATGTGCTCACGAGTTGTATCAACAACAAATAAAGCGGCAGGCAAACGACTCATTTCTCCGATAGAACCTAAGTTTTTCTCAAGCTTAGCACGTAAACGGTCTACTTGTAAACGTTCTTTTTTAGACAGCGTCATGAACGTTCCGTCTTGCTTCATTCTATCAATAGTTGCCATTTTCTTAACGGCTTTTCTGATCGTTACAAAATTTGTTAACATTCCGCCAGGCCATCTTTCTGTGATGTAAGGCATGTTTACAGATTTTGCTTTTTCAGCAACGATATCTTTTGCTTGTTTTTTGGTAGCTACAAAAAGTATTTTTCTACCAGATGCTGCTATCTTCTTTAAAGCTTCTCCAGCTTCCTGAATTTTTGCAGCAGTTTTGTATAAGTTGATGATGTGAATCCCATTACGCTCCATGTAGATGTAAGGAGCCATGTTTGGATTCCATTTTCTTGTTAGGTGTCCAAAGTGTACACCTGCATTTAGAAGTTCTTTAACTTCTTTGTTGTTGTCTTTTGCCATTTTGTTTTTAGTTTACGTTCTGTGTGTTTAGATGTCAATTACTTTTTTATGCCAAGTTACCCTAGGGGTCTTGGTATGGAAGTAATTTAGATGCTAAACTAATTGTCCCACCCGGCAGAGCGGGACTAACAGCTTAATTAATATAATTGTATTTGTATGAACTTATTTCGAGTATAAAAAATCAATACTCGAAAGAGATACCCAATACTATTGGGTGAAAAATTAACGTTTCGAGAATTGGAATTTTTTACGGGCTTTTTTCTGTCCGAATTTCTTTCTCTCTACCATTCTTGGATCTCTAGTTAAAAGACCTTCTGGTTTTAAGATTCCTCTGTTCTCATCATTTAATGTGCACATTGCACGAGATATAGCCAAACGAATTGCTTCAGCCTGTCCAGTGATACCACCTCCAAAAACATTTACTTTGATGTCAAAGTTTTTGTCGTTCTCTGTCATTACAAGTGGTTGCATTACTTTATAACGTAATGTAGGGGTTGTAAAATAATTATCAAACTCACGCTTGTTGATAGTGATGTTTCCTTTTCCTTTAGATAAGTAAACACGCGCAACAGCGGTTTTTCTTCTTCCGATTTTGTGTATAGTTTCCATTACTTAGTTGCGGTATTAATTTTAATAGCTCTTGGTTTTTGTGCTTCTTGACCGTGGTTTGCATCTGCATACACTTTCAAGTTTCTAAAAAGTACTGACCCTAATTTGTTTTTAGGTAACATTCCTTTAACCGCCTTCTCAACAACACGTGCTGGATTCTTGTCTTTTAATTCTGTGGCAGTAAGACTTTTCTGTCCACCTGGGTAACCCGTGTGGCGGATGTAAGACTTTTCTGCCCATTTGTTTCCTGTTAATTGGACGTTGCTTGCGTTTATGATAATCACATTGTCTCCACAATCTACATGAGGTGTAAAGCTTGGCTTGTGTTTACCGCGAAGTAATTTTGCAACTTCACTCGCAAGACGACCTAGTGTGTGCCCGTCCGCATCTACTAATAACCACTCTTTTGTTACTGTGGCCTTGTTAGCAGATACTGTTTTGTAACTTAATGTATCCATTATAGTTCTTTGTCTAATTATTAATAAATTATTTCTGTCCCGTATTAAGGGACGGCAAAAATACTCTTATTTATTTGAATAACAAATAGTAAAAGATACATTTTCGTTTATTTCATTGAAATAACTTGCTAAAGATAAACCCCTTGTCTAAAGGGGCATCTTAATTTATAAATCTCTTAGTACTCTTGTGCTGTTTTGCCTCATCCCTTTAAAGGTAGTTGAGAATAAAAATTTAGCGTGTTTTTGCTATTTTAAAGGTTTCATTATTAATACGGACATAGAACATATTTCCAGGTAGTGAAGACAGGTCAATTTGTTTTAAGCTGCCCTTTAATTCTCCAGAGAGCATCAATTGACCTAGCAAAGAATACACCTGGTAAAAGGCGTCCTGTTGCAAAGATATGTTTACAATGCCTCTTGTTGGGTTAGGATACAAAAGTGTTTGACTACTATTTTCTTGGGTATCTAAAACTTCACATTCAAAGCTACTTTCTATGTTTGATGCAAGTGGATTGTCTTCAACGTAATCTGTTAATAAAGAGCAATAGCAATCGTTTTGATCTACATATAATTTAAACCATGATAGTGCAACTTTACCAACACTCGAGTTTCCGCCCTGTGGGGTATTTGCTACAGAGTGATTGCCATTTTCTATTTCAAATAAAAGTTTATTTGTGCTATTTGGGGTGTTATCGTAATGAATATTTGCATGAACCCCAGGAGGAGCAACCGTATCATCTTGCCCACTAAAAATCACTACAGGGCTGCTGTGATCTAAATCTGGGTTTGGAAGCCAAGGACATAGCGCTACAACCCCCTTTATACTATTGTCTAAAACAGCAGCACGTTGTGCTCCTCCGCCTCCCATAGAGTGTCCACTTACGGCAAACTTGTCTTCATCTATAGCTCCAAGTAGTGGTGAGGCGTTTCTAGTGTTCTCTTCTCGTAGTGTTTCTAGGGCATCCAATAAAGCTTCTGCTCTGGCTTCTGGAAAATCATAAATCGAATTTGTACCAATAATAATAGTAACAATACCATGAGAGGCATAAAATGGCCCCCAGTCTTCAACACTATTTGGTGAGGCGGTAAAACCTGGTACAATAGCGATACTGGCATAGGGTGGTGTAGCGTTTGTAGGATAATAAACTGTGGCACCAAAATAGTCTGGGCCGTCACGAAGTCCATCTGCCTCTGTGAGGGTTGCAACATCGTAAATACCTGGGTTGCTTAGGCTACCAATGGTGACACCCTCGCACTGTGAGAGCATGGTTCCCCAGCTTAGAAAAAGAGTTAATAAAACACTTGCTTTTGTAAATAATTCTTTCATGGCACATTTTTTTCTTCTGTAAAATACAAAAGTATTTTTTTAAATACAATTTGCTAATGTGCCTGAAGCCAATTCTCGCCAATGCCTAACTCTACATCTAGCGGAACGGAAAGGATATAAGCATTTTCCATTTCAGTTTTAATGAGGCTTTCCATCACAGAAAGTTCTGGTTTGTAGACATCAAAAACCAGTTCATCATGCACCTGTAAGAGCATCTTGGTTTTATATCCACCTTTTTCTAGTTTTTCATGAATGTTTATCATGGCAATTTTAATAATATCTGCTGCGCTTCCTTGAATTGGAGCATTAACGGCATTACGTTCTGCAGCGCCTCTTACAATTGCGTTTGCAGTGTTTATGTCTTTGAGGTACCTGCGACGCCCTAATACTGTTTGAACATAGCCGTTGTCTCTTGCAAAGTCAACCAATTCGCTCATGTAATTACGCAATTTAGGATAGGTTTTGTAATAGGTGTCAATCAGCTCTTTTGCCTCACCTCTTGAGAGATCTGTCTGGTTGCTAAGTCCAAAGGCAGAAACGCCATAGATAATACCAAAGTTTACCGTTTTAGCATTACTTCGCTGCTCCCGCGTTACCTGTTCTAGAGGTACATTAAATACTTTGGCTGCTGTAGATGCATGAATATCTTGCCCATCTTTAAAGGCTTTCAACATGGTTTGCTCCTCACTTAATGCGGCAATGATACGAAGCTCTATTTGAGAGTAATCTGCAGCCACCAATACATACTCCTGGTTTCTAGGAACAAAGGCTTTTCTAACCTGCCTTCCTCTTTGGGTGCGTATTGGGATGTTTTGCAAATTTGGGTTATTACTACTAAGGCGCCCAGTGGCTGCAACTGTTTGCATGTATTGGGTATGAACTCTTTGTGTTGTTTGTTCTATTTGTAGCGGCAGGGCATCAACATAGGTAGACTTTAGTTTTGCAAGCCCACGGTACTCAAGCACATCTGCAATAATTTGATGCTCTTTTGCCAGAGATGAAAGCACATCTTCTGCGGTAGAGTATTGTCCTGTTTTTGTTTTTTTAGCCTTGGTAACAAGTTTCATTTTACCAAAGAGGATTTCTCCCAGCTGTTTTGGAGATGCAATATTAAACTCTTCACCTGCTTCTTTATAAATTGCAGCCTCTAGTGTAAGAATATCATGGTCCAAATCTCCAGAGAGTGATTGTAAGAATTCTTTATCTAGATTTATACCCTCTAACTCCATGTTAGCAAGTACTTTTAGTAAGGGGATTTCAATAGTGTCAAATAATTTTTGAAGATCAGTGTCTTTAAGCTCAGCGGCAAAGTGTTGTTTGAGCTGAAATGTAATATCTGCATCCTCTACAGCGTATTGTGTTTGCTGCTCTATTGGCACCTCGCGCATCGATTTTTGGTTTTTCCCTTTTTTACCGATGAGTTCTGTAATAGAAACGGGCGTGTAGTTTAAATAGGTCTCTGCCAATATATCCATGTTATGTCTCATATCTGGATTGATCAGATAATGGGCCAACATGGTGTCAAATAATTTGCCTTGTATTGAAATAGTGTATTTATGCAAAACCTTAATGTCATACTTTAAGTTTTGCCCCACTTTTTCTATCTCTGTAGCTTCGAAAAACGGACGTAATTGCTCTATAATTTGCTGGCTAGCCTCTCTCTCTTCAGGGAAAGGGAGGTAGAATCCTTTGCCTTTTTCCCAAGAAAAAGCAATTCCAACAAGCTGAGCAGTCAGTGGGTTTAGCCCTGTTGTTTCTGTGTCAAAACAAACACTGGTTTGTTTCATTAGATTTTCAATAAACAAACGAGTTCCCATACCAGGTTGCACCGTTTGGTAGAAATGTTCTGTGTCTTTAATGGTTTTTCTGCTGCTGTATGTTTGTGTTTGCCCAGCAGGCTCAATATCTGCTCCAAAGAGTGAAAACTGTCCTTCTCCAGCACTGGGGCTAGGGGGTGTTGCAGTGGCCTTTTTTGAATCAGCAGCAGGCGTCTTGGGTTGGTTGCTTGTTCCTTTTGTGGCCATGGCCTGTGCAGAGAATGTGTTGGCAAAACTAGTGGTGAGGCGCCTAAACTCTAATTCTTCAAAAATTTCAGTAACGGCGGCAACATCTGGAGCACTCATCTGAAAATCATCTTCATTAAAATCTACGGGAACATCTAGCATTATGGTGGCAAGTTCTTTGCTGAGAAGACCAAGGTCTTTATTGGCCTCTATTTTTTCTTTCATTTTCCCCTTGAGTTGCTCCGTATTGGCAAGTAATCCCTCCATAGAACCAAATTGGCTAATGAATTTTTTGGCAGTCTTATCTCCAACTCCCGGAAGTCCAGGAATGTTATCTGCACTATCGCCCATCATCCCTAAATAGTCAATAACTTGCATGGGGTCAGTAACTTCAAATTTCTTTTGCACCTCTGGAATTCCCCAGGTTTCATACCCGCCTCCAAAAACAGGACGGTACATAAAAATATTATCTGATACTAGTTGCGCAAAATCCTTATCTGGAGTTACCATAAAGGTTTGGTATCCTTCTTTTTCTGCTTTTTTTGCCAAGGTTCCGATCACATCATCTGCCTCAAATCCTTCTTTAACCATGATGGGTATGTGCATGGCAGTCAATATTTTTTGAATATACGGTACCGCTATTTTAATACCATCTGGCGTTTCATCTCTATTGGCTTTATAATCAGGAAACAGCTCGTTTCTTGCCTGGCTACCTCCTTTATCAAAACATACCGCTATATACTCTGGACGTTCTCGTTTTATGACATCAATAAATGAGTTCATAAATCCTAAAATAGCAGAGGTATCCATTCCTTTACTGTTGATACGAGGGTTTTTTATAAGTGCATAATATCCCCTAAAAATTAAGGCAAATGCATCAATGAGAAATAATCGTTTTTTTGGTAGTGACATAGTTGCTTTTTCTTTTCTAGTACCTTTATTGAGTTTGTTAAAAGGACTTTTAAATAGTACATTCAACTTCACATGAAGTAGGTGTTTCGCTTATAGTCAAAAATAGAAAAAACACAAGAGAGTTTTACTAAAACCCGGCACAAAATGTTAATTGAGTTTAATTCAATAAAAAAACCTAACACTTTTTGTGTTAGGTTTTTTTATTGTTTGACCTGGGTTGCTTGGCAACAATGTGTCAAAGATAAATTATAATGTGTCGTAATATTTAACAGCTATCAATAATTCTTTCTCGTTATTAAGATTCAAATCATTTTGCTTGGTGAAGTCTTTCATTTCTTTAAGCTTCTCGCCAAACACATTTAGTTTCTTGGTTCTAGATTTAGGCATTTGATAAAACGTACCTTTTTTTGTTACCAAGTAAAAAACAGGTTTGTCTTTAAAGACAGCAGGAAGTGATTTTGTGATAGAAGAGGTGGCCTTTTTCTTTGGGCTGAAATCTTTAATATGTTTTTTGTAAAGCGCTATGTTGTTTCCTTCAAAAGTTACTTGAAAATAACCTCCCTTTTCAATACCTCCTTGGTAGGGTACAAATACATATATATCATCTATAATTTTCACATAGATGTCTTGAGATTTTGTAAGAACTCTAGCGTCATCATCACTATCGGTTATGTTTTGCTTTACCTCCATCTCATCTGCAACGGCGTTGTATCTTATGGCTATTTTTTCTGCAAGTACTTTTCCTTCTTTGTAAATATTTCCTAACAAATAGTTTGGATTGTTGTAAGGGGTTCCTTTGTAAGACTTGGTGTCTTTAAAATTAACATCTTTGTTTTGTCTTTTTATATAGGTGTCTAACAGGAAAACATCTGAGACAAACATTGCAGCGTCAAATTGTGCGATGGCTGTGCTAAGAGTCAATACACACAATATTAAGGTAAGAATAGCTTTTTTCATTGGTATAGGTTTTATTTTAATATACTCGCAAAAACTGCGCCAAGATTAAAGTGCGTTAAAATAGTCTAAGGCTTGGTTGAAATCTTTTTCTCTTCGCAGGTTTAACTTATTAGTTTCTATGTAGCTGCTCATTTGGTTTTGCTGTGAAACGAACAATTTTTCTCTTTTTGTTTTTCCTTTTGGAATCTTTGTTAAGCTTCCCGTAGCACTTACAATATACAACTGTTCTTTTTCTTTAAAAGTATCTGGCACAGCTCTAGAGTATGAGTTTGCAGACCCTTTTCCCTCAACAAATTCTTTGATTATTTTTTTGTAAACGTTAAGTTTGCCTCCTTCTGCAATGACCATAAAATATCCTGCTTTTTGATTTTTATCTGGAGACACCAGATATACAAAATCATCATTTAAAATACGTACAGAGATGTTTTGGGATGTTTTAATAACATTGGCAACAGTAGTAGAAGTATTAGCTTTCAGCTCCATTTCTTCTGCTTGTACATTATACCTAAGGGCAACATTGCTAGCCACTACCATGCCATCTTTGTATATAGATCCTATTTGAAACTCTTTATTGGCGTATATAGAACCCATGGTGTTTTTATAACCCTTAAAAACTGGGGTTGTTTTTGAAGATAAAAAACCAGCATCTGCTGTTTGCTCATTTATCATACTTTGAGACATCATGTTTAAAGACACACAAAGGGATAGTAATATTAGAAAATTATTTTTCATTAACGATGTAGTTTATTTTTAAAAAAACACTCAAAACTAATATTTCGAGCTTTTAATTGTGTTAAATTATTGTTATTCTTTGAGGATACTTGATGTATTTTTTAATTCATTGCAAATAAAAACAAAACACACAAAGCTGCAATAGTTTTGTGCGTTTTTTGTGAGATAATTTTGTAGTTAGTTGCCTGTTTTAACGCTCAATTAAATCTATTGCTTTTGACACCTGTGTTTCTGGCATTTTACAAGCATTATTCACGCAAACATAGACAAAGGTCTCATTTTCTATAAAGCGCTGTTTTAAAAGCGGGCTATTACCCTCTTTGGTGCTACCTGCAACAAGTTTGTTTGGCAGGTAATACTGATTAATTTCTTTCACTTTTTGTTGGGCATCATCTCCCACAACAACAATTTCATAGAAGTTGTTTTGAAAATTAGCCAATAAGTCCAACCAGTTAGAAAACCCTGATGGGTATTTTTCTATCTCTGGGAGAACATTTTTAAGCATTTGTGAGGCGGTGGTGGCATATGTTTGGTTGTCAAAATGATGAGACAAAACAGATAAGTTTTTTGCCATCATAGAATTGGATGCTGGGATTACATTATCCCTGTATTCAAAACTTCTTGTAATTAATGATGGATCCTGATCATTGGTGAAATAAAACAGTTGCTTTTCTGAATCAAAGAAATGCCCATAGGTATAACTTGTTAATTCATTGGCAATGGTAATCCATTGGCTATCCAATGTGATTTCATACAAACCAATAAAGCCGTCAATTACGGCTGCATAATCTTCTAAGTAGCCATTAATTGTGCTTTTCCCATCTTTATAGCTATGAAACAAAGCGCCAGATGTTTGCCATTGTTTAGACTTTATAAAATGTGCATTTTTTAGAGCAGCCTGCAAGTATGCTGGTTCTTGAAATGCTTTATAAGCATCAACATATCCCTTAAGCATAAGCCCATTCCAGGAGGTGAGTATTTTATCATCCAGTCTTGGCTTATCTCGTTTATTTCTGTAGGTAAGAAGTACGTTTCTCCAAGCTTCTTTTTTGTTTTGTAACACCTCATTGGTAATACCAAACTCTTGGCATATCACTGGGTCACTTTTAGTGCGTATTAAAACATAATGATTATTTTCCCAAAGTCCAAAGGAGTTGATGTTGTAGTAGGTTGAGAACAATTTAAAATCTTCTCCAAGTTCTTTTGAAAGCTCCTCTTTGGTAAATACATAATAGGCTCCTTCTTCCAAAACTCCTTCCTGTGTGAGGCTATCGGCATCGTAGGAAGAGTAAAAGGCACCTTCACTATTTGTGCATTCTCTAGCAATAAATGCAAGGGTTTGAGTTACCACTTCTTTATATAAATTGTTTTTGGTAGCCAAATAGGCGTTACTATACAGACTCACCATTTGGCCATTGTCATACAGCATTTTTTCAAAGTGAGGAACATGCCATTTTTTATCTACACTATACCTTGAAAACCCACCTCCAATATGATCGTATATACCTCCATAGGCCATCTTATCTAGGGTAGTGGTAACATACTCAAGTAAGACCTTGTCTTGGCTTTGTTTTGCTTTTCTTAAAAGATAAGAAATAGTATTTGGCATCATGAATTTAGGAGCTCTATTTGGACCTCCAAATGTAGTGTCAAAGGATTCTTGCCATTGGCTTAAAATTTCATCTGTATTGAATTTTTTTAAATCTACATTTTCCTGATTTACAGGAAGAAGATCCATGCTTTTTATACCCTGTTCAAGATTGTTTGCAACCTCAAACAACCTTTCTGGATTCTCTTTATATACTTTCTGTATTTGCTTTAATACATTGGTCCAGTCCTCCTTTTTAAAATAAGTGCCTCCCCAAACAGGTCTGCCATCTGGGAGTGTTATCACATTAAGTGGCCACCCGGCACTACCTGTTAATAGTTGCACTGCATTAATATAGATTTGATCTACATCTGGACGCTCCTCTCTGTCTACCTTAACATTGATGTAGTTTTTGTTCATTACGGCTGCAACGGCACTATCCTCAAAACTCTCTCGTTCCATAACATGACACCAGTGACAGGCAGCATATCCTATGCTAACAATCATGAGTTTTTTATCCTTTTTTGCAACTTCCAATGTTTGGTCATTCCAAGCTCTCCAATCTACAGGGTTATGAGCGTGCTGTAATAAATAAGGGCTTGTTTCTTGAGCAAGTAAGTTGGTGTATTTAGGTATGTCCACGGAGTCTTTTTTTGAAGTGTTACAAGAAAAAAATAAAATAGAACAAAGTAAAATTAAATAAAGTTGTTTCATCTATACTTGGGTTTAATAAATCTTACAAACAAAAATACACTTTTTGAAATTTCAAATTAGAGTACGCTACATCTATTGTATCTAAAAGCATTAGAATATTAGCCATTAACTGCCTCCACAGTTTCAACTCTACCGGGCATCATTTCTTGAAGCATGGTTTGAATACCATTTTTTAGCGTAACGGTAGCCGACGGGCAACCACTACAAGCTCCTTGCAGAATCACATGTACGGTCTTCGTGTCTTTTTGATAGGAATCAAATGCAATATGCCCACCATCACTTGCTACAGCGGGTTTAATGTACTCATCTAGGATATCAACAATCTCCTGCTCAATTGAGGTGTATGTTTTGTCATTTTTTTCTTCTGAAGTGGCTGTTTTTTTCTTGTCATCTTTTGCTACAACCTCTTTCTTGCTTTGCAGAAAAGCATCGTTAAAAATAGCGTTACCCTCTTCGATAAAGGTTCTTATAAATGAGCGCAACTCATTTGAAACTTCTGTCCATTCTACCACATTGTATTTTGTTATAGAAATATAGTTTGCGCTAATAAAAACTTCTTTTACAAAAGCAAAAGAGAAGAGTGCTTTTGCTAGTGGAGCCTGTGTAGCATCTTCTATAGATTTAAACTCAAACACGCCATCTGCTAGTGGTTTGTTGGCAACATATTTCATTACCCCAGGGTTTGGAGTGCTTTCTGCGTAGACTGTTACCGGTACTTTTTTTGATGTTTCTTCTGCGGTGATCACCTCTTTGTCACTATTTAGGTAATCTGCAATAGATTGCGCCACTTCATCCTGTACAGATGGCCAATCAACAATGTTGAATTTTTCAATGGCAACAAAATTTTGAGATATATATACTGTCTTTACAAAAGGAAGATAAAACAATTCTTGAGCCAAAGGGCTTGGTTTAGCTTGATCTATGTTAGAAAACTCATAACTCTTAGCTTGTGTTAAAAACGAATTTGTAACAAACTTCACAATATTTTCGTTATTTGTTGGTTGTACAGATATATTAAATTGGTCCATAGTGTGAATTTTGTGTGATTTTTTTTTGCAAAAATACCGAAAGAAAATCATTGTAATGAATATATTTGACCTCATATTGTTTTGTCAATGAAAAAAATACTACTCTTTATTTTTACGCTTTATTGTTCTTTGGGTATGGGTCAAATCACCATAGATGAAACTTTTACCGCTCAAGAGTTAATCCAAGACATTCTTATTGACTCTCCATGTGCTGAGGTTACTAATGTTGGCCAACGTACTGGAACAGATTTTGGAAACGTAAACGGGATAGGTTATTTTAATGCAAATGGCTCAAATTTTCCTTTTTCTGACGGGATTATTTTAATGACAGGTGATGTTTCACAGGCATCTGGACCCAACAATACTGGTGTAATCCTTAGTGGTGGGGATGCATCCTGGCCTGGAGATGTAGATTTAGAGGCAAATACCACTGCAACAGCCACCAATAACGCCTCTGCAATTCAGTTCAATTTTGTACCACAAATTGCTCAAATAAATTTCAATTTTATTTTAGCTTCTGAAGAATACAACAGAAATTTTGAATGTACTTTTTCTGACGCTTTCGCATTTATACTTACAGATCAAATCACGGGTGTTGTTCAAAATCTTGCAGTCTTGCCAGGTACAACAACCCCTATAGAGGTTACAAATGTTAGGTATGGTATCCCAGGGCAATGTGAGGATATAAACACAGAATATTTTCAACAATATAATTTTGATGTTCCTGGTTTTCCCTCTGTAAATGCGGCAGATTCTCCTATATACTTTAATGGTCAAACCGTTCCTTTAACAGCTGTTGGTAATGTAATCCCTGGAAATGGCTATAACATAAAACTAGTTATTGCAGATGAGACAGATTCTGCATACGATGCCGCAGTATTTCTTGAAGGAGGCTCCTTTAATATTGGAGTAAACCTTGGTCCAGATGTCACCATTGATCTAGGAACTGCTTTGTGTGAAGGCGAAACATTAGAGATTGGCTTGTCTGGTTTGGGTGGTCCTTCAGATGGAAGTACCTACCAATGGTTTATTTTTAATCCTGTTACAATGGTATTTGATATCATACCAGGAGAAACTAATTCTACTCTTGATGTTACCGTATCTGGAACCTATCAAATAGAAGTTACTAATGATGATTCTGGCTGTTCTGGCACCGATGATATTGTAGTTGAGTTTGCACCTGTTCCAATAGCAAACCAGCCAAACAACTTGTTTCAGTGCGATGACGGGTCTCAAATGGGCATCTTTGATCTTACCATTAATGACGCGCTTGTTTTGGGTGCTCAAGATCCTGGGTTATTTGCTGTAAAATACTACGAAGATTTTACAGATTCTCAAGCAGGAGTAAATGAAATCCTCACGCCCAATGCCTTTTTGATTTCAGCACCACCGCTACAAACAATATTTGTACGCATAGAAGATCTTGGCGGAATTTGTTTTGCTTTAGAAGATTTTACTATTAATTACTCTCAGCCTTTTGTAGGTGACCTTACCGATGAAGGTTTTTGTGATGGTGACTCCAGCGGTGTGGTTGCTGTTAATTTACCAGAGCTAAAAGATATAGAGGTCTTAAATGGTCTTGACCCTTTACTTTATGACATTACCTATCACAACACCCTTATAGATGCCAACACAGATATAAACCCACTGCCAGGAATTTACAATGTAACGGCTCCTGTTGAGACTATTTTTGTGCGTATAGAAAGTATTTTTGATGGGCTTTGCTTTGATTCTGGAAGTTTTGATATTTCTATCGTTGTAGCTCCTGGCGCCAATATTCCAACCAAGTATA
>CAJWPZ010000009.1 GCA_913045325.1 uncultured Flavobacteriaceae bacterium | reverse complement strand
TGTTTTAATTAAGGTAGCTGGAATAAATCCTCCACTTTGCACTTAATAGTTTTTGCAATTTTTAAAGCCAATACCGTAGAGGGGATATAAATACCGTTCTCTATTGCATTGATACTCTTTCTAGACACCTCTGCCGCCTCAGAGAGTTCTTGCTGGGTGAGATTGGCAGCTTTTCTAAGCCTCTGCAGGTTGTTTAAAAGTTTTAAATGGTCTTTGCCCATGCTTACTGTTTTTCAAACTCCTCAACAGCGCTAGTGAGTTCTTTGCCAGTATTTGGGTACAAGTATCCCGCAATAAGGGTTCCTATACCAATAAGACCCACCAGGCATCCAACTCCTTTAAGTACTGATCCCAAAAAAAATACCCCAAAACCAAAAAGGCCAAAACCAACAAAAGTTGTGATCACTCCGTTTCTTCTATAATCTACGGGTTCTTTTTTTCTCTCTTCAAAAATAGCCATTAGCTTCTCTATTTTATCTGGATCATTTAAGCTTTTTGAAATCTCTACTGCTGTTTCTCTTTTTTCTTTACCCTCAAGGTACTGCCAATAAAAAACAGCCAGCGGGATGATAATTCCTGTTAGCATTCCTAGAGCTGTTATAATTATGTCTGTATCCATCGTTTTACGTTTAAAATGTAACGCAAAGGTAATATTTTAAATTGTAACGCAAAGGTTACTTGTTGTAATGTAACTTCAATAAGACTGATTATTTTTTTTAGATTTTATTCCATTTTTTATTTTGCCTATTCTTTTACTTTTTTTCACAACAATAAAGCATTGAAATAGAGATGCTTAAGCTATATATTAATTAGAATCAATCTTAATAGCGCTTAAAATTTGTCACTATTCTTATTTAGAATAAATAAAAATAAGTATTTTTGTATTCAAATTTACGGATATTTTATGCGTTTCTTATTTTTAATAATTTTCATGTCAAGTTTCAACGTTTGTGCACAGGTCGTGCAACAAATGGATAGTTTAATTGCTAATAAATTAGAAGAAGTTGTAATAACAGGACAGATTAATCCCCAATCTATTTCAAATTCTATTGTTGAAGTAAAAGTAATTACAAGAGAAGATATTGAACGCCAGGCTGGAAACACATTAGCAGACGTACTCAACACATCTTTAAATATTTCTGTTTCTCCAAATACCTCCACTGGTAAAAGCGGCGTTAGTTTATTTGGCTTGGATAGTCAATATTTTAAAGTATTGATTGATAACATACCAATTATTAACGAAGAGGGATTGGGTAATAATACTGATTTGACCCTTATTAACTTAGATGACATACAGCGAATTGAGATTGTTGAGGGTGCAATGGGCGTGCAGTATGGATCTAATGCAGTTTCTGGAATTATAAACATTATAACAAAAAAGTCCTCCCGCAACGATTGGGATATTACTACCTATGTTCAAGAAGAATCAGTTGGTAACGAGTATGAATGGTTTGAAAGGGGCCGTCATATCCAGTCGTTGAAGGTGGGGCACAATCTAACAGAGAGAATTTACCTAAATGGGGTATATACCCGAAATGATTTTGCTGGGTTTTTTAATAATAGAAAAGGAAAAAATCATAGTGTAAATGATAATTTAAGAGGCCACCAATGGCTTCCCAAATCACAACAAAACACCAAAGCTCTTTTTTTTTATAAAAAAGATGACTTAACTTTTTCTTACCGTTTTGAGTATTTAAATGAATCCATAGAAAGATATGCGCAGAATATTTCTATAAACGAAAACCCTTCAACTAATACAACAAACCCAACTGCATTAGATGAAATTTATACTAATAATAGATTTTATCACCATTTAAATGCACTTGGGACACTTTTTAGAGCAATCGAGTTTAATGTCTCTCTTTCTTTCCAAGAACAATCAAAAGATTTAGAGAGGTTTACCTATCGTATTGTTAGCCAGGAAAAAGAAAATATTAAAAAAGGGCAATACCAAAGTAGACGTGCTCTTTTTTCTCGGGGTACTTTTAGTAACATAATTAATACAAACACCACTAATTTACAATTAGGCTATGAGCTTATTAACGAATATGGGCTAGGTTCTTCATTAGCTATCGTTATAGGTCCAGGTGCTGATCTAGTTACACAGCAGTTATATAATTATGATTTTTTTGCTACATCAGAAATAAAAATCAACAAAGAGTTTTCTTTGCGTCCAGGGGGGAGAGTGTCTTTTAGTAATTTATTTAAAACCCAATTTATAGGATCTTTAAGTGCAAAACAAATTATTTCAGAAAATTGGGAATTACGAGCAATCTTGGGTTCAGCAAATAGAACACCAAACTATAATGAACTCTATACTTTTTTTGTTGATGTAAACCACGATGTTCAAGGTAACCCAGACTTAGATCCAGAACAAGGGCTATCTGTTTTTTTACATTTAAAGAAAAAGAGCGCGCTATATGATGGTAGATTAAAACTAAAAAATAAAGTTAGCCTTAACTATTTGGATATCACAGACCGCATTGAGTTAATTGTCGTAAATCAAAGTCCATTAGCATTTCAATACAATAATATAGATAGTTTTAAAGCTTTAGGTATTTTTTCTGAAAATGAAATTTATTTTCAGAATTTCAGAGCAAAATTTGGAGCTTCGCTTCAGGGTATTTCAAAAGTGCTGGATAGCAGATCTCAAAGTAACAACGATTTTCTATTCAACCTCCAGTATAATTGCAACCTTTCTTACTATGCCCCAAAATTTGACACTACGTATTCTATCTTTTTTAAACACATAGGAAAACAGCAACAATTCGTTGAAAAAACAAATGAGCAAGGCCAACAGGAATTTAGAGCAGGTACAACAGATCCATTTAGTTGGTTGGACACTACGATAAGCAAATCATTTTTTAAAGGAATTTTCAAAACCACAGCTGGTAGTAGGAATATTTTTGACATCACACAAGTAAATACAACAGCCCTTGAAGGAGGCTCTCATAGTGGTCCGCCATCCCAAATTCCATTAGGTTATGGTCGTTCTTACTTTTTAAAACTCACATATCACCTAACCTATTAAGCATGAACTTTTCAAATTATTATAAATCATTTTTTGGCGTATTGGTATTCTTACTTCTTTCCTGTAGTAATGATGACAGTTTAGATATGCCCCTTGAACCATTTGTTGTTGCTTTTGAAAGCCTTTCAGCTAATTTAAGTCAAATAAATGAAGCGCAAGATATCTCTCTTGTATATTCCAAGGCTGCTATACAAACAGGGAGTGTAACACTCTTACTAGATGTGACAAACGCAGTTTATGGTGTTGATTTTATTACCACACCTCCCATTAATAGCAACAATCTAATTATTCCAATACTGCCAACAGAAATTGAAACATCATTTTTATTTACCAAATTAAATCAAGCGCTAGATGAAACCGTTGAAATCCGTTTTAGTATTGTATCTGTAGATTATCCTAATGCTGTAATTCAAGGCAATACACAATTTACTATAAACAGTTCAGCTTCTCTAGGAAGAGGCTTTGAACCAAGTGTGGGTGGCCCAAATCAACCAAATCAAGTATACATAGATTTAAGTACAGAAAGCCAAACATCAATAAAAAGGGATTCTTGGGATCTTGGATTTTATGGTGGTTCTGATTTTCGCATTGGGCTTAATTCTTCCATATATATGGCAGCAGCAGCATTAGAGAGTACTGATATTGATGCAGTAACCCAGGCTGATGTTTTAGAAATTCAAGACCAAGTGGCTGTCGGGACCTTTGATCCTGCAAATATAATTTATATTGATAATCCTGATGGTGATATAAATAAAACAGCAATTGCTCCAATAAGCTCAAACGATTTAGAAAATAAGGTATACTTACTTAATTTAGGTTATGAAGTAGGAACAGAGACTCCTGCGCCAGGGAGTATTGCCATTGCTGGTGATGCTCGTGGGTGGAAAAAAATACGTATTCTAAAACAAGACGATGCTTACCTTCTTCAATATGCAGATTTAAATCAATCAACACATCAAGAGGTGTTGATTGAGAAAGATTCAAATTTTAATTTCAGTTTTTTCAGTTTTGACACTAATTCAAAACTAGCTGTAGAGCCACAGCTAGAAAATTGGGACGTTAATTTTACAGTATTTACAAATGTTTTAACGGGTGCAGGTTCATACGGTTTTTCAGACGGGGTACTTCACAATAGAAAGGGTGGGGTAAAGGCGTATAGTATTCTAACTGATGAGATTGCATACGATGATTTTTCTATAGAAAATATAAATACATCAGCATTTTTACTCGATCAGCGTACAATAGGAAGCAGTTGGAGAGAAGTGATAACACAAGATAAGGTTCTTGTTGATAATATTTATTACATCATACAAGACCCTAATGACAATATTTATAAACTCAAATTCACGGCTTTACTTAGTGATAGCGGTGAGCGAGGTTTTCCCGAGTTCAAATACAAATTAGTCCAATAACAATAACAATAATAATTCAAATTAGTAAACAATTAAATTCTAAAAAAGATGAAAAAAATACTACTTACGGCATTTGCCATAGCCACTACACTTTGTACAATAGCCCAACAAACTATAGATGTCTCTATGGGCGCAGGATACACCTCTGAAGTGTATTATAAATTAGATACTCAAACTGCAATAACATTTCAGGCTGATAGTTGGGATGTAGCGTTTCTAAGAAATGACGATTTTAACCTTTCTGTTAGGGTTAATGATGGAATTGACATTAAGGTCTTTGAAGTCGCAGATACTCCTGAGCAATATGGTAGTGTTGATGTCTCAAACCAAAATAATTGGGTAGAATTAGTGAATGGGAATACAAATTGGGAGGATGGTGCTTTTATGCAGGGATCTGCAACTTTTGGTTTTGGAGAGTATAATCCTGCAACAAACCATGTAGAGGGAACTATTATCTATGTATTACAATATGATGATGGTAGTTACAGGAAAATGATCATTGAAGATTACTTTGGTGCGTACACATTTAAATATGCTACCTGGGACGGCTCAACTTGGTCTTCAGATACAACGGCAACAGTCGCTAATACATCAAACCCAGATAATAGATATAATTATTACAGCCTGCAAAATAACCAAGAGGTAGTAGCAGAACCTTCAGAAGATAATTGGGATTTTGTGTTTAGAAAATACACTAGTTTCATTAATCCTCCGGGTCAAAATTATGTTGTATCAGGAGCCTTACATAATCCAAATGTAACAGTTGCCCAGAACCAAGAAACTTCAGATGCAGATCCTAATGGTTTGGATTACCTAGAAGAGATAAACACCATCGGTTATGATTGGAAAAGTTTTACTGGTACATGGAATATTGATAGTGATCAAAAATACTATGTGAAATATGATAACAATACAGTCTACAGAATGTATTTCACTGATTTTGGAGGCTCAGCCTCTGGCGATTTATCATTTGTATTACAAGATGTTACAGATTTATTAAGCTTTGAGAGTGTAAGTGAAAACCTATCATTTGGTATGTATCCAAATCCTTCATTAGATGGAACTGTAACTATTGTTTATGAAAATAAAAACACTGCTGCTGCAACCAATACTATCAGAGTATATGCCGTCAACGGCGCACAGGTATATAAAACTACTACATTGAATAATAACGGTTTTTTTAATCAACAATTAGATCTTTCTTTTCTTGACAGTGGTATGTATATCCTGCAATTTGACTCTGGGGACACAACAATTTCAAAAAAGCTAATTTTAAATTAATATAAACATGAAAAAGATTGTATTATCTATAATTGCGATGGGGTTCATGATTGCTGTTTCTGCTCAAAGTAAAAAACAGGCAAAAGACATGGAGGCAATAAAGCAAATGTGTGGATGTTTTCAAGTGACCTTCAATTTTTCTGAAACCTTTAGCTACACCAATGATTCTTTGTACAAACCATCAAAAAATAAAGTAAGCAAAGCTTTAGAGTGGGCAGCTTTAGTCACTAATGAGAATGATAAGATATCTATTCAACACATTCTTCAAGTTGGTAATCCTGCTAGCCCTATGATTGTTAAACACTGGCGACAGGATTGGTTGTATGAAAACAGGAATTTTTATATGTACAACACAGCAAATGAGTGGACTTTTGAGAAAAAAAGAAAAAAGAATGTTTCAGGACAATGGACACAGAAAGTTTTTCAAGTAGACGATAGCCCACGTTATGAAGGTTCTGGATCTTGGGTTCATGTAGATGGAAAAAGTTATTGGGAGAATATTACCCCTGCACCATTGCCAAGACGTGAATACACCACAAGAAGTGATTATAATCTAACCATGAGAGGTAACCGTCAAGAAATCAAAGATTTTGGCTGGGTTCACGATCAAGACAATGATAAAATTGTTAGAGAAAATGGAAAACAAGACGTCCTTCTTGCAAAAGAGAAAGGCTACAATACTTATACCAGAGTTGATGATAGTCGTTGCGCCGCCGCCGCAAAATGGTGGGGTGCAAACACTAATAAATGGGCTACAGTTCGCCTTAAATGGGATGAGATCTATAATAGAGACAAAGACCTTTCTCTAGAGGCTAAAGTTGATAATAAGGCACTATACAAACATCTTTTTGATGATGCATTAACTCAAGAAGTAAAAATTAATTTACTGATTGAATCTTTTGTAAAATAACAGTAATTTGAAAATAAAATCAACATTATGTATCTGTCTAGTTCTATTGTTTTCTATGGAAATAATAGCACAAGAAAACCTTTTTTTATCAAGAGATTATTGGAAATTAAATCCTTCGGTTGATCAGATAAAAACAGCAATAGTAAATGGAAACAATCCTTCACAGCTAAATAAAAATGGTTTTGGTGAAACAGCATTCGATCTTGCTGCTGAAAATGGGTTACTGCAAAAAAATAACGTTTCATTAAATTTTATTAAATAATATGCTTCGATTTTTTAAATTTATTCCAGTACTTATTTTTAGTGCCTTTGTTATGTTTTCTTTTTCAAAACCTACAGAAACAACAAACCTCAAGTGTATGATACAAATGACAAGTTACTTGGGTGAAGGAGCATATGTGGTAATATCTTTAATCAGTCCTGAGGGTGAGTATGACCAGACATTATATGTTCATGGAAAAGATCCTCAGTGGTATAATGAAATTTATCAATGGTGGAAATACTATGGAAAAAAACGGGTAGATATAGATGCAATTTCTGGCGCAACTATTAGTGGTGGAGAAAGAGCCGTTAGTGTTTTGAAAATACCAAATAAAAAAATTGACATGGGCTATGATATAAGATTTGAAACAGCAGTAGAAAACCAAGAGTACTACACAAAAGATATTCAGTTTGAGCTTACCTCAGAAAGTCTGAAGAGTAAAGTTGAAGGAAATGGATTTATACGCTATGTACGTATGATAATACAATAAGATTAAATGATCAGTTCTCTTTGGCGGTATAGCCACTTTTTACTTGCATTGGTCTCAGCGATATTCATTTTTGTTGCATCAATAACGGGATCATTACTTGCCTTAGAGCCTATAAGTGAAGCTTCCAAGTCATATGTAATTCCAGACTTGGATGCCATTTATATTTCTGATACAATCGAAAATTTAGAACATAAATTTCCGGAGGTATTAGAGATAGAGGTCTTGGCAAACAATTCTGTGAAAGCATCAGTTTTTACAATAGATGGAATTAGTGAAAATATCTATATCAACCCCAGAACGGGTGATAATTTAGGTGATGTGCCTTCTAGATCTATTTTTTTTAGTTTTATCACCAACCTCCATAGATCTTTATTTTTAAAAAGTATAGGGCGTATTTTTGTGGGTGTTGCATCACTATTACTCTGTTTTATTGCCGTTACTGGAGTTTTTTTAATAGCAAAGCGCCAAGGCGGTTTCAATAAATGGTATACAAAGGTTCAAGAAACAAATTTTGCCCAGCGTTATCATGTTATTCTCGGTCGGCTTTTTTTAGCACCTATTTTAATCATAGCAACCACTGGTGTATATCTTTGTGCTGAAAACTTCTCATTATTGCCACAACCCACTTTAGATACCAATTGGATGGCTATTAGTTCTGATGTTACAGATAAGCATATTGTTTTAAGTCCATCAGTATTTGAGAGTATAACATTACAAGAGTTAAGAAAACTCACTTTCCCATTTTCAGATGATTCCAATGATTATTTTGAATTAGCCCTAAATGACAGAGAATTACTGGTGCATCAATATTCTGGGAAAGCAGTTAGTGTTTTGCCTTACCCGTTTGTTCAATTGGCTTCTCTATGGAGTGCCAAATTACATACGGGTCAGGGCAACATACTATGGTCTGTAATTTTATTATTGGCTAGTTTAAGCTTATTGTTTTTTATATGTTCAGGCTTTGTAATGAGTTTTAGACGAAGATCCACTAAAGAGATAGTTTCAGATTTCACCAAAGATGAGGCAGAGTATATACTACTTGTAGGATCAGAGACTGGAAACACTTTCGTTTTTGCTAAAACTTTTTTTAAAGCATTAAAAAATGAAGGAAAGAAGGTTTATATGGCAACATTAGATCAATACACAAGCTATGAAAATGCAACTTGTTTAATTGTTTTTACGTCAACCTATGGTGATGGGGATCCACCAAGTAATGCTCATAAATTTGAAACATTATTTAACACAATAACGCCAAAGAAAAATATAAAGTTCTCTGTACTTTGTTTTGGTTCTTTGCTATATCCAAAATATTGCTATTTTGGGCTTAAGGTAGATGGCTTGCTTCATAGCAGTCCATACTTTACACCAATTGTTCCAATAGTTAAAATAGATGATCAATCTCAAAGCGAATTCACACAATGGATTCTATTATGGAACAAATACACAGGTATGAATTTAAATATTTTAAAATCAAAAAAAAATAAAAAAATCATCCCCAAAGATTCTTTTGAAGTCATCCAAATAACACCCTTAAATATAGATAATACAGCGCTTTTGTACTTGCGTCCAAAAAGAAAGACTGTCTTTCACTCAGGTGATTTAATTAAAATTACTCCTCCAGGAAACACCCATGGTCGGTATTATTCTATTGCTAAAATTAATAATGAGATCCTGCTAAGTGTGAAGTGGCATCCTAAGGGAGTTTGCTCAACTTATTTATGTACTTTAAAACCTGGTGATATATTATCTGGGGCAATCGAAAAAAACCCTAATTTTTATTTTCCAAAGAATGCTCCATCTGTATTACTTGTTGCCAATGGAACAGGAATTGCTCCTTATTTGGGGATGCTTCAAGAAATTAAAAACAAACCCGTTCAATTAATTT
The DNA here is from genome assembly GCA_913045325.1 of uncultured Flavobacteriaceae bacterium. GTDB lineage: Bacteria > Bacteroidota > Bacteroidia > Flavobacteriales > Flavobacteriaceae > Patiriisocius. Next base: position 51,550 of record CAJWPZ010000009.1, on the reverse strand, counting down.
GGGGAGGAAGGGTTGAGGCTTCTTTTGATTGTTACCGCACGTTTTTTGATAGCACCTCTTCTAAAGCGCCCATGCTAAAATATGAACTTGCTTTATCTCAGATAAAAGACAGGCAATATGTACAGGATATTTTATTAACAAAACAAATCGAAATAGCTCAGCAACTCAAACAAGGGGGGTGTATTATGTTGTGTGGTTCTTTAGCAATGCAATATAGTGTTCTAGATACATTACAGCAAATAACAACATCACAGCTCAATGAGCAGCTGAGTGTCTTTCAAGATAAAGGTCAATTATTATTAGATTGCTATTAAAAAAAAGAATTTAAATGTGCCATGAGATTAAAATATTAGCAAAAAATGTTTACGGGACTATTTCCTTTTGTGAAAATTGTAAGGTGTACCATATAAACTTCACCAATTTTTATATAGAATTAAATAAAGAGGATCTAGAGGTGTTTAAAAGATATATCTCAGAAATAGATGTTGATTATTGGGAAACTAAGTACGATGCAATGCCTATAAAGCGAAAAATTGTAGTAAGCACTATTCAAAATAACTTGTCTTTGTTGTTTGATAGGTCAGAGTTTGATGCATTTAAAAACTTATTATACTTAAAGACAAAGACTGTAAAAGATAACCTTACAGTACTGGATATTGATTATACTTTGTTTTTGAATTAGCTTTTATTTAGTTGTTTTATTCTTTTATGAGCCCAAAAGCGCTTTAAGATTGGTAATAGTTTTGGTAGGATTCTCAGATTTAAAAACATAGCTACCAGCCACTAGCACATCTGCTCCCGCATCTGCTAGTTGTTTTGCGTTTTTACTAGTAACCCCGCCATCAATCTCTATGATAGTGTTTGCCCCTTTTCGAGTAATTAATTCTTTTAAGGCTATTACCTTATCATAGGTGTTCTCTATAAAGCTCTGACCGCCAAAACCAGGATTTACACTCATAAGGCACACAAGATCTATGTCTTGTATGGTGTCTTCTAAAAGTGATATACTCGTATGTGGGTTTAAAGCCACGCCTGCTTTCATGCCTTCAGCTTTTATTGCCTGCAGTGTTCTATGCAAATGTGTACAAGCCTCATAGTGGACCGTTAGTATATCTGCCCCTAGATTTTTAAAGGTTGAAATATACCTATCTGGATCTACTATCATAAGATGTACATCTATGGTTTTTGTTGCATGCTTTGCAATATCACGCAATACCGGCATACCAAAAGAGATATTGGGCACAAAAACACCATCCATGATATCTATATGAAACCAATCTGCATCACTGGAGTTTATCATTTCTACATCGCGTTGCAAGTTGGCGAAATCTGCAGCTAAGACAGAAGGGGCTATAAGAGTATGGCTCATGGTAATAGTAAAAAAGGTTGGATTAAACGTTGAATTTTTTCTGAAGTACTTACTTTGTTATCTTTTAAATAAGCGTTTATAGTCTCCAATTGTTCTGCAGTACGTACAATATTAAAATCTGTGCTGTAGTTAGAGAATAAAGCTTTTTGTTTGGGCCTATTTATAATCTCAAAAATAGAATGGTGCCTGGGGTCATTTTTTATTTTATTCTCATAAAGCGGCATGATGATGTCTTTATCCCCCTCCAAGACTTGAAAAAAATTGCCAAGCTCAAATAGTAAAATACCTGTAACATTTCTAAGGCTATTATTGGTATATGTTTTATTGTATATTCCCTCCAGAGCTTCTTTTTCAAGACCCTCAACGGCTTTACTGGAATAACAAATGGTATGAATCATCTTGTTGGCTTTTTATATACTTACAAGTCCATAAAGGTAAGAAAAAAACCTGCTTTGTTGGCCAGGTATTTATCTATCTGTCAATAAATCAATAGCGCAACACTTTATTTTGTAAAGGATAGCCTGTTTATGAGTATGTTTTGGCAACAAAAAAGCGCCTTTTGGTAAACCAAAGGCGCTTTGCTATTTAATAAAAGAAAAACAAGTATTAGTCTCTCCTTCTATCATCTCTTCTTGGAGGACGACGATCATTACTACGTTCTCTAGGAGCTGGTGCTACGTAACCTTCTGGCTTTTCCATAAGGGCCTTACGAGACACTTTCTCTTTTCTAGTACGTTTGTCAAGACCAAAGTACTTCACATCAAATACATCACCCATGTTTACCACATCGCTAACGTTTTCTGTGCGTTCCCAAGCTAGCTCAGAAACATGTAATAATACTTCGTTTCCTGGAGCTTCCATATATTCAACGACAGCTCCAAAATCTAACATTTTGATAACTTTCACCTCATATGCAGAACCTACTGTAGGCTTAAAGGTAATAGAATCAATCTTTGCAAGTACTGCGTCGATTCCTTCTTGTCCTGTACCTAAGATTTCAACAATACCTTCTTCTGTTACTGGGTCTTCGTTAATAACGATTGTACACCCTGTTACTTTTTGAAGTTCTTGTATCACTTTTCCTCCTGGTCCAATTAGAGCGCCAATAAATTCATTAGCGATACGAACACCTACCATTTTTGGAGCGTATTCTTTCACGTCTTCTCTAGGAGCGGCAATTGCCTCAACCAATTTATCTAGGATATGTAAACGACCATCTTTTGCCTGGTTTAAAGCAGCAACAAGAATATCGTATCCTAATCCTTTTACTTTAATATCCATCTGGCAAGCAGTAATACCATCTGCAGTACCTGTAACTTTAAAGTCCATATCTCCAAGGTAATCTTCATCACCAAGGATGTCAGAAAGAACTGCGAATTTTCCAGAATCTGCATCAGAGATAAGCCCCATTGCAATACCAGAAACTGGTTTTTTCATTTGGATACCTGCATCCATCATTGCCATGGTACCGGCACATACTGTTGCCATAGAAGAAGAACCGTTAGATTCTAACACTTCAGACACTACACGTACAGTGTAAGGACAATCTTCTGGTATCATTCCTTTTAAACCACGCTGTGCAAGGTTACCATGTCCAACTTCTCTACGAGAGGTTCCACGAATAGGTCTTGCTTCTCCAGTACAAAAAGGAGGGAAGTTATAGTGAAGGTAGAAGTTTTCTTCTCCTTCAAATGAAGGCATATCTATTTTGTTTGCATCTCTAGAAGTTCCTAGAGTAACTGTAGCAAGTGCTTGTGTTTCTCCACGAGTAAATACCGCAGAACCATGTACAGATGGCAAGTAATCAATCTCACACCAGATATCACGTATTTCGTTAGTCTTACGACCATCTAGACGTAGCCCTTCGTTAACTGTAAGATCACGAACAGCTGCTTTTTCAGCCTTACGGTAGTAGTCAGAAACTAGCCCGCCGTACTCTTCCATTTCTTCTTCTGTGAATGAAGCCTTTACTTCTTCTTTAATTGCCGCAAATGAAGCAGTACGCTCTTGCTTAGTAGATCCAGCTTTAGCCACTGCATATACTTTATCATATGCCATATCGTGAACTCTTTTTACAAGATCTTCGTTATCTGGCTCCTCTGCGTAATCACGCACTTCTTTTCTTCCAAACGCGTCAGCTAATCGGTGCTGTGCATCAATTTGTAATTTAATAGCCTCGTGTGCAAATTTAATTGCTTCGATCATTTCTTCTTCAGAAATCTCATCCATTTCACCTTCTACCATCATTACAGAATCTGCAGAGGCTCCAATCATCATATCGATGTCGCTTTCTGCTAATTGTGCTCTTGTAGGGTTTATAACAAATTTTCCATCGATACGTCCCACTCTTGCTTCAGAGATAGCACATTCAAAAGGGAAATCTGATAACTGAATAGCTGCAGATGCAGCAAGTCCTGCCATTGCATCTGGCATAACATTCTCATCATGAGACATTAACTGTATCATCACTTGTGTTTCTGCGCTATAATTTTTCGGGAATAGTGGGCGTAACACGCGGTCTACTAAACGCATGGTTAATACCTCTCCATCACTTGGGCGTGCTTCTCTTTTGAAGAATCCACCAGGATAACGTCCTGCTGCTGCAAACTTCTCTCTGTAATCAACGGTTAGGGGTAAAAACGGTAGATCTTTTTGCTCGTAGTTAGAAACTACAGTACAAAGCATCATACATTTTCCAGACTGTACCACGACAGATCCGTGCGCCTGTTTTGCTAATTTTCCAGTTTCGATAGTAATTTCTCTACCGTCACCAAGGTCAATGACCTCTTTAAATACTTTAGGTATCATATTTTTCATTTATGATGCGCACCTACGCATCGTTAATTTGGTCAAGGTTTGATTTTCAAACCAAGTGTTGTTGTGTTGTGTGTGGTTTGACCAATGAAAAACTAAAGGGTAGCCTTTTCAGTACTTAAAAATAATAAAATTAAGGGGCTTAGTTAAGCCCCTTAGATAGATTATTTACGTAATGCTAATTCTTTTACAATTGCTCTGTAACGTAATACATCTTTTTTCATTAGATAGTCTAATAAAGAACGACGTTTACCTACTAATTTCACCAAAGAACGTTCTGTGTTGTAATCTTTGTGATTTGATTTCAAATGCCCCGTAAGGTGTTGAATTCTGTAAGTGAATAATGCGATTTGACCTTCTGTGTTACCAGTGTCTGTTGCAGATTTTCCGTGCTTTGCGAAAATTGCTTCTTTTTCTTTTGGATCTAAATACATGCTAATATTTTTGTAAATGATTTTTATGTATGAATCATGTCTATCATAATTCGGGTGCAAAAATAGTAAAATTCAATGATATGGCATTGTATGGTAGTGCTTTATTTAAAAATAAAACACTTTGTATTTTAAAATACAAAGTGTTTACATATCCTAGAAATAATTTTACTTATTAAGCCGTTTCTTGACGTAAGGGTTTGTTTTGCACTAAATCAAGGTATAAGTTAATTTTACGCTTCATTTCTTTACGGTGTGAAATGAAATCTAAAAACCCATGTTCTAAAACAAACTCTGCACTCTGGAACCCATCTGGCAAATCTTTACCAGTTGTATCTTTTACAACACGCGGTCCTGCAAAGCCAATAAGTGCTCCAGGTTCGCTAATGTTAATATCCCCAAGCATTGCAAAAGAGGCTGTTGTCCCACCCGTTGTTGGGTCTGTACACAGAGATACATAAGGTATTTTTGCATCTGCCAATTGAGCTAGCTTAACACTTGTCTTTGCCAGTTGCATGAGAGATAATGCAGCTTCCATCATTCTTGCACCACCAGATTTACTAATGAGTAAAAAAGGTGTTTTGGTTTTTAAGGCATGATCTGCAGCGCGTGCTATTTTCTCTCCAACAACACTACCCATAGAACCTCCAATAAAACTAAAATCCATACAAGCAACCACAAGGTTTTGTCCCATAGATTTTCCTACCGCCGTACGTACAGCATCATTTAATCCTGTTTTCTTTTGGGCATCTTTAAGTCTGTCTACATACTTCTTTTTGTCTTCAAACTTTAAAGGATCTTTAGAGGTAAGGCCACTGTCCAATTCTTTGAATTTGTTGTTATCAAAGAAAATTTCAAAATATTCCTTACTTCCAATACGCACATGGTAGCCATCTTCTGGACTCACGTAGAAGTTTTTTTCTAACTCTTCTGCGTCCACTATTTTACCTGTCGGAGATTTGTACCACAATCCTTTTGGTACATCTTTTTTGTCCTCGGTAGGAGTGTTGATCCCTTTTTTTGTTCTTTTAAACCAAGCCATACTGTTTATGTTTAAAATCTATTGTTATGATGTTCTATTTATAATGTATTTACATTATTAAGGTCTTCAAAAGCCTTTGTAAGACGTGTTTTGAAGGTTAATTCTGCCTCACGCATCCATTTTCTTGGATCGTAATATTTTTTATTTGGGATATCTCCACCATCTGGATTTCCAATTTGAGTTCTAAGGTAGTCAATATTTTTGGTCATGTAATCACGAGGTCCTTCTGTGAAGGCAAATTGAAGGTCTGTATCAATATTCATCTTTACAACTCCATACCCAATAGCTTCACGAATTTCTTCAACGGTAGATCCGCTTCCTCCATGAAATACAAAATCTACAGGATTAGATCCCGTCCCAAATTTTTTCTGAACAAATTCCTGAGAATTTTTTAAAATTTTTGGTGTTAGCTTTACATTTCCTGGTTTGTAAACTCCGTGTACATTACCAAAAGCAGCGGCAATGGTGAATTGATCGCTTACTTTCATTAACTCTTCATAGGCGTAGGCTACTTCTTCTGGTTGTGTGTATAGCTTTGAAACATCCACATCACTATTATCAACACCATCTTCTTCTCCTCCTGTGATACCAAGCTCTATTTCTAGGGTCATTCCTATTTTACACATACGTGCTAGATACTCTTTGCAAATTGCAATATTCTCCTCTATGGGCTCTTCACTAAGATCAATCATGTGAGAACTGTAAAGTGGTTTCCCAGTTTCTTTAAAGTATTGTTCTCCCGCGTCAAGTAAACCATCAATCCAAGGCAAGAATTTTTTTGCACAGTGGTCTGTGTGTAAAATTACAGTTGCTCCATACAATTCTGCCAGTTGGTGTACGTGTTTTGCCCCTGCAATACCTCCGGCAATGGCCGCTTGATGATTGTCATTAGACAACCCCTTTCCTGCATTAAACAAACATCCTCCATTAGAGAATTGGATATTCACAGGTGCATTTAATTCGGCAGCAGTTTCCATAACAGCATTTACACTACTATTCCCTACAACATTTACTGCTGGCATAGCAAATCCCTTTTGTTTAGCGTAGGCATGTATTGCTTGAATTTCTTTTCCAGAGGCTACTCCTGGTTTGATTGTATGTGACATAATGTTGATTAATTTAAAAGCAAAAATAGTAAATTTATGTTATAACTAAGTGTCAATAACATAGCTTTTACCACTCTTTTTACAAAGTAGATTTTATGGCAGTTACCAAAGATTTTTGAAGTTGTTTTTTGAAAAATAATATTTGATTTACCACCCAGAAAAACCCACCTATCACTAGAAAGGATAATTAATCCCAATATTGAAAACAGCATTGGCAAAGTTACTTTCTTTGAACCACCTGTTTGACTCAGAGAGTGCTGGGTTGTGAATTTTAAAACCGGTATCTAGTCTAGCAACAAAAAAGCCAAAATCATACCTAAGCCCTAGTCCACTTGCAAGGGCTAGTTCTTTTAAATCTTCCAAGCCGCTAAATCTTAGTGATTCGTCTTTTACGTTATCTAGTGCATTCCAGATATTACCTCCATCTACAAACAAGGCTCCTTTAAAGGCACCTAAAATGGGGAATCGATACTCAAGGTTAAAGGCAAGTTTAAAGTTAGCCTCGTTAAACTCAAATAAACTACCACTAGATCCTGGACCCAAATCATAAGGTCTCCATCCTCTGTTATCATTAGCTCCACCGGCAAAATAACTTCTGGTAAAAGGGATGCTTTCGCTATTTCCGTAAGGAATGGCAATACCTCCAAAGGCGCGAATGGCAAAAACATAATCGTTAGAAACCTGCCAATGTTTTATAAACTCTGCTTCTATTTTTGCATATTGAGAAAAGACAACTCCTAAGGTTTCGTAGTTTTCGGTATTGTTTTTTTCAAGTCCAAGAATGCTTGAAATGCCTGAGAGTATCTCTCCAGCTGTTTCTAGTTTCCAACGAAGTCTTGAGAAATTTTTATCAAAAATAGTTTCTCTAGTATCACGTGTCCAGGTAAAATTTGAAGCAAAAATAAGATTGTTTTCCTTTAACCTAGCCTCACGTTGGATGACACTAAAAAGGGTGTTTGTTTGCTCTTGATCTAGCGGGTAGGCTCCTTGAGCACTATTGTCTAAAAACCTGTCGATGCCCAAGGGAATCTCTAATTGAATTTCATTGTCTTGCGAGGTAGAATATAAAGAAGGGTCTATGCTTCCTGGATTGGAGCTCTCAATATCTTGAGCAATTTCATTGGCCTGGTTGTAAGAGTTGGTGTAAATATTAAAATAGTTACTCCTATTGAGATTTCTAACAAATTGTACATTAAATAAATCAAAACTATTAATTCTGGTTTTTGAAGGGCGCCAGTTGTAATTATAAATACCACTGAGGTTTTGCCTGTCTAGCCCTATATTATTTTGCGCGTTAAAACCAAGACTGATGTTGGTTGTTGGTGCCATGTATTTTGGGATCCACCTATCTACGTTAATAGGTATCATAACACGAGGAATAGATAGTTTTGAAGTAACACCAAATTCCGAAATATTAAAAAAGCTGTTGTCATCTGCAACATCTTTCGAGGCTCCTAGTGAGCCATTACCAGATATTTGTAAAATCTCAGCTCCTTTAAAAACATTTCTTAAAAACAAGGAGCCTTTAAAACCAATACCTAGTTGTTGGATCGTTGAGGTATAGGTGTCAAAACTTGCGTCTAATGTTGCTTTTTTTCTTGGTGTTAAAAAAATAGTACTCACCAGACTTTGTTGGGTACTGTCACTAGGGTCTTCCTGGTAGGTTATGTTTGGATATTTGAAAACTTTTAAATCACTAAGTTGGTTATAGGTTAGATTTCTATCTACATCTCTATATATGTTATTGGGTAAAATAGCAATGGCATCTGTTATGGCCTTTGGGTTAAATTTTAATTTATCGTAACTAAATAATGTATAGCCGTTGTAACGAACAGAATCCTGAAATTTCTTGCCTTGGTTGGCAAAGGAGTAATCTGTTACAATCTTCACTTGATTTACCTTATAGACTTTAAAAGGAACTGTTTTGGTAGTGTCATTAACGGCAATGGTGCGCTGAGGTATAATATATGTTATGTCAACTTTATTGCCTGTGTTAACGGTGTCTGCCTCAAAGTTTATGTAATCTCTATTGAAATTATAAAGCCCAGAGTTGCGCAGCTGCATGTTAATACGTTCTCGCTCGTTCTCAAAATCTGTAGCAGCATACTGAGTTGATTTTTTAATAAAGGTATTGTTTTTAGTGGCCTGAATAATCGAATCTATAATCGGAGAGTCAATTTTCTGGGCAATGTTATTTATAAAATAAGGTTTTTTTAAAGTCACATTATAGGTTAGTTCTGCTCTTTTAGCTTTGCGGCTTTTTTTTGTGATATCATAGCTCACCTGGACATTAAACCATCCTTTTTTGGCATACCACTTCTTGATCCGCTGCAGTGATTTTTTTGTTTTAGTTTCGTTAATTAGCGCTGGGGCATCTCCAGATTTTTTTAACCATTGGTTAAAACCAACGTAGTAGTTCCCTAACTCGTTTAGTTGTTTTTTGGATAGAAGGTCAATTAGTCTTTGCTTTCTTTTGGATTTTTTTTGCACCCAAGTAGTAAAAGTGCTATCAGCCCTTTGGTCTGCAAGATTGTATACATGGAGCCCTAACGGAATGCCAATTAAAGGGATCTTAGTATTAGGGCTTTGGGTTAATTGACTAAACACCCCAAAGTCATCCACTTTTTGTCCATCCACCTCAATGATGTTTTTTGTGAGTAAGAGTTGATCTTGAGTTACATTTTTAACCGCATTACAAGACCCTAGGAGTGTCGTAATTCCTAAAATTAATGATATTTTTGTGATGCCTAATTTCAAATGTGTTGAAAGGGTCAAAAGGGTTGTTTATCTAATAATCAAAAATACTATAATTTGATAAGTAAAGGTCAAATAAAACTAATAACGAGTCTACAGCAAAAAAAGTACCGTAATAAAGAGGGTCTTTTTATTGCAGAAGGGGTGAAGGTAATAGGCGAGCTTTTAAACCAAGGGCTTGAACTTCATAGCCATTTTCATATAAATGCACAGCCAGATGATACTAGCAAGCAAGAAATTTCAGAGGTGCTGCTTCAAAAAATTAGTTGTTTAAAAACTGCTAACACTTCTTTGGCTACCTTTAAAATACCTACTCCAACTCCGCTTTTAAGCAAAGGGCTAACCCTTGTGGTAGATGCTGTTAGAGATCCAGGGAATCTTGGAACCATAATTAGGCTCTGTGATTGGTTTGGAGTTACCCAACTGGTGTGTTCTCAGGATACCGTAGATTGTTATAATCCTAAGGTGGTACAAGCTACTATGGGTTCTATAGCTAGAGTTGCTATTCATTACTTAGATATTCATCAATATTTACAACAAACCAAACTGCCAGTATATACAGCCATAATGGATGGCCAAAATGTGTATAATGCCACTTTGGCTAGTGATGCAATACTTATTATGGGTAATGAGGCAAATGGGGTTTCTCAAGAAATAAAAGCGCTTTCTACCCATCAAATTGCTATTCCGCAATTTGGTGCCTTGCACGCTACAGAGAGTTTGAATGTTGCCACAGCAACAGCAATACTGCTAAGTGAATTTGCCCGTACTACTGAAAGGTAAAATTAATAAACACCCCTCTAGAATTAATAGAACTTAAATTTGAAGTCCATCTACTTAATGGGTTATTGTCTGGAACAAGTTCATCACTTGTTGCAAATACGCCCCTAATTGTTGGCGTAAATTTAAAGAAATACAGATAGATATCTACCCCAAAACCAAGCTCAAAATAGTTGGTGATGCGCGATGTTCTAAATTGTCCTAGACTATTGTCTTCAGGATTTCTCTCGTTACTTGATAGGTTTAAAGAAGTAGAGACCCCGCCCACCACAAAGGGTTTCCAGTTGTTGAGCCTTTTGGTGCTAAATTTCAGTAACAATGGCAAGTGTATATAGGTAGATTTCACCTCACGTAGTGCGTCTATTTCATCGCCAATTCTTGGAAATGTTAGGTTTCTTTGGGTAAAATAAAGTCCTGGTTCTAGCCTAAGGTTAAGGTATTTATTAATGCGCATATCTCCAATAAGCCCCACATTAAAGCCCGTGGTGGGCTCAACAATTACATCTGTATTAGTGTTACCCAACTCATCTTTGTACTCAATTTTAAAATCATAGCTATTAAAGCCTAAAAAATAACCCCAAGTTAAAAATTTGGCATCAAAGGTTTCTAAATTAGACAAGCGTTCTCTATTAAATAGTTGTGCTTGCACACTTTGAGTGAGTAGTCCTAAGGCCAGGAGTATTATTAGTTTTTTCATGCTATTTTGTAGCGCTATAAATGGTGGCTACACCAAAGGTTTGTGGTGTATGTTGTACCTCTATAAACCCAGTTTTTCTTAAAATATTGTTTAATGCTTCTCCGTGAGGAAAAACAGAGGCGCTTTCACTTAAATAATTATAGGCAACCTTGTCTTTACTAAATAAGGTGCCAACTAGAGGTAAAATATTCTTGCTGTATATGTGATATCCTTGTTTGAAAGGAAACTTTTCTGGGACAGAGGTTTCTAGTATAATAAAGAGTCCTCCTTTTTTTAATACACGCAGTATTTCAGAAAGGCCTTTTTCTAGGGTTTCAAAATTCCGTACCCCAAAAGATACCGTCACCACATCAAAGCTATTGTTCTTAAAGGGCATGGCCTCCCCATCTCCTTTGATAAAGTCTACTTTTGCCTCTAAAGGAGTTTGATGTACTTTTTTGCGAGCCATAGACAACATACCCTCAGAGAGATCGAAACCAACTATTTTTTTTGCAGCAATGTGTTTGGCAAATTGTATGGCTAAATCACCGGTACCTGTAGCTACATCTAGTATGCTATCAGGGTTGTGCTTTTTTGCCATTTGTAGCACTTTTCGGCGCCATTTTAAGTCTGTACCTAAAGATATGACTCTATTAAGATTGTCATACTTATTTGATATAGTGTCAAACATTTGTTCTACCTGCTCTTTTTTGTTGAGGGTAGAATCTTTGTAAGGGGTTACTTTTTTTTGTGTTGTCATTTCGGGTGCAAAAATAGCAATTTTTATTGTTACATTTTCTTCATTTTTTAAAACCACATTAAAATAATTCATCTTGTAAAAGCCCTGGTTTGTTTGTAGGATGATTCTCAATATAGAAGATACTATCTGTAGTGTCCTTTGTGATTTAAAAATTCAATACATTTGCACTTTATTTCTAATTATTCTTATGAAAATTATTATCGCCGGTGCAGGTGAAGTAGGGTTCCATTTGGCAAAACTATTATCTTTTGAGTCTCAGGATATCACACTTATTGATACCCACAGAGATTCTTTGTCTTATGCAGACACCCATTTAGATATCCGCGTGGTTCGTGGAGATGCTACTTCAATTAAAGTTTTAGAAGACAGCAATGTTGTTGAAACAGATTTGGTCATAGCGGTAACCTCCTCAGAGACTACCAATATTACTGTTTGCGTTTTAGCCAAACAACTAGGAGCAAAGAGAACCATTGCTAGAATATCAAACACAGAATTTATAGACCGTAAAGATGAGGTTGGTTTTACCAAATTTGGGATTGATGAGCTAATTTCTCCAGAGTCTTTAGCTGCCAATGAAATAGAGTTGCTTTTAAACCAGAGTGCTTTTAACGACACCTATGAGTTTGAAGGAGGCGCTTTAACAATGATTGGCCTGCATTTAAACCGCACCAATAGTTTTGTAGATAAAACAGTTAAGCAGGTGGCAAGCGTGTTCCCAAATTTAAAATACGTGCCTATAGCCATGCAGCGTTATGGTACTCAATATACTATTATACCAAGAGGAGATACGCTATTTAAAGAGGGAGATCAGGTTTATTTTATAACCACCAAAGAAGGGGTTGATGAAATTTACGAGCTTACCGGAAAACAGCGGCACGAGATTAGAAATGTAATGATTTTGGGAGGTAGTAATATTGGGTATAAAACAGCCAATGATTTATGTAAAAATAAATTTAATGTAAAGCTTATTGAAAACGATAAGGAAAAGGCTTTTGAAATAGCCGATGACATACCTAGCTGTCTAGTTATAAATGGTGATGGAAGAAATGTAGAACTACTCTTAGAGGAGGATATTCAAGACATGGATGCTTTTATATCTGTGACAGGAAATAGCGAAACCAATATCATGTCTTGCTTGGTAGCAAAATCTAAAGGGGTTAAAAAAACAATTGCCCTTGTAGAGAATATGGACTATTTTCAGTTGTCTCACTCAATAGGTATCGATACTTTAATTAACAAGAAACTTCTAGCGGCCAATAATATCTTTAGATACATCCGCAAAGGAGAGGTTGTTGCTATGACCAAGCTTAACAACATGAATGCAGAGTTGTTGGAGTTTGTGGTAACACCATCTTCTAATGTTGCAAACAAGACCATACGCGATATTGATATTCCTCGCTCTGCCATAATTGGTGGTGTAGTAAGAGATGGTGAAGGGCAAATTGCCCTGGGTGATTTTAAAATCCAAAGCGGTGATCGTGTTGTTGTATGTTGCCAACCACAGTCTATAGGTAAAGTAGAAAAACTCTTTGTGTAATGAGTTTTTTTAAACAAGTAAATCATAAAATCATTGCACATATCATGGGCCTTCTACTTGTGGTAAACGGCTCTTTTATGTTAATAGCCTCTATTATGAGCGCTGTCTACCAAGATGGTGTGCTTCATCAAATGTTACTCTCAGGACTAATTACTTTGGCCACAGGAGCCTTGGTTATGTTTTTGACCCGTGCTCATAAAAAAGAACTACACAAAAGAGATGGATATATTGTTGTGGCAATGGGCTGGGTGATTATGTCTTTGACCGGCACATTACCCTATTTGTTTACAGGTGCAATACCCTCATTTACCAATGCTTTTTTTGAGACTATGAGTGGCTATTCTACCACTGGAGCGAGTATTTTAAACGATGTAGAAAGCCTCCCAAAGGGTATTTTATTTTGGAGGAGTATTACCCACTGGATTGGTGGTATGGGTATCATTGTTCTGGCTGTTGCTATATTGCCACTGCTTGGTATTGGTGGTATGCAGTTGTTTGCTGCAGAGGCTCCTGGTCCTACTGGTGACAAGCTACATCCAAGAATTACAGATACTGCAAAACGCTTGTGGCTCATCTATGTGGGGTATACCGCTGCAGAGACCTTGTTGCTAAGCCTGGCGGGTATGAGCTTTTTTGATGCTATTAATCATTCATTAAGCACACTGAGTACAGGTGGTTTCTCTACTAAAAATGCTAGCATAGCACACTGGAATGACACGCCGCTTATACAGTACATAATTATGTTTTTTATGTTTCTAGCAGGTACTAATTTTGTATTGAGTTATTTTGCATTTAAACTCAAGTTTTCAAAAATAATTCATGATGAGGAGTTTAAAACCTACTCATTTTTACTAGTAGTGCTTACGGCTATTTTTGCAGCGGTTATTTACTTTAAGGTTGATTTTGGCGCCAGTAGTATTGTACACCCAATGGTATGGGGAGAATTGGAAGCTAGTGTTCGTCATGGTCTATTTCAGATATTAGCCATTGTTACCACTACAGGTTTTGTAACGGCAGATTATGCTATCTGGACTCCTATTTTAACGATCTCTTTATTTGGTTTAATGTTTTTGGGTGGATCTTCTGGATCAACCTCTGGAGGTATTAAAATTGTACGTCATTTAATTATGATTAAAAATGGAGTTTTAGAGTTTAAACGCACCTTGCACCCAAATGCAATTTTACCGGTACGTTACAACACAAGAGCTGTACAAAGGCCTATTGTATTTAATATACTTGGATTTTTTATATTGTATATGCTTTCCTTTATTGTTGGTGTGATTGTTTTTTCTGTGCTCGGGCTAGATTTTAAAACGGCCCTTGGTGCTGCAGCATCAACTCTTGGTAACGTAGGTCCAGCTCTAGGAGATCTTGGCCCTGTACATACCTATGCAGATCTGCCAGCATTGGCAAAATTATGGGCTACGTTTTTAATGTTAATTGGAAGACTGGAGCTTTTTACAGTGCTTATTTTATTTACGCCTTTTTTCTGGAGATCACGATAGGCTTAGTCATTAAAGGAGATAATTTCTATTTCTACGCGCCTGTCATTGTTGCTTCTTTTGCCTAGTGGTTGCCTAAAGGCCATCCCTTTATAGCTCATTCTGTTTTTGCTAATCCCTTTTTTAATAAGGTAATTATAAACGTATTGAGCCCTAGCCTCGCTTAAGTTTTTCTTTCCTGTTCTTAGATTTGTAAAATCTATTCCAGGGTTATCAGGGTCTCCGCAGCAAATATGGCCAAGGAGCTTAAAAGTCATGTTTGGGTATTGTTGTAAAAAGGTAAGAAGTTTTTTGAGTGCTTTTTTACTCTCATTTAGCATGATGTCTCTGTCTTGATAAAACCTAATTCCTTCAATTGTGATTTTGTCTCCCGCTCTAAATACTTTTGCATATTCTGGCGGAATGCCTTTTTGAGTGGGTTTTAATACAATCTCTCCTGCTACTTTTACATGGTATTTTTTTAGGTGAATAAAAATATCTACACGTCTGTTGGTTTTTGAATCACTATCCAACTCTCCATATCCTTGAGATGAAATAATGGTAAACTCACGCAAGTTTTTGGTCACATTTGCTGCTCTATCTTTAGAGAGCGTTAGGTTGTAATCTTCTTTGCCAACTGTGTTTGTGTAGCCTTTAATATGTACATCAAGCTTGTCTTTATGGTGTAGTTTTTTTATGCTATCAAGAATAAAAATGTGCGCTTGTGTAAGCTGTGATTTGTCATTTTCGAAATATAATGAAAACTCCATCTGATCTTCTTGTGCCCACAAAAAAGGAGCGCAAAATATACATATATATGAAAGTAAAAGTTTCATGTGTGATAATTTTCAATACCTAAATGTACTAAAATCTGTAGACTTGCCTTGTTTGAAGAACTAAGGAGTCTGCTTTTTAGACAAATGACTCAAATCTATTTCGTTTATTTCTTTTCCTGTTGAGAGTGTTATAAGACTTTGAACATTACCTAGATAGGGCAAAAGGGTCAGTTTTGTGATTATAAAAGTCTCGTAGGCCTCTATGTCTTCAACGATTAACTTGAGCAAGTAATCAAAAGTACCACTAACCCTATGGCACTCTACAACTTCTGGAAAATCGTTTACTTTTTTAACAAATTTCTCTAAGTAGCTGCGCGTGTGCCCTTGCAGTGTTATAGCAACAAATACCGTTTGCTTAAGCCCTAATTTTTTTTGATTTAGCCTAGCAGAATATCCTTTTATATACCCCTCTCGCTCAAGTTTTTTTATGCGCTCAAAAACAGGGGTTGTAGACCTTTTTAAATCTTCAGCAAGACTCTTTACAGTTCTGTTAGAGTCTTTTTGTAGTGCCTTTAAGATGGCTATGTCTGTACTATCAAGTTTCATTTGCTGTTTATTCGGTTATTTGAGTATAAAAATAGAATAAATATTATGTTTTTTGTTTTTTTTTAGAATAAAACACTAATTATTAACTTTAAGGCAGGTGATACATATTTTTTAAAATGCATTTTTTGTATTTTTATACATTATATAAAAGAATGATTAGGTATGACTGAAACTGCATTTAATATGCCTAAAATGGGCGAAAGTATTACCCAGGGCACCATACTAAATTGGTTGATACAAGAAGGGGAGGCATTTCAAGAGGGTGATATTCTTGTTGAAATAGCCACAGACAAGGTAGATAACGAGGTGCCAGCTCCAGGCTCTGGAGTGATGATCTCTCACAAGGCCAGCGTCAATGATGTAATTGAAGTAGGACAAACCATTGCTTTATTATCATTATCTGATGGAGTATCTTTCACTAAAACAGCTATACAAAATACTCCCAAGAGAGAGGTGACTAAAAGGGAAACCACCACCAAAAAATCCTTAACCACCAACGGCTCTTTTAAGGTAAACGACAACGTTTTTATTTCTCCCCTTGTAGATGCTATGGCTAGAAAGCATCATATTAGCTACCAGGAGCTAGGCTGTATAAAAGGTAGCGGTCTTAATGGGCGTTTACGCAAAACAGATATTACAAGTTACTTGCAACAAGGAAGACCTTTTAAATTTGCGCAGCCAGAAAGCAAAAATCATGGGTACAGTATTCCAGATTTAAAGTTTGATACCGGTAGTGGTAAGATTATACCCATGGACCGCATGCGAGAAATGATTGCAGACCATATGGTGTACAGTAAACACACCTCACCTCACGTAACTGCATATGTAGAGGCAGATCTAACTAATATGGTTGCTTGGCGAAATACAAATAAGGTGTTATTTCTAGAGGCCCATGGAGAGAAGCTAACCTTTACGCCGCTTTTTATAGAAGCGGTTGCAAATGCTATCAAGGATTTCCCGATGATTAATGCATCCCTTGACGGAAAAAATATTATTGTAAAAGAGGATATAAATATTGGAATGGCAACTGCCCTGCCCTCCGGAAATTTAATTGTCCCGGTGGTTAAAAATGCAGATAAAAAAGATTTAAAAACACTTGCTGGTGCTATAAACGAGCTGGCTCTAAAGTCTCGTTCTGGAAATTTAAAGGCAGATGATATTAAAGGAGGCAGCTTTACCATTAGTAATGTAGGAACCTTTGGTAGTTTGATGGGAACCCCTATTATTAATCAGCCAGAGGCAGCTATTTTGGCAACAGGGATTATAAAAAAACGCGCAGAGGTAATAGAGAAACCTCAAGGTGATACCATTGAAATACGAAGCATGATGTATCTATCTCTCTCCTTTGATCACAGAATTGTAGACGGGCATTTAGCGGGCTCTTTTTTAAAACGCATTGCCGATAATTTAGAAAATTTTGATAGTAACCGCTCCTTTTAGATTTTTTGTCAAGCTGCTTGATTGCTGCCCTTTATAAAAACACTGAGTAATATATTTTTTGAATAGTATCTTATGAAAATTACCAAAGAATTAATCTTACAAGCCTTTAAAAACCTGGTCACTGCAAAAGAAATGACACAGGTGTATGAAGATAATTTTAAAGTTGTTTCTAAGTATGTACATGCTACCTCTCGTGGTCATGAAGTGATACAAACAGCTCTTGGTATGCAGTTAAAGGCTCAAGATTATTTGTTTCCATACTATCGCGATGATGCGATGCTATTATCCATAGGCATGACTCCTTATGAGTTGATGCTGCAGGTGTTGGCTAAAAAAGAGGATCCTTTCTCTGGTGGTAGAACCTACTATTGTCACCCTAGTTTAAGAGATGATGATAAGCCTAAAATTCCTCATCAAAGTAGTGCTACAGGTATGCAAGCGATACCAGCAACTGGAGTTGCAATGGGTTTTAGGTACCAAGAGGCTGAAAAGCTTTCTTCTCATTTAAAGGGAGAGGCCCCTGTGGTAGTTTGCTCTTTAGGTGATGCAAGTGTAACGGAGGGTGAAATTGCAGAAGCCTTCCAGATGGCTGCTTTAAAACAATTACCTATTTTGTATTTGGTACAGGATAATGGCTGGGATATTTCTGCTAATGCTGCAGAAACTAGAGCTCAAAATGCTGCCCAGTACGCTGCAGGATTTCATGGTTTAGAGGCCATCTCCATAGACGGAACAGATTTTGAGCAAAGTTATACTACAATCAAAGAGGTGCTTGAGAAAATCAGAACCCAGCGACGCCCGTTTTTAATACATGCCAAAGTTCCTTTGTTAAACCATCACACCTCTGGAGTGCGCATGGAGTTTTATAGAGATGATTTGCAGCAAGCAAGATCAGAGGATCCATATCCTAAATTGCTATCATTACTTTTAAAGCAGGGTGTTACTAAGGCTGAAATACAAACGATAGAAACCGATATTGAGCAACATGTAAAACAAGCGCTAAGTAGAGCTGCAGCGGCTGAAGATCCCTCCCCTGAAGATTTATATACTCATGATTTTGCGCCAACTCCAATAACACAAGAAGTAGGATCGCGCACCCCAGAAGGAGCAGAAAAAGTAGTGATGGTAGATTGCGCATTGTTTGCCATTGAAGAACTAATGGCCAAGCACCCAGAGTGTTTATTATATGGTCAAGATGTTGGAGCAAGGCTTGGTGGTGTCTTTAGAGAAGCTGCCACCTTAGCTCAGAAATTTGGTGACAATAGGGTATTTAACACAGCCATTCAAGAAGCTTTTATCGTAGGGTCTACCGTGGGGATGAGCGCCGTTGGTCTAAAACCCATTGTTGAGGTGCAATTTGCAGATTATTTGTGGCCAGGGCTAAATCAATTATTTACAGAGGTATCAAGAAGTTGTTATCTCTCCAATGGTAAATGGCCTGTATCAATGATACTCAGAGTGCCTATTGGCGCTTATGGTAGTGGCGGGCCGTATCACTCCTCTTCTATGGAGAGTGTGGTAAGCAATATAAGAGGATTGAAAATAGCCTATCCTAGCAATGGGGCAGATTTAAAAGGGCTTATAAAAGCAGCCTATTACGATCCAAATCCAGTGGTTATTTTTGAGCATAAAGGCCTGTATTGGTCTAAAGTGCCAGGAACAAAAGGAGCTACAAGTGTAGAGCCTAGTGAAGATTATATGCTTCCTTTTGGGAAGGCTTGGGTACTTCAAGAAATCTGGAAAAAAGAACAAGATGAAACCTTGTCTATTATTACTTATGGTATGGGAGTACATTGGGCTATAAATGCTACGGCCTCACTTGGCTTACAAGATGTTGTAGAAATTGTAGATCTGCGCACGCTACACCCTCTAGACTATGACACTGTTTTTGGCTCTGTAAACAAATGCGGGAAGTGTTTGGTAGTCACAGAAGAGCCAAGTGAAAATAGTTTTAGTAGAGCTTTGCAGGGTCGTATTCAGGAAGAATGTTTCCAGTCTTTGGATGCTCCAGTGATGATTATAGGCTCTGAGAATATGCCTGCCATACCACTTAATAGTGTGCTGGAGCAAACCATGATCCCTTCTACAGAAAAAGTAAAGGAAAAAATAATTGAAATTTTAAATTATTAAAGCCCTGCTACTAAAGAAATACCCTAGGTTATTTCTTTCTGTAAGGATCTTCTTCACTGCTTTTTATTCCTAGTGCCTGATACACAAAATCGAAAGTAGATAACAATTCTGGTTGTCCATCAACAATGGCAATATTGTGCTCAAAATGAGCACTTGGTTTTCCGTCCTGAGTTACAATTGTCCAGCCATCTTTGAGTTGTTTGATACGGCGAGTACCAAGGTTAATCATAGGTTCTATGGCAACGGTCATTCCTTCTATAAATTTTTTACCACGACCTCTACGTCCATAATTAGGCATTTCTGGATCTTCATGCATGGTTTTACCAAGCCCGTGACCGACCAATTCTCTCACCACACCATAGCCATGGCTTTCGCAGTAGTTTTGGATAGCAAATCCTACATCGCCAACGCGGTTTCCAATTTTTAATTCCTTTATACCTACATAAAGTGATTCTTTGGTTACTTGGAGTAATTTTTTTGTTTCTTGTGCTACTTCACCCACCTCAAAGGTATAGGCATGGTCTCCATAAAAGCCGTGCTTTATAGCTCCACAATCTATGCTAACAATATCACCTTCTTTTAAGGGTATGTCTGTAGGGAGTCCATGAACAATTGCTTCATTTACACTAGTTAAAAGGGTAGAGGGGCAGTCATACAACCCTAAAAATCCTGGAACAGCATCTTGCTCTCGGATGTAGGCCTCTGCCATGGTATTTAGCTCATTGGTAGTTACTCCAACCTTTACCTCTTTGGCCAGCATTCCTAATGTTCTTGAAACTACTAATGCGGCTTCTCTCATTAGTTCTATTTCTTCTCTAGATTTTGTAATAATCATAGTACCTGTTAAAAGTTAAACCAATCTTTTTTCTTGCTTGGCTTTTTGGGGGCTTTTTCCCCCGATAATTTCTTGGTAAATTTCTCCCCAGCTCTTAATGCCTCCAGAGTTTATTATTCTGCGTATGCTGGTGTGTAGGGTTTATTTGTAACTATAGTGAGTATATCTTCTTCAAGTGTTGCTCTTTGAGCATATTCAACAAAACGTCCTAGTTCTTTTTCTTGTTTGTAAAAAATAAAAGTAGGCACATACCCAATATTTAAATCTTTTTCATAGCCCTGTGGGGTGTCTTTATCATGAGAAACAGCTACCATCTCTATACGCTCCTCATTGATGCCTATGCTCTTTAGTATTTTATAAAAATGAGGTACCTCACGCTGGCTATCCTCACACCAAGTTCCCATAAAGGCTTTAATGTAAACACCTTCGAGTTCTTTTTTAAGCTCAATTAATGTAATAGAATCTGGTTTGTAAGCCTTGAAATTTTCAGACATCCAAGGAAATAAACTATCGTTTTTAAAATCTACATGGCTTACCTTTCCAAGTAGCATTTTTTCTCCCTCATTTTCTGGGTCATCTACAAGTTTATCGCTAATGTAGATTTCTTGGGTATTTTCAGTACCCTCTTGCTGGGTATTTTGTGTTTGGTCTTTACATGATACAAGGCTTATTAAGGCAAAGGCTATCAGGATTGTTTTTTTGTTTAAATAGTTCATCTTTATGATTTTTTATACTAATGATTTTTGTGTCATCTGCTCTGGCTGGGTAACGCCCATCAAATGCAGTATTGTAGGTGCTATATCTCCTAAGACTCCGTCCTTCACATTTTTTATATCTGGATCTACCACAATTAGAGGTACAGGGTTTATGGTGTGTGCCGTATTTGGTGATCCATCTGGATTACACATGGTCTCACTATTACCGTGATCTGCAATGATAATAGTCGTATAGCCATGAGTAAGTGCAGCTTCTGTAATTTTTTTTGCGCAACTATCTACCACCTCGCATGCTTTTATAGCTGCCTGTAAATCTCCAGTGTGGCCCACCATATCTGGATTAGCAAAATTTAAACAAATAAAATCTGCAGATGCTGTCTTGATTTCTGGAAGTATGCTATCTGTAATTTCATAAGCGCTCATTTGGGGTTGCAGATCATAGGTAGCAACCTTTGGTGAGGGGCATAAGATTCTTTTTTCACCCCTAAAAGCAGCTTCTCTTCCTCCATTAAAGAAGAAGGTTACATGAGGGTATTTTTCTGTCTCGGCAATGCGTATTTGGGTTTTGTTGTTTTTTTCTAGAACCTCTCCAAGGGTTTGGGTGATGTTTTCTTTGTTGTAAATTACTTCAACTCCCTTAAAAGAAGCGTCATAATTTGTAAGGGTTACAAAATGCAAGGGTATTTTTTTCATACCATAGTCCTCAAAATCATGCTGGCTTAACACCTGGGTGAGTTGTCTTGTGCGGTCTGTCCTAAAATTAAAGAAAATAACAACATCATCTTTTTTAATAGTTGCAACGGGCACCTTGTCTTTTGTTACTACAAGAGGCTCCATAAACTCATCTGTAACTCCTTCTTGGTAGCTTTTTTCCATGCTCTTTGAGATATTGGTGGTTGTCGTGCCTTGTGCCCTGCACAACAAATCATAGGCTTTTTTAACACGCTCCCAACGGGTATCTCTATCCATGGCAAAGTACCGCCCAATTACACTTGCAATACTTCCGGTTGTTTTTTGCATATAGGCCTGTAGCTGCTCTATGTGTTGTATGCCAGATTTTGGATCTACATCGCGCCCATCTGTAAAGGCATGCACAAAAACGTTTTCTAAATCTTGATCACTAGCGGCCTTTAAAATTCCTTTTATGTGATCCAGGTGAGAATGTACCCCACCATCTGAGACAAGCCCAAGTAAATGAATATTTTTATTGTTGGTCTTGGCATAGGTAAAGGCTTTTTGTAACACTTTTTCATCCTTAAGGGTATCATTGGTAATCGCCAGATTTATTTTTGCTAAATCTTGGTATACAATTCTACCAGCGCCCAGATTCATGTGTCCTACCTCGCTATTTCCCATTTGTCCATCTGGGAGGCCAACATGTGCCCCGTGGGTTAACAGATTTGCGTGGGGATATTTTTTTATTGCAGCATCCATAAAAGGGGTTTCTGCCTTTGCAGGGGCAGAGATGCTAGGATCTTGTGTGTTACCCCATCCATCTAGGATAAGTAATATAACTTTTTTAATCATAGTGTAAAGATAGGGAGTAATTAACGATTATAAAACCGCTAGAGGTTTCAATAAATTTAAAACCACAGCCATTTTTTAGGGCTGTTTTCTTGACAATTTAAAGCAGTTCAGGATTAATATCCAAAATATGTTCTTTTATATACTTGGCAATAAAGCTGTCACTAAAGTGCTCGCTACCCTTTATTTTTTCTTGCTGTAAGATGCTCTTTATATCAAGCTTTTTATAAGCCCTGAGCATTGGTCTTGATACAGGTCTATAGCTAAAGTGCCAAGGCTCATGAGAAAAGCCTTTTCTTTGAACATCTTTTGTATACACCTCATAAAACCCAAAGCTGTTTGCATTTTGGGTAAGCCAAACTTTCATCTCACAAAACGGGCCTACACCATAAAAGTGTTTTTCTTGCAACACACTTGAGGGTCTTTTACCTGTATTTGCCTGAATAATATCAATATCTGTACCCCAGTGATGTCTTGATGTTCCTGGAATGGTTGAGTACTCAATAATTTTTGAAAGTGCCTGTGTTGCAGACAACCCTTGCCTGGTGAAGCGTTTGTATTTGCCTTCAAATATTTCTTTTTGACGCTCAAAGCTTCTATAGGCAGAGACAACCTCTATGCTAATGTTATCCTTTGCCGCTGCAGATTTCATCTCTAAAAATGCAACTTTGGTTTGCTTGTGCATTTTTTGGGTGTAAGAATTTCCAGTAATATCAGGATTTCCTTTCCCGATAAGTTGGGCTTTAGTGAACCTGTCTTGCACGGCGCCAAGGGCAATGTGAGGTAGTGTTAAAAGCCCTAGGCTGCAAATTCCTGTGAGATGTAAAAAGTCTTTCCGTTTCATGTATGTGCTGTCTTAATCTTGCTTTGTTTTTTAATATACTATTTCTTTATAAAACAACTATACTAGAGCCTTAAAATAGATGCTGTTTCAAGCAGGTAAGAATCTTTCCCTTTTTCAAAAATACGCGCACTATGGTTTCCTTTTAAAGTTATGCTATCTCCAATAACCTCAAGCCAACTACCCTCTGGTAAGCCCACTACAGGGGTGTTGTTTTGGGTGTGGTATTCTTTTATTCTTGTTGCCCTAGACTCTCCCATATGCGTTGTTTTTGGGTCTGGGTCTGTGTAATGGGCATTAATATTAAAAGGAATGACCCCCAAGGTGTTAAAAGAAGACGGGTATACAATAGGCATGTCATTGGTGTTTTGCATGGTGATACCGCAAATATTACTACCAGCACTTGTACCAAGATACGGAGTACCGTTAATAATTGCATTTGTGATGGGGCTAAGTAGTTTATTGTCATGTAATTGCTGGACTAATAAAAACGTATTTCCGCCACCAGTGAAGATTCCTTGGGCTTGTTTTATAGCCTGTATAGGATTTTCAAAGGTGTGTATGCCGCGCAAATTTTTACCAATTTTATTAAATGCTTTTGCTGCCATTTTGGTGTAATTTTCATGGCTAATACCTCCAGGTCTTGCATAGGGTATAAATAAAACCTCTTCCACATCTCTAAAAAGCACTTCAAGCTCTTGCTGCAAATACCCTAGATAGGTTCCTTTATATAGGGTTGAGGTGCTCGCAATAATTAGTTTTTTCATTGGTAGTGAGTTAGACCATAAAGGTACACAATGTGTTATTATATTTTATGGCTTGTTTGTTCAACTCTATTCTTATTAAATTATATATTTGAATTCTGAAAAATAGGATAAAAATAAAAATGAACCGTAAAGCAAGCTTTTTTAGCGTACTTTTTTTGTGTTTTTTCACTTCTTCTACAGCGCAAATTATTTGGTTGGAGGGGAGAGTCATAAACCCTGATGAGGTGGAGAATATTCATGTGCTTAATACAACTTCAAGATATAATGCCATAACAGATCAGGAAGGGAAGTTTACCATACAAGCCAAGCGATACGACACATTGGTTTTTTCTGGAATAAAGTATTTTTCAAAAAAGGTAGTGGTTACAGATAAAATGTATGCTCAAAAACACCTTACAGTTTCTCTTATTATTTTATTAAATGAACTGGACGAAGTGTTTTTAGGAAATACGCTCTCTGGAGATTTGTTAAAAGATGTTGGTGCTATAAACACTAATAAAAACTTTAATTTTGATGACGTAGGTATTCCGGGGTTTAAAGGAAAGCCGCAGGAAAAGATTCCTGATTTGGTGGGTCAAGTTATCACGCCATTATTTGTAGATGTAGAAGCATTGTATAAACATATCACAGGGTATTATAAGGCACTAAAAAAGATGCGTAAATGGCGCTCTGAGGATTACATTGCTACAGAAATATTAACCTATTACACCGCCTCTTTTTTTCTTGACGCCTATGGGGTTCCAGAAAATAGAACCTATGATTTTATAATGCTTTGTATAGAAACCTCAGCTATCGAAAAAGATTTTAAAATCAAAAACTACAACGGTGTGCTCACCATCTTTAAGGAGAAATTTCCAGACTATGTGTATCAGTTAAGCCTTTTAGAGAAAGAAAACTAACATTTTTATCATCTTTGACGCATAAAGAAACAAAAAACAATACTATTGCTTTAGATTAAGCACTTTGCAATTTATACAACTATATTTTTCATGAGATTTTTTACCATTTTTATTTTAGCGCTTGTTTTGCCAGTAGTTATGGGAGCTGCTATTCATAAATTTTATGCAAGCACTACAAAAATAGAATATGTGCCACAAGAGCAATCCCTACAAATAATTACAGAAATTTTCACAGACGATATACAGCAAGCATTGTCTGAGAGAAACTTAAGGGAGGTTCATCTAGACTCCAAAAAGCAAACCCAGGCAGATGTTTTATTATTAAAAGACTATGTTTTTAAAAAGTTTGTGGTTTTTGTCAATGGTGCAAAACAAGACTACAACTATATTGGCCTGCAATATGATGTAGATCGAGTGAAATTGTATTTAGAAATACCAAATATTTCTTCTTTTGAGCGTATAGAAATTGAAAATAAAATCTTGTTTGACACCTTTGAAGATCAGCAAAACATCATACATATTAAAACTCCTGATGCGAGACGCAGTCTTGTCTTAGACAAAGAAAATCCTAAAGGATTGTTAAATTTTTAATAACACGCAGTATACGCCATAGATTAGGCTATTTTTGAACACTTTATTTAACCAAACGCAACCATGAAATTACTTAAATTTTTATCCTTTATTTTAATAATGTCTTCTGCCGGTTTTGCTACTGCACAAGATACAGAACCAACCCAACAGGAGCGTAAAGCAGGACACCTAAACAACAACCGCTTCAAACAATTGTATCAAGAGTTCTCTTCACCAAACCAGTACAGATCTGCCTCTGGAGCTCCAGGGCCTGCATATTACCAGCAGCAAGCAGATTACAAAATGGATATTGTCTTAAATGATGATACTTCTGTATTGTATGGAACAGAAACAATTACCTACACCAATAATTCTCCAGATGTTTTAGAGTATCTGTGGGTACAGCTAGACCAAAATGTTCGCGCTTCAGATTCAAAAACTTCTTTAATTGAGGCAAATGGAGCAGCTCCTGCTCAACAGGCTAGTTCTTTTGTGAACAGTTATATGGGAGAAGCCTTTGATGGAGGGTTTAAAATTGAGTACGTAAAAGACCGTAAAGGGAACAACCTTTCATACACCATCAACCGAACCATGATGCGTATCGATATGCCTAAGGTGATGTCTCCAGGAGACACCTATTCTTTTGATATTAAGTGGTGGTACAATATTGTAAACCATACCATAGATAGAGCTCGTAGTGGGTATGAGGTATTTGATGATGGAAATAAAGGATATGTGATAGCTCAGTTTTTTCCTCGTATGGCAGTGTATAGTGATGTAGAAGGATGGCAAAATAGCCAGTTCTGGGGTCGTGATGAATTTGCATTACCTTTTGGAGATTATGATGTAAGTATTACGGTTCCTGCAGATCACACCATGGACGCCACAGGTGTTCTTACCAATAGAAAAGAGGTGTTTTCTAAAACAATGATGAACCGTTACAACAGGGCAAAACAATCTTATGAGACTCCTGTTATTATTGTAACACAAGAGGAGGCAGAGGCTGCTTCTAAAACAAATGTAAAAGCAACCAAAACTTGGAAGTATAAGGCAGAGAATGTACGTGATTATGGTTTTGCAACCTCAAGACGTTACATCTGGGATATGATGGCAGTTAAAATTGGAGAAAAAGATGTAATGGCTGTCTCATTATATCCACCAGAAGGAAATCCATTATGGGAAGACTACTCCACCATAGTAGTAGCCAGTACGTTAAAGTCTTACTCTAGAATGTCTTTTGACTACCCTTACCACAAGGCGATTTCTGTACATGCAAAAGGACAGGGAATGGAATATCCAATGATATGCTGGAATTACGGCCGTCCAGATGCTGAAGGTCAATACAGTGAAAGAGTTAAATACGGTATGATGAGTGTTATTATTCATGAAGTTGGTCATAATTATTTCCCGATGATTGTAAATAGTGATGAGCGCCAATGGACTTGGATGGACGAAGGTCTAAATACCTTTGTACAATATGTTGCTGAACAAGATTTTGGAGAATGGTATCCAGATGCTATAGCTCCTAATAAAGCATATCCATCACGTCGTGGACCTGCCAAAAAAATAGTGAATTACATGGGAGGGGATCAAGACTTTATTGCCCCTATTATGACAAAAGGACTCAACACCTATAACTTTGGAGCTAACGCATATTCTAAGCCTGCAACAGGTCTTAACATACTTCGTGAAACTATCATGGGTCGTGAATTGTTTGATCATGCGTTTAGAACCTACTCACAGCGTTGGATGTTTAAACACCCAACCCCAGAAGATTTCTTCCGCACCATGGAAGATGCCTCTGCCGTAGATTTGGATTGGTTTTGGAGAGCATGGTTTTATAGCACAGACTACACAGATATTGGTGTAAAAGACGTAAAGAAATACTATGTAACTTCAAAAATGAACAAACAAGTACGAGAAATGATTAAGGCTCGTGGTATGAAAGAAAGTGATCTTCCGCCACTTGTATATCTTGTAGAAGAGGGCGCAGAAGACTTTGAAGAATCTATGAAAACTCAAACGCTTAATGATGTTACAACACTGCAAAGCTACATTATGGATAACATCTCTCCAGAGGATAGAGCAAAGTTGAAGAATCCTAGTTTTTTCTATGATGTAACCTTTGAAAAGCCAGGAGGAATTCCTATGCCAATCATCGTTGAGTATACTTACAGTGATGGAAGTACAAAACGTGAAACCTTTCCAGCTCAAATCTGGAGAAAGAATGATAAAGAGGTTCGCAAAGTAATAGCTTCTGAAATGGAGATTACTAAAATAATGGTAGATCCAGACGAAGAGACTGCAGATATAGATACAGATAATAACGCTTGGCCTAAGCGTAAAAAACTTGGAGAATTTAAAAGCTTTAAAGATAAAGTTAAAAACTAAGCTGCTCTAAATTTTTAAAATGCCAATATAAACCCGCTACAAAACATGTAGCGGGTTTTGTGTTATAATACTCATGGAGAGTAAACTTCTAGTTATCTTTGGATTTAATTTGAAATTCTCAATTTAAAATTCTCAAATCTCCCTATATTTGTGGTATGATACAGCTTCATTTATTATTCATTAGCGGTGTAGAAATAGGATTTATTTTGGTTGTTATTCTGCTTGTTTTTGGAGCAGATAAAATTCCTGAAATTGCCCGTGGCCTAGGTAAAGGGCTTCGTCAAGTAAAAGATGCCACCAATGATATTAAATCTGAAATCAGCAAAAGTGCAGACAAACAGGGTGTTAATCTAGATATCACCAAGGATATCAGTAAAAATGTATCCAAAAATATAAAACAAATAAAAGATGATGTTGAAGACTTTGGAGGTTCCATCAAACGCAACCTCTAATGCTTCACTCTTTAAGATATTGGGATCAAGATCTTCTTGTTTGGCTCAATAATCTTGGCAACGAGCCCTATGATGCTTTTTGGATATTTGTCACTCAAATAGAAAGCTGGACACCACTTTTTCTCTTTTTTATTGGTGTATTACTGTATTATTATAAAGGTAAAAAGGGACTTGTTCTCTTGCTAGGTGGTATTATCACCTTTTTAATTACCCTAGCCATTACAGATTTTACAAAAACATATGCGGCGCGAATTAGACCAAATAATATAGAGAGCCTCTCTAGTGTTATTCGTGTTTTAAAAAATCCAACAAGCTATAGTTTCTTTTCTGGGCATGCTTCCTCTAGTTTTTGTATCGTTGTTTTTTTAGTGCTTTGCATCAGAAAGTTAAATCCATGGGTATATTTGGCCTTTATATGGCCCTTACTCTTTGCTGGTAGCAGAATCTATATAGGAGTTCATTATCCAAGTGATATAATAGTAGGGGCCCTGGTTGGAAGTCTTATAGCTATTTTAGGACATGGTGGAGCGGCATATCTTTCCAAAAAAGTATAGCAAGCAATTATCGAGTATGTAAACTAAGGTTATTTTACTCTAGAGATGGTAAGGCCATCTCTAATGGGAAGCAATACTGTTTCTAGTTTTGGGTGCTCTTTGAGTATTTTGTTATACTGCAATAGTGCTTTTGTATCTATGTCTTTTGGGTTTACTTTTTCTACAACTTTGCCACTCCATAGTACGTTGTCACTTAAAATAACTGCCCCAGAATTAAGCTTTGGCAGTAAAAGATCTAGATAGGTTACATAATTACTCTTGTCTGCATCAATAAAGACCAAATCAAACTTTTTTGCCAGTGTAGGGATAATATCTAGGGCATTTCCGGTGTGCTGCTTAATTTGGGTGCCATAGCCTGATGCGTCAAAATAAGTGCGTTGTATGTCATACAACTCTTCATTAATATCTATGGTGTCAAGGGTGCCATTTACTTGCATACCTTCGGCAAGGCACAGCGCAGCATACCCTGTAAAGGTTCCAATTTCTAGAATATTTTTTGGCTGTACTAATTTAGAAATCATGCTTAATACTCGCCCCTGGTAATGCCCGCTACTCATTCTGGGAGCCAATACTTTTTGCCAAGTTTCACGGGTGAGCTGTTGCAGTAATTCTGGCTCATCCCCAGAATGGTCTACAGCGTACTGATCAATATTTTCTGGTAGGAAATGCACTCAGTATTTTTTGTTAGGAGTTACCTAAGATTCTATTTACTAATTTTTGTTTCACCTTTGGGTTGTCTCCACAGAGCCATTGTATCACATTGTCTTCCCAGATAGCATCACACTGTGTAGGGCTAAGGATCTTTCTTTCCATGGCTAGGTCTAGTATTTTTCCAGGGTATGAGGATTGTTGCTCACTTTCCATCTCACCCAAGGGGTAGGGGTCATCAAGTCCCATAACCACTTGGTCTGACCCTTGATTTCTAATGAGTAACTCAAGACCTCCGGTATCATGTACCAAGGTGTCAAAGAAAATATTTTTATGTCCTACAGATTTTCTAGGGTGTTCTTTCCCTTCAAATAAATCTGGTCTGCCATCAAAACCTTGAATGCGCCTTCCTAAATTCATTTGTGCCAATTGCCCGCCATGAGCAAAGCAAGTACGCATGTTTGGAAATTTATCTGCATACCCATTGAGGGTTAAAAAGTGATAGGCATCTGCACATTGTGCAAGCATCCATATTAAATGAAAACGCCAAGAGGTGTTTTCTAGTTTGATAAACTTCTCTCCATCATAAGGATGTATTTCAATGGCTAATTTGTATTTATTGGCAAGTTCAAATATAGGCTCGTTTTCTTCATCAAAAATACATCGCCAAGTACCAATGGTATCCATATAGTGTGTAGGTAGGCATAATAGCTGCATGCCTAATTCTTCTACACAGCGTTCTATCTCCCAACAAGCTCCTCTTACAAAACCTGGGTGTACCACAAATCCAGTGGTGAATTTTGATGGATGGTCTCGCTGTACCTTAGCATTAAAATCATTCTGAAAACGCAGTGCTTGTTTCATTTCCTCTACACGTAGGCCATTTCCGTAGAGCTGAGAAAGATTAAGTACCACTGCATGGTCAATATTATTGTGCTCCATCCATGCTAGTTTTTCGTCTAAGAAAAAACTAGAATCAGTCACTGGGCGGCTCCAGTCTTTCTGTAGCATAAATTTTCGATCTTTATCGACCCAAAATATACCTTTATCTTTCATAAACTGAGGGATGTCCTCTGGATATGGAAGTAAATGAGAATGACCGTTAATGCGTAGTTTTCTTTTGCTCATGATCTGGTGTGTGAGAAATTATTTTGATAGGTTAAAGTTACAAACTTTTTGTTCTCCCACCATCAACAGGTAAATTAATACCATTAATATAACCAGCAGCAGGGCTCGCTAAAAAAGCAATTGCATCTGCAACCTCTTGCGGTTTTGCAAAACGTTTGGCAGGCACAATACTTTTCATAAAAGCAGTAGCTTTTTCCTGAGACCCGTCAAAACGCTTGGCGGCATTACTAATAATACTATCCAATCTTTCTGTGGCGGTAAACCCTGGCAAAACGTTGTTAACTGTAATACCGTATTGCCCAAGTTCATTAGCCATTGTTTTACTCCAACTAGCTACAGCTCCACGAATCGTGTTGCTTACTCCAAGGCCGTCAATGGGCTGTTTAACAGAGGTAGATATTACATTTATAATACGTCCATAGCCATCTTGTTTCATGGCAGGAACTAATGCTTGTACTAAGATTTGATTACATTCTAGGTGCATGGAGAACGCACTTATAAACTCCGAGGTATCTGCGCTAAAAATAGGCCCTCCTTTTGGACCCCCCGTATTGTTTAATAAAATATGGTAGTTTGTTTTTAAGGCCGCCGCCGTTACTTGGTCTTTTAATTGTGCTGGATTTGTAAAATCTGCTACCAAGTAGGTATGTGTTTGATTGTCTTGGGTAGGCAGTAGTGCTACTGTTGCTTTTAACTTGTTTTCATTTCTAGCTACTATAGTAATGCTTGCTCCCATAGCTGCCAATTGTATGGCAGTGGCTTTTCCTATGCCTGCTGTGGCTCCACAGATCATGGCATTTTTATTTTTTAAATCTAAATTCATAGTCTTTATGGTATCTCTGGTGTTATGTGTTTAGTTATATATTTCCTTGATAAGAAATACAAACATTTTTTGCTTCTGTAAAGAAATTTAGGGCCTCAAAACCACCTTCTCTTCCTACGCCACTTTGTTTAACCCCACCAAATGGGGTGCGTAAATCTCTATTGAGCCAAGTATTAACCCAAACAATCCCTGCTTGTATATCATTAGAAAGGCGCATAGTTCTGTCAATATTACTTGTCCATAGGGTTGCAGATAGGCCATATTTTACATCATTTGCAAGCCTTAGGGCTTCTGTCTCTGTTTTAAAGGACATAAGGGTAACCACTGGGCCAAAAATTTCTTCTTGGTTTACACGGCATTGGTTGTCTTGTATTTCAATTATAGTTGGTTGCAGGTAATATCCCTTTTCACTACCTGTAACCTCTACAGGCTCACCTCCATATAAAATAGTGCCATTTTCTTGTTTGGCTATCTCAATATACTCTTGTACTTTCTCCATATGAGATTTAGACACTAGCGCCCCAATATTGGTGTCTGTGTCAAAGGGATTGCCCACTTTTAATGCAGCAACTTTAGCAATGAAATCTTTTTTAAATACTTCGAAAATAGTTTCTTCCACATATATTCTGCTGCCACACAAACAAATTTGCCCTTGATTGGCAAAAGAAGATTTTACGGTTACAGACAGCATTTTTTGATAATCGCAATCTGCAAAGATCAGGTTTGGGTTTTTTCCGCCAAGCTCTAAGGAAAGTTTTTTAAACATAGGAGCTGCAGTTCTTGCGATGTGTGCTCCAGTTTGTGTACCACCTGTAAATGATATTGCTTTAATATTTGGGTGTTCTACAA
The DNA here is from genome assembly GCA_913045325.1 of uncultured Flavobacteriaceae bacterium. Taxonomy (GTDB): domain Bacteria; phylum Bacteroidota; class Bacteroidia; order Flavobacteriales; family Flavobacteriaceae; genus Patiriisocius. Next base: position 18,851 of record CAJWPZ010000009.1, on the reverse strand, counting down.
TGGCCTGCCCTGTGGTTGGACCTGTTCCATGAACAATATTTAATACTCCTGGAGGAAGACCCGCCTGGGTGCATATATCCCCTAGTAAATAAGCGGTCATAGGTGTTACCTCACTTGGTTTAGCAACCACACAATTTCCTGCGGCTAGGGCAGGAGCTATTTTCCATGTAAATAAATACAATGGTAGATTCCAAGGAGAAATACAGCCTACAACACCTATGGGTTGTCTTAGAGTGTAGTTCATTGTATTTAATCCAACACTTTGATGGGCCTGGCTTGCAAATTGAGTTATCCCATTTCCAAAAAACCTAAAATTTGCACTTGCCCTAGGAATATCCACGGCAGTGGCTAGACTTAGAGGTTTGCCGTTGTCTTTTGCTTCTGCCTGAGCTAGTACAGCTAGATTTTCCTGAATCAGGTCTGCTATTTTTAGCATTATTTTACTTCTAGTATCTACGGTAGTTGTAGACCACTCAGGGAAAGCAGCTTGTGCGGCTGTGTAGGCATTGGCTACATCTTGTTTGCTTGAGTCTGGGATTTGAGCATATACACTGCCATCACTAGGATTGTAATTATCTATCCACTTACCAGAGAGGGCGTCACAGTTGATGCCGTTTATGTAATTTTTTAAATAGTGCATAGATTGCGAGGTATTATTTAATATAATTTTACTGTCTTGGTTTATGGTAAATATTAATTTTTATAAGGGTTTGTAAGCTGTTACTTTAATTTCTATAACAAGATGTGGGTGGGGTAATTGGTGGACGGCAACCGTTGTTCTTGCAGGGCCAGTTTCTTTGCTAAAAAACTCTCCATACACCTGGTTATAGCCTCCAAAATCATTCATGTTTACCAAAAAACTACCAACATCAACAACATCCTCCATCGTGGCATTTTCTGAGGCAAGTACATCTTTTATATTATTTAAAACAGCTCTGGTTTGCTGTTTTATATCCAAAAAAATTGTACCCATGTCATCTATTTTATCGGCTCCTGCAATGGTGTTGTCTGGCAAGCGAGAACTGGTTCCGCTCACAAATAAAAAATCACCTGCTCTTTTTATATGAGGATATGCACCTCTGGGTGTTGCTTTTCCTGCTACTAATTTTCCCATAATGTATTATAATTTTCCCGCTCCTTCACTTTCTTGAAGCAGTGCGTTTGTTTGTTGTTGTACTAATTTTAATTTCTCTTTTGTTTGCATGCTATCAGGGAGTAAGCCCCCAGATAATAGTTTTAAGATTGTTTTGTCCTGTGCTCTTCCTCTTGTCATTGCTTGGTGGTATGAAATATCTTCATTAAAAGTAACTAAAGAATATTTACTAGAATACTGTTTTGGAAATTGTCCTTCAAATGCCATTTCTAATTTACGTTTTTCTTGAAACAATGGGCTTGCTGTGTGCTCTTTCATTTCATGAAAATTGTCTAGGGCCAAATTTGCAATGGCATCGGTGTCTTTTCTACGTGTTTTTTCATACTCCGTTAAGACTGTTTTCCAATTTCCCTGATGTTTGTTTAGTATCTCGTCAAACACAAAAACATCTTCAAAACTTGCATTCATACCTTGCCCATAAAATGGTACAATTGCATGTGCTGCATCTCCAAGTAAGACCACTTTTTCATAACAGTGCCAAGGAGAACAACGTATGGTGCCCAAAGGTCCTGTTGGGTTGTCAAAAAACTCTGCAACCAGATTTGGCATCAGTGCAATGGCGTCAGGATATTCTTGGGTAAAATATTCCTGGACCATTTCTGGAGTTGTTAAATTATCAAAACAATATTTTGTATTTGCATAAGGCGCAAACAACGTTACAGTGAAACTACCATCTAGATTAGGCAAGGCAATGAGCATATCTTCTCCACGAGGCCAAATATGTAGTGCTCCTTTCTCGGTTCTATAGCCGCCATCTTTGGTAGCTGGGATGGTGATTTCTTTATACCCATGAGTGAGCCATTGTTGAGAGAAACTAAACAAGAGTTCTCGTTTATTAAACATAGCCCTACGAACTACAGAGCCTGCACCATCTGTGGCTAAAACAAGATCTCCCTTAAAGGTGCTTTCTTGTTTGGTGTTGTAATCTGTAAAAGTAGCAGTCCCTTGTTCAAGGTCTACAGCTGTACATCCTTTATTGAAAATTAGTTCAACATTTGGCATTGCCTGTGCCTTGTCTAGTAGTAACATGTTTAATCCTGGACGTGAGATAGAGTTTATATATTCTCCATCTCTACCACTGTAATTACTCATAAAAGAGTTGCCTTTACTATCATGAATCATACGGCCATACATAGGGATACATAATTCTAAAGCCTGCTTTTCAACACCCGCCAGGCGTAATGCTTTTAGGCCACGATCACTAAGAGACAAGTTGATAGAACGTCCTGCATCTTGAGTAACATCACGAAGATCTGGGCGCTTTTCTACCAGTTGTACTTCATACCCTCTTTGCGCCATACGCAGCGCCAATAAGCTACCACATAATCCTGCTCCAATAATTAGTAATTTTTGATTACTGTTTTCCATGTTATAATATACTTTTTAATCGTGATACAAATTCAAATACATCTTTATAACTGTTGTACAAAGGCGCCGGAGCAACTCGAATAACATTTGGTTCTCTCCAATCGCTAATAACACCTGCTTGGGTTAATTTGCTATGCAGAGTTTTGTCTGCATTTTTAACCTGTATGCTCAGCTGGCAGCCTCTTTCTTCTTTATTTCTTGGAGTAATGATGTTAATATCATCGGTGTCTATTTCATCTAGTAAGAATTCAAGATATCCAGTTAATTTCTCGCTTTTTGCTCTAAGGTTATCAAAACCTGCATCTTTGAAAGTGTCTAGAGATGCACGTATGGCTGCCATTGACAAAATAGGAGGGTTGCTAAGTTGCCATCCCTCTGCTCCGGGGATTGCATCAAATTCATGGCGCATATTAAAGCGGGTTTCTTTATTGTGTCCCCACCATCCAGCAAAGCGATTGAGTTTTTTGTTGTCCTGATGACGCTCATGAACAAAACAGCCTCCTAAAGATCCAGGGCCACTGTTTAAATATTTATAGGTACACCAAACGGCAAAATCTGCCCCTATCTCATGTAAATTTGGTTGTATGTTACCCACCCCATGTGCTAAATCAAAGCCAACCATGCAATTATGCTTGTGCCCAAGGGCTGTAATTTTCTTTAAAGGGAAATGCTGGCCAGAGTAATAATTGGTGCTCCCTATCATCAGTAGGGCTATCTCATCTGCTTGTGTTTCTAAAATTTGCTCAAGGTCTTCAAAGCGGCACAAATCTTCACCTTCTCTAGGTTTCCATAAAATAAGTCCTTGCGTGGGGTCAAACCCATGAAATTTTAATTGACTTTCCATGGCATATTTATCACTAGGAAAGGCATCACTCTCTACTACAATTTTATACTTTTTTGCGGTAGGTTGATAGAAACTTACCATCATTAAATGCAAATTGGTTGTCAAGGTATTCATGATGACCACCTCACTTGGTTTGGCTCCTACAATAGCTGCCATATTTTGAGCTAAAAACTCATGATAGGGTAGCCATGGGTTTTTGGCTTCTGTATGTCCTTCTACACCGTGTTTGGCCCAGTCATCAAGCTCTTGGTGTATATAGTCTTTTGTTTTAAGGGGCTGTAATCCTAGAGAGTTTCCGCAGAGATAGATTAATTCATTTCCTTGAGTATCTGAGGGGAGTAAAAACTCTTTTCTGAAACTTGAAAGGGGGTCTTGATCATCACACTGTTGGGCAAAAGCTCTTGAATTTTTAAATATCATAATTAGCTAATAGATTATAGTACCTGTTTGGTTTAAATACCAGGGATTTATAATTTTATAATAACACCTAATGCTAGGTTGTTTGGTTTTAGTAAAAATATAGAAAGTATTTGATTACTGCCGCGTTGGAGGAAGATTTAAGAGAAAATAAGCCCCTTAGGTTTTAAACTACCTGTATATTAACTTATTTTCTGATCGCTGAGCAAAATTAATAGCCTTTTGTTTTTAATAAATCTGGAAACTTTTTTTGAAATTTTCTCAACCTAGGGATAGACACATTTTGTATGTATGGGTTGCTAGGGTTTAGCCTTTCATAGTTTTGGTGGTAAGACTCACCTTCCCAAAACTTTTCAAAAGGGAGTACCTCGGCGGCTACATAGCCCTTGCCTAGGGTTTGTTCTAGCTCTTTAATTTTAGCGTCTATAATATTTTTTTGAATTTGGTTTTGATAAAATATGATAGAGCGGTACTGTGAGCCTCTATCTGGGCCTTGCCCATTTACTTGCCCAATGTTTTGAGATCCAAAATATACATCTACCAAATCTGAAAATTGTATCTCTTGAGCGTTGTAGCTAATTTCTACGGCTTCTGCATGACCAGTTCTTCCTGTATTGCTGGAGGCGTACGTTGGGTTTTGAGTATGCCCACCACTGTAGCCAGAGACGCTCTCTTTTACTCCTTTCAAACTCTCATAAACAGCCTCTACACACCAAAAACAACCACTAGCAAAATAAGCGCGGTCCAAACCATCTATAGGTGCAACCTGTGTAGGTGTTATTGTTTGCTGGGTTTTTAATGCCCTTTGCTGGTTTGTTGTATTGTCTTTAGATTGACATGATGCCTGAGATATCATTAAGATAGCTGTAATAAAAAACAAGAGATTTCTTTTCATGGTTTAGTGTTTTATAATCCTAAAACTAAAGTAATAAAAAAAGCCTTCACTATGAGTGAAGGCTTTGTTATTGTTATGCTAAAATTTATTACTTCATTTTAGAAAATACTTTTTGCATTTTTTCTTTTTCTTGAGTAGCTAGTTCTTGATCAATCAAGATACGGCCACTGTGCTCATCAGTAATAATTTTTTTACGCGAAGCAATCTCCATTTGCACTTGTGGAGGAATGGTAAAGAAAGATCCACCAGAGGCACCTCTTTCTATTGCTACAACTGCCAAACCATTTTTTACATTGGTACGGATACGCTTGTATGCTATAACTAGACGGTCTTCGATTTTCTTTTCAAATTTTTCAGATTCTTTGAGTAAAGAAGTTTCTTCTTTCTCAGTCTCAGATAAAATCTCATCAAGTTCACCTTGTTTGTGCTTAAGGTGCTCTTCTCTTGCTCCAACACGTTCTTTGGTTTGCTCAACTACTTCTTTTTTCTGCTCGATTTGAACCTTAAATTCTTTGATGTGCTTTTCGGCTAATTGAATTTCTAATTCTTGAAATTCTACCTCTTTGCTCAAAGCATTGTACTCACGGTTGTTACGAACCTTATCTTGTTGTGCTGTGTATTTCTTGATAAGCTCCTTTGAGGTTTCAATACCAAGCTTTTTTGCTTTGATACTCTCTTGAATAACCTCAAGGTCTGTAGTTAATTTTTCAAGTCGGGTATTCATCCCTGCTACCTCGTCTTCAAGATCTTGCACTTCAAGAGGAAGTTCCCCTCGTACATTTTTGATTTCGTCAATGCGAGAATCAATTAGTTGTAGATCATACAAAGCGCGTAGCTTTTCTTCAACAGAAATTTCTTTATTTGTTGCCATACATTAAAAATAGCTAATTGGATTTGTGTTTATTTGCGATAAAACGACTGCGAAATTAGCGATTTTTTTTGTAAGATAGGTATGTAAAAGCTCTTTTGTGTATTGTTCGCTTTCATAGTGCCCTATATCTGCCAATAGAATCTTGTTTTCTGCAGTGTAAAAGTCATGGTATTTTAAATCAGAGCTTATGTATACATCTGCTCCTTGGGCAATTGCATCGCTAATTGCAAAGCTGCCACTGCCACCTAACACGGCAACTTTTTTTATAGATTTATTTGTCTTTTTTGAGTGTCTAATACATTGTGTATTCATTTTTTCTTTTAAATACATTAAAAAAGCATCTTCATCCATTGGGTTTTCAAGCTCTGCAATCATACCCATGCCTATGTGTTGGTTGGTGTTTTCAAGTGTGGTTATTTCATAGGCAACCTCTTCATAAGGGTGGCTGTTGTGCAGGGTGCTAAGTATATTTTTTTCTAAATGCTTTGGAAAGGTCATGGTAATCATGAGCTCTGAGGTAGTTTGAGTGACCCCTTTTTTGCCTACAACTGGATTGCTATGCTCATTGCCTTTAAAAGTAGCGATGCCCTGAGAGGTAAAACTACACTCTTGATAGTTTCCAATGGTTCCGCCACCCACATTAAATAGTGCTTTTTTAATACCATCTACCGCCTTTGAGGGGGCATAAGTAGTTAGTTTTTTGATTGTTTGTTTCTGAGGGATTAAAATCTTTTTATGTATTAATTCAAGGGTATTGCATATTTGAGCATTTACCCCTTCAAAGCTATTGTCTAAAGCGGTATGTATTGCAAAAATATGGATGTCATTTTTTATTGCTTTTTGGACCACACGCTCTACATAAGTAGCTCCTGTTAGTTTTTTTAAGCCCTTAAATACAATGGGATGAAAGCTAACAATAAGGTTGCATTTTTTCTCGATAGCTTCCTCTACAACAGCCTCTAGAGTGTCTAGGGTTATAAGTATACCCGTTACAGTGGCCTCTTGATCTCCAACCAATAGACCCGTGTTATCAAAATCCTCTGCATATGCAAGTGGAGCAAACTCATCTAGTAATGTAATAATTTCTTTTATTTTCATAATTGTCTTTTTTAAAATAACATATCCTTTGCTTTAGGTTGTCATCAATCACATACTATTTCGTAAATATACTAGAATCTGAGTTGTAATTTATCTCTTTTTTTTTCTGAAATTTTAATTTTTAAGAAGCATTTCCCAAACATATTACTACTTTCGTTGCATGAACCGCTTTAGAAAATTATTGTTTCCGGTTGCTGTTGTATATGGCTGGGTAGTTACTACGCGTAACTTTTTGTATAACAAAAAGTGGCTTGGCTTTAGAGGTGTTTCTTATAAAAAGCCAATTATATGTGTAGGGAACCTATCTGTTGGTGGCACTGGAAAATCTCCAATGATAGAGCTTCTGGTTAGCTATTTAAAAGACAGCCATGACCTTGCAGTGCTAAGTAGAGGTTATGGTCGTAGGTCTTCGGGCTATTTGGAGGTTCAGCCAAATTTGTCTGCCTCTCAAACAGGAGACGAGCCGTTGCAGTTTAAGCAAAAGTTTCCATCGCTAAGAGTTGCGGTTTGTGAGGATAGAAAAACAGGTATTGAAAAATTACTGCCCCAGGCAGATGTTATTTTATTAGATGATGCATTCCAGCACAGAAAAGTAATTCCAGGTTTTTCTATTTTATTAACGGCTTTTGATGATTTGTTTTTTGAAGATTATTTTTTACCTGCAGGAAATTTAAGAGAGTCTAGAAAGGGAGCCTCTCGTGCAGATGTAATAGTGGTCACAAAATGTCCAGACAAAGTATCGTATGCAAGATTGCAAGAAATTAAATTTTTGCTTAATCTAGCATCTCATCAAAAAGTATATTTTTCTAAAATAGGATATGCAGATACTATTTTTGGGATTAGCGAAAATTTGCCATTAGGGTATTTAAAAGATAAGTCTTTCACACTTGTAACGGGTATTGCCAATCCCGATCCATTGGTTTTGTTTTTAAAAGAGCAAGGTTTTTCTTTTACCCATAAAAAATATGCAGATCATCATCGTTTTTCTGCTTCTGAAATCTCTGAGTTAAAACAAGAAGAATTAATTATAACAACAGAGAAAGATTACATGCGTCTGCAAGGGTCTTTAGGGAAATATGCGCTGTATTATTTACCTATAAAAACGATTATTTTAAACAAACAAGAATCGTTTTTTAAACAAACCATTTTGGAGGCAATAGCCTTTATGAAAGGGTAGTAGTGTTTTGTTTTTTACTTAGTTTGAGGGTGTCATGAATTTTTTCAAAAAACTCTTCTGGCTTAAAGGGTTTAGGTATAATTTCATTAAATCCAACCCTGAAAAACTCATCTAGATTCTCATCAATAGTAACGGCCGTAAGTGCAATTACAGGAAGCTCTTTATTAAAATCTCGTATCTTTTGAGTAGCTTCAATGCCGCTAATACCTGGCATATGTATGTCCATTATCACAATGTCAAAATCATTTTCTTCTACTAGCGCAACAGCATCCGTACCGTTATCTGCCACTTGACATACCATCTTGTTTTTCTCTAAAATTTTCTTGGTAATCATTTGGTTTATTTTGTTATCCTCGACCACCAATACACTTTTGCCAACAAGGTATTGCAGGTCAATAACCTTCTTTTTATTGACTTTGGATTGTTGCACTACTTTTTCATCTGAAATGTCAAGATCTATATTAAACCAGAACTTTGATCCTTCTCCAAGTTTACTTTCTAGTTGAATTTTACTGTTCATTAGTTCAAGTAGATTTTTCACAATAGAGAGCCCAAGGCCTGTTCCCCCAAATTTTCTGTTTATTTGTAGTGACCCTTGAGAGAAGGTTTCGAAAATTGTTTTTTGTTTTTTCTTGGAGATTCCTACACCATTGTCTTGAATTTCAAAATTAAGTTTTATGCTGTTGTTGTATTGATCAATTTTTCTAACCCGAATTACTACTTCTCCATTTTGGGTAAATTTAACGGAGTTACCAATAAGGTTGATTAGTACTTGAGATAGTTTCACTGGGTCACCAGAGAGGCTCTCAGGAATGCTATCATCATAATCAACTCTAAAGGTTGTTTTTTTGTCGTTTGCAGATTTCTTAAGGGCAATAAGCACATCATTAATTCTTTTTTTAAGATGAAATGATATTTTTTCAATTTCTACTTTATTTGCTTCAAGTTTGTTAAGGTCTAAGATATTGTTAATAAGAGATAACAGAAACTCTCCAGAAAACTTAAGAGACTCTAGGTGCTCTCTTTGATGTTCTTTTGGATTTTCTTCCATCAATAAATGGGTGAGTCCTGTTACGGCATAAAGGGGTGTTCTCAGCTCATGTGTTATGGTAGATAAAAACTGTGCCTTGGCTAAAGATGCTTTTTCTGCTTTTTCTTTTGCTAATTGTAACTCTGTGTTTTTATCTTGAAGTAAGGTATTTGCCTTGGCCCTTAAGTTGTTGTTTTTGTAGAGTGATAGGGTAAGTAAAGAGAGTATTGCGATAATGGCAATGCTAAGCCCGTTTGTAATTACATTGAAACTCTCAGATTTTTCTTTATCCGAAAGTTCCTCATCTAAGGGTATGGTCTGTTTTTGGATTTCTACAACAATTGGTTGCAGATTATTTGTATCTTCATCCTGTGCAAGTAGCCCAAAGGGTGAGATGCAGAGGGTAAAAACAGCCACTATTTGCAAGCAATAGAAACGTACCTTATTCATTAAAAAATGTAGTTTATCGGTAAATATAGTTATTTCCTCGACATTTTATAGACCAAATCGATAATTCTTGAAGAATATCCAGTTTCATTATCATACCAGCCAATAATTTTTATCATTTTACCAATCACTGAGGTCATCTCTGAATCTAGAACACAAGAGTGGTAGTTTCCTACAATATCAATAGATACAATTGGGTCCTGTGTGAATTGTAAAATACCTTTTAAAGGTCCTGCCGCTGCTTTTTCAAACAAGGCATTAACTGCTTGTATTGAGGTCTCTTTTTTAACATTTAAGGTAATGTCACACAAAGATCCATTGGCAACAGGAACACGTATGCCACATCCGCCAATAACGTTATTTAAATCTGGAAAAAGTTTAGTGAGCGCCTTTGCGGCGCCTGTTGTTGTGGGCACTATTGATTGCCCTGCAGCTCTAGCTCTTCTAAGATCTTTATGGGGCTGGTCATGCAAGCTTTGATCTGTAGTGTAGGAGTGTACTGTAGTTATATATGCTTGTTGTACTTGAAAAGCATCGTGTATAAGTTTCAATATAGGAGCTGCATTATTGGTAGTGCAGGATGCGTTTGAAATAATACAATCTTCTGGTGTTAACATTTGGTCGTTAACTCCAGCTACTATCATTTTAATTTCATCATCAACTGGAGGAACACAAAGAATTACTTTTTTAGCTCCACTAGAAATGTGCTGCTGTAAAACAGATTTTGTTTTAAATTTCCCGGTTGCCTCAATAACAATGTCTACCCCTTGCCAAGGTATTTTTGAAATGGCTGTTTGTGAATAAAAAGGATATGCTTTGTCATCCACCATGATACTATGGGTGGTGCTCTGTACTTGTTTTTGTAGAACCCCATGGATACTATCATACTTTACAAGATGGCTAAGTGTTTTGGCATCTGCAATGTCGTTGATGGCTACTACTTCTATACCCGGGTGGTCCAACAACAACCTAAAGACCCTTCTGCCAATTCTTCCAAAGCCGTTAATGCCAACTTTAATTACTGCCATAGAATATTAAGTGAGGTGTTTCTGAGCCTTGTAAGAAGAGCGCACTAGAGCACTACTCTCCACATGTCTGAAACCCATTTCAAGACCAATTTCTTCGTATTTTTTAAACTGTTCTGGGGTAATAAATTCTTTGACAGGTAGGTGTTTTTTTGAAGGTTGCAGGTATTGCCCAATGGTAAGTATATCTAGCCCTACCCCTCGCAGATCTCTCATGGTTTGGATTACTTCTTCTTGTGTTTCTCCAAGGCCAAGCATCATTCCGCTTTTAGTGCGTTTTATGCCATTGTCTTTAAGGTACTTTAAAACCTCTAAGCTTTTCTCGTATTTGGCTTGGATACGGACCTCACGTGTTAATCGTTTGACAGTCTCCATATTGTGAGAAACTACCTCTGGATTTACAGCAATTATACGGTCTATATTTCTAGTATTTCCTTGAAAATCTGGTATTAATGTCTCTAGAGTCGTTTCTGGATTCATGCGGCGAATTGCCTTTACTGTTTCTGCCCAGATGATAGACCCCATGTCTTTTAAATCGTCACGATCTACAGAGGTAACTACTGCATGTTTTATGCTCATAATTTTTATGGATCTAGCTACTTTTTCTGGCTCATCCCAATCTACATCTTCTGGTCTTCCTGTTTTAACCCCACAAAAACCACATGAGCGTGTACAAATGTTACCAAGGATCATAAAGGTTGCAGTTCCTTCTGTCCAGCATTCTCCCATATTTGGGCAGCTTCCAGAGGTGCAAATGGTATGCAAGTTATATTTGTCTACCAGAGATCTAAGGGCAGTGTATTTTTTACCAGTAGGTAACTTTACACGAAGCCATTTAGGTTTGGGAGTTCTTTGCTGTGGTGCTAAGGTTTCTGTGCTCATATAATACAAAGATACGGATACAAAATTAATTGTTTAGTCTTTTTAAGCCCTACATACGTTAAAAAAATCAGAAATAATTAGATGCACTGTTTACACTAAAGCGAGCCAAGAGCTAGCTGCCTGCAAATAATTTAAAGATTCTTGTTTTTAATGATAATCTCCGCTAGTAATTTTTTTGCTCGCAATAATCGTACTTTAATATTACTTAGGGGCTCGGTGAGTTTTTGTGCTATTTCACTGTAGCTCATTTCTTGAAAATAGCGTAACTGAATAACCTCTTGATAGGCAGGTTTTAATAGCTTGATGTCTCGCAAGAGTTGTGTTAAGTTTTGCTTGGTAATTAATACATCTTCTGGTGTAGGGTTTGCATCTGGCACACTTTTTAATTGCGCATCACTTGCCAAGTTTGCTTGGGTGTGCAGGGTTGCATTTTTTTTCCTAGTCTTGTCAATCTGTATGTTTTTAGATATGGTAATAAGCCAGGTGCTAAACACATAGGTTTGTTTGTAAGAGTGTATTTTATCAAATGCTTTTGCGAAGGTTTCTATAGTAATGTCTTCTGCTTCAAATTCGTTTCCAACACGTTTGATTTGGAATCCATACACCTGATTCCAAAAATGGTCAAGCAGAAAATTATATGCAGATTGCTTGCCTAATTTTGCATTAGCCACTTGAATGTCTATAGCTGTTTTATCTATTTCCACGGTGTAGTTTTTGGAGGTTTAAAATTAACTCCTAGAGCTGGTTTATTGAGCTGAGATTAACTTTCTTCTTCCTTGCAGGTCTCGAACTGATCTGATGTTTTGCCACAAAAACCACACGGCTCTCCTTCTTTGTTTAAAAAAGGGCTCTGGCTAGCGCAAGTTCCTGCAAATTCTCCATCTTTTTTAGCCCATATTTTGATAGCAATACCAGCAAAGGCTAATAGTAAAAGTACAATTGTAATACCTAGTAATTTCATAGCAAATATAATAAGATTGTAAAAATACAATTTTTAGTGTTTATAATGCTCTAAAATGTACATTGGTCACTTTGGTTGTGTGCGCAACTCGTTATTTCAACTAGTAGTTTTAAAAATGACAAAAACACGTCTTTTTTGTTTAATATTTAAAAAAATAGGGGGCATGATGTCTAAAAATCTATTTTGTTGGTAACTTTAGATAAAAAAAGGGGGGTATACGGGGTAAAAATGTATTTTTGTGCTTCAAAATTTAAATTTCAGTAAAATTAAACACTTAAAAGAGTACATATTATGTCTACATTAAGATTTCATGCCATCAAAGAAACATTCAACCGTCCTGTTATAGACGTGCAAGAACCAGAGAGACGTTCTGCTATTTTTGGAGCAAACGTATTTAATAATGCGGCAATGCGCCAATTCTTGACCAAAGATTCATTTAAAAGCGTTCAAGACGCTGTTGTAAATGGCAGTAAAATTGATAGAGCAATAGCAGATCACATTTCAACAGGAATGAAAGAGTGGGCTATTGCAAAAGGAGCTACTCATTACACGCACTGGTTTCAACCTTTAACGGGTACCACTGCAGAGAAGCATGATGCTTTTTTCGAAACCACTGAAGATGGTGCCATAGAAAAATTTGGAGGTGGACAACTTGTACAACAAGAACCAGACGCTTCAAGTTTTCCAAACGGAGGTATAAGAAATACTTTTGAAGCTCGTGGTTACACAGCCTGGGATCCTACTTCTCCTGCATTTATTTATGGAACTACTCTTTGTATCCCTACGGTTTTTGTTTCTTACACAGGAGAAGCACTAGACAATAAGACACCTTTATTAAGAGCTTTACAAACAATAGACACAGCTGCTACAGCTGTTGCAAAATATTTTGACAAAACAGTAACAAAGGTGAATCCAACCCTGGGTTGGGAACAAGAATATTTCTTGATCGACAAGGCCTTAGCTAAATCAAGACCAGATATCAACCTTACGGGTAGAACCTTACTTGGTCATAGTTCTGCAAAAGGGCAACAATTAGACGATCATTACTTTGGTTCTATACCAAAACGCGCCTTAGATTACATGCGTGATCTGGAAACAGAATGTATGTATCTAGGAATACCGGTTAAAACTCGTCATAACGAGGTGGCACCTAACCAATTTGAGTTGGCGCCTATTTTTGAAGAAACAAATCTTGCGGTAGATCACAACTCTCTTTTAATGGATGTGATGACAAAGGTTGCAGATAGACACAACTTTAAAGTATTATTCCATGAAAAACCATTTGCTGGTATAAATGGAAGTGGTAAGCACAACAACTGGTCTTTGGCTACCAACACTGGGGTTAATTTATTGAGTCCAGGGAGTACACCAATGAAAAACTTACAGTTTTTAACCTTTTTCATAAACACAATTAAGGCGGTAAATGAGTATGAGGAGTTATTAAGAGCAGCCATTGCGGGGGCTGGTAATGATCATCGTCTAGGAGCTAATGAGGCTCCACCAGCTATTATTTCTGTTTTTATTGGAACACAGCTGACAAACGTATTGGATGCTTTAGAAAAAGTAAAAGACGGAAAATTATCTCCAGAAGATAAAACAGAGCTTAAGCTAAATGTAGTTGGTAAGATTCCTGAAATTTTACTAGACAATACAGATAGAAACCGTACTTCACCATTTGCTTTTACAGGAAACAAATTTGAGTTTAGAGCGGTGGGCTCTACGGCCAACTGTGCAAAGCCAATGACTGTTTTAAATGCTATTGTTGCAAAGCAGTTAATGGAATTTAAAACTCAAGTTGATGGCCTTATTAAGGGTAAAAAAATGAAGAAAGACGATGCTATTTTTAATGTGTTGAGAGAATACATTAAAGATTCAAAGCGCATTCGTTTTGAGGGTGATGGCTATGGAGAGGCCTGGGAAATTGAAGCTGGTAAGCGAGGTTTGAGTAATAACAAAACAACTCCCTTGGCTTTAAAAGAGCAAGTTTCTAAAAAGACGATTGCACTATATGAAGGGCTTGGTATCATGAATAAAATTGAGATTGAGGCGCGTCATGAAATTGAGGTTGAGGAATATGCGATGCATATTCAAATAGAGGCAAGGGTTTTAGGTGATATTGCAAGAAATCATGTGATTCCAACTGCTATTAAATACCAAAATGTACTCATAGAAAACGTACAAGGTATTAAGGATATTTATGGTAAAGATTTTAAGAAGCTTGCAAAAGAGCAAATGAACTTAATTGAAGCTATCAGTAATCATATTGAGAATATCAATGGAGGTATTACCGATATGATAAATGCTCGTAAAAAAGCCAATAAAATTGAAGATTCTCAAAAGCGTGCGATTGCTTATTGTGACCAGATAAGACCTTATTTTGAACAAATTAGGTACCACTGTGATAAGTTAGAGCTTTTGGTAGATGATGAGATCTGGCCATTAACAAAATACCGTGAATTGTTATTTACTAGATAATGTTATAACAACCAAGTAAAATTTAAAGCCTGCAAGAAATTGCGGGCTTTTTTTTGCGCACAATTAAGATACCTAGGTACTGTTTTGGCCTATTGTTCTACAAAGTGTGATTTTAATTAAAACCTCTCTTTGATGTGCTTTTTTTAATCTGTATTTTTGCTAATAGAAAATTCAATCATGAGTCAAGATATTTCAAAAAGATATGCCCAGCGAGGAGTCTCTGCATCAAAAGAAGATGTCCATAATGCCATCAAAAATGTAGATAAAGGATTGTTCCCTCAGGCATTTTGTAAAATTGTACCAGACTATTTAACCTCAGATGAGGAGTATTGCCTTGTGATGCATGCAGATGGAGCGGGTACAAAATCTTCTTTGGCCTATATGTATTGGAAACAAACGGGTGACCTCTCTGTTTGGAAGGGTATTGCTCAGGATGCCTTAATTATGAATATTGACGACCTTATTTGCGTAGGAGCAGTAGACAATATTATGTTATCTTCTACTATTGGTCGTAATAAAAATTTAATACCTGGAGAAGTTATATCTGCCATTATTAACGGCACAGAAGACTTAATAAAAGACCTTGCTAAATTTGGTGTTAGCATTCATTCTACGGGTGGTGAAACTGCAGATGTTGGAGATTTGGTGCGCACCATTATTGTAGACTCCACAGTTACTGCCAGAGTTAAGCGTAGTGATGTGATAGATAATAAAAATATTAAACCCGGTGATGTAATTGTAGGGCTAGCCTCCTTTGGGCAAGCCACCTATGAAACGCAGTACAATGGTGGTATGGGTAGCAATGGGCTTACCTCTGCCAGACACGATGTTTTTAGTAAAGAGTTGGCTGAAAAATACCCACAGAGTTATGATCATGCCATGCCAGAAGATTTAGTCTACTCTGGTTCAAAAAAGCTGACAGATGCTGTGCAAGGATCTCCCATTAATGCAGGAAAACTTGTTTTGTCACCAACCAGAACATATGCGCCAGTTATTAAAAAAATACTTCAAGAGTGTAACAAACAGCACTTGCATGGTATGGTTCATTGTAGTGGAGGTGCACAAACAAAAATTCTACATTTTGTAGATAATTTACACATTATAAAAGACACTCTTTTTGATGCGCCACCTTTGTTTACATTAATTCAACAAGAAAGCGGGACCCATTGGAAAGAAATGTATCAGGTTTTTAATATGGGTCATAGAATGGAGCTGTATGTAGCTCCAGAGATCGCCTCACAGATTATTAAAATTTCAGAATCATTTAATATTCCTGCTCAAATTGTTGGAAGGGTAGAGGCTTCTACAGAAAAAAAACTAACCATAAAGAGTGTTTACGGAACCTTTGAGTACTAAGAATGTTCCTCATTTTTATTGTAAATTTACCAGAATTAAACTCCTATGCTAGAAAAACTTCAAATAGTAAAAAATCGTTTTGATGAGGTGAGTGATTTGATCATTCAGCCAGATATTATAAGCGATCAAAAGCAATATGTTCAGCTCAATAAGGAGTATAAGGATTTGAATGCACTTATGAAAAAGCGGGAGCTATATATTATGGCAACCAATCATATTATAGAAGCAGACGAAATTCTAGCAGATGGAAGTGATCCAGACATGGTAGAGATGGCCAAAATGCAATTGGATGAGGCAAAATCTAATATTGAGGTTCTTGAAGAAGAAATTAAATACATGTTAATACCAAGAGATCCAGAAGATGCAAAGAATGCTGTAATGGAGATTAAGGCCGGGACAGGTGGAGATGAAGCAAGTATTTTTGCTGGTGATTTGCATAGAATGTACACTAAATACTGTGAAAACAAAGGTTGGAAAACAAGTGTTGTTGATTTTAGTGAAGGAACCTCTGGAGGATATAAAGCCATTCAGATAGAGATTACTGGAGATGATGTATATGGTACCTTAAAATTTGAAGCTGGTGTGCATCGTGTACAGCGCGTACCTCAAACAGAAACCCAAGGCCGCGTGCACACAAGTGCAGCTACCGTAATGGTGTTTCCAGAGGCAGAAGAGTTTGATGTTCAAATAGAGATGAAGGATGTTAGGATTGATTTTTTCTGTTCATCTGGTCCTGGAGGGCAATCTGTAAACACAACCTACTCTGCAGTAAGAATAACCCATACACCCACAGGATTGGTGGCGCAGTGTCAAGATCAAAAATCTCAACATAAAAATAAAGAGAAAGCATTTAAGGTGTTGCGTTCTAGATTGTATGATTTAGAGCTGGCCAAAAAAAATGCAGAAGATGCTCTAAAGAGAGGTTCACAAGTAACTAGTGGAGATAGAAGCGCAAAAATACGCACCTATAATTATTCTCAAGGGCGAGTTACCGATCATAGAATTAATTTAACGCTCTATGATTTAAGTAACATTATAGATGGAGACATTCAAAAAATAATTGATGAGTTGCAGCTGGTAGATAATACAGAACGCCTTAAAGAATCTGGAGATACATTCTAAAACACACACCCTATGACTACTCAAGAGTTGGTAGACCAAATACATCAAAAAAAATCCTTTTTATGCATTGGATTGGATGTAGATATGGACAAGATTCCTGAGCATTTATTACAACAAGAGGACCCTATCTTTGCTTTTAACAAGCAAATAATTGATGCAACACACCATCTTGCAGTTGCCTTTAAGCCCAATACTGCTTTTTATGAAGCCTATGGTTTAAAAGGTTGGAGAGCCCTTGAAAAAACAATACAATACCTTAACCAAAATTATCCAGAGATTTTTACCATTGCCGATGCTAAACGTGGAGATATAGGCAATACCTCAAGTATGTATGCTAAGGCCTTTTTTGAGGATTTAGCTTTTGATGCTGTAACGGTGGCCCCTTATATGGGGCAAGATTCTGTGGAGCCTTTTCTGGCCTTTGAAAATAAGCATACCATACTTTTGGCCCTTACTTCAAATAAAGGTGCTTTTGATTTTCAGACTAAAATCACTGAAGGACAACAGCTATATAAACAGGTGCTTAAAACTTCTACCACATGGCAAAACTCTCAAAACCTAATGTATGTTGTTGGAGCTACCAAAGCGACCTATCTTGCCCAGGTACGCGCAATAGTGCCAGATAGTTTTTTACTAGTTCCAGGAGTTGGCGCTCAGGGCGGAAACTTGCAAGATGTTTGTACTCATGGCATGAATACAAATGTTGGTTTGCTTGTTAATTCTTCTCGCGGTATTATTTACGCCTCATCTGGCCAGGATTTTGCAGACAGTGCAGCAAAAGCTGCACAGGATTTACAACAACAAATGCAAGTTATTTTAGATGCAATGTAAAGATCAGTTACATACTGTTTTTGAGTTTTTAGAAACCCCAAAACGTATTGTTTCTCTGGTGCCGTCCCAAACAGAATTACTTATAGATTTAGGGTTAAGAAAACAGGTGGTAGGTATCACCAAATTTTGTACCCACCCAACATATCTTAAAGGCGAGTTGACCATTGTTGGTGGTACCAAAACAATTCATTTAGACACCATAAAAGCCTTACAGCCAGATATTATTATTTGTAATAAAGAGGAGAATACCAAAGAGATAGTAGCTTCTTGCGCACAAATAGCGCCTGTTTGGGTAAGTGATGTTTATACGCTAGAGGATGCTCTTGAGATGATCTCTTTGCTAGGTGCCTTGTTTAAAAAAGAAGAAAAAGCGTTTGGTATTATCACAAACATTAGAAATCAATACGCTTTGTTTACTGAATTTATTGCCCAAAAACAGATAAGAAAAGTAGCGTATCTTATATGGCAAAAACCTTTTATGGTAGCTGGGAAGCATACTTTTATTAATGATTTATTACAAATAAATAAGTTTGATAATATCTTAAAAGACCCTACTTCAAGATATCCAGAAATGGATATAGAAGATCTAAAACAGGCAGATCTTATTTTGTTGTCATCAGAGCCTTTTCCATTTTCCAAGACCCATGTAAAAGCCTTGGAGCAAACTACCCAAAAGCAGGTGCTGCTTGTAGATGGAGCCTATTTTTCTTGGTATGGCTCAAGACTTCAAAATGCGTTTAGGTATTTTAAAACCCTGCATTAGCCTTTTTTTATATTGGTTAGAGGGCGATACACTACGTGTATATTTTTTATAGGCTATACTCTTGATATTACTACAAAAAAAAAGGCCCTCTACAATTGTAAAGGGCCTTAAAGTATTTTATGTAATAATAGAATTA
>CAJWPZ010000008.1 GCA_913045325.1 uncultured Flavobacteriaceae bacterium | reverse complement strand
AAAAGTCTGCAATACTTAGTATTGCAGACTTTTTTTATGGAGTTTTCATTACAATTTATTAACATTTCCGTTCACCTGATTTTGCGGTTGTATTTAATTTGTTTATTGCAATTCTTGGATTATCTTCGTTAAAAATCATTATTCATGAAGGCAACTCCTGGGGCAATTAATACTTACATCTTTTTTAAATTACCTTCTTGCTTTTTTACTGGAGTACGCGTCAAGACTATTGACGACTCTTGTTGTGTTACATCTGTAAAGCATAGATGGATCAATCAAAACCCATTTAAATCTTTGTTTTGGGCAGTGCAGGGCATGGCTGCAGAACTTGCAACCGGAGCATTAGTAATGGTTTGTATTGCTCAAAGCGGCGTTAAAGTATCTATGCTTGTTGTAACCAACAATGCAAGATTTGATAAAAAAGCTACCGGTAGAATTACTTTTACTTGTGAAGATGGGCAATTAATTAAGGATACCATTGCTAAAGCCATACAAACAAAACAGGGTCAAAGTTGTTGGGCCAAAGCCATCGGAAAAGATAGCCATGGCAGTGTAGTTTCTGAATTTAATTTTCAATGGACCCTAAAGGTGAAATCATAAACAACGCCTGGTAGCTTAGCCATACGTTGTTTTGTCTGCCATTAGTTGTTAAGACTTGTCTTTTTTTGTTTTATTTTTCTTATATTTAAGCAGCAAATAATTTCAAACAACTCTTTATAGGATAGAAAACTACTTAACCTTATTATAATTATTTCATATGTCTAGAGCAATGTTTGACCACACCAAAGCTGTTTTATCTAAAGTAAGCTTTGATGTCCAACTTTTTAGCAAGGAGCTTAAAAAAGCAATTACACGATTACTACCTCATGAAATAGATGAGTTAATGATTTGGGTAGATTCTTTGATAAAACAACAACCGCAACTCAGTCAATGTTTAATACTACTAAAAGCATAAAAAAAGCACTCCTTGGAGTGCTTTTTTTATGGCTTTAATGTAAGGTTATTTTAAAGGGCTTATAATCTTCACATCATTAAAACGTATGGCCCCTCTAATTACACCAGCAATCACATCATAAAGGGCATCTATAATCTGCATTTTTAATTCGCTTTTGTTATAAATAAGACTTACTTCTCTAGCGGGAGGAGGGTCTGTGAAATAACGCAATTTTTTAGTTTGTTTTTCAGAGAGGTCAAGGGTATGTAGATAGGGTAGAAGTGTCATTCCTAGCCCTTCGTTAGATAATTTAATTAGTGTTTCAAAACTTCCGCTTTGTAATTGAAAATTAGTGTCTAGGCTTCCTTGTTGAGATTTACAAAGATGAATCACACTGTCTTTAAAGCAGTGGCCATCTTCTAACAATAATAAATCATCCAGGGCTAGATCATCACTGCTAATTTTCTTTTTTTCAGAAAGTGTATGTCCATCTGGAACAAATGCCACAAAAGGTTCGTAATACAAAACACGCTCTTTGATGTTATGCTCCAGTAAAGGTGTAGCCGCAATTGCCGCATCAAGATGACCATCACGAAGTTTTGTGATGATATCATCTGTGGTGAGTTCCTCTATTTTGAGCTGTACCTTAGGATATTTTTTTGTGAAGTTTCTAAGAAACATAGGTAGTAGTGTAGGCATTACCGTTGGGATAATTCCTATTTTAAACACTCCACCAACAAAGCCTTTTTCTTGATCTACCACATCTTGCATACGCTCACTTTCATTTACAATATTTCGAGCTTGACTCACTATTTTTTTTCCAACTGGGGTAAGTTCTATTGGTTTTTTACTGCGGTCAAAAATTAAAATCTCAAGCTCTTCTTCAAGCTTTTGAATTTGCATGCTTAGGGTAGGTTGTGTAACAAACGTTTTTTGCGCTGCTTTGGTGAAATTTTTGTTTTCTGCTACTGCCAACACGTATTTTAGTTGCGTAATTGTCATTGGTGGTTTGTTTGTAACAAAGATAAGAAAAACTGATAGCTTTTAAATATTTTTTAGTTTTTGACTATTGTACGCCGCTAGATACAATTATGCTGTCATTTAACAAGAAAAACAAGAGATACTCCCAATAAAGTAGCGGTTTTTTAGTTTATTTGTAGAAGCGACACTGCTACTCTTAAAAATAATGTTATGAATTTTTTATATTTTGATCCAGGTCTAGGAGCTATGATAGTTCAAGCCGTTGTAGCTGCAGCCGCAGGCGTTTTGTTGTTCTCTAAAGGTGTGATGTATAAAATTAAAGGGTTTCTTGGTTTACTTAAAGAAGAGGATGATACCTATGATTCTATAGACATTGATGAGAAAGAAGATACAGATGACACAAAATAACACCCGCCCCCACCAAGCTTCTTTTAGAGATCCCTCTGGATATATGTTTTATGATGGGGATGTCTTAAGGCGCGCTATCAATCCTATATATTTTAAACAATACAACGCCCTTAAAGACGGTGGGTTTTTTAAGACTTTAATTAAAAACAAGCTCTTAGTGCCTCACACACAAACCACGGTTTCTGAGCACCAAATAGTTATTACTCCAGAGCCTATTGCGTTTATTACAAATCCATATGAGTGGAGTTTTGAGCAGTATAAACATGCTGCCCTGCATACTTTAAAGGTACATAAATACGCTCTTTCTAAGGGATTTATACTTAAAGATGCCTCTGCATACAATGTTACCTTTGATAAAGGGAGTCCTGTTTTTATAGACACGCTGTCTTTTGATTTTTATGAGAAAGACACTCCCTGGAGAGCCTACAAGCAATTTATCACTCATTTTTTTGGACCACTAGTGTTGGCCTCTTATCATGGCACAGAGATTTTTAAAATGTTGCAAAGCCACATTGATGGTATACCTGTAAAATTAATAGCATCCTTACTGCCTGGTAAAAGCAAGTTGAGTTCAACGATATATACCAACATACATCTGCTCGCTAAAATGGAACGTACCCACAGTGAAGATTACAAAGCAGAAACCAAAATTGCAAAACTCTCTCTAAAGGCCCAAAATAACATCATTGACAACCTCTTTGATTTCATTAAAAAGCTATCCATCAAACAAGAGACAGAGTGGGGCAATTATTATGATAAAACAAATTATAATGATACCGCATTTCAAGGCAAAAAAACCTTGATAGAAAATTGGGTTACCGCATTAAAACCCCAGCGGCTTATTGATATTGGAGGTAATGACGGAACTTTTGCTCGTACCGTAGTAACCAAGGTGCCTCACGTAATTGTTACAGACATTGACAGCAATGCAGTAGGGTATAATTACCGGCAGATACAACAAAACAAAGAAACAAACATGCTGGCCTTTGTGTGTGATGTGTTGCAGCCTGCCCCTGGCATTGGTTTAAACAACGCAGAGCGTAATTCTCTTGTTGAGAGGCTACAAGGCTATAGCCCAGATGTTACCATGGCTCTGGCTCTTATACATCATATAACGCTAAGTGGAAATGTTCCCTTTGATAGATCAGCTCAGTTTTTTGCCGCTTTTTCAAAACATTTGATACTAGAATTTCCTACCCGAGAAGATTCTTGGGTAACCTCGCTACTGGTTAGAAAGCGAGAATTTATGAACCACTTTGATTTTTATAATCAAGAGGCTTTTGAAGCTGGCTACACGCAATATTTTGATATCCAGAAAAAAGAAATTATCCCTGGAACCAAAAGAGTTTTATATTTATTAAAAAACAAAGTATAGATGTCTGCAAAGAACACTAGGTCTTTTGTTGCTTCTTTTTTAAAGTCTAGCAATGACTCTGTTATACTTGCCGCTATTGCTGCAGGACTTTATCCAATTCTATTTTATTACAGTAACAATTTTCAGTTAGTTAATACTTGGCAGCATTTTTTGTTTTTTGTGGCAAGCTTTATAGGGCTTCCTGCAACGCTTTTTTTTATAATTAAAAAACTGTTTTCAAAGGTGCTTTTTTTACAAAAATGGCAGCAGTATGTGATTCCTTTTTTAGGGATATTTACTTTTTTGTTTTTAATGAAAATATGTTTGTATGCAGGTATCCAAAAAAAGATGATACTTGGTATTGTTTTAATAGCTGCCATATTATCCTTTTTATTGTGGAAACAGTATAAGAAAATAATTGTGTTGCAATTGCTTCTAGCAATCATGGGGCTTATTACATTAATTCCTGTTTTGAGCAAACAAGTATTCTATGATAGTTCTTGGACACTGCAACCAGATACAATACAACAGGCTAGTTTTGTTAAAAAGCCCAATGTGTATTTTATTCAGCCAGATGGCTATGTTAATTTTTCAGAAATTGACAAAGGTTATTACAATATAGATAACAATAGTTTTAAGAATTATTTAGATTCAAACAACTTTAAAACCTATCCAAATTTTAGGAGTAATTATGCCTCCACTCTAACATCAAATAGTGCCACTTTTATGATGAAGCATCATTATTACGGCAGCGGAAGTGATATTACAGAAAACACCAATGCTAGAGATATGATTATCTCAGATAACACGGTGCTAAACATCTTTAAAAATAACGGATATAAGAGTTATTTCTTAGCAGAGATGCCCTATTTGTTGCTTAATAAGCCTGCCTTGGGGTATGACGTTTGTAATTTCACCTCTAGTGATGTTGGCTACATAGGTACCGGATTAGGTACCTATTATGATATTCTAACTCCACTTAAGAGCTATACCAAAGAAGTGATAGCCCAACCTAAGTTTTTCTTTATTGAAATTTTTAATCCAGGACATGTCCACGGTAGAGAATCACAATCTTTGGGTGTGGAGGGAGAACGCGCACTTTGGCAACAGACTCTTGCCAAGGCCAACAAAACTCTTATCCAAACCCTAGATATTATAAAACAAAATGACCCTGATGCGCTTATAGTTATTATGGCAGATCATGGCGGCTTTGTAGGTATGGAGTATACCCTGCAAACCTATACTAAAACCCAAGATAGAGATTTAATTTATTCTATGTTTAGTAGCAACCTTTCTATACATTGGCCAAAGGGTGATATACCTGGGTATGATATAAATTTTAAAAGTGCTGTAAACGTTTTCAGGATTTTGGTATCTTACCTAACACAAGACACATCATATCTTGAACATCTTCAAGATGATAGTAGCTATGTTATTTTAAACAAAGAGGCTCCAGAAGGGGTTTATAAATACATTGATACCAATGGAACTATCGTTTTTGAGCCTGTTGCACAATAGCAATGCCTTTAAGGGCGTAGCACACAAATAAATTTATATTAATGTCTAATTATCGCGTAGAAAAATACACAAAACAGCACCGCCTAGGGTGGGACACCTTTATTGCTGGGGCAAAAAATGCTACGTTTTTGTTTGCCCGTGATTTTATGGAGTACCACAGCGATAGATTTACAGATTATTCTTTGTTGGTGTATAAAGATGATGTGCTGTATGCTGTTTTGCCTGCAAACATTGTTGGTGATAAACTATACTCTCATAAGGGGCTTACCTATGGAAGCTTAGTATTGAGTAAAAGCGCTAAACTGCTGTATACCTTAGAGGCTTTTAAAGCCCTGCTTTCATTTTTAAACACCAATGCTATTTCTACTTTAGAGCTTCGCAACATACCAACGTTTTACAATACAATGCCCTCAGATGAGTTGTCTTACTTTTTATTTAAGGCAAATGCTACTCTTATTAAAAGAGATGCATTAATGGTAATAGATATACCCAATAAAATAAAATTTCAGAAAAATAGGCGTGAAGGTATTAATAAAGCAAAGCGAAATGGGCTTTGTGTTGAGGTAGATACAAATTTTGAGGGGTTTTGGAAGCAGATACTAATTCCAAATCTTCAAAAAAAGCACGGGATAGCTCCCGTTCATAGCCTTGAGGAAATACAAATGCTTGCCGCAAAGTTTCCCGACAATATCAAACAAGTAAATGTGTATAAAGACAATGTGATTGTAGCAGGAACCACCGTGTTTTTGACCAAAACTACGATTCATCCGCAGTATGTTTCTGGTAATAGTGATAAGAATGCCTTTGGATCTTTAGATTTAGCCTACGATTATATCATCAATCATTTTGACAGCTCTAAACGCTATTTTGATTTTAATATCTCTAGCGAGCAAAACGGGAAGGCTTTAAACAGTGGGCTTATTTTTTGGAAAGAGAGCTGCGGAGCCCGTACCTATGTGGCAGATAACTACCTTATAGACACAGGCTGCTATAAAACCTTAGATTTGCATATACTATGATACCATTTATAGACATACACGCAATTAACGCCCGTTTTGAAAAATCCTTTAAAAATCAGTTCCAAGATTTTTTAGATAGTGGATACTACGTTTTAGGGAATCAAGTGAGCGCCTTTGAGAGCAGGTTTGCAGACTATTGTGAAACACAATATTGTATTGGTGTTGGTAACGGTTTGGATGCATTACGCCTTATTCTAGAAGGGTATAAGGTCCTAGATAGATTAAAGCCAGGAGATGAGGTTATCGTTGCTTCTAACACTTACATTGCTACAATTATAGCTATAAAACAAGCGGGTTTAAAACCAGTGCTTGTTGAGGTAGAAAACCAAACATTTAATTTTGATATTTCTGCATTAAAACAAGCTATCTCACCATCCACAAAGGCTATTATGCCAGTGCATCTGTATGGACAAATTGCGCCTATGGAAGCCATTTACAGTATTAGTAAGAGTCATGATTTATTAATAATTGAAGATGCGGCGCAAGCCCATGGTGCAACTCATACCAACGGCAAACGTGCAGGAAATCTTGGTCATGCAGCAGGGTTTAGTTTTTATCCAACCAAAAACCTAGGAGCTCTGGGTGATGCAGGAGCTGTTACAACTAGTGATGCTAGCTTGGCAACAGCCATAAAAAAACTTCGTAATTACGGTTCTTCATCAAAATATGTTAATGAATTTCTTGGAGTAAACTCTAGACTAGACGAGATACAAGCCAGTTTTTTGTCTGTTAAACTACCTGTTTTAGACTCAGATAACTCAGAGAGAAGAGATATTGCAAGGGCATATATAAAAGGCATTGCCAATCCAAAAGTTGTATTACCGGCTTATGATGGATCAAAAAACCATGTGTTTCATTTGTTTGTGGTCCAAGTAGCCACCAGAGACCATTTTCAAGACTATCTTAAAAATAAGGGAATTGGTACTTTAATTCATTACCCAATACCGCCCCACCATCAACAGGCTCTAAAAGAGTTTGCCACCTTACAATTTCCTGTTTCAGAAAAAATACACCAACAAGTAATTAGTTTACCCATGAGCCCAGTGATGACTCAAGCGCAAATTGAAAAAGTAATTAACGTTGTAAACGCCTATTAATTGAAGATTCCAGACTTTATTAAAAGTAATTTACTGTTAAAGATGACCTCTTTGAATGCCGTAGTGGTGTCTATTAGGTTATTGGTCTCTGCAGTTGTACAGCGCTTGCTTTTTGATCTAGTGGGCGCAGAAGGACTCTTTAAAATAGGACAATTAAGAAGTCTTACCCAACTACTGACTTCTCTCACTTCTTTTGGGGTGTTTAATGGTGTGGTAAAATACTTGTCTGAGTATAAGGATGATAAGCCCAAATTGCAACAACTTTTTTCTACCACTTTTGTGTTTATGGTGGTGGGTACACTACTGTCAAGTGTGGTGCTTTTTATCTTTGCAAGCCCAATAAGTAACTATCTTTTTACAGATAGTGTAGATTATAGTTTTGTGATACGGTTTGTTGCTCTGGCCGCCCCAAGTATTGCTGTGCAACGTGTTTTTAGCGGTGTTGTAAATGGCTTGTCTGAATATAAAAAATTTGCTAAAATAGAGCTCATTAGCTACCTCCTTAGTATAGCTCTTTTGGTAGTATGTCTATATCAATACAATCTTTCTGGAGTTTTAATTGCTATTGCATTGGCGCCAGCAATACAAGTGGCTGTAGTTGCGGTTATTTTTTATAAGCTGCTTAACCAGTATGTACAGTTCTCTAAGTTAAAATTTCAAACTCCGTTTTTAAAAAATTTATTGGCTTTCACTCTCATGTCTTTTGTGGCAACTATTTTATTGCATTTTGTTGAAATTGATATAAGATCTATGCTTGCAGAAAAGATGTCTGAGAGAGATGCTGGTGTCTGGACAAACATCACCTTTATTTCAAGAAATTACATGGTCTTTTCTGGTTCTTTATTCTCTTTGTATGTCTTGCCTAAATTTGCAGGAATCTATACAGGTAACGCCTTTAAAAGTGAAGTTTATAGCATATACAAAACCCTGTTACCTATTTTTGGTCTAGGGATGTTGGTTGTGTTTTTTGGTAAATCTATTATTGTACAGCTGTTGTATCCTGGATTAGATGAGATGTTACCACTATTTAAATGGCAATTACTTGGAGACTTTATTAGACTAGCTTCTCTGGTTTTGGCGCATCAGTTTTTAGCTAAAAAAATGGTACGTAATTTTATCTTCTCTGAGCTATTATCTCTAGGGCTATTTTATGGTTTTGCCAATTATCTGGTGGCTCACTATGGGTTAGAAGGTATTGTAATGGCTCACTTTTTAAGGTATATCATCTACTTTATAGTGGTAGTTTTCTTGGTATGGCGTTATTTTAACAATCAAAAGACGCCTCAAGTAGATACTACTTCTATATCCTAGATACGTTCCAAGAATCCAGATATTGTTGTGCTACTTTTTTATAGTCGTGATATTTTGTTATAAAATCTTGAGCAGCCAAACCAATTTCTTTAATTTTTTCTGGGTTTTTGATTAGTTCTTCTAAGGCAACAACCAAACTGTCTACTTTTGGCAGTGCATTAATGGCAACAGGACTATCTAGCTTGTAGTGTTCCATAAAACCAGACTCTGCACCTGTAAATACTACTTTTGCTTTACCCATAGCCTCTAATGCATTGTAGCCTTGGTCATAGGCAAATACTTGGTCTAAAATGATGTGGGCATTGTTGTATTTTTCTATGTACTGCCCGTAAGGCAAATTTTCAACAATTTCTATGTGCACCTGCTTAGGAAATTTTTGTTGAATAATAGCTAGAGCCTCCTCAAAGTAAGATATCCCTTTACTGTGGTGATTTGTCCTGTTTACACCCATAAATATAACAATAGGACCCTTTGTGTATACATCACAAACACTAAGTTTTGAGGAGTTAATTGGGTTTGGTATCAAACCTAGGTACTTACTATTTCCCACAAGTGGCATATGGTAATCATAATCACTAGCTATGACCCCGTCTATGTTTTTAAAAACATATTGGTGTAGTTTTTTAAAAGGGGGCGTAGCGTATTTTAAAATACTCTTGAATTCTATTTTTGACACCTTACCATCTTTGTAATTACTTAGGATAGAGTAGGGGTTTACATCGCTTAATTGATGTTTTACACTCAAGTAGTCTGTGCCGCAACTCAGTAAAAATAATTTTTTATTGTTTTGTTTTAAAAACGAAATCATTTTTATTTCGTCTGTAACAGTGGCTCCAAAAGGGCTTTCATTTATAAGTTGTACCACATCAAACCCTTGCAGGGATGATGCGTTTTTAAAAAACTGCTTGGTCATAGACCAAGAGGTGATATCATACTTAAATAGTAAGTAGATTGCTATTTTTATTTTTCGAGCCAACCCTGTATCAAATCTCCTGTGTATTAAAATATCACTAGGATACTTTTTAAAGGAATCTCCCGTTGAAATAACGATAACCTGATGGCCCAAAGCGCGGAGTCCTTCTTGCAAAGAATTGTGCAATCTGCTATATTCACCAACGAGAAGGATCTTCATATTTATGGTATCTTTGGGTTTAGGTATGCATCAAAAATAACATTAATTGATGACGCAAACAGCGCATAAAAAGAAATTTAAAATTTGTCTGGTTTCTATTTCCTTGGCAAAAGGTGGAGCAGAGCGTTCTGTAGCGATGCTTTCCCAGATGCTTTCTAGTGACGGCCACCAGGTTCATATCGTTGTTTTAAACAACGAAATTGATTTTAAATACTCTGGAACACTCTTTAATTTAGGAGCCTTAAAACCTAAGAAAGACCACTTTCTTGCAAGGCTTACTCGGTTCAATAAATTACGCAAATATTTAAAATCTCAAGCATTTGATGTTGTGATTGACCACAGACCAAAAAACGAATTTTTTAGAGAGTTATTTTACGCTACCTATATCTATAAAAATCTTAGTACTGTTTACGTTGTGCATAGCTCCAACAAACAGGAATATTTCACCAATAAGGTCTTAAAAATGGCCGCTATTTATAACAATACATTAGCTACTGTAACAGTGTCTAAATACATAGAGCAGCATATAGCTAAGACTAGTGGAGTTAACAACTGCCATACAATTCATAATGCTTATGATCCTGCCTGGCAGCAAACATCTACTCAAAACACCTTACCCTTTGACAAGTATGTACTTAGCTACGGAAGATTGCATGACGGGATTAAAGATTATTCTTTTTTAATACACTCTTTTAACGCTTCTGAGCTCTGGAGAGATGGAGTCTTTTTAGTAATTATGGGTGATGGGCCAGACAAAAAAATGTTGCAGGATCTTGCTACAAGTATGCCTTGTAACACCCAAATTGTTTTTTTACCCTTTACAAAAGAGCCTTTTGGTATTATAAAAAATGCTAGATGTGTTACACTTACTAGCAAGTATGAAGGATTCCCTATGGTACTTGTAGAATCTTTATCCCTTGGAGTCCCGGTGGTATCTCTAGATATTGTCTCGGGTCCATCAGAGATCATGCAAGACAATCACAATGGACTCTTGCTTAAAGAGAGAAACATAGCCAAATTTGCTGATGCCCTTGGCGTAATTTGTAGAGACGAAGTATTATATTTGAAATTAAAATCCCAAACCCAAGGCTCTGTACTACAATTTTCTATGCAGGAAATTTCTCAGAAGTGGAATCAATTACTACACCATGTCATACGTTAATTTAGAAAACATATCATTACAAGAAATACCTAAAATAAGTGATCCCGATGGTCGCGGAAATCTCTCTGTTATAGAAAAGGATGTGTTGCCTTTTAAAATAAAGAGGGTATACTATTTGTATGATGTGCCTAGTGATAGTAGTAGAGGAGGGCATGCGCACAAAGAGTTAAAGCAATTTTTAATAGCCCTTAGCGGTAGTTTTGATGTGGTGTTAGATAATGGCAAAAACAGAAGAACAATCACCTTAAATAGACCAAATAAAGGCCTTTTAATACCTAGCGGAGTTTGGCGGGAGTTAGAAAATTTTTCTGCGGGAGCTGTTTGTTTATCTTTAGTAAGTGAGGAGTATCAGGAAGAAGATTACATCCGTGATTATGATACTTTCACATCATTTGTAGGTGCTTAATTGAAGCCCTATTTTTTCTAAAACGCCTTTTGCGGCTCTAAGACCCATTAAAACAAGCCTAGGTAGGCTTACTAAAAAGCGTTGTTTTTTGTTGATATTTTTAAAATCTATCCCTTTTTTATATTTTACATAATCCCTTTTGTTTCCTGCTATTTTTGCATGCAGGGCTAGTGAATACCTGTTGAGGTCTAAGAATTTTTTAAGTCCCTTATGGCTTGCAATATGTTTTTCATAACAATCTAAATCTAGTGTGCTTTTTACTTGTTTTGGAGCGTTTGACAAACTTGATGCTTCAAAGCGGTAGGTTGCCAGTGGTGTATTCAAAAAAACTACTTTATAGTCTAAGCCAACTCTAATCCATAAATCTGTGTCTTCTCCACTGCGCAGCATTGTGTTGTAGTATCCAATTGTTTGAAAAACACTTTTATGTAAAACAGTACTACTACTGGTAAGAATTGTGTTTATATAACTTGCCGTAAAGTAAGATACCACATAGCTGTTATTTGGAGATAGTTTAGCTAGGCTATAGCTAGGATTATATATGGAGCCTCTAGATTCTATAGCGCAAACTGCCGCAAATACATGTTGTTTTGGATAGCCTTCAATAAGAGTGTTTATTTGCTCAAGATAGTTTTCTTTCCATATGTCATCTGCATCTAATAGTGCAATGTAATTTGTATTTGCTGCCTTTATACCCGCGTTTCTGGCTGCAGAAACTCCTTGGTTTTCTTGTTTTATATATTGTATTCTAGGGTCTTTAAATCCTTCTATGATCTTCTCGCTGCTATCTGTAGCCCCATCATTAATTATGATAATCTCAAAGTCTAGAAAGCTTTGTTGAAGCACACTTTCTATGGTTTTAGAAAGGTATTTTTCTTTGTTATATACTGGTATGATTACTGAAAATCTAGGCATTTTTCTTTAGTTTACAGTAAAAACATAGTTTATATAGATCAAACAAAAATATAGAAGGGTGCCTTGATTTTAAATTTTTAAGGAAAATACTCTCAAAGCCATTACACATAAAAATAAACAATTTTGTTGCCCCTGTGCTATTTAATTGCTTGTATTTTATTTGCAGCGCCCGGGAAGAGATGTCTATTTTATTATCTTTTTCAAGGGTATATGTTGTTTGTATTGCACGTAAAGACTTTTCTATAAATATAGAAGTGCTCTCCAGACCTAAATGGATTGTTGGATTTTCTATATGTAGTACTTTGGCCTTCAATTCTCTTATTTTGTATGAGAAATATATATCAAGGCCATAGTGGTTAGTTTCAAAGTTATTTGCTCTTAAAAATAGTTCTTTAGCAATCAGTAAATTAGCAGATATTATGTTGTATGGTTTTTTATTTCTTGCCTTGGCACTTTTTGATTCTCTTGTTTTGCCATACACCCATCTAAGCAATTGGTTTTGAGTTGGTCTTTGGGTCTCATACACAATTCCGCCACTTATAACATCGTGTTTGTTGTTTAACTCTTTTACATATGTCTCAATGTAGTCATGGTTTAAAGGAATTACATCTGCATCTAAAAAAAGCAACCAGTTAAATTTTGCTTTATGTGCCAATATATTTCTGGTGGCTGTTCTGCCAAGGTTTTTTTCACTCTCTATATAAGTGCAATGTTCAAGGGTGTTAATTTTTTTGTTTTCAGTGCTGCTTTGTCTGTCA
The DNA here is from genome assembly GCA_913045325.1 of uncultured Flavobacteriaceae bacterium. GTDB lineage: Bacteria > Bacteroidota > Bacteroidia > Flavobacteriales > Flavobacteriaceae > Patiriisocius. The sequence goes on along the minus strand of CAJWPZ010000008.1, from coordinate 49,006 downwards.
CTAGATGCATCATCCAATACTACTATCTCAAAGCAGACCTTACTCTTTATAGCTTGCCTTTGCAGTGTTTTTACTAGCAACAAGGTATTGTAATTGTATGTAGGTATTAAAATTGAAAGCATAGGGCTAAGGTACAAAACTGTTTAAATGTAATGTATTTATAGGATATAAGATTTTTCTACTTTTTTATGTTTGGTTGCTTTTTGGTTTCTGATCCGTAAGGTTTGTATTGTATAACGCCTGAGCTTTGACTTGAATTGTGGTTTTTCTTGGTTTTGAGTATTAAATAATTTGTTATATGTTTGCAGCCCCTAAATTTTGTGAGAATTTTTTTCTCACAGCAATTTTATTTACCTATGAAAAAAAGCATCCTAATAGCTAGTGTATTGCTATCAGTTACAGTGTTTTCTGTCTCAGGATTTTCTAAAAAGGAAGCTATTATAGACCTTTCTCATTATAAAATTTCAGAAAAGGCATACCTATATCATGTACCTACAAAAAAAGAAACCCTCCAAATTTCTTTATTACCAACCACACCTGTTTTCAATATATTTTTAGGAAAATCATTTATTGGTTTTAAAGAAGCCCTTGGTTTTAATGAATCTACAGGTAATTACGCTAGTGTTAATACCTATGGGTATCTAGGTAAATATCAATTTGCTGCAACAACTCTTTCTCTAATTGGTGTAAACAATACAACTATCTTTATTACTAGTGCTGCCTTGCAAGAAAAAGCATTTGTTGCCTATACCTCACGCAATAAATGGATTTTACGCAGAGATATCAAACGATTTGTAGGGACCAAAATCAACAATGTGCTTGTTACTGAGTCTGGTATTTTAGCAGCCGCTCATCTTGCTGGGGCCGGTAATGTAAAAAAATACCTTAGAAGTGATGGAGATTTTTTCTTTAAAGATGCCTTTGGAACCACTATACAAACCTATCTAAAGAAGTTTTCTGGATATGATACCTCAAGTGTAGCCCCAGATATTAAAGCAAAGGCTGTCTAGTCTATACTTATTTTAACCTTGTATTATAAATAAGGTGGGTCTTTTATGTAGATCTACTTTAATTCTTTTCCAGTGCTGTGCAGGTGCCGTTGTAATAAACTCTGTTGAGAGTGTAATGTCACAGGCTACACAAATTTCTGTATTTTTTTGCAAAGTAGTTGTCAAGCTCTCTAGCATTTGATTGTTTCTGTAAGGAGTTTCTATAAACAATTGACTTTGATTTTCTTGAATAGATCTCTTTTCTAGTTGTTTTATCTTTGCCTTACGTTCTGCTTTGTCTATAGGTAGATAGCCATTAAAAGCAAAATTTTGGCCGTTAAATCCACTCCCCATCATTGCCAGTAGTATAGAGGAGGGCCCAACTAGGGGTACTACTTTAATTCCGTTTTTGTGCGCGTGTGCCACTACTGCTGCTCCAGGGTCTGCAATGCCAGGACATCCAGCATCAGAGATGACTCCAACATCTAGCCCTTTAAGACAAGGGTCTAGCATTTGAGGAATATCTTCAAGATTAGTGAATTTGTTTATTTCTTCAATATGTAGGCTGTTTTGTGATTTTTTGCTCGCTACTGCTTTTATGAATCTACGAGCACTTTTTTCATGCTCAACAATATAGTAATCTATGTTTTCTACTGCTTTTTTTACCAAAAGAGGGAGTACTTCTAGAGGTGGGGTTTCTCCAAGGGTACAGGGTATAAGGTATAGGTTTCCTTTCTTGTTTTTCATTTTTTTGGGGTTACTTGCTTGGGTATGTTTTCTGTATGGCTACTTAATCATTAGTTTTTTTACAACAAAAGCGCCATTTTTTGTGGTGATGGTTATAAAATACATTCCTTTGGCAAAACTTGAAGTATTTAGCTGTTTTTGGTTTGTTTGTAGTGTTTCAGCATACAAAATACTCCCTTTTATATCCGAAATTTTAAGATGTTCCATTTGTTGTGTTTGCATTTTGATACTCACAATATTTGTGGCTGGGTTTGGATATATTATAATATTGTTGCTTTGATTTTCTGATATATTCATTTCAGGAACAGTACCCTTTATTTTTGAAATACTTCCGCCAAGATTTACAATATAATACTCTCTGTAAATATCTTCACCAAAACCAACCCAAGTGCCTGGAAATTGTCCTTGATTTATATAACTAAGACTTTCAATGTCTAGTGTGGAAATCATACCGTCAATATCAGCAAAAATATATTGATTATACAGATCAGCCCATTCTGAGCCTCTGTATACATATCCTCCAATTACAGAGCCTCCTCCATTCCAACTATAATCAAAAACAGGGAAGGTTAATTCACTCTCATCTGGGCATCCTGAGGTGTTATAAGGAGCATTCCCTTCATAACATCTCCACCCATAGTTTAAACCTGCCTGGTTTAAACTTGCTCTGTTTACCTCTTCTCTAGCATTTTGCCCAACATCTCCAATCCAGATACTATTTGTCTCTGGGTCCATGTTAAATCTAAAGGGGTTTCTAAGGCCTGTGGCCCAAATTTCATCTCTTGTGTTTGGGTCACTTATAAATGGGTTGTCTGAGGGGATGCCATAATTGTTGCCACCACTTTGGGCGTCAATATCTATCCTTAGCAATTTACCAATAAGAAGGGTTGGGTTCTGGGCGTTGTTGTCTGTATCACCACCACCACCACCATCACCAAGGCCAATGTAGAGGTAGCCATCTTGGGGTCCAAAAGCAATGGTCCCTCCATTGTGGTTTGAGAAAGGTTGCGAAACTGTTAGCAACATTACTTCTGAGTTTGGATCTGCAATATCTGGGTTTGACCCGCTTACAGAAAACTCAGAAATTTGTGTATCTCCACTGCTATTTGAGTAGTGTACAAAAAACCTACCGTTGGTTTGATATTCTGGATGAAACGCCAAACCCAGTAAACCTCTTTCACCCCCTGCATTCACTATAGATTGTATGTCAAGAAATGGGGTAGTGTTTACCACTGCGTTTAAATCTACTATTTTAATAACACCGCCTTGCTCAACGACAAAAAGCCTTTCGTCTCCGGCATTTTTGAGCCCCAGTGGGCTAGAAAATCCATCGGCAAAATCTTCTAATTCTATAGTTTGTGAGAAGGCATTTAAACAAAAAAATGCGCTAATAAGAAGGAGTATGTTTTTCATGATTGTGTGTTTTAATCAAAGTAACAAAAATTAATGATTAACTAAAACTCCCGCTACTCACAATTTTCTCACAGGCCTTATAAAGTAAATCATATACATGTGTAAAGCCATGTTCACCCCCATAATAGGGGTCTGGCACTTCTTTTTCTTGTCCAGGATAGGTGTTATCTAGTATCAGAGATACTTTCTTTATTTCTTGGGGTGTCTTGGCTAATTTTATTACGTCTCTAAAGTTTGCCTTGTCCATCACAAAAATGTAATCATAGATTTCAAAATCATAGGTAGAGAACTGTTTTGCTCTTTGGCGGGATATATCAATGTTATTTTTACGGGCAACCTCTATACTTCTTGGATCTGGCTGTTTGCCCACATGCCAGGCACCTGTCCCGGAAGATTGCACTTCAAATTTATTAGAATCTAACATGCTTTCTAAAATACCATGCGCTAGGGGAGAGCGGCAAATATTGCCCAGACAAACCATAAGGATTTTAGTTTTCAATGACTGCTGTTTTTAATGCTTTTTAAAATTGGGGAATAAAAAATCCCGCCATTGGCAGGATTTTATGATTTATAGTGTGAGTTTCTTTTGCAAGTCTTCCACATATTTTCTAAACTGTTTGTCTGTACTAGAGAGATTGTCAACGGTTTTGCAAGCATGTAATACCGTAGCGTGATCTCGTTGTCCTATTTGTGAGCCAATAGATGCTAGAGATGCTTTGGTGAATTTTTTTGCAAAGAACATAGCCAATTGTCTTGCTTGCACAATGTGACGTTTTCTTGTTTTTGATTGTAGTGTTTCTACATCCATCTGGAAATAATCGCTTACTACTTTCTGTATGTAGTCTATAGATACTTCTCTTTTGGTATGTTTCACGTAATTGTCTACAATCTTTTTTGCAAGATCAATGGTGATTTCTTTTTTGTTGAAAGAGGAGTGCGCAATTAAAGATATGATGGCACCCTCTAATTCTCTAATATTTGTTTTGATGTTGTTTGCTAAAAACTCAACGATGTTTTCTGGCATTTCTACACCATCTCTATAAAGCTTGTTTTTTATAATTGCAATACGCGTTTCACAATCTGGGTGGTTAAGCTCTGCAGATAATCCCCATTTAAACCTTGAAAGCAGACGCTGCTCTATATCTATCATATCAACAGGTGCTTTGTCACTTGTTAATATCACTTGTTTCCCATTTTGGTGTAAGTGATTGAATATATGGAAAAATACATCTTGCGTTCCTGCTTTTCCTGAGAGTAGCTGGATATCATCAACAATTAGTACATCAATCACTTGGTAGAAATGTATAAAATCGTTTCGATTATTTTTCTTTACAGACTCGCTGTATTGTTGTACAAATTTCTCTGCTGAAATATAAAGAACTGTCTTTTCTGGATATTTATCTTTTATGTCAACTCCAATAGCATGCGCTAAATGAGTTTTACCAAGACCAACGCTTCCAAAAACTAAAAGTGGATTAAAAGAAGTTCCTCCTGGTTTATTTGCAACTGCAATACCTGCAGATCTAGCCAAACGGTTTGATTCTCCTTCTAGGAAATTCTCAAAATTATAGTTTGGATTTAATTGTGATTCTATTTTTACATTTCTAATACCAGGGATTACAAACGGATTTTTAAGCTCAGGGCTTTTGTTCTTCAGTGGAACAGCTACGTTTTGAGATCCTTGATCATTACTTCTGTTTGAACTTGGAATTCTTTCTGTAAAAGGCTGCTTGTTTCCGTAGGTGTTTTCCATCCTAATGACATACACCAACTTTGCTGTTGGGCCTAACTCTTTGGTTAAGGCAACTTTTAATAATTTTACGTAGTGCTCCTCTAACCACTCATAAAAAAATTTACTCGGTACTTGAATACTCAGTGCATTGTCAGAAAGTTTTACTGCTTTTATTGGTTCGAACCATGTTTTATAGGCTTGCTGGGTAATATTATCTTCGATAAATGAAAGACAATTATTCCATACAATTGCAGAAGTATTGTTCATAGTCTTTTTAGAGGGTATTTTGTTGGTTAATTTTTTTGCAAAAGGACAATTGAGCAGTAAATATCTATCGAACTTTCTTGCACAACAAATATGTGAACAAATTTGTAAAAAAAAAAACGTTTTGCTATTGAATTTTCGGTTTTTTTATTGCATGTTTATCTTGAGGGTCTTACCGCTCAATAAATAAACACTTTTACAACAAATATTTTTGAAAAAAACAACCACAACTTTACGTGTTAGATATGGAGAGACAGACAAAATGGGAATTGTCTACTACGGAAATTACGCAACCTATTTAGAACAAGGAAGGACAGAATGGCTCAGAGATATGGGCTTTTCTTACAAATGGATGGAGGATAACGGTATTCATCTACCTGTTGTCGAGTTAAGTATCAAATACAAAGCTCCTGCTCGGTATGATGATGTTTTAACGATCACCACATTTTTAAAGAAAATTCCTACATACCGCATTGAATTCTCCTATGAAATACACAATCAAGGGGGTCAACTTTTAATAACCGGTGAAACCTCTTTGGTTTTTGTAAATAGCAGTACAAATAAGTTGCAAAGAGCACCTGATTATTTGTTAGAGAAGTTAGTTTAGTACACATTAAACAAAGTGTTTAATTACAGTTTTTTTATAGCCACTTTATATAGGTCTTCGAATAAGGTAAAAACCTTGTCGGCATCTTTTTTTCTAACAGAAATTGTGAGTTTACAATTATGTTCCAGATTTTGATTGATAAGCTTTACTTTCTGATCCTTAATATTTCTCATCACTAGACTCATTTCTGGATATTCAAAAAGCAGTAAAAAAGATACATTAATTGTTTTTTCTTGAATAGCAGCTATTTCTAACGTTAGTTTGGCAGATGTTTTATAAGCTTGGATTAAACCGCCAACACCTAGTTTGGTGCCCCCAAAATAGCGTACACTCACCACAAGGGTATTTGTTAGTTTAAAGGCTTGTAGCTGCCCATAAATAGGCATTCCTGCGCTATTGTTTGGTTCTCCATCATCGTTGGCTCTGTATTTTTGATACATTTCTCCAAGTTGCCATGCATAACAAAAATGACGCGCGGTGTGATGTTGCTTTTTTAATTTGTCTATACACTCTTTAATATCCTGCTGGTTAGTTACTGGAAATGCATAACCATAAAATTTGCTTCCACGATCTTTATGTAGTGTTTGCTCGCTGGCAGTTGTTAAAGTGTAATACGTGTCTTTAGTGTTTTCCATCTATAGTGTAGCTATACTTACTAGGGCTATGCTAATAACTGCTAAGATAATTCCTGTCCAGTTTTTTAAAGATAGTTGTTCCTTAAAAAAGACAATACCCAATAAAGTGGAGACAATGACAATTGCCACATTGTTTATGGTAAAGATTCCAGAGCTGTCAAACAAATCACTTCGCAGTGCCTTGACCAAAAAATAGATAGAGAAGTAATTAGGGATTCCAAGAACAATACCAGCTATTATGTTTTTAAACTCAAGGGAGAGCACACCTTTTATTTTTTGCACCACAAGTACCATAACTCCAATGATTCCTGCGGTCATAAAAATGGTTGAAGAAAAAAGGGGTATTAGGCTTTTGTCTGTAATAAAGTCATTTTGTAAAAAGTTTAAACTTGTATCTATAAGCCCACTGCCTAAAAAAACGAGCACTGGATACACCAAATTTCTTTTCTGTAAGATGATGCCGGTGTCCTTTTTCACAGAAGCAAGATATACAGCTACAAGGGCTAAAACAATGCCAACTGCTTTATAGGGCCCAAGGGGTTCCTTGTAGTACCATAATCCAAACGCAATAGGTATAACAAGTGCCATTTTTGTAGCCACAGAGACTACAGATAGCCCATTATGCTGGGTGGTTATGGCCATAAGGTTAAATACTATAATAAACAATGCCCCTAGAGCCAAGGTGTAATAAAACCAATCGTATTTTGGTATTGCAGATAACTCAATGCTGTTTTGGTAACCAATTAAACCGCAGCTGCAGGCAACAAAATAATTAACTACAATGGCCTGTAGGGTATTAATATTGTAACTAGCAAAAAGCCTAAATATTACAAAAATGAGTGTTGAGGCTATAATGCTTAATGCTAAGGGTATCATTGTGTGTTGTTTTTATAAATACAAAGACTTGTGTCTTTGATATTGTTTCTGCTGTGAAGTGTTGCATTAAAAACAGGTGCTTTAATACCGTTTTCCAGGCTTATTTTTCCAGTGTATACAAACGCCTGATCCCAAATATTTTCATCTATAAATGTTTGCAAGGTTTTTGTGCCTCCTTCGATAATAATACTCTGTAGGTTGTGCTTTTGCGCAATAGCACATATTTGCTGGGCTAGGTTTTTTTCAAAACTACTATACTCATATATAATAGATGTGTTTGGTGTAGTTTCTTGTTTTACCTGAGTAATTATTATGGTAGGTGCCTTGTCATTAAAAATGGCCGCCGTTTTTGGTATTTTTAGATTTCTATCTATAACCAATCTTGTTGGTGAGGTACCTGCCCATTGACGTGTAGTAAGACTCGGGTTGTCTACAAGGGCTGTTGTGGTTCCAATTACAATACCTTGTTCTTGAGCTCTTAATTGATGTACTTGCTGTCTAGAGTAGGGGTTAGATATCCAAACTGGTTGCTTTTTATCTTTTTTAATTGGAGCAATATAACCTTCTGTGGTTTGTGCCCATTTTAAAAAAACATAAGGTCTTTTTTTCTCCTGAAATGTAAAAAAACGTTTATTGAGCTGTTTGCACTGCTGCTCCAGTACTCCTTGAGTAACCTTACAGCCCGCATTTTTAAGCTTTAGAATCCCTTTTCCTGCCACCTTTGGGTTAGGATCCACGCATCCAATAATCACATTTTTAATACCACTGGCGATTATTAAATCTGCACAAGGTGGGGTTTTACCCGTATGGCTACACGGCTCCAGACTAACATACAGGCTTGCCTTTTCAAGCAGTTGTTGGTGTGATGTTATGGGGCTTGATTGTAATATTTCGGCAGCATTATAGTTTGTTTTTGAATTAGTAATTGCATGAACCTCAGCGTGAGCCTTGCCTGGCTTGTAATGCCATCCTTCTCCAATAATTAGATTGTTGTATACCAAAACACTACCAACCAAAGGGTTTGGGTAGGTGGTCCCTAGGCCATTTTTGGCCAGTTCAATACAGCGTCTCATGTATTTTTGATGTATCTTCACGCTGTAAAAATACAATGATTTTTATTGATGAGTAAACCTATTATTAGAGCTATTAAAAAAGAGGATAATCCCAGCCTTGCAAAGGTGATTAGAAAGGTCCTTTTAGACCTTGGAGTTCCAAAAGTTGGAACTGCCTATGCAGATAAAGCCTTAGATTGTATGTTTGAAACCTATCAAGGTGACCGCAGGGTTTATTTTGTGGTAGAGGAAAATGGAACCATTTTAGGGGGAGCAGGAATAGCAGCCCTAGAAAACTATGATGGAAATATCTGTGAGCTTCAAAAAATGTATTTTTTAGAAACGGCAAGAGGCAGAGGTCTTGGAGAGCTTATGATACGCCACTGTTTGGATGCTGCAGTCTCTTTCTCTTTTGAGAGTTGTTATATTGAGACCATGACTTACATGACTGCTGCTCAAAATTTATACAAGAAATCTGGTTTCCAGTATTTGGAAGGCCCATTAGGAGATACAGGACATTTTTCCTGTCCAGTACAAATGCTTAAAAAACTGTAAATCTCTTGAAATTATCGCAGCTTAAAATAAATTTTACAACACAACTTCAAGGTGTATATGATAGGGAAGAAATCCATTCTTTTTTCTATATACTTTGTGATTTTTTCCTGCAGTATTCACGCTTTGAGGTTTCTATGGCCCTTGATACTGTTGTGTCAGCAAAGAACATAACAGCTTTTGAGATGGCACTGCTGCGATTAAAAAAACAGCAGCCTATACAATACATAGTAGGGCACACAGAGTTTTATGGGCTTACCTTTAAGGTAAATAAGCATACCCTTATTCCAAGGCCAGAAACCGAACAGTTGGTGGATTGGATTATTTCAAACCACAAGCACCAGGGTAGTGGGTTGGAAATTTTAGATATTGGTACAGGTAGTGGTTGTATTGCTGTTGCTTTGGCAAAAAACTTTTCAAAAGCTAGTATTTCTGGTTTAGATATTTCAGAAAAAGCGCTAGAGGTAGCTCAAGAAAATGCAATCAAAAATCAAGTGTTGGTTTCTTTTTGCCAAAAAGATATATTAGAAACCACAGCCTTAGAAAAAAAGTATGATGTGGTAGTTTCTAACCCGCCTTATGTGCGCCAATTAGAGAAAAAAGCAATGAGTGCTAATGTGCTAGATAATGAGCCCGGCGGCGCTTTGTTTGTTCCCAACGAAGACCCATTGTTGTTTTATAGAAAAATTGCCCAGCTAGCCTTAGTGTCTTTGCAAGAAAAAGGGTGGCTTTATTTTGAGATTAATGAATATCTCTCTAATGAGATGGATGCATTACTAAACGAAATTGGGTTTGTTAATATTGAAATTAAAAAGGACTTTAGAGCGGTGCCTAGAATGATAAAATGTCAAAAATTATGAAAAGTATTTGTGTGTTTTGTGGAAGTAGTGATGGTAATGATCCTTTAATTACAAAAGCAGCTATTGCGCTGGCCGATGCGCTTTTAGAGCGTAATAGCCACTTGGTGTACGGAGGTGCAAAAATTGGTATTATGGGTACTGTTGCTCAAAGAGTTATCGATGGCGGTGGCCGAGTAATTGGTATTATCCCAGCATTTTTAAAAAAGAAAGAAGTGGTTCATACTCAGCTATTTGAGTTAATTACCACCAAAAACATGAATGACCGAAAGCTTAAAATGCTAGAAGTAAGTGATGGTTTTATAACCTTGCCTGGAGGTTTTGGGACTTTAGAAGAGCTTTTTGAAATTGCAACGGCACTGCAGTTAGGGCAACATAAAAAACCAATTGGCCTGTTAAATATAAATGGCTTTTATGATGAGCTTTTATCTTCTTTGCAAAAAATGGTGGCACTAGGTTTTGTGAAACAGCACAATCTAGATTTGGTACTTGTTGATACAACAGTAGCCGGTTTACTTTCTAAAATGGACGGTTTTAAGGCACCTGAGAAATCAGTTTGGTAATACTTCCAGACAATACAAACAATACGCTTTTTTTTATGTAATTTCTAGTACTTTTAAAGGATCAATTTTATCTTTGTTACATGAATGCTCAAGAACAAATTACTGCATTAAGAAATCTTCTTCACAAGCACAATCACAGCTATTACGTGCTAGATACACCAACAATTAGCGATTTTGATTTTGACATGAAACTCAAGGAACTGCAAACCCTTGAAGCAAAACACCCAGAGTTTGATGACCCTACCTCTCCAAGTTTAAGAGTTGGAGGAGGGGTAACCAAGAATTTTGAGACCACAAAACATAATTTTAGAATGTATTCTTTAGATAATAGTTACTCTAAAGAGGATTTGCAAAATTGGGAAACCCGTATTAAAAAACAAGTAGATGGCCCGGTGAGTTATACTTGTGAGTTAAAATATGACGGCGCCTCCATAAGTCTTACCTACCAGGGCGGAAATTTGCTAAGAGCGGTCACTAGAGGTGATGGGCATCAAGGAGATAATGTAACTACAAATATCAAAACCATAAAATCTGTACCCCTACAACTAAAAGGTGATTTTCCAGATCATTTTGAGATAAGAGGTGAAATAGTATTGCCATTCGATGGTTTTAATAAAATGAATCAGGCGCGTGTAGCCCAGGGGGAAGAACCTTTCAGAAACCCAAGAAATACTGCCTCTGGTAGCTTAAAGCTTCAGGATAGTGCGCTTGTTGCCAAAAGACCTTTGGAGTGTTTGCTATATAGTTTGGTGGGAGATAATGTACCCGTTGCCACTCAAATGCAAGGACTAGAAAAAGCCGCAGCATGGGGGTTTAAAGTACCCAAAATAGCAAAACTAGTTACGAGTATTGATGCCGTTTTAGATTTTGTGAATTATTGGGATATCCATCGCAGTGATTTACCTTATGAAACAGATGGTGTTGTTATTAAAGTAAATAATTTGCAGCAACAAGAGGAGCTGGGGTATACAGCAAAAGCGCCCCGTTGGGCCATGGCTTATAAATTTAAAGCACAGCAGGTATCAACTAAATTAGAAGAAATAACTTACCAAGTAGGGCGTACGGGTGCAATAACTCCAGTTGCAAACCTAACTCCTGTTGCCCTTGCAGGTACAACGGTAAAGCGTGCCTCACTTCATAATGCAGATCAAATAGCCCTGCTAGATATTAGGGTGGGTGATACTGTTTATGTTGAAAAAGGAGGAGAGATTATCCCAAAAATTGTAGGTGTAAATCTAGCCTTGAGGTCTCAAGATTCTAGTGCAACGATCTACACAGACAAGTGCCCACAGTGCACGACACCCCTTTCTAGAACACCAGGAGACGCAAAACATTATTGCCCTAATGAGAGGGGGTGCCCTCCACAAATTATTGGTAGAATACAGCATTTTATTTCCCGAAAAGCAATGGATATTGAAGGCCTTGGTGGAGAAACCGTTGCCTTGCTGGTACATGCAGGGGTGATACAAAACTTTGCAGATTTGTATGACCTTTCCGTAGAGGATGTACTGCCCCTAGAGCGCATGGCTCAAAAAAGCGCAGAGAATTTGGTTACAGGTGTTGCCAGGTCAAAACAAATCCCTTTTCATCGCGTTCTTTTTGCCATAGGGATTCGCTATGTTGGTGAGACTGTTGCAAAAAAATTAGCCAAACACTTTAAATCTATAGACGCTTTAATGGCTGCTAATTTTCAGGAGCTTGTCCAGGTAGATGAAATAGGTGATAGCATTGCACAGAGTGTCATTGACTTTTTTGCATTACAGACTAGTGCAGATTTGTTTTCACCAGCAAATACAGCTGGTGAGAGAAACCGTGAAATGATATCCAGGCTAAAAAGTCATCATCTGCAACTAGCTGTATCTTCAGAAACATTAGCAGGCCAGACCTCTGTTTTAAATGGTAATACCTTTGTTGTTTCAGGTGTTTTTACTAAACTATCAAGAACAGAACTTAAAAAAAGCATCGAAGATAACGGGGGTAAAGTCTCTAGTAGTATTTCAAGTAAAACAACCTATGTAGTTGCAGGAGATAATATGGGGCCAAGCAAACAAGCCAAAGCTGAAGCCTTGGGGGTCACAATTATTAGTGAGGATCAATTTTTAGAAATGATTTAAGAGTGTATATTAAATGCAGTAGAAATCCGTATTTTTGAATACTATTTTTAAGGTATATGTTTAAAGCAATAAAGCAACGATATTATCAAAAAGCAATTACTGCAGCCCTAGCACAAAGAGATGTTTCTAGGTTAAATGCCAAGATGCAAACCCTGGTATTTCTGTATGATGGAGATCTAGTAAATGAGCTTTCTCCTTATTATAAAATAGCAAGCTCACTTAAGGTTTTAGAGACAAAGACACAGTTTTTTTCTTTTGTAACATTTAAAAAAAACACACCGTCTTTACTGCGAAACCAGTTTTCACAAAAAGATATTTCATTTAAAGGTGCTCTTACAGGAGCTTCTGTAAAAGAATTTGTTGAGCAGTCTGCAGATGTATTAATTTATATATCAAACAAAAAGCATTTACCTTTAGAGGCCATTGTTGTAAAAAGTAAGGCTAAATTTAAAGTAGGATTTAAAGGGGTAGACCCTCGTTATTTTGATTTAATTCTAGGGGTAGATCCAGCAAACACTCAGGCAACAATTATAGAGCTTAAAAAATATTTTAAAATTCTAGGAAAAATACAAGCATGAAACAACTCATAGGAACAGGGGTCGCGTTAATTACACCATTTACAAAAAAAGGTGCAGTAGATACTGCTAGTTTAACAGGTATTGTTAATTTCCAGATAGCAAATGGAATTGATTACTTAGTAGTTTTGGGTACAACTGCAGAGAGCGCTGTACTTACAAAGGATGAAAAGCAGTTGGTTATAAACACCATAGTTAGCGCAAATGCAGAGAGATTGCCACTAGTTTTAGGTATTGGAGGTAATAACACCCAGGCAGTTATGGATGAGTTTATAACTACAGATCTGGCAGCTTTTACAGCAATATTATCTGTCTCACCCATGTATAATAAGCCTAGTCAAGAAGGTATTTATAGACATTTTGCAGCCATAGCGGCTGTAAGTTCTAAGCCAATTATTTTATACAATGTTCCTGGCAGAACAGCCAGTAATATGGAGCCTCAAACCGTGGCTAGATTAGCTCAGGATTTCAGCAACATTGTAGCTATAAAAGAAGCAAAGGGGGATATCGTTCAGGCCATGGAGATGATCAGTCAAACACCAGAAGATTTTTTAGTTATTAGCGGCGATGACATGATTGCTTTGCCTATGACACTGGCAGGTGGTGCTGGAGTAATATCTGTTATAGCACAGGGCTTTCCCATAGCCTTTTCTAGCATGATTAACTTTGCACTGCAGCGTGAGGTAGACCAAGGCTATGCCATACATTATAAAATAGCGCCAGCAATAGATTATATTTTTGAACAAGGAAATCCCGCAGGTATTAAAGCAGTTTTTGCCGCTCTTACTTTATGTGAGCCTACTTTAAGACTCCCGCTAGTGGAGGTAGATGCTGCTTTAAATGAAAAAATTAAAGCCTTTGCGCAAGCTTTTTAATACCATTTGTTTTTTGTTGCACTTTTAGAAGTTATTTTATAAGTAAAACGAATGCCAACACAATATATAGCAACGATAATAAGTTTTTGTAATCACGTATAATTCACTACTTTTGCCCGATGTTTTTTAAAACTATGAAATACTTTATTTTCTTTTTAATTTCTTGCGCATTTTTGTGCACTTCTTGCACCCCTTATCAGGTTGTGCTAAAGGAATCAGATAGTGTTGCCAAATATCAGATGGCAGATTCTTTGTATCAAGTGGCCATAGCTACAGGTAAAAAATCAAAATTTAGAAGTTCTTTAAAACTTATGGAACAAATTGTTCCTCTTTACAGAGGGAAGCCACAGGCAGAAAAGCTTTCTTACAGGTATGCAAATACCTTTTACAATCTAGAAGATTATTTTGTTGCAGGATATCAGTTTGAGCGTTTTGAATCTACCTATCCAAAAAGTGATAGTGTTGAGGTAGCTTCTTATAAATCTGCAAAAAGCTATTATGAATTATCTCCAAGATTTTCTTTGGATCAAAAAAATACACAAACAGCCTTGGAGAAACTACAAGCATTTGTAAATAAATATCCAAACTCATCCTACAGGATAGGAGCAAATAACCTAGTATCAGAGCTTCGCGACAAGTTAGAGAGAAAAGACATTGAAACCGCACATCAATATTTTAATATTGGAGAACAAATAGGTAGTTTTAAGCCAGCTGTTGATGCGTATGAAAATTTTATTTCAGACCATCCCGGATCTGTATTTAGAGAACTTGCTTTCTACGGTAGGGTAGAGGCATCCTATAATAGAGCAATTAGTAGCATTCCTGCAGTTCAAAAAGAAAGACTTTTGATTTCAAAAGAATTCTACAATAAATATGCAAAGTATTATAAAGCTGGAGACAAAAAAGAAGATGCAGATGCACTTATTGCAGCTATAGATAAAGAATTACAAAAGTACCAACAACCCACAGAAAACTAAGATTATGGCAGATATTAAAAACAGCGAGGCACCTTTAAGCACAACTACTATTGATAAAAACAAAGTAGATGCGCCAACAAACAACATTTATGAGGCAATCTCTATTATTTCTAAAAGAGCAAATCAAATTAATGGAGACATTAAAAAAGAATTGTTAGAAAAACTAGACGAGTTTGCTACCTACAATGATAGTCTTGAAGAGATTTTTGAAAACAAAGAGCAAATTGAAGTTTCAAAATTCTACGAAAAACTACCAAAGCCACATTCATTGGCTGTACAAGAATGGTTAGAAGATAAAATCTACTTTCGTAATACAGCAGATGAGGATTTAGAACAGTAAAACACATATGAGGGTACTAAGCGGAAAAAAAATATTACTTGGCGTCACTGCTGGTATTGCTGCTTATAAGGCCGCATTTTTGGTGCGTTTACTTGTAAAACAAGGCGCAGAGGTAAAAGTTGTAATGACTCCTAAGGCCAAAGAGTTTGTAACACCTCTTACACTTTCTACGCTCTCCAAAAACGAAGTACACTCTTCCTTCACCAATGAAGATAATGATAATGCCCAATGGAATAACCATGTTGAGTTAGCCCTTTGGGCAGATTTATTTATTATAGCTCCAGCCACTGCCAATACACTTTCAAAAATGGCACATGGTACCAGTGATAATCTATTATTGGCTACCTATCTTTCTGCGAAATGTCCTGTTTATTTTGCTCCAGCCATGGACTTGGATATGTACAAACACCCAAGTACAAAACAAACTTTTGATATCCTTAAAGGCTTTGGTAATCATATCATACCTGCAGCTTCTGGTGAACTAGCTAGTGGTTTGGTAGGACAGGGAAGAATGGCAGCCCCAGAAACAATTATTTCTTTTATTTGCTCTGAAATTTTAAAATCCCTACCCCTGCAAGGTAAAAAGGTGCTAGTCACAGCTGGCCCTACCCACGAACTGATTGATCCTGTACGATTTATCGGAAATCATTCTTCTGGTAAAATGGGTATTGCAATTGCTGAGCATGCAAGTAGTTTAGGGGCAGATGTAACACTAGTGCTAGGACCTTCCAGTGTTCCAGTTTCAGATAAAAGCATAGATGTTATAGATGTTACAACAGCCCAACAGATGTATGATGCTGTTCATCAATTTTACCAAACAACCACTATTGCAATATGTAGCGCAGCTGTCGCAGATTTTAAGCCTGTAACTGCATTAGACCAAAAAATTAAAAAGAAAACCGGTGAAGGGTTGTCTTTTGATCTTGAGCCAACAAAAGACATACTCGCTAGTTTGGGTTTACAAAAGAAACATCAATTTTTGGTAGGCTTTGCTTTAGAAACTGAAAATGAATTAGAAAATTCAAAAAAGAAACTTGAAAAAAAGAATTTAGACTTAATTGTGTTAAATTCGCTAAGAGACAAA
Source organism: uncultured Flavobacteriaceae bacterium (assembly GCA_913045325.1). GTDB lineage: Bacteria > Bacteroidota > Bacteroidia > Flavobacteriales > Flavobacteriaceae > Patiriisocius. The sequence continues at coordinate 32,754 of CAJWPZ010000008.1, read as the reverse complement.
GGTGCAGGATTCAAGGGAGATACTAATAAAGTTACCTTTATAGATAAAGACAATAAAGTGACTCCTTTTGATGTTAAATCAAAGAAGGATGTTGCAAGAGATATTTTAGAACATATTATTTCAAAGATAGATGCGTAATTTTATACTTTTTATAACCTTGGTTGTTTTTACAACAACTAGTATTGCCCAAGAGCTAAGTGCAACTGTTTATATAGATGCAGAGCAAACAGGCCAACAAAACAATCAAATATTTAAAACCCTTGAGCAGCAACTCACCGAGTTTTTAAACAACCGTAACTGGACAGATGAGAGTTATCTCAACCAAGAGCGGATAGACTGTAACTTCACTCTTATTATCTCTAGTTTTGATGGTACTTCTTTTGGTGGCTCTCTACAGGTGCAATCTTCTAGACCTATATTTAACTCCTCTTACAATGCTCCAGTATATAACTACAATGACAGGCAAGTAACTTTTCAGTACAAAGAGTTTGAACCCTTAGTATTTAACATAAACCAATTAGAGTCTAATCTTGTAGCGCTTTTTTCTTATCATGCCTACACCATTATTGGTTTGGATGCAGCCACTTTTGAAGAAAATGGTGGAGACACTTATTTTGAAATAGCAAAACAAATAGTAAATACAGCTTCCTCTAGCAGTTATGAAGGTTGGAAATCTACAGATGGCACACAGTCTAGATATAGATACAACGATGCGATGGTTTCTAATGTATATAGAGAGTTTCAAACCGCAATGTATGAGTACCATCGTGGAGGCTTAGACATCATGGAATCTAACCAAAAACAAGCCAAAGAAAACATTATAGAGGCATTAAAAGTACTCAAGAGCATCAACGATCGCAGGCCCAACTCTTTTGTGCTGCGCACTTTTTTTGATGCTAAGGTAGATGAGATTAAATCTATATTTAGCAGCGGTCCACAAGTAAATACAGCTACTTTAAAAGAATCTCTTAACAGGATGGCACCTACCAGAAGAAACGCCTGGGGAGAGATCAACTAACTGCTAATTAGTTTTCAATAATACAAGAAATTTGTAGGTATGATATTAAGTCTTTCAATAAAAAATTATGCTTTAATTGAGGACATCCAAGTACCACTCACCAAAGGTTTAACGATTATAACTGGAGAAACCGGAGCAGGTAAATCAATACTTCTAGGAGCATTGGGGCTATTGCTGGGTAAAAGAGCAGACCTCAGTAGTGTTAAAGACGCGTCTCAAAAATGTATTATAGAGGGAGAGTTTTCCTTAAAAGGTTACGATCTAAAAACACTTTTTAAAGACCATGCTCTTGACTATGATGTTCATACCATCATACGAAGAGAGATTCTGCCTAGCGGTAAATCTAGAGCCTTTGTTAATGATACCCCAGTGGGGCTATCTCAATTACAAGCTTTGGGTGGCTATCTTGTGGATATCCATAGCCAGCAAGAAACCAATAGTTTTGCCACAGAAGAGTTTCAGCTAGAAGTTCTAGATGCGCTGTCTGGTAATGCTCCAATACTTCAAGGGTACCAAAATACCTTGGTGGAGTTTTCTAGTGTATCAAAGCAGTTAAAAGAACAACTTTCACAAAAAGAGGCTGCCTTAAAAGAGCTTGATTACCATACGTTTTTACAACAAGAACTCATGGAGGCCTCATTACACTCCATAGACCAGCAAGAATTAGAGACCACCTATCAAACCCTAAACAATGCAGAAGAAATACAAGAGTCTTTTGCAGCAATAGACCAGCTTTTTTCTCAAGAAAACACGGGTATTGTTGATTGTGTCAAACAAGCAAGAAGCCTGTTACACACCATTTCAAAATACGCGCCATCTTACCAAGAGCTGTATGATAGAGTACATAGTGTAACTTTAGAGCTTGAAGATGTTGTCTCAAGTATTGAAAACACTTCTGAAGATCTGCAGGTAGATCCTGCAGAATTATTTAGAATTAACCAGGTGCTGCAGACGCTCTACAAGTTGCAACACAAGCATAGTGTTACAAGTGTTGAGCAGCTGCTAGATATAGAATCAGATCTAAGCTCTAAAATTAATACAACACTTACTTTAGACACCACCATACAAACCTTAGAAAAACAAAAACAAAAGCTTTCAAATACACTTTTAAAGTTTGCTACAGATCTTCATAACAATAGGGTGGAGGCCCTCCCGATGTTACAACAAAAATTAGAATCGTATTTGTCATTACTGGGCCTTGAAAACGCCAAGTTTAAGGTAGAATTTACTACCTCACCTACGTTTAAAAAATCTGGGACAGATAATCTCTCTCTTTATTTTACGGCCAATAAAGGAGGTAACTTTGGGCTCTTAAAAAAGGTAGCTTCTGGCGGTGAAATGAGTAGAATTATGTTGTCTGTAAAGGCCTTACTATCTCAATACAAAAAATTACCCACCATTGTTTTTGATGAGATTGACACCGGTGTTTCTGGAGAGATTGCCCTTAAAATGGCATACATTATGGGTGAAATGAGTACTCATATGCAAATTCTCAGCATCACACACCTGCCACAAATAGCTGCCAAGGGAGAACAACATATTAAGGTCTATAAAGAAGATCGACAAAACACTACCATCACACACTTAAAGCAACTCTCGCAAGAGGAGCGTATTGTTGAAATTGCTCAAATGATAGGAGGTAAAAACATTACCGATACTACTTTGGCTAATGCAAAAGAATTACTCAATTAAAAAAGGATACTGTATATTTACAGCTTAAAATTGCAAACAAAAACAACCATTAAAAGGATTAAAGATGTCTTATAATTTACTAAAAGGAAAAAGAGGAATTATTTTTGGAGCTCTTGATGAAAATTCAATTGCTTGGAAAACAGCAGAAAGAGTTCATCAAGAGGGTGGAACCTTTGTTTTAACAAATGCACCTATCGCAATGCGTATGGGACAAATTAAAACACTAGCAGAAAAAACAGGTTCTGAAATTATTCCAGCAGATGCAACATCTATGGAGGATCTTGAGAATTTAGTTTTAAAGTCTATGGAAATCTTAGGTGGTAAAATAGATTTTGTACTTCACTCTATAGGGATGTCTGTAAATGTTCGTAAGGGTAAGCCTTATACAAGTCAAAACTATGACTGGACACATAAAGGATGGGATGTATCTGCGGTTTCATTTCATAAAACAATGAGTGTGCTATACAACCACAATGCAATGAATGAATGGGGAAGTATTGTAGCGCTAACCTATATGGCAGCACAACGAGTTTTTCCAGATTATAACGATATGGCAGATAACAAGGCCTACTTAGAGTCTATAGCTCGAAGTTTTGGTTATTTCTTCGGAAGAGATCAAAAAGTACGCGTTAATACAATTTCTCAATCTCCAACGCCAACTACTGCTGGTCAAGGAGTAAAAGGATTTGATGGCTTTATTGCTTATGCAGAGAAAATGAGCCCACTGGGTAACGCTACTGCAGAAGATTGTGCCAATTATACCATTGCCATGTTTAGTGATTTAACCAAGCGTGTTACCTTACAAAACTTATTTAATGATGGTGGTTTCTCTAATATGGGTGTAAGTGACCAGGTCATGGATACCTTTACAAAAGAGTAGTTCCATCAATACTATTTCTTAAACCACCTTGACGAAAGTTGAGGTGGTTTTTTTGATTAACTTTACAAAATGATGATACAGTTTTCATTTATCATTCCAGTTTACAATAGGCCTCACCAGATTAAAGAACTGCTGGAGAGTTTTAAGGCCCTAAAGTATAGCAGTGCCTATGAAATTGTCATTGTTGAAGACGGATCTACCATTTGCTCTTCTGAAATTGTAGCAAGTTATCAAGATGTTTTAGATATTTCCTATTATCAAAAACCCAATTCAGGTCCGGGAGATTCTAGAAACTTTGGAATGAGTCTTGCCAAAGGGAATTACTACATTATTTTAGATAGTGATGTGTTATTGCCTCCAGATTATTTAGAACATGTTAGCGCATTTTTAAAGCACAGTTATGTTGATTGTTTTGGAGGGGCAGATGCCGCTCATCATAGCTTTACTAACTTACAAAAAGCTATTAATTACACCATGACTTCTTTTTTAACAACCGGAGGTATTCGTGGCAGTAAAAAAGCAGTACAACATTTTGAACCAAGAAGTTTTAACATGGGCATCTCTAAAAAAGCCTTTGAAGCTACATTGGGGTTTGCCAAAATTCATCCTGGAGAAGATCCAGATTTATCCCACCGCATTACAAAAGCAGGATTTGAAACAGCTTTTGTACCAAATATAGCGGTATTTCACAAGCGCAGAGTGTCTTGGAGTAGCTTTATGCTGCAGGTTAAAAAGTTTGGACTCGTACGTCCAATATTAAACAAATGGCACCCTCAAGGGGCTAAAATCACCTTTTGGCTACCAACACTTTTTATATGTTTGAGTGTTGTTAGTATGTTGCTTGGTATTTTTTACTGTTGGCTATTTTTATTGCCCTTGGTAAGTTATGTGAGCTTTATATTTGCAGATGCGAGCCTTAAAACAAAAAATACAGGTATTGGTTTTATGGCAGTTTTGGCAATGTTTATTCAGTTTTTTGGGTATGGCTATGGTTTTTTAAAATCCACTATTTATATACACTGGCTTGAAAAAGATCCACAAAAACAGTTTCCAAGCTTATTTTTTAAGTAATTTACAGCAAGCATATTTACTATGGCAAGAACATTTAAAAATCCATTTAAGAATTCAAAACTCAAAGCCTTTATTGTGTTTTTGTTTCTAGCTTCTGTTTTTTGGATGTTAACCAAGTTTTCTAAACAAGATGTTGCCTCTGTTGTGACCACCATAAGTTATGTTAATGTACCTCAAGGATTTATGTTAGACGAAAATACGATTCAAGATTTTTCTTTTAATGTAAATGCAACAAGATTTGAGTTTTTAGGCTATGTTTTTAAAAAACCAAGTATTAAAATTGATGTAGGCGCCTATTTTAATGAAACTACAAAGACAGCAAGAGTAGATGGGGCTGCACTAGAAAAAATCATATTAAACCAGGTGGTAGATGATGGTTTTGTTACTCAGCTCTCATTGCCAGAGCTTATTTTAACTCTAGAGCAACTAAGCTTTAAGAAGGTTCCTGTCCTGGGGCAGGTTTCTATTTCATACGATATTGGTTTTGACGCCTTGGGCCCCAAAAAAATCATGCCAGATTCTGTAACTATCACAGGTTCAAAGCAAATGTTGGACACTATTTTCTCTGTTAATACGACCCCGCTACAACTTTTAGATATTTCATCCTCTTTTAGGCAAGATATTTCCATTGAAAGTATACCAAATTCAGGAGCTACCATTTCTCCAACGACTGTAACTATATCTCAAGATGTGTCTGAGTTTTCTCAAAAAATACTTATGGTTCCTGTAACTATGATTAACCAACCACCTCAAGGTAATTTCAAATTACTACCCGCAAGTATTAGGATAGCTTTTAATGTACCAATAGCACAATTTAATGAAATGGCCCCAGCAAATTTCACTATTATTTGTGATTACAACTCCAGAGATAGAGAAGATAACTTTTTGATTCCTATAGTACAGCAGATGCCCCCTAACATTACAGGCGTAGAAATGGAAACAAAAAAAATAGATTTATTAATATTCAAATGAAAATTGTAGGACTTACAGGAGGTATAGGTAGTGGTAAATCTACCATAGCAACGCTTTTTCAAGCCATGGGAATTCCTGTGTTTATTGCCGATACTGAGGCAAAAAAGATTTTAGCATCTTCTAGTGTTGTTCGAGAAAAAGTAATTTCATTACTAGGGGTGAGGGCATTCTCCAATGATGTACCCAATCGAGATTATATAGCTCAACTGGTTTTTAATGATCCAGATTTATTAGCGGGTTTAAATGCTATTATTCATCCCCAAGTACATATAAGTTTTTTGCAGTGGGTTCAAAAGCAAGAGGCACCTTATTGTATTAAAGAAGCTGCTATTTTATTTGAAAACGGCGGTTTTGCTATTTGTGATGCTACTATTTTGGTAACTGCTCCTACAAAACTAAAAATAGAAAGAGTACTTGCAAGAGACAAAACTTCGCTCAAGAGTATACATCAGCGTATGGAAAACCAATGGGAGGATCAAAAGAAAATTCCAATGGCTAGCTATGTTATCGAAAACATAGATATCATAAATACAAAAAATCAAGTGCAAAAAGTGCATAAAACACTTCTAAGTACCTGTATTTCATCTCTCTAGTTTTTTTGTTATTATTAAGTTAAACACAAGAAAGGCTATATGTTAAAATCTTATTTTTGAGTTATGGATAAAAAAATCTTTAGCTTACTAGTTGGCCTAATGGCGCTTTCTCTGCTTGGGATTATTTTTGTTCAGTGGTACTGGATTTCTAATTCTTATGATAATAAAGAAACTCAGTTCATATCTAATGTAAGGCAAGTTTTAGTCAATACCTCTGAAGAAATTGAATTAAAAGAAATTGAAAAATATTACACCATATACAGTGATATTTTATCTGAAGCTGGAACACCAGAGCGTATTAGTATTAGTGAATTAATCTATAAAATTAGCACCGATAAAACCAATGATTCTTTTATATTCTCTGACGGAATATTAGAAGAGGATTATAAAATTTCTACTAGTTTTCTAGATACAGATATTGATAGCATTGTTTTTAAGAAAGTTACTAGTAAAACAAAAACACAAAAAGTATTGCAAAGTGTTGATGGGTCTAGTAATAAAACCATAAATACAGAGTCTTTTGCTAGATTAAAGGATTATGAAAGGATACAATTTGAAAACGCATTTGCAAATATTTCTGCAAACACCCCTTTACACAATAGGGTAACTGCACAAGAGATACAGCAAAGTATTTCTAGGCAATTGGAGGATAGGGGCGTGAAATCAAGATTTCAATTTGCAGTATTTAGCAATAATTTGGCCACCAAGGTTCGCTCCAAGAAATTTGATATTTCTCCTCAGACAACCTTTAGAGTGCCACTGTTTGAAAATAACGACATAAATAAAGGCTACCAATTGTATGTAAATTTTTATGAACAAGAACGAGATGTTTGGTCTACTATTTTTGGTATGTCTGTGCTCTCCCTTTGTTTTACAAGTGTTATTTTTATTACTTTTTATAGTGCACTGAGTCAATTAGTTAAACAAAGACAAATTGCTCAAATTAAAAACGACTTTATAAACAACATGACCCATGAGTTTAAAACTCCTATCGCTACCATTGGTTTGGCTTTAGACGCCCTTAAAAACCCAAAGGTACAAGGGGATAAGGTGTTTTTTGCTAAGTATTTGAAGATGATTCGTGATGAAAATGCAAGGATGTTAGGCCAAGTAGAAGATGTGTTACGAATCTCTAGTCTCGAAAAAAACGAACTTGATTTACCTAAAGAGCATCATAATATACACAACATCATTGAAGATTCTGTATCCCATATTAGCCTTATCGTTGAGGATAATGGAGGCTATGTAAAAGCGCATTTTGGGGCTTTAAAAACAGATGTTTATGTCAATGAGCCACACCTCACTAACGTGATTGTAAATATCCTGGATAACGCTGTAAAATACTCTGAAGAGCCCCCTAAAATTGATCTTTACACTCAAAGCACTAAAGATAGCGTTACTATAAAAATACAAGATCAAGGTATTGGCATGAGTAAAGCAGTACAAAATAAAGTTTTTGAAAAATTTTATCGTGTCCCCACCGGTGATATACATAATGTAAAAGGCCATGGACTTGGCTTATCTTATGTAAAAAAAATTCTTGATGATCATGATGCAAAAATTACCATTGAGAGTGAACAAACAAAAGGAAGCACATTTATAATTAAATTACACTTAATATCTTAACGTATGGAAACTGAAAACAAAAAAATACTATTGGTAGAGGATGATCCAAACTTTGGAACTGTCCTAAAAGATTACCTTACCATGAATGACTATGATGTTGTACACGCCAAAAATGGTATGGAAGGTTTTGAAAAATTTAAAAAAGATGATTATGATCTTTGTATTCTAGATGTAATGATGCCCTATAAAGATGGGTTTACATTGGCTAAAGAAATTCGAGAAAAAAATCAAGATGTGCCAATTATCTTCCTTACAGCAAAAGCTATGAAAGAAGATGTTTTAAAAGGCTATAAAGTAGGGGCAGATGACTACCTTAATAAACCCTTTGACAGTGAAGTTCTTCTGATGAAAATTAAAGCAATTATTCAACGCAAGGCAAAAGATTCTATCGCAGATAGTAAAGAATTTGAGTTTCAAATAGGAAATTTTTTCTTAAACTCCAAGCTTAGATTTTTAACCTTCCATAAAGAGAATCCTGTAAAACTATCTCCTAAAGAAAATGAGTTGTTGCGTTTACTAGCTTTGCATAAAAATGATTTAATGCCCAGAGAGCTAGCGCTCATAAAAATCTGGAGAGATGATAATTATTTTACCTCCAGAAGTATGGATGTGTACATTGCTAAACTGCGTAAATATCTAAATAAAGAGGATGACGTTGAGATTATAAACATTCACGGAGAAGGCTTTCGCTTGGTTGTGAAAAGTGAAGTAGATATCTAATAAAAACTCATACATAAGTGTAAAAAAAAACGTCCTTTTATAGGGCGTTTTTTTCTTTTATAAACCTAACAATATCGTCACTTTTACTAGTATAGTCAAACCAATGTATCTGTTGGTTTTTCCTAAACCATGTACCTTGTCTTTTTGCAAAACGCCTAGTATTTTTTTTAATTTCTTCAACTGCCTTTTCTAGCGTGAGTGTTCCGTCAAAATATTGAAATAATTCTCTATAGCCAACGGTTTGTAGGGCATTTAAATCTTTGTGTGCACGCAGCTGTTTTACTTCTTCTAAAAGCCCATTTTCTAACATGATATCTACCCTTTTATTGATTCTCTGATAGACTATTGGCCGCTCTGCGGTAAGACCTATATAAAGAGTTTTAAAATTTCTATTGGCGGCCCTATCTTTTAAAAAGCTAGAGTAGGGTTTGCCTGTTGCTCTATAAATTTCTAAGGCTCTTATTACTCTTCTAGGGTTTTCTGTATCCATTGTTTTGTAATACAGTGGGTCTACCCGCATTAGTTCTTGCTGTAAGAACGCTAAGCCATCATTGTCTAGTTGGGTGTTTAGGGCTTCTCTAATTTGTTTATCAATGTCAGGGAAATGATCTAAGCCATTGACAACTGCATCCACATAAAGCCCTGAACCTCCTACTAGTATGGCTGTAGATTTCTTACTAAACAGCGTATCTAGTTTTAAAAGCGCTTCTCGCTCAAAATCTCCAACATTGTAAGAGTCAAAAATACTTTTATGTTGTATAAAATGGTGTGGGGCGGACTCTAGCTCTTGAGCAGAAGGTACAGCTGTGCCAATATTCATTGATGAATAAAACTGGCGTGAATCTGCAGATATAATTTCTGTGTTAAAAGCAGTAGCAAGTGCAATACTTAAGCTGGTTTTACCAATGGCAGTTGCGCCCACAACACATATAAGTAATGGTTTTTTGGACATTAGACTTTAGAATCTTTCTCGAGAAGAGTTGTACCACATTTATGACAAAATTCTGCATGGTCATTGTGGTTGTTTTCATTACAGTTTTGACAAGACTGTGTGTTTATATGAATATACTCTGGGTCATTAATTGTAGGAGTCTTTTTGCTGGCATATTCTGCGCTTACAATTCCTGTTGGAACTGCAATTATTCCATACCCCATGATCATGATAATAGCGGCTATAAATTGTCCAAGAGGCGTAACTGGAGCAATGTCTCCAAAGCCTACAGTGGTAAGGGTAACAATACACCAATATACACTTATAGGAATACTAACAAAACCACTTTGTTCTCCCTCTACCAAGTACATGATAGTACCCGCTATAATCGATAGAATAAGTACCGCAAATAAAAACACAAATATCTTTGGTTTACTATCACGAAGGGCTTTGTTGAGTTTGTTTGCCTCCCCCATGTAACGGGTAATTTTTAGGATTCTAAAAACCCTTAATAACCGTAATGCTCTTACTGCCAGCAGTGCATTACTTCCTGCCAAAATAAAAGATAAATACAGCGGTATGGTAGAAAGAAAATCAATAATACCATAAAAGCTGAATATATAATTGGACGGCTTTTTTACAGTGATGATTCTCAGGATATATTCTATGGTAAAGAATATGGTAATAACCCACTCCCCAAAATATAAAAAATCATGATAATGGGTGTCTATAGAAGAAACACTTTCTAGCATTACCAGTATTACACTCACCAATATCAGAATAAGTAATATAACATCAAATAGTTTACCCATGGGCGTATCTGCCTCATAGATGATGGTGTGTAATTTGCTTTTTAAATTATTGGTAGTCAATATCTTGGTTTTATACTGTTAAAAGTACAGAAGTTTCTATAAACTTTGAGGGTTTGTGTCTAGATTTATAATTTTTATCACTTTGCGTTTTCTAAGGTAAGACTGCAAAATATGCTGCGCATCTCTATTATTTTGCATAGGCCTTATGATAGATTTTAAAATTTCTGGGTTGGTGATTTGATGATTTAAGGTGTAATAACCAAACCCTCTATAGATTCCTTTTTCTATTAAAACAACAGAGCGCTCTTGGGGGTCTCTCCCTTTATCAATGACCAGCATATGCTGGTTTTGATAGCTGTAGTTGTCTAAAAAATCGGTTACTTTTTTGTTATAAGTCTCTGGAGCTTCCTTCCCAATACAGGCACCAAGACATTCTTTTATACCGTAACTAAAACACCCTTTATCTGCAACTTGCAAGCCCCCAAGTTTTTGACATAAAGCATATTTTCCAATAATTTTCTCAAGATGGGCCTTAGCAGATTGAAGATTGCTAAAAGTAGTAATGGCTTTTTTACGAGCATCTACCTTTTCAATTTTCAAATTTATATATCCTTTTTGATCTATAAAGGATGTAAGTTGAGAGTTAAAGGCTCTTTTTCTTAGCGCTCTGTTATATTTTGGGTTGAGTTGCTTTATGTCTTCACTTTCTTTTAAAAGAGCAATAAGTTCATTCCCTGTTTTTTCATAGCTTACGGCTGTAACCTCGAGTTGTATTTTTTTAGATTTTCTATTATCGTTGGTAAAATGTTGGTTCAGCCTTTTTTGTATGTTTTTGCTTTTTCCTATGTAAATAATAGTGCCATCTTCTCGGTGCATATAATAAACCCCTGTATCTGTAGGTGCTGCTTTGATTATCTCAAGTAATTTTGAATCTACATTTCTTCTAGGATTTGCTTTAATATGCTGTTGTACTATTTCTTTTTTAGCATCCTTAACAAGTAGTAGCTTGAAGAGTTCTACGGTAGCTAGAGCATCTCCACCAGCGCGGTGTCTATTGGCTATTGGTATGCCTAATGCTTGGACCAATTTTCCAAGACTATAGGAGGCCATATCTGGCATGAGTTGTTTAGCTAGCTCTACAGTGCAAAGCGTTTGCTTATCAAAGTTGTACCCTAACCTGTCAAACTCTGTGGTAAGAATTCTGTTGTCAAATTGTGCATTGTGTGCTACTAATACTGCATCCTGTGTTATTTCTATAATACGTTTTGCAACTTCATGAAATTTTGGTGCAGTACGTAACATTGCATTATTAATTCCAGTGAGCTTCACCACAAAAGGTTGTATTGGTTTTTCTGGGTTTACAAGACTCGCAAATTGATCTACCACCTTATCTCCATCAAAACGATAGATTGCAATTTCTGTGATGCCCTCTTCATTGTACTTTCCTCCGGTGGTCTCTATGTCTAAAATTGCGTATTCCAATATGTAAGTACTTAATTATAATTTCTAGCTCCAAAAATAGAACTTCCAATGCGTACCATGGTACTTCCGTGGTCTAATGCCAAGGTATAATCACTGCTCATTCCCATGCTTAAAACAGTTAGTTGTGGGTGTTGTTTTATAAGCTCTTGGTGCAGGGTACTTAATTTTTTAAACTCTGTATCTATTTGTGTTTTATTATCTGTAAAGCTAGCCATTCCCATAAGGCCAACAATAGAGACATGAGGTAGTGTTTCTTGAACATCCTTGGCAAGTAATTGCACGGCATCTTCCTCATTTAAACCAAATTTGTGTTCTTCTTCTGCTATTTTAATTTGTAATAAGCACTTGATGACTCTCTGGTGTTTGGCGGCTTGTTTATTAATCTCGCGCAGTAATTTTATACTATCCACCGTATGTATTAAATCCACAAAAGGTGCCATGTATTTTACCTTGTTGGTTTGAACATGTCCAATCATGTGCCATTGTATGTCTTTAGGCATTTCTTCCCATTTAGAGGCCATTTCCTGTATTTTGTTTTCACCAAACACTCTTTGGCCAGCTGTATAGGCTTGCAGTAAACTACTCACGGGTTTGGTCTTAGAAACGGCAACTAGAGTTGTGTTTTTTGGCAGCGCACCTTGGTATTTTTTAATATTTTCTGAAATAGTCATCTCTATAGGTTGTCTTGGGTTTTAGCACTAATTTTTATAACAGCTATACTCACTTAAAATTCATAAATAGTAATACCGCTTCTTAGTTTAGGTTCTATATAAGTGCTCTTTGGAGGCATTTTTAATCCCTCATCTGCTATTTTTTTCATCTCCTGTGTGGTAACAGGTAACATGCCAAAACCAACAGCAAACTCTTTGGTGTCTACCGCTGTTTTTACAAATGCCATGTCTTTTTTACCATCTGAATATTCAATTCTAGTATCATTTCTTAGATCCTTTATACCAAGAATTGGCTCAAATATTAGTTTGTATAAAATTTGAGTATCCAGTGCCTGTAAGGCATTGTTTATTTCGTAAGTGTCTTTACGCAAGTAAAGGGAGTAGAAGTCACCATCTAGATACATGCTAAAATGATGCTTTTTTGTTGGCTTGTAAAAATTTTGGCCTCTATTTTCAATTCTAAATGAAAAATCCAACCTAATTAAAAACGCTTCTTTGCTCAGGCCATTTAAATCTTTGATAAGCCTATTGAATTCGAATATTTTTAAGTCGCTCTCTGGAATGAGAAAGCTCATAAAATAATTGTAGGGGTCTTTTAAAGTGTGGTTATTGTTTTCTTGGGCCAGCTGCTGTGCTAACAAACAAGATGAAGAACTTCTGTGGTGCCCATCTGCTATATATAGCTTGGGCATCTGCTTAAATATTTCTGAAATCTCAGACACTATTTGGGTTTCACTCAAAGGCCAAAGGTAATGGGTGTCTCTATGAGTGGTTGTAAATTCATACTCTGCTCTAGTTTGCATTACAGAAGAAATAATACCTGCCAATGCATCATTATCTGGATAGGTAAGTAATACTGGCTCTGCATTAAACCCTACGGTTTTGAGATATTTAACAAATATTTCTTCTTTATACTCTAGGGTGTCTTCGTGTTTTTTTATGATATCTTTTTCATAATCTTGAGTACTTGCAGCGGCTATAATGCCATTAAAGACTTCTGCATCATGATTTACTATTTTATAGATATAGTAACATGGAGTTTGTTCTTTTATCAAAACACCATCTTCTTTAAACTCTTGGTATCTATTGCGAACTAAATTATACCTTTTTTCACCCTCAATTATTTGAGAGTATTTATATCCTGGGTTAACCACATGTAAAAAAGAAAAAGGATTGTCTTTTAATCTAGCTTCTCTTTGTTCAGGGGTATAACTGTCGTAAGACCTGGAAGCCATAAGGCTCACCTTATCCCGAGTGGGTCGCACTGCTTTAAATGGTTTTATTTCTGCCATATATTCAACAAATCAATACTGTGTTAACAGAACATTTTAGATACATCTACAGCTTTTCTATTGTTGGAGTAATCATAAAATCCTTCTGTACTTTTAACGCCAAGTTTACCAGCCATAACCATATTCACTAGAAGAGGACATGGTGCGTATTTTGGATTTTTAAACCCGTCATACATTACATTTAAAATAGAAAGACATACATCAAGACCAATAAAATCTGCTAGTGCAAGAGGTCCCATAGGGTGGGCCATTCCTAGGATCATAACGGTATCAATTTCTTTTACACCAGCCACCCCGTTGTAAAGTGTTTCTATTGCCTCATTAATCATTGGCATTAAAATACGATTGGCTACAAAACCAGGGTAATCATTTACTTTTACAGGAGTTTTTCCTAGTTTTTCTGAAATTTCTGCTACGGTGTTATATGTTTGGTCACTAGTGCTGTATCCTTTAATGATTTCTACTAGTTTCATTACCGGTACAGGATTCATAAAGTGCATCCCAATTACCATATCTGGTCTGGTTGTTACTGCAGCTATTTCTGTAATAGAGATGGATGAAGTATTACTGGCCATGATGGTATCATCTGGGCAAAAAGCTTCCAGGTCTCTAAATATTTTAAGTTTTAAATCAAGATTTTCTGTGGCTGCCTCTACCACCAAACTAGCGTACTCAACACCGCTTTCTAGATCTGTAAAAGTAGTAATGTTATTAAGCGTTTTTAGTTTATCGTCTTCAGATATTTTTTCTTTAGCGACCATTCTGTCAAGGTTTTTGGCTATGGTTGCCAGACCACGATCCAGAGAGGCCCTAGAGACATCTATTAATTGTACTTTATAACCATTTTGTGCAAAGGTGTGGGCAATACCATTACCCATTGTACCGGCTCCAATTACTGCTACGTTTTTCATAAAATATAAGTATTAATCGATTTTATTGATGGAACTATTATGTTCTTTATTGTTATAGTTTCTTAAAATTTTCAATGATCATCATGGCTACTCGCAATGCTTCAGCACCTTGGGTTAGAGATACTTCTGGAGTTGTGTCATTTTTTATTGCATCTGCAAAACTATCAAGTTCATCCAAAATAGCATTGTTTGTTGCCACCTGTGGATTATCAAAATAAATTTGTTTTTTAACTCCTTCAGCATTGGTTAATACCATGGCAAAGTCATCCGGGTTTTTTGGAGCATCTTTCATTTTCACCACCTCACATTTTTTCTCTAAAAAATCAACAGAGATGTAGGCGTCCTTTTGAAAAAACCTAGCCTTTCGCATTTTTTTCATAGAAATACGACTGGCCGTAAGATTGGCAACACATCCATTTTCAAACTCAATACGCGCATTGGCAATATCTGGCGTTTCACTAATGACAGACACCCCACTTGCGTGTACTTTTTTCACATCGCTTTTTACAACACTTAAAATGGCATCTATATCATGTATCATTAAATCCAACACTACAGAAACATCTGTACCGCGAGGATTAAACTCAGCCAATCTATGGGCTTCAATAAACATGGGTTTGTCTATCATGTGGTTTACAGCCATAAACGCTGGGTTAAAACGCTCTACTTGTCCAACTTGTCCTCGAACCCCGTTTTTTTTGGCTAAATCACGAATAATATCTGCCTGGGCAACGGTATGTGTTATGGGTTTTTCGATAAATAAATGCTTACCCGCTGTTATTACTTTTTCTGCACATTTATAGTGATGTATTGTTGGGGTTACAACATCAACCATATCACAGGCTTGTATAAGGGCCTCCATCGTTGGAAAGCTTTTATAACCATACTCTTGCTCTATAGCCTCGGCAGCCTCTTGGTTGGCGTCAAAAAAACCAACTAAGGTATACTTTGTTGACTGCTGTAGTAATTTTAAATGTATTTTTCCTAAGTGTCCTGCACCTAGAACTCCTGCTTTTAACATGGGTGTTTCTTTTCTACAAATGTAATGTTTTGAGCGCAAGTTTAAAAGTAGAAGTATCGCGAGTTTACATCCTATATTTCTGAAAAATAAACCCTCAAAATCTACACCTGTTGTTACACTAGTTCTTCTACGGTTTTTTGTAGTGATTTTATTTTATCTCTTAGTTTTGCTGCCATTAAAAAATCTAATTCTTTAGCAGATTTTTCCATCGCTTTTCTGGTATCTCTTATTTTTTTCTCTAACTGCGGTTTTGTTAGGTATTGGCCCTCGGGTTCTGGAGCTGCTAGTGAGTCTTTTGTATCAAAGGCATAGGCTTCTTGTTTTGATTTTGTCAAGGAATTTTCAAAACCCTTTTTAATGGCCATAGGTGTAATGCCTTGTTTGGTGTTATGGGCCATTTGTTTTTCTCTGCGATACTGGCTTGCATCCATTGTTTTTTGCATGCTCTTTGTAATTTTATCAGCATATAAAATAGCCCTTCCGTTTAAATTTCTTGCAGCACGACCTATGGTTTGAGTAAGAGAGCGTTCACTTCTTAAAAAGCCCTCTTTGTCTGCATCTAATATAGCAACTAGTGACACCTCTGGTAAATCTAGTCCTTCCCTAAGTAAATTTACACCAACCAGCACATCAAAGAGCCCTAGGCGTAAATCTTGCATTATTTCTACACGCTCTAGGGTGTCTACATCGCTATGAATATAACGACACCGAATGTTTACACGGTCCATGTATTTGGTAAGCTCTTCTGCCATGCGTTTGGTTAATGTGGTAACCAAGACACGCTCATCAAGCTCAATACGTTTATGTATTTCTTCAAGTAAATCATCTATTTGATTAAGACTTGGGCGCACTTCTATGGGTGGGTCTAATAGCCCAGTGGGTCTAATAATTTGCTCTACATACACCCCGTCAGTTTTTTCTAGCTCATAATCTGCAGGGGTAGCACTCACGTAGATTACCTGGTTTTGCATGGCTTCAAATTCTTCAAATTTTAATGGTCTGTTGTCCATGGCAGCGGGGAGCCTAAAACCGTACTCTACAAGGTTCACTTTTCTGGATCTGTCACCGCCATACATAGCTCCAACTTGAGGCACACTTACATGAGACTCATCAACGATCATTAAAAAATCATCAGGGAAAAAGTCCAGCAAACAAAAGGGTCTTGTTCCTGCAAGACGTCCATCGAGGTAGCGAGAGTAGTTTTCAATACCACTACAATAGCCTAATTCTCTAATCATTTCTAAATCAAAGTTAGTACGTTCATCCAGGCGTTTTGCTTCTAGATGTTTGCCTATTTCTTTAAAATAATCAACTTGTTTTACTAAGTCATCTTGAATTTCTTTGATAGCACCTTGAAGCACATCTGGAGAGGTTACAAACATATTAGCGGGATAAATATTTAACCGCTCATACTTTTCAATAACGTTGTTATTTAATGGATCAAAGGCTTCAATTTCTTCAATTTCATCTCCAAAAAAGTGGACTCTAAAGGCATTATCTGCATATCCAGGAAATATATCTACCGTGTCTCCTTTGATACGAAAATTACCGTGGTTAAAATCTGCTTCGGTTCTTGAGTATAGACTTTGAACCAGTTTGTGTAATAATTTTGTTCTTGAAATTACCTGTCCTTTTTCAAGTGAAATTACATTTTTCTGAAACTCAACTGGATTTCCAATACCATACAAACAGGATACAGATGCAATTACAATAACATCACGCCGACCAGAGAGTAGGGAAGAGGTAGTACTTAGACGCATTACTTCAATTTCTTCATTAATAGAAAGATCTTTCTCTATATAAACACCACTTGACGGGATAAATGCCTCTGGTTGGTAGTAGTCATAGTAGGAAACAAAATATTCTACAGCATTGTTTGGGAAGAATTGTTTAAACTCTGAGTACAGCTGCGCCGCTAGGGTTTTATTGTGCGCTAATACAAGGGTTGGTTTTTCTACCTCTTGTATTACATTGGCAACAGTAAAGGTTTTTCCACTTCCTGTTACTCCAAGAAGTGTTTGATATTGTTCTTTGGAGTTAATACCATCAACCAATGATTTAATTGCCTGGGGTTGGTCTCCTGTGGGTTTAAAATTTGAAACAAGATTGAATTTCATACAGGAGCAAAAATAGCCAAATTAAGCCCATCAATTCCTTAAAATTAGCCCAAAACAATGCTGTGGGTAATTAAAACAAAGTTAAGACTATTTAGGGGCGCAACAGTGATTAATAGTTTACGTATACATAGCCAATAAGCGGGCTTGGCATTGATGGGTCATTTAATAATAACACGTAATAATAGGTGCCCACAGGAACTAGTTTCTTTTCATACAACATTCCTGTGTTTGGTATGGCGTTCCAGAAGCCTTGTGTATTTCCTCCCCTGTATATTAATGTACCTTCTCTAGAATATATTTTAAGCTCAAAGTTTTCATAGATATTTAGTAATCCTGAAATCTCAAATACATCATTAATGGTATCCCTGTTGGGAGAAAATCCTTGAGGCACAAAAGGAGGGCAATTCTCTACGGAAATCCAAAAAGAACTTACAGCAAAGCAAACAGATGTATCTAGCCTAACAAAAATTTCTTGCACACCACTCTCACTTTGGTAGCTTGAAGGATTTGTAATAACAAAGGTACTTGACAGCGCATTTTCTAAAGAGGTGTAATAGCTTACTATATCATCTGTATTGCTGGTTATTAAATCATTTTGTACGGTAAGATCAAAAACGGCGCTATTAAAACCTTCATTACACAATAGTAAATTTGGTAGCGGTGGTATGGCCTCTATGGTTTGAAACTCAACTGGTGTTGTAAAATGATTATTTGTTTCGTTGCGCTCTTCAACCACACCTTGATTTGTTCCTGTATCATCTACAGCGGCCAGAAAAATAAAACTATTTGGTATGGAGCCCTCTAATGTAATTTCAATAAAACCATCCTGGCTGTCTCCAATGGCAATAATTTCTTGAGTTTGTGTTTGTCCTGCAAGTTGCCCGTCAATATAAAATGCGATAGGGGTATTGCTGGGTAAAGGGCTCGTTCCAAGAGTATTATAAACGGTGTATTGCACCTTTAGAGATTCTTCTCTACAGGTATTGAGAGGGCCGTTGACAACAATGGTTGCATCTGGAAGTAAGCAATCAAGTACCGCAATATTAAAAGAATCTACAATAAAACATTGGGTGTTGTCTGATCTTACAAAAATCTCTTGCGGGTTTTGAATGTTTGAATAATTGCTAGGATTTACAATAGCATTTTGACTTGTGGTAGCATCTGCAACAGACTCATAAAAACTTAGTAGTGACTGGCTATCTGCCTGGACAACTCCTTGTGTTAAATCAAAAAGTAGCCCAGGAATTACATTGCAAAGCTCCAAGTCTTCTAACACGCTTTGCTGTGGCAGCTCCAAAAGCGAGATTGCCAGGGTGTCTTGGTTGTTGTCTTCTATAATTTCATACACCGTACCTACTCCAGCTCCATTATCATCTACAAATACATTGAGCTGGAAATCTGCTCCAATTTCAGAGGGTATGGTAATAGTAATGGTATTGGTTTGTTGCCCACCAATTGGTATTATAGCATTGGTTTGACTCTGGCCAACAAGGGTAGTGTCTCCATAAAAGGCAATAGGTGTACCAGCGGGTAGGGGGTCTGTACAATTTAAATTGTATACCGTATAGGTAATTTCTAGATCTCTATCTCCACAAAGATCACCTCCTTGAACCGTATCGATGCTTATGGTGGCATCTGGCAATTGAGAATTTAACACCGTAATAATAGTGTTAATCATTACAAAGTCTTGCCCAGAGGTTAGGTCTATAACAGCGCTTGTATCTCCGGGACTAATATTGTTTTCTATGGAATAAAAATCTATGTCCATATTGTACAAAAGCTCGTTTTGGGTAAAGCTATTGGTGCCATTAAAAGCATTATCTGCAGGGTTTAGTGGTGGGTTAGAAATAATATTCCCATTAATTTGAAGGGTTTCATTGACAGAAAGAGATTGGTCACCTTCCCAGGCTAAAAATCCAATTTTGGCCCCATCGTTGTCTAGTACATTTATGTTTGATAGATTAATTGTAAGATTAGTATTGGTTGCAGAAACACTCTCCAGTCCATCAAATACAGTAACCTGATTTAAAGGCAACGTATTGTCCTGATAAATAACGGTAATTGCCCATCCAGCAAAGTTTGTCGTGTTTTCACAATAAGGAGCAATAATACCTGTTAGGTCTAACTCTGCAAGGGTGTATAAGCCATTACCAGTTGCTTGAACAAGCGAGGTTACATCTGCAAAAGCTGCAAAATAGACCAATCCATTACTAATGGTTTCTGAAAAAGTTCTTTGGGCAGTAATTTGGTCACCATTTAGTGTTACCTGAAAATCTCCCGTTCCAGAACCAGCCCAATACAGGTACGCAGCAATTAGCTGCTGATCTGGTTGTAGTTCAAAGTTTGCACTACTAGAGGTTAAAATCTCACAGGGTGTTGGGGGTACAGCACCTGTGTTCTCTCCGGTGTTTAGAGTGTTTCCAAATGCTAGGTAGTCATACTGTCCATTAAATTGGGTAAAAACAGCTACTTCTTGTGCCACCAAAATCACTGGAGAGAATATCAATAATAAATAAAAAAAAACAAGAGATTTCATAGCTATAATAACTATGCTAAATATAAGGTTTTTTTAATTTAGAAAACCGCTGTAATGTGCTTAGTTTCTTACTTTATATGGCCACGTTATATTCACGCAGGGCATCATTTAAAGATGTTTTTCTGTTGGTGCTTTCTTTTCTTTTTCCAATAATTAAGGCGCATGGAACTTGAAAATTTCCAGCAGGAAACGTTTTTGTATAACTTCCAGGAATCACCACAGACCTTGCAGGAACAACTCCTTTTGTTTCAACTGGAGTTTGGCCTGTTACATCTATAATTTTGGTGCTCATGGTAAGCACTACATTGGCGCCTAAAACAGCTTCTTTTTCTACACGTACTCCTTCTACAACAATACAACGTGAACCAATAAAAGCGCCATCTTCAATAATAACTGGTGCTGCTTGCAGGGGCTCTAACACGCCTCCTATACCAACGCCTCCACTCAGGTGGACATCTTTGCCTATTTGAGCACAACTTCCAACAGTTGCCCAGGTGTCTACCATGGTACCTTGGTCTACATATGCGCCAATATTTACATAACTAGGCATAAGAATAACCCCTTTACTTATATAGGCTCCGTGACGCGCAATAGCATTAGGTACTACCCGAATCCCTTTTTCTTTATATCCTGTTTTTAAAGGGATTTTATCATGATACTCAAAAATACCCGCCTCTAAGGTTTCCATTTTTTGTATTGGGAAATATAAAACAATCCCTTTTTTTACCCATTGGTTCACCTTCCAGCCATCTTCTGTTGGCTCTGCACAACGCAGTATACCTAGATCACACAAACGCACCACTTCTCTAATGGCATCTATGGTTGGTTGTTGGTTTAATAAAGAACGGTCTTCCCAGGCTTTTTCTATTGTATTTTGAAGGTCTTTCATGGTGTATATTCTGGTTGTGTTTTTTTACAATATACAAATATAAACACCCTATTGATTAAATACACCATATCTAGCATACTATACTATAAACCTTTATTTTTGCACTAATGATGGGAAGAATCCTCGCTATAGACTACGGAAGTAAACGCACAGGTATTGCCGTGACTGATGAGTTGCAGCTTATTGCCTCTGGTCTTACCACGGTAGAAACTCACACCCTCATGCCTTTTTTAAGCCACTATTTTTCTGAGCAAAAGGTAGAAACCATTGTAATTGGTGAGCCCACCCAAAGAGATGGAACGCCATCAAGTATTGAAGGGAATATTCAAAATTTCATTAAGGGATTTAGGGTTAAATTTCCCAGTATTGCAATAGTGAGAGTAGATGAACGCTTTACAAGTAAAATGGCTTTTCAGACCATGATTGATAGCGGCTTGAAAAAAAAACAAAGACAAAACAAAGCCCTTGTAGATGAAATAAGTGCTACCATTATTTTGCAACAATTTTTATATACTAAATAATAAAAAATGATTTTACCCATTGTAGCCTACGGCGATCCTGTTTTAAGAAAAGAATGTAAAGATATACCTAAGGCATACCCTAATTTAGACACCCTGTTAGAAAACATGTATGAAACCATGTACGGCGCAAGTGGAGTAGGTTTGGCGGCACCACAAATTGGTTTGCCAATTCGTGTGTTTTTGGTGGATGCAAGTCCTTTTGCTGACGAGGATCAAATGGATGCTCAAGAACTAGCCCAGGTTCAGGGATTTAAAAAAACCTTTATTAACGCTACTATACTAGAGGAGCAAGGGGAAGAGTTTGCTTTCAACGAGGGTTGTTTAAGTATACCAGATGTGCGTGAAGATGTTTACAGAAAGCCAGATATTACTATAGAGTACTATGATGAAAGCTTTACAAAACACACCCAAAAGTATACGGGTATTATTGCCAGAATTATACAACATGAGTATGACCATATCGAGGGTATTTTATTTACAGACAAACTCTCTTCTTTAAAAAAGAGGATCCTAAAAGGTAGATTAACAAACATTAGTAAAGGAAAAGCAACTGTAGATTACCGGATGCGTTTTCCTAATGCTAAAAAGAAACGCTAAAGGGTTGCGTATCAAAAAATTTCAAAACATCTTTGCAACAAATACAAACAATAAATAGTGTTGTTTGAAAATTAAAGCCTAACATTTCGCACTTAAAGATTTTTTAATAGTTATGAGTTTAGAAAAAGTATTATCAATTTCAGGAAAGCCAGGATTGTATAAAATGACCAAGCAAACACGTAGTGGTTTTTTGGCAGAGTCTTTATTAGACCAGAAAAAAATTAGCGTGAGCGCAAGGCACAATGTAAGTTTACTTACAGAAATTGCTATCTATACCTTGACTCAAGAGGTGCCACTTCGTGAAATATTTCAAAAGATTGCAACCAAGGAAGATGGTAAACAAACCATTAGCCATAAGGTGCCAAAATTAGAGTTAGAAGAATTCTTTTTTGGTATTTTGCCAGACTATGATGAAGACCGCGTCTATCCAAGTGATATCAAAAAAGTGGTACAATGGTATAATCTTTTAGTTAAAAACGGATTTACAGACTTCTCTGAGCCTGCCAAAGATGCAACACCTGAAGATAAAGCTCCTAAAGCAAGCCCTAAAAAAAACCCGGCAAGTAAGCAAGTAAATAAGGCGCCTGTTAAAGCAACTAAAAAAGCAGTTACTCAAAATAAAAAGGTAACCACTGCTAAGAAAAAATAAAGCATACTGAATATAAAAAAAGCCTGTGTTAGATTATAGCACAGGCTTTTTTTGTTTTTAAAAATATAAGTTTTGATAGCATCGTCCTGATGTATAATAGCATTTAAAATGGGTACAACTAAAAAATCCCAACCATAGGGTTGGGATTTTAATTATAGGTAATACCTGTTTAGAGTTGAGGTGTGTTGTCCTTTTTTTCTTCAGGTGTGTTTTCCTTTTCCTGTTCTGGGGTATTTTCTTCCAGCTCTTCAGGGGTAGTTTCTTGAATTTCTGCAGGTGTCTCTTCTGGTTGCCCTTCAGACATATTTTTCATTTCATCTTCTATCATTTTGTAGAATTGATCAATTTTAGGAAGAATTAATATTTTTGTTCTTCTATTTCTTGATTTGTTTTCTGGAGTGTCATTATCAACCAGTGGAAGGTACTCTCCACGACCAGCAGCTATTAACTGTTGTGGCTTAACACCTAGGTCTTGTAATACTCTTACAATAGAAGTAGCACGTTTTACACTAAGATCCCAGTTGTCTTGAAGAACACCACTGCCATTATATGGCACATTGTCTGTATGGCTTTCTACCATAGCTTCAAATTCTGGCTTACCGTTAATTACTGTGGCAACTTTTCCTAAAATCTCTCTAGCTCTCTCTGTTACATTATAACTTCCTGTAGAAAATAATACTTTATCACTCAAAGAGATAAATACCACACTTTTCTCTACATTAATCTCAATGTCTTGGTCATTGATACCTACTTCTTTTTTCAGGCTTGTCACAAGGGCAAGTGTTACGCTGTCTTTCTTGGTAAGTGCATCTTGTAATCTTGAAATTTTAAGATCTTTTTCTTTTAAACTCTCCAATGATTTTTCAAGATTACTAGCTCCTTTTGTAGTCAAGACAGTCATGTCTTGAGAGGTTCTAATAAGGTCTTGATTTGTTTTACGCATGTCTGCCAAACGCTCCTCTAAAGATTGTAATCTAGCATTTGCTGTAGCTTTGTCTTTATCACAGGCATTTAAAAGCACGGTTGCAGTGTTGAGTAAATCTTTATTTTTTTTGTAGTTGGCCTCTAAGGCTTTGTACTTTTTTGATGCTACACAAGATGGAAATAGAAACATTCCGCAAGTGGCAAGGATAAGAAGTTTTTTCATGGTTAATTGGGTTTTATTAATACTTAAAACAAACAAAATTTAAAAATATTGCAGTAGATAACTTAATCTATGCTATTTTTTGTTTTGATTTAATGCGATAAAAGTAGTTTTTTTTCTGATGAAATACATCCAAACAATAGATTTTATTTGATAATAAGCGATCTTTTGTGTGTGTTTGTATCTTTTTTTTATAAATCTTGGTACAAGGCTATAAAAAGAAAGATGGGCTTTAAAAATTGCAATAAAATGCGATGGTTTTCCAGATAGTAAAAATTGCCAAGCAGCCAAAGCATCTAAGAGCATTCTAACAAATAGAATTAACCAAACCGCAGAGCGATTATTGTTCTTTAACATCACAAGCAGAGAATTCCTGAAATTATAAAACGTTTTTTTAGGATTCTCTACCCCAAGGGTGCCCCCGCCAAGATGATACACCGTCGAGCTTCCTATGTACTGTATAATGCCTGCTTGTTGTTGCATACGCCAACACAGATCTATTTCTTCTTGATGAGCAAACAAATCTTCATCAAAGCCTCCTGCTTTTATAAAAGCTTCTTTTTTTACCGCTATACAGGCGCCACTGGCCCAAAAAATTTGGCGCGAGTCGTTGAATTGTTCTGTGTCTTTTTCTAGGGTGTTAAATATACGTCCTCTACAATACGGATACCCCAGAGCATCTATATAACCGCCTGCTGCACCTGCATACTCAAAATAGTCTTTGTTTTTATAATCTAGTATTTTGGGCTGTATTGCTACCACATTTTTTGTAGCCTTAAAAGCCTCCAAAATAGGGCTTAGCCAACCTTGAGTAACTTCAACATCACTGTTTAAAAGCACAAATACATCTTCTTTTAGATTTTTCAAGGCATCATTATATCCTTTTGCATAGCCTCCGTTTTGGGTATTGATAATAAGGTTCACCTTACTGAAATGTTCTTTTACAAAGGCAACACTGCCATCTGTTGAGGCGTTGTCTGCAAGATATACGGTAGCTTGTTGAGAATGTTCAAGAACACTTGGCAAGAACTGCTCTAGGAGTGCTTTACCATTATAATTGAGTATGACTATTGCTACATTCATGGGTGTAAAAATACTAGGTTTATTTTTGATACGCTGGTAGTGTCTCTAAAAATGAATACCGCTGGTTTTGCAAATCCATCTTACAATAATAATGATCTATACCATTTGTAACCATTAAAAAAGTGCTTTGTAGCACCAAATTATACCGGGCAATTTGGTCAAAGGTATCTTGAGAAATTTTAATACTATCTGCCTTACACTCTACAATAAGAAAAATACTACCGTCTGGGTTAAAAGTTACAATGTCGTATCGTTTGGTTGTGCCGTGTAACTTAATTTGCTTTTCAACATTAATTAAAGATAGTGGTATATCTAGCTCCTTAACTAAGTATTGTATGGTATTTTGCCGTACCCACTCCTCTGGGGTGAGGACCATGAATTTTTTTCTAACAACATCAAAAATCAATGGTTTGTTTTCCCTATTTTTGAATCGAAATGAATACTGCTTAAAGTTGAGCTGCCGCATAAAGTAAAAATAACCTTTCTTGGAATATTAGCTTTGTAAAATCTACTTAACTTGTGCCCAAATTGCTAACATTTCATCTGTATATCTATGTCTGCACAAGCAAAAGAAATTGTAAAAAACATCAAACAAGGTGTCATTGCTCCTATCTATTTTTTAATGGGTGAGGAGGCCTTTTATATTGATGCTATTTCAAACTACATAGAAAAAACTGTATTGGATGAGAGTGAAAAAGGCTTTAACCAAATGGTGCTCTATGGCAGAGATGTAACTATAGATGATATTGTAAGCAATGCCAAACGCTACCCAATGATGGCCCAAAGGCAAGTGGTGATTGTAAAAGAAGCGCAAGATCTCTCCCGAACTATTGAGAATTTGGTGGCCTACGTCGAGAATCCTCAACCTACCACAGTACTGGTTATTTGTTATAAATACAAAAAGCTTGATGCTAGAAAAAAGTTGAGTAAAGCCGTTAAAAAAGCGGGTGTTTTATTTGAGAGTAAGAAACTCTATGAAAATAAAATTCCAGATTTTATACAAGCAACCCTAGCCAGCAAAGGATATACCATTACTCCTAAGGCGTCTCTAATGCTAACAGAGTTTTTAGGTACAGATTTAGGTAAAATAAATAATGAGTTACAAAAATTACAGCTTATTGTAAAGCCGGGTGCTCAAATAACTCCAGAGGTTGTAGAGCAAAATATAGGGATTAGTAAAGACTTTAATAATTTTGAATTACAAAAAGCAATTGGTGACCGCAACGTTTTAAAAGCCTATGCTATCATTCAATATTTTGGACAAAACCCAAAGAACAATCCTATTGTCATGACAGTTTCTTTGCTGTACGGTTTTTTTGTAAAGTTGTTAAAGTATCATGCCGTTTCCAATAAAGCAAACGCGGCTAAGGTACTTGGCGTGAACCCATATTTTATAAAAGATTATCAAATAGCTGCTCGCAATTACCCGATGAAAAAGGTGAGCATTATTATAAGTGCCATACGTGATATTGACATGAAAAGTAAAGGAGTAGGGGCTTCTAATACCCCTCAGGCAGACCTATTAAAAGAATTACTTGTCGCTATTTTTAATTAAAAAAATTAGTCTACTCTATTTTCGTCAAAGGCAGACGGCAGTAATTTAGGGATAAACTTCACCAACAAAGGCAATAAAATTGCACCTCCAGGAAGCAAGAAAATGGTTAACGAAGGGATGGTTTTACAAATATCCAATAGCTGTTCTTTTACCTTGCTTTTTTCTTCCTTTGATAATTCTCTGAGGGTTGAAACACCTAGAAGTTTTAATAATTCTCCACTTTCTTGCAATTCTTTTTGCAATCTGTCTTTGTTTCTAACAATAAGTCTTTTTACAGTACTTGCTGATTGAGTGTAAAATTGTTTGATAGGCGTTGCATACTCAAATAGACTAATTTTTCCCTTAGATTTTAAAGAGAACGCTTTTATGTTATCAATGCTTTTTTGCACTATGTTTTGGTCTAGCTCTAGGGTACTTGCCAGCACTTTAAGATATGTATGCTCTTTGGCGTCTAGGTTTTTATCTTCCCAAACAGCTAGTGTGCTAAGCTCAAAAATGTATTTTCTTGCCTGGGTAGAAAACCCATTGAAATTCTCTTTACTATTTGCTGTTTCTATGCTTTGCTGAGAATCCTTATACTGAGAAGAAGCCTCAAAAAGAGATAAAAGCATACTATCATACTCTGTTTTTTCTTGTTTAGCATTTAGCGAACCAAAACAACACAGCATTGTTTGAAGCTCGAGGTTTTTTGTAAAGCCTTTGCTGTCATTACCCTCAGATAGCCAATACTCAAAAGCTAAAACATCTATATATAGTAGTGCATAGGTTAATAAAGAGACCGCATTTGTTTTGTTTACTGTATTTGTTTCATGGAGTCTTTTTGATAAGATACTTTCAAGGTTGGAAGGCTGAGAACTAGAAAAAGTAATGGCCTGCAGAAAACCTGTTTTTGCTTTGTCTAGCGCTTTGTAGTATTCAACAATACTACTTATAATTTCTTGAGGTGTTGCCATGGGCCTGTTACTCAAACCTGTATATAGTAGGGCATGAAATAAATTTACCTTGGTGCACTCCCCGTGAGAAAGCGCTAGGTCAATATCATGTTTTATAATAAGACTGTTTGCATTGCCGTATAAAAAGCCAGTGGCTTTTAACAGATCATAAAAAACATCTTTTGGAGTTAATGGTAATGTCAATACCTCCTGATTATAGGTGCTTAAAAACTTTTTTATCCAATCTTGTGCAGAAGGGTTCATTTATGTGCTACATTTAAAAATTACATTTTACATTCAAAGGAATATAAAATATCATATGTACTTTTACTAAAAAGTATCTTTTTTATTAAAACTAGTGGGTGTACATTTGTTGCTAGTTGGGTAAAGAAAACAATATAATTTTTTAAAAACTAAATCTATTATGAAAAATACAAAACTATTTTCTGTGCTAGGAGCAATAGGAATTGCCTGTTTCTCTGTGTTTTTAATTTCAGCAGATCATATGGATGCTCCAAATGTATCTGCAACCTCTGCAGATATTGCAGATTTATTTGCCTTTGAGGGGAACAATCCAGACAATACTGTTTTGGTAGCAACGGTTCAAGGACCACTAGCACCTATGGAACAAACAACCAATGCAAGCTTTGACCAAGATGTTGTTGTTACTTTTAATATAGATAATACTGGAGATTTTGTTGAAGATTTAGTGATTCAAGCAGTTAAAAGAGGAGATTCTATGTATTTCTTTGGTCCCGTAGCGCCACTTCAAACAGGTGCCCAGACCAGTATTGTTACCACTGCCACAAGAACTGTTGTTAAAGTCTCAGATATTGATTCTGCAGAAACAGCTTCAAATAATGGCATGCAGGTATATGCTGGCCCTAGGCGTGACCCTTTTTATTTTGATTTTAACCGCTATAATTTGGTGAGTAGTGGAGCAGTTGCTCCAGAGGGTTTTTTACCGCCACAAGATGCCAATGATTTCTTTGAAGATTTAAACGTATTGGCCATTGTGGTAGAGGTACCAAATTCTATGCTTGGTACAGCGCCCACTCATGTTGCAGTAGCACAAGGTTATTTGCCCGTTGGGTCTACCCCTGATGCCTATAATATTTGGGTAACTACAAGTAGAAAACAATAATTGTATCACATTAATACACTGATTATGAAAACATATAAACTAAATCTATTATTGATTGCCATTTTTACTTCTCTAGTATTTGTGCAATGTGTAGATGATGACGATAACGGAAATATTCTAAACGATGCAACTTGTGATGACGGTATTCAAAACGCAGATGAGACTTCTATTGACTGTGGAGGATCCTGTGAGCCTTGTGATGGTGCTTTAGATTTTTCTGGAACCTACGACCAACAAGACAGCATGGGGCGTCCAGCTATAAATATAGTTTTTAGCGCCTCAGATGCTGTAAAGAACTTGTATAATAAAGTACCCCCTTCTTTGCGAGCAATTCTGCAAAGCGAAGATGGCCAAACACAGCTGTTTCAAGTAGCCTTTCAAAATCAATTAGAGGCCTATCATGATGTATATGCTGTAGCTTTAGGGCTTGACCCAGAGACGGTTAATTATCAGACCAATATTCTTGGGCTCGATGCTACAGGTTTCACTACACTACTTGCAGATTTTGATGCCCTACAGGTTGCCCCTGTTGGGCAAACGGTATATTATGACTCAGCCACAGGTTTGGCCCTTACAGGAAGAGCTCTGCAAGATGATGTTATAGACATCTCACTTACACTCCTATTTGGAGGTGAAGACGGTACCAGGTTTAATGGAGAGAATGACACTCCTTTGCTAACATCAGATAATGTGTCTATAGGCACAAGAACCTATGGTGATTTTCCTTACTTAGAGGCGCCAGTAATGATGAACTAAATTTTTAGTATTGGCAACAAATTAGAGCACTCAACTATGAAAAACATCTTTGCATGTATTTGCTTTACTTTAGTATTACTAGGTTGTAATGGGAAGGGTGATACAGATCTTGATTTAGTTACAAACCCAGAGCATTACACCTCTTTTTTGGAGGCAAATCCAATAAAATCATACGCAGAGGCCCTGCAAGAAAAAGTGTTCTGGTCCAAAAGATTAGGTGCAGACTCTACGGGAGTTGGTGATTTAGGACCTCTAGCTGGAGCCTATTCAAAACTTTTTGAGACCAGTGGTGATATACAACACCTTAAAGATGCAGAAAAGGTGTACAAAAAAGCCATTACTGTTGCTGCTATTAAAATTCAGGACGGCTATAAGAGAGCCTTGGCAAAAAACTATATTACACAGCATCGTTTTAAAGATGCAATTACTTTATTAGAAGAAAGTTATGCAGGTATTTCAAATAAACACGCAACAGAGCTACTGCTGTTTGATTGTTACCTAGAAGTTGGAGCCTACTCAAAAGCAGAACAATTGTTAAAAACATTAGAAAACACAAAGCAGTACAATTACCTTATTAGAATATCAAAATGGAGTGATCACAAGGGTGATTTATCTAATGCTATTGGGTATATGGAAAAAGCCTTAGCTATTGCTAATTCTAGAGAGAACTTGGCTTTGCAAATCTGGACTAATTCAAATATTGCAGCTTATTATGGCCACCAAGGAGATATTAAAGCCTCTTACAACCATTATTTAAAAACACTAGCCTTACAGCCAGATCATGCCTTTGCAAAAAAAGGGATTGCCTGGATTTTATATTCCAAAGAACATAATACAGCTCAGGCCAGTGTAATTATTGATCATTTATTGAAGAATCACAAGGTGCCAGATTATTATTTATTAAAAGCTGAAATGGCAAGTTATCAGGGTGATTCTGTCTTGAGTGAGCAGTATATGCAGCAGTTTTTTACTCTGGCAAACAACCCTTTATATGGTGATATGTACAATACTCATAAAATTATGGCCTTGGTTAAAACCGATCCCGAAAAAGCACTACAATTAGCCCAAAAAGAAGTAGCTAATAGACCTATCCCTCAATCCTATCATTTATTAGCATTGGCTCAATTGGCCTTAAACCAGAAGCAAGAAGCCTTGGGAACTATTACAAATTTTGTAGTAGGTAAAACAACACAGCCAATGGCTTTACTACATAGCGCCCTGGTGTATAAAGCCAATGGTATGCTAGAAGAAGTAGGCGTTTTTAAAACAGCGTTATTGCCTGCACGTTTTGAGCTTGGCCCAGAGACTTACACGCAAGTGATAGCTCTTTAATACATTATTAATTAGCCGCTTTTTAAAAACAACTTCAGCCTTTAGCTTCTAAAAATGCGTTTTTAATAATATCTTCACATAATTATTTATTAATATGTAAAATATAGCGCCGGTAGGGTCCACTTGTGCAATAATCGCAAATTTGAACCAAGGGGTCACTAATTTTTGTTGCGATTGAAGATCAAACACCTATACATTACTACAACAAATATCACTAAACTCCTCTTTTTTAGTAAATTTGGTTTTTTACTCCATAAAACATCGGTGTATAGGTTGTTTAGTTTTGTATACTCATTGTAGCGGCATTAATTATCCACTAGAAAAAAAATAAAGTATTTTGCGTAGCATCTTGGTCTTGTAATCTATTAACCAAAACTAAACTCAAAAAGTAATTAAAGAATGACTCAAAATAAAACCATACATATTGGTGCTCACTCAGCCCAGTTCGCAGATTTGAATGTTAAAGGCGAACAGATGAAAATTGACGGAGAGCGTTTTTACAAAATCTCCAATGTAAATGGTATGCGGCCTTTTTTTATGAGCATTGTAAGCCATTCAAACCATTGGATGTTTATATCTAGTACTGGAGGGTTGTCTGCAGGTAGAAAAGACAGTGACTCAGCGTTATTTCCTTACTATACTGATGATAAAATAACCGATTCTTTTGAAACCACTGGAAGCAAATCTATTTTCCTTGTTGAAAAAAACAGTCAGACATTTTTGTGGGAGCCTTTTTCCATCAGACAAGTGTCGTTATATAAAATATCAAGAAATCTTTACAAGAATGCCTTTGGTAACAAAGTGATCTTTGAAGAAATTAATCACGACCTAGAAATCCGTTTTACTTATGAGTGGAACTCCACGGATTGTTATGGGTTTGTTAGAAAATCTTCGCTTTCTAATACAGGAACCTCTGGGGTTAAGGTTCAATTCATTGATGGGATTCAAAATGTATTGCCCTTCGGTATTGAGCAAGCCCTTCAAAACAGTACTAGTAACCTGGTAGATGCTTACAAAAGAACCGAACTTGTAGCGGGGTCATCACTTGCTGTTTTTGCATTGAGCGCCATTATCGTTGACAAAGCTGAACCCAGTGAGGCGTTAAAATCTAATATTGCCTGGTCTCTTGGGCTTGACAACCCAACGATTCTTTTATCTTCTTTGCAGCTAGATACTTTTAGAAGAGGGCATAAAGTCTCCCAAGAAACGGATGTAAAAGCCGAAAAGGGAGCCTATTTTCTAAACTCAGAGGTAGCCCTAGATCCACAGCAATCCAAAGAGTGGTTGTTGGTGGCTGATGTGAATCAAACCATTTCAGATGTGGTTGCTATTACATCTGAAATTAAAACTGTTTCAGATTTAAAAGCAAAGATCCTTAGAGATGTTGAGTTAGGTTCTGAACACCTTACCGAGCTTGTAGCAGCCTCTGATGGACTTCAAAAAACAGCCGATGGACTTCGCAACGTTCGTCATTTCTCAAATACCATGTTTAACATCATGCGTGGGGGGATTTTTGATGATAATTATCAAATCGAAAAAGCAGATTTTGTTCCTTACATCGAAAAGCTAAACAAAAAAGTATACCGTCACAAAGAGGAGGTATTAAACGCCTTACCAGCACTTTTCACTCTACAAGACTTAAAGGCTTTATACCAAGACGATACCGATAAAAACTTTAAACGTCTTTGCTGCGAATATTTACCTCTAAAATTTAGCCGTCGCCATGGCGATCCAAGCCGTCCTTGGAACAAATTTTCTATAAACACTAGAAACGAAAATGATGGCTCTAAAATATTAGATTATCAAG
>CAJWPZ010000007.1 GCA_913045325.1 uncultured Flavobacteriaceae bacterium | reverse complement strand
ACCAAGCGGTTCAAAAAATGGGCGAAGATTATGGAATTCCAGATGAGCACATTCGCTTTGATGACTTTGGTGGTTAACCTCCTCAAGAATTACACCCTTATTAAACCGCTATCATTTTTTTTTGATAGCGGTTTTTTGTTGCTACAACCTTTGCTGTAAATGTTGAAGAAATCCTTATGATATTTTTAAAAAGTAATGTGCATATGCTGTGTAGCTTCGTGTTTTTTATATATTTGATATTTGTATAAAAAATTATTTAATAAATGCAACAGGTGCGCCTTTTTACAACGACTATTTTATGTATCTGTCTAAGTGTTTTTGCAACTGCAAATACACATGGATTTTTAGATGTGCTTAGCCCAACCAAAGACTCTATTAATTTAAGAAAGCAGGATTCTCTGCGAGTAGCCCTACGCATTCCCGTTAATGATTCCTTGCTAAACCGTGATTTTTTAACACGTAGGAAAATGCTTTATCATTTAAATAAATCACACTCACCAGAGTTTATTTTTAACACTAAAGATGACCTAAAAGCCATTATAAAAAACATTGAGCTATTTGCCAAGCAAGAGGGTGATACTGCTTTAGGCTTAGAGGTTTATTTTATGAATTTAAATATGAATCTAGAAGAGCTAGCTCCAAAAATAATAGAACAGCGTTATATTGCTTTAGAAAGCCTAGCTACTGAGCTAAAATATGATTGGTTGCTTGTAAGAGTTAGGTATCAATTAGGATTATTTTATACAAGGACTAATCGTGTTTCAAAAGGATTTATTTCTCTGTTTAAAGCGCTCTATATTGTAGAGAATGATCTTTCAGACGATAAAAAAAAACATGATATTATTACTCATATTGGTTTAATGGCCTACAGAAATGAACAATACCAACTAAGTAAGCGCTACTTTAAAAAGGCTGTTAAATACATGCCCTATAATAAACTTGGGGCATACAATAATTTAGCATTAACTTATACTAGGTTAAAGATGTTAGATTCTGCAAATTATTATTTTAGGTTGGCTAAAGAGTCAGCCATTTCTAAAAATAACAGTGAATTTCTTATAATAGTTAATGGTAATATAGGGGAAAATCTTTATCGAGAAGGTGAGTTTGAAGCTGCTTTGCCTTTACTTGTTGCAGATGCTAATTATTCTTTATCCAAAAAAAGTTTTGGTAATGCATCAAATGCTTTAATTTATTTATCTGCTTGCTATTTAGCATTAGATGAGCCTATCAAGTCTGAGCAATTTATGTGGAGGGCTTATAATGCTGCTAAAAAAGATAAAGAGCTCAGAAGAATGAAGCCCATTTATAAGCAGTTAGCCAAATGGTATGCTTATTACGGGGATGCTAAAAATACGCTCTTATATAGTGATTCTTTACAGTTTGTAAGTGACCGGTTACATTTGGAGTTTGATAAACTTTCTGGATTTGAAGCAGATAAATTAGTTAGACTTAATGCCAATGAATTAGACCGGTTACAAAAACAAAAAGAGCAAGAGACATCAAAAAGAGTGCTGTTGTTTTTGGTAACCTCTTCTGTTTTTGTTTTGGTGATACTGTTATTATTGTTTTTAAACTTTAGGGCTAAAAAGCTTTTAAAAGAAAAAAGCCTAGCTTTAACAAACACTCAACTCAAAGAAAGGCTTGAGGATGCTGTATCACAACTAAATGTATACATAAAAGAAACACAGCAAAAAGCCCTCACAGAAAAAGTGATACTCACAGATGCAGACTGGAGAGAATTCCTTCAATTTTTTAATAAGGTGTATCCTAGTTTCGTTATTAGTTTACAGCAGCAATTCCCTAGGCTATCCAAAGCAGAGGTACGCTTTTGTTGCCTTAGTTATCTTTCTTTGTCTGACAAAGAGATGGCCTCTATGCTTGGAGTTGGTCGCGCCAGTATTAGAGTAACTAGAGGGCGTACAAGAGCTAAGCTTCAGCTCAAAGAAGGGGGGTCTTTAGAGACGTTACTTTTAACATTATAGAAATCAATTTCTTTCCAGTTTTCATTTTTACTACCCACCATGCTTTCGGTATCTTTTTCTCCACATTTTATTTAACACACTAATAAAATAGTTTGTGAGTGTCACACGTTATTTCATATCAATTTTTTTATTATAATTTGGCAGCAAAGAGCTCCCCTAAACATCTATTTAAGAGTATTTTGTAGATTTTGTTGCTTTTTATAGCGCTTTGTTGCTTTTTGTTACAGCTATATTTATGTAATTATTGTTTTTTATTGTTAATTGTATGTTCAATGATTAAGTTTAATTGCTACGAAAAATTAATTTTTATCCTGTTGGAAATACGAATTTCTCAAAAATATGACCATTTATTAAAATGGTTTGGCCAAAACTTAAACTCTTTCACTCAAGGGCTTATTTATTTTTATAACATACATACACTAACGCACACATATTTTTTAAATAGTAAAAAATGAAAAAATATAGAACAATCTTTTTAAGTGTAATGTTTTTTTTGTCAGCTACATTTTGTAGTTTTTCTCAAAACAACTTTAAGGATGATAACCCTGTCTTAGTGCAACAAACTTCCATAGAAATTGCATCCACTATTACTAACAAAGATACTCTTTCAGCCAGTTCTAATGATGCTAATATGTCTGTAGCTACAACACCATTAAAATCAGGCTCATCTTCTTCTTCCTCTTCTTTAGATTTCCCAGAAAACGTTACAGATGCAAATCTAGGTGCTATTGTAAATGATGATATTACTTCTAATTCCGATTCTATAGGGTTTTTGATAAATGTAATAGCCGCATTATTTTTCCTGTTTTTACTTTTTAGACTCTTTAAAAATAAATAAAACAAGTATCCATAGCTTTAGGATATTTATTAATTATTCTACAATGCGTTTTTTTTTTTATTTAAACCTAGCACATATTATAAAGTTATTTCACTTATGTAGCCACTAAGATTAAGCACATTAGTGTATTTTTACAGTGTTAATAATTCCTAACCAAAACAGATGGCTAAACAGCTTACAAAACAAGAATTGCACAACCTTGCCATGAATATAGTTGGGGATGACATGAAATCTCAAGGGTTTGATTTTTTGGGTGTTAACAGCAAAATTGGTAAAGATCCTCAGTTTGTAGGTTTAAAAAATAAAGACCTACATTTTGTTATTGTACGTGTCTCTCATTATCCTGATGATGCCAATACCTATGATCCTGTATTTATGCAAACCATAAAAGAACATGCCAACGGCTTTGAGGCTAAAACTTATTATGCTGGAGTGGGTCTGGGTCATGGCACAGATTATGCAAAACCAGTATTAAAAGATCAAGAGTATACAATGGTTTATAAAGGCTTGCAAGAAATCACATGAAAAAAATCATCACTTTTTTAGTTATCATCATTTTTGCTGGCTGTAAAAATGAAACCTCTTTTGAGAAAAAAGTACTGCAAGGAAACGCTTTTGGTACCACCTATACCATACAGTATTTTACCGACTCAAATTTTGATGCACAAAAGCAAATAGATGCTGTACTTTATAGGGTTAACAAGTCTATGAGTACCTATATCTACCAAAGTGATATTTCAAAAATAAATAGGGGAGATAGCACCCTTGTGGTAGATGCTCTTTTTAAAGACGTATGGCAAATATCCCAGAGCGTTCATAAAAATTCTTTAGGCTATTTTGACCCAACGGTAGGGAGTTTACGCAATTTATACGGCTTTGGAGATACTCCTTATCTTGAAACTATAAATGCTAGGGTATTGGATAGTGTTAGGGCATTGGTTGGTTTTAATAAAGTTGCTATTAAAAAAGACGGCACTGTGCATAAAGACAATCCAGATATATACCTAGACTTTAACGCGGTAGCAAAAGGCTATGGTATTGATTGTTTAGGCAATATGTTAACTAGTAATAATATCACAGATTATATAATCGAGCTAGGGGGAGAGGTCTTAGCCAAAGGAAAAAACCTTTCAAAAAACAAACCTTGGACAAGCGGTGTAGAGGCTATTGTCTCGCAGGTTGATAATAGAAAAGCAGTTGTTTATTTTATCCTTCAAGATCGTGGATTGGCAGGTTCTGGAAATTACAGAAAATACCGTATTGATGATACTACAGGTAAAAAATATGTACACACCATAAACCCTCTAACAGGCCTAGCACAACAAAATAATGTTACAAGTGCAACTATCATTGCACCTACCTGCGCCTTGGCAGATGCCTATGCAACTGCATGTATGGCCATGGGTTTTGAAAAAGCAAAAGCAATGCTTGGTAGGTTAAAAAATGTAGATGGTTATTTGACCTATGTTGATGCAAATCAAGCTGCTCAAAGCTACATCACCAAAGGATTTGAAAATTTAATTTTAAAATAATTTTTTATTTTTTACAGACGGGCAGTAATTCTCCCCTGCAGAGTCTGTAACACTCTATATCTTCCCTACTTAAAGTAGCTGTGTAATCTAAGGCCTTAACATCAAAACCGACACTAGCAAGCTTTTTAAAATAATCCATACCATAAACCCTTAGGTGATCGTACTGTCCAAAAATACGGGTGCGTTCACTTTGGTCTGTGATGGTGTTGTCTTCAAAGGTTGTGCTAAGCTTTGCATCATAAGGAACTTGCACAATAGCCGTCCCCTTTGGAGCCAGCACACGATATAATTCTTGCATGGCTTTGGTGTCATCTGGGATATGCTCTAAAACATGATTGCAAATAATAAAATCAAAACTGTTATCCTTAAAGGGCAAGTCGCAAATATCTGCTTTTACATCTGCAATAGGAGAGTTGAGATCTGTGGTGGTGTAGCTAAGGTTTTTTTGTTTTTTAAATTTTTGCACAAATGCCTGCTCTGGCGCAAAGTGTAATACTCTTAATGGCGCAGAAAAAAAAGTAGTTTCATTTTTTAAATACAACCAAAAAAGACGATGTCTTTCCAGAGATAGGGTGCCCGGTGCTAGCACATTTTCTCTAACCTTTGCGTATCCATAAGGAAGAAACCTTCGGTATGATTTTCCGTCTATGGGGTCTGTGTATGTGTTGCCTCTCAGAAAAAAAGCTACAAAAGGCCTCACCAGATAACTTATTTTAATAAGTAGTGTTCTTGGAAATAGGTTTAAAAAAAATTTAAAAAGTGAGTTCAAAAGATTTATTATAGTCCTTATTTATTGTTTTGGTCTGGGGGGTATTGTGCTAGTATTTTAGAAACTATAAGCCTGATTTTTTCTTCGCGTTTTTCTATATCATTGCCCCTGTATATGCCACTATGGCTCACCCCTTGCCAGATTAATTCTTTGGTTTTTGCATCAATGAGGTCTATAAAGAGGCTTCCTTCTATGTTTGAGGAAATCATCCTATTGTTGTTAAAGTTTCCTCCCCAATATGGGTTCCAGCCCCAGGCGCCACCAAAGTTGTTTTGATATATATCAACACGTTGGCTTTCTTTGGTAAAAATACTTACCAAGATATCTGGGCTGCTATTTTTATTCATGCCTTTGGCCATTAAATTATCTTGTATGGCGCGCAATATTCTTTTTTTGTCTAGATCGCTTATTTTGGCCTTGTCTATACCTGGTTTAAAAAAGGCGAAAGAACTGTAGTTGTCAAAGTTAGTTGTTTTATCATAATCACTTACAACACGAACGATGTTACAAGAACTTAAAATAAGTAGGCAGAAAATAGAAAAGGTTTTTAATAATTTCATAATGTTTTAGTTTAAAAGTGCATCATCTACAAAATTTGGAAGTGTTACTTTGAGATTTGGGTTGCGTTTCATTTCTCTTTTAATAGCAAATACTGCTTCCTTATTTCTTGCCCAACTACGTCTCGCTATACCATTGTTAACATCCCAAAAGAGCATGTTTTCTAGTCGTCTTTGTGCATCACTACTACCATCAAGAACCATACCGAAGCCGCCATTAATCACCTCACCCCAGCCAACACCACCACCATTGTGTATGCTTACCCAGGTTGCACCCCTAAAACTATCTCCAATTACATTTTGAATTGCCATATCTGCCGTGAAGCGACTCCCGTCATAAATATTACTAGTTTCTCTGTATGGAGAATCTGTACCGCTCACATCGTGATGATCTCGCCCTAAGATAATTGTATCAAGATGGCCCTCTTTAATTGCTTTATTAAAAGCACTGGCTATTTTCATTCTTCCTTCTGAGTCTGCATATAAAATTCTTGCTTGTGAGCCCACTACAAGTTTGTTTTGTTGTGCGCCTTTAATCCATTGTATGTTATCTGCCATTTGCTGTTGCACCTGAGAAGGAGCATCTTTCATGATTTCTTCTAGTACTTGACAGGCAATAGCATCTGTTTTTGCTAAATCTTCTGGTTTTCCAGAACCGCAAACCCATCTAAAAGGTCCAAATCCATAATCAAAGCACATAGGCCCCATAATGTCTTGAACATAACTTGAGTATTTAAAATCTATGTTGTTCTCTGCCATGATGTCTGCACCTGCTCTAGAGGCTTCAAGTAAAAAGGCATTTCCGTAATCAAAAAAGTAGGTTCCTTTTGCGGTATGTTTGTTTATTGCCGCCACGTGGCGTTTAAGTGTTTCTTGTATTTTTTGTTTAAATAAAGCAGGATTGTCTGCCATCATCTGGTTAGATTGCTCATAGGTTAATCCCATTGGGTAGTACCCTCCAGCCCATGGATTGTGCAGTGAGGTTTGATCACTCCCTAAATCTATATGGATGTTTTCTTTGTCAAAATGTTCCCAGACATCAACAATATTTCCATCCCAAGCTATAGAAACTGCTTGTTTAGCCTCTAAGGCCTCTTTCACTCTCTTGGCAAGTTGGTCAAGATCACTAATCACCTCATCTACCCATCCTTGCTCGTGTCTTGTTTTTGTGGCTTTTTTATTTATTTCTCCACAAACAGTAACACAACCTGCTATGTTTCCTGCCTTTGGTTGAGCACCACTCATACCTCCAAGGCCAGAGGTTACAAATAATCCTCCTTTGGGAGATTTTTTAATTTTTCTAAAACCGTTTAGCACTGTAATGGTTGTGCCGTGTACAATACCTTGTGGCCCAATATACATATAGCTGCCTGCTGTCATTTGGCCATATTGGGTAACACCAAGGGCGTTAAATTTTTCCCAGTCATCTGCCTTAGAGTAATTGGGTATCATCATTCCGTTGGTTACAACCACTCTTGGGGCATCACTATGAGAAGGAAATAAACCCATAGGGTGCCCAGAGTAAATTGCCAATGTTTGCTGGTCTGTCATTTGGGCTAGGTATTGCATCACCAAGCGGTACTGTGCCCAGTTTGAGAATACCCCTCCATTACCACCATAGGTAATTAACTCATCAGGGTGCTGTGCAACAGCATGATCCAGGTTGTTTTGTATCATAAGCATGATCGCCTTTGCCTGGTTGCAAACACCAGGATACTGTTGTATTGGCCTTGCGTAAATTTTGTGATCGGGTTTAAAGCGGTGCATATAAATACGCCCGTATGTTTCTAGTTCATGCTTAAACTCTGGTAGGAGCGTAGCGTGATGTTTAGGATCAAAATAACGCAATGCGTTGCGATATGCTAGAGTTTCTTCTTCTGGAGAGAGTATTTTTTTTCTTTTTGGGGCATGGTTTACTTCAAGGTCGTACGCTTTTTTGAGAGGCAATTCATTAGGTATTCCAGCTAGTATTTCTTCTTTAAAGGTCATGGTGCTTTTTTTGATAGTTTGCATTTATAGATAGATGTTCAGGGCTATCTACTATTGTGTATTTGTTTTTTTATTAAAACCATAGGGGCAATGACGGCAACCACTCTCACAACAATAAGTTCTTTTAAGGTGGTATTGTGCTGTAAAGCATTTATAACCCTCTGGCGTGAGGTAGAAGTCTCCTTCTTCTAGTTCTATTTTTTTCTTGGGAAATAACACCTAACAAAAATACGCAAAGTTGGCAGTATAAGTAGCTTGATTTTCTTTTGCAATAAAATTTGTTGCTTTGGGTGTTAAAAATAAACTAGATACTCTCATGTTTTGTAAATTTGCCATATATTTTTCTTTAAAAAGGGTTTAGCTATTTCAAAATGAATCAAATAATAGATGTTTCTTTTCTTGGGCGTGATGTTAGCTTAGCTATAAAAAGAGAAGACCTTTTACACCCTATTATATCAGGTAACAAGTTTAGAAAATTAAAGTACACCATTGCACATGTGTTGAAGAGTTCTCAAAAATGCATGCTAACTTTTGGAGGTGCCTACTCAAATCATATCGCTGCGGTAGCAGCTGCAGGAAAATTAAACAATCTTAAAACTATTGGCGTTATAAGAGGAGAGGAGTTAGCAGGGGTGTATGAGCAAAATCCAACATTACGCTATGCAAAGCAGCAAGGGATGCACCTAGTATTTGTTTCTAGAGCGCAATACGCTTTGAAGCATACGCCAGCATTTTTAAAAACCCTGCACGATAGCTATGGTGATTTTTATGCGGTCCCTGAGGGGGGCACCAATGACTTGGCTGTAAAAGGATGTACAGAAATTCTAACACCAAAGGACGCTCAGTATGATTATATCTGTCTTTGCACGGGTACGGGCGGCACCCTGGCGGGTGTTGTGTCTTCATTAAAGGAGCATCAAAATGCCATTGGGTTTTCTGCTCTCAAAGGGACATTTCAAGACCAGGTAGTTTCAAAATACACTTCCAACACAAATTATAGCATTACAGATGCCTATTGTTTTGGTGGGTATGCTAAGGTAGATACCACATTAATTGAGTTTATAAACACCTTTAAACATACCCATGGTATTGGTCTAGATCCTGTATACACAGGCAAATTACTTTATGGTGTTTTTGATCTTATTAAAAAAGATTATTTCAAGAAAAATAGCCGTATTTTAGCACTACATACCGGCGGAATGCAAGGTGTATCTGGTATGAACCTAAAACTGAAAAAAAAGAATTTACCCCAAATTAATGTATAATATGAATCACAAAATCACAATAGTGTGTGTTATTTGTCTTGTTTTACTGTCTAGCTGTAGGGCAAAAAAAAACACCGTCTCTACACCTGATGTCCATACTGTTTCTCAAAGTAGTACTAGTGAAGCTCAACAATCAGTTGCAACTGCACCAGTGGCTGTAAAAAGTTACACCAATGTAGTTGAAGAGTATATTAATCAATTTAGTGAAATAGCAATGCAGGAGATGAAACAATACGGTATTCCTGCCAGTATTACCCTAGCGCAAGGGATTTTGGAGAGTGGCGCGGGCAGAGGCACCTTGAGTGTAAAGGCAAACAACCATTTTGGCATCAAGTGTCACAGGGGTTGGCAGGGTGATTATGTACATCATGATGATGATAAGGATCAAGAATGCTTTAGAAAGTATGTAGATGCAAAATACTCTTACAGAGATCACTCTTTGTTTCTAACAACAAGAGGCAGGTACAGTTTTTTGTTTGACTTGTCCAAAAAAGATTACAAAGGCTGGGCCAGGGGTTTAAAAAAGGCAGGATATGCTACAGATCCAAAATATCCCAACAAACTAATTAGTATAATTGAGAGATACCAACTTCAAGATTATGACAAACAAGCCCTAGGCTCAAAAAGAAGTAAGAGAAAATCGAACAACAAACCAGACAATACATCTTTAAAAACATACACTGTTTCCAAAGGAGATACATTGTATAGTATTTCAAGAAGGTTTGATATTTCGGTAGAAGATTTAAAAAGCTATAATAATTTAAAAGATACTACTTTGTCTATAGGGCAAGAGTTGTATTTAAAAGGCTCAAAAAAATAGTAAATGATATACAAAAGAAGTAGTGCTCTTTTTGCAGAAGCACAAAAGGTAATTCCAGGAGGGGTTAACTCTCCAGTGCGCGCGTTTAAAGCCGTGGGTGGTGAACCTATTTTTGTTGAAAAGGCCAAAGGTGCTTATTTATATGATGCAGATGGCAACCGTCTTATAGATTATATCAACTCATGGGGCCCCATGATTTTGGGACATGCCTATGAGCCTGTTGTAAATGCTATTATAGATAAGGCACAGCTTGGAACTAGTTTTGGAATGCCCACTCAAATAGAGACCCAAATTGCCGACTTGGCAATATCTATGGTTCCAAATATAGAAATGATTCGGTTTGTTAACAGCGGTACAGAGGCTTGTATGAGCGCTGTGCGTTTGGCAAGAGGATATACCAATAAAGATAAAATAATAAAGTTTGCAGGGTGTTATCATGGCCACAGTGATTCTTTTTTAATACAAGCAGGAAGTGGCGCCGTTACTTTTGGAAGCCCAAACAGCCCTGGAGTTACTAAGGGAACTGCAAAAGACACCTTACTTGCTAGGTATAATGACTTACATCATGTAGAAGAAATTGTAGCCCAAAATCTCGGCCAAATTGCGTGTATTATTATAGAACCTGTTGCAGGTAATATGGGTTGTATTTCTCCAGCTCCAGGATTTTTGGAAGGACTAAGAGCGCTTTGTGATGCCCATCAAATATTATTGATTTTTGATGAGGTCATGACCGGCTTTAGGCTTGCCCCGGGTGGTGTGCAAGAACTTAAAAATGTACGGGCAGATATTGTTACTTTTGGTAAAGTAATCGGTGGAGGCTTGCCTGTGGGCGCCTTTGCAGCCAATACCGCTATTATGAGTTATTTAGCTCCTTTGGGCCCTGTTTATCAAGCAGGTACTTTGAGCGGTAATCCTCTTGCTATGGCAGCTGGTTTTGCAATGCTGAGTGAGCTTAACCAGAATCCTGAAATTTTCACTTCTTTAGATCAAAAAACAGCCTATTTACATAAAGGACTCACAGAGGTATTTACTAGAAGAGACATTGCTCATACCATCAACAGAGAGCAATCTATGATCTCTGTACATTTTAGCCAGACTCCTGTTACAGATTTTAAGACCGCAGCAGGGGCCGCATCAAATGGGAAGTTCAATACCTTTTTTCACGGCATGTTAGACCAGGGTATTTATATAGCTCCTAGTGCCTATGAAACTTGGTTTTTAACAGATGCCCTCACCTATAAAGATTTGGATCAAACCATAGCTGCTGCAGATCATGCAGCAAAATTATTGGCATAAAAAAAGTCCTAATTTAACAAGTAGGACTTTTTAATTGTATTGAAACAATACGTATTATTTTTGCATCGCTTTCCAGGCACTGAACTGCTCTGGGGTAAGTGTCTTTTTCATGGCTCTTTCTAGAGATGCTGCAAATTTTGTTTTGTATGCAATTACCTCTGGGCTATTTGCATCTTGACCATCTACGTTTTTTCTTGTATCTACCTCATTTGCTGTAAGGGCTCTAAAGATATAACGTTGCTGTGTTCCGTCAAGTCCTAAAGCTTTACTCAGCTCAGCAGTTTTTTGTTTTGCAATAGTCTCTGGTCTGTCTTGGTTAACCGTTAATGACTGTGCTGTTGTGTTTTGTGTACCTAAAACAAATACTGCAGCAATTGCTATAATTTTTAGTAAATTTTTCATGATTGTATGTTTATAATATGGGCCACTAAAGTATATAATTTCAATACAATAAACCAATAATTAAGCCAAAAAACATATATATCCTATTAAGGGGCTATTTTTTTACGATACCTGCTAATTTGTTTGGAAGCAGGGTATTGTTTTGAAGAATTGTTATTGGTCTTTTTTAAACCCATAAGTGTTTTGACCAACAAAATCTTTAGGGAAGCTAGCATCCCCCTTAAAG
Organism: uncultured Flavobacteriaceae bacterium; assembly: GCA_913045325.1. Lineage (GTDB taxonomy): Bacteria > Bacteroidota > Bacteroidia > Flavobacteriales > Flavobacteriaceae > Patiriisocius. Next base: position 58,016 of record CAJWPZ010000007.1, on the reverse strand, counting down.
CCAAGTGCTACATCGCCACTGTCTTCGGGGATGTAATTGGTTTTAAACAGGTAATCCCAAAGACTCAGGCTAATGGCGTAATTTACTCCACGCCTTCCCTTAGGGACCTCACTAGCGTGATGGTATAAGTGCATTACAGGGTTGTTGAAAATATACTTTAACGGCCCCCAAGTAATTTTAATATTTGCATGGTTAAAATGCCCAATTGCAATGGTAATAAAATGAATAATAAATGCCTGTTGAGGTTCAAAACCTCCCAGGATCATTACACCAAAAGTTTTAAGAGGCTTATAGAGTATGTTTTCCATCCAGTGGTATCTTAAATGAGAAGCAAAGCCCATTTGTTTTACACTATGGTGGACTTTATGAAATCTCCAAAGCAGAGGGTATTTGTGTAAAGTTATGTGTGTGAGCCATTGTACAAAATCTAGCACAACAAAAAACACCAACAATTGTATAACAGCTGCCCACTGTGAAATATCAATAAGGGCAAGACTTTTTTCATCAACATTAATGCTGGTGAATGACAGTTTTAACACCTCATACACCCCCTCTATTACAATAGAAAAAATAAAGAAATTAAAAAACATGTAAAATCCATCCAACCAAAAATCTTGTCTAAACACTGCTTGGTTTTTACGCCAAGGAAAAGCAATTTCTAGCCCCCAGACTACCAAAGAAATTGCAATAAGACCCCAAAAATAATTCGTGTAAAAAGGCACTTCAAAGACAATAGAGTTCCAGGTCCAGTCTAAGGTCCCAAAAAAAGCATCGATAAAAGCGTCTATATATTTTTTCATTTTAGTACTACTGTGTAAAATAGTTTAGGCCATAGTAACCAACAATCCCTCTGGAGTCTTCTCAACTTTTACCAAGTTATTTTTTGTGAGGCCCTTTATGGTTTTGTCCCACTTTTTGTTGCTTAGCCCAGATTGCTCTTTTAGTGTATTTAAATCTTTGGGAGATGCGCCCTTTAGTATATTAAAAACAGCTTTTTCATCCTCACTCATGGCAACTTGTTTCTGCTCTGGTTTCATTTGAGGGAAAAACAACACTTCTTGTATAGAGGCATTATTGGTTAAAAACATAATCAAGCGATCCATACCAATTCCCATACCAGAGGTTGGGGGCATTCCATACTCTAATGCTCTTAAAAAATCCTGGTCAATAAATTCTGTAGCCTCATCATCACCTCGGCCAGCTAGTTTTACTTGATCCTCAAAACGTTCTCTTTGATCTATAGGGTCGTTAAGCTCAGAATAGGCGTTGGCCAATTCTTTACCGCATATAATTAATTCAAAGCGCTCTGTAAGTTCTGGGTTAGAGCGGTGTTCTTTGGTTAAGGGGCTCATCTCTTTTGGATAGTCTGTAATAAAGGTAGGTTGTATATAATTAGCTTCACATTTCTGGCCAAAAATTTCATCTATTAGTTTTCCTTTACCCATAGCATTGTCTACCTCAATACCCATAGCTTTGGCAGCTTCTCTAATTTCATTTTCTGTTTTTCCAGAAATATCAAAGCCAGTAAAATGTTTAATGGCATCTGTCATGGTTACTCTTGCATACGGAGCTTTAAAATTAATTTCATGATCACCAAACACCGTTTTTGAACTTCCGTTTACCTGAGTGGCACAATACTCTAATAGCTCCTCTGTGAAATCCATCATCCAATTGTAATCTTTATAGGCCACATAAATCTCCATCATGGTAAACTCAGGATTGTGAGTTCTATCCATACCTTCGTTTCTGAAGGTTTTTGCAAATTCATACACCCCGTCAAACCCACCAACAATTAATTTTTTTAGATACAACTCACAGGCAATTCTCATATACATAGGAATGTCAAGAGAATTATGATGTGTTTGAAATGGTCTTGCCGCAGCACCTCCCGGTATAGACTGTAAAATGGGTGTTTCTACCTCAAAATAACCACTATTGTTAAAAAAGTCACGCATGGCTGTAAAGAGCTTTGTTCTTTTTACAAAAACCTCTTTTACCTTTGGGTTTACAACCAAATCTGCATAGCGCTGTCTGTAGCGCATTTCTGGATCAATAAACTCATCATAGGTATTTCCTTGGCTGTCTGTTTTTGGTAAAGGCAATGGTTTTAATGCTTTGCTTAATAACTTAAAATCTTTAACCAAAACGGTAATCTCTCCTACTTGTGTGGTAAACAATTCTCCTTCAACACCTATAAAATCTCCAAGATCTAGTAATTTTTTAAACAGCTCGTTGTATTTCATTTTATCTTCACCAGGGCAAATTTCGTCCCTGTTAAAGTACACTTGTATTCTTCCTTGGCTATCTTGTATTTCAGCAAAAGAAGCTTTTCCTTGTATTTTTTTACGCATCAATCTTCCAGCAATAATCACTTTTTTACCTTCTTGGTACTGCTCTTTAATAGCTTTACTGGTATGATCTACAGGATATAGATCTGCTGGATATGGGTTGATACCCAAGGCTCTTAATTGGCTTAGTTTTTCTCTACGAATGATTTCTAGTTCAGAAAGTTGCATATGCTTAATTTATACTACAAAATTAGCCTATTTCCCTATTTTAATCTTAAAATTTTTACAAAATTTTGTTTCCTTGCCCAGCAGCTAACAAAAAGGGATACATACTGGTTTTAATTTTGTTATTTATATCAATTATTTAGCTAATTTACCTAAACAGATTTATAACCCTTGTAACAAAACAAAAAGGGGCAGACCTATATTATAAATAGTTGTAATTTTGTAACATAATACTACCTATGAGTTTTTGGAGAGTTGTACTTTCGATTTTATTCCCACCCCTTGCCGTAATTGATAAAGGGTGCGGTTCTGTATTAATTGTTTTAATTTTAACCTGTTTGGGTTGGATTCCTGGGGTAATTGCGGCCCTTATAATTTTAAATAACCCAGATAACTAACCAAGTTTAATACCAGTACTAAAGGCGCCATAGGTTATTTATTAAGGTGTCACTAACACATACAACACGCCATTAAAGGTGTCTTAGAAGCTTACTATATCTTGAACAAACAACTACAATTACAAGACCTTGGTCTTAAAGACTACAAAGAAACTTGGCAGTACCAGGAAAGTCTCTTTGCCGCTATAATTGATATAAAAATTAAAAATAGAAGAGAAGCTGCTGGATTGCAAACTCCAAACCATTTTTTGTTTGTAGAACACCCACATGTGTATACTCTTGGTAAAAGTGGTGATCTGGATAATCTTTTAATACCCAAGGATACTTTGGCGGCTATTGGCGCTACCTTTTATAAAATAAATAGAGGTGGAGATATTACCTATCATGGTCCAGGACAAGTTGTGGGCTACCCCATCTTGGATTTAGAAAATTTCTTTACAGATATCCATAAGTATTTACGCCTTTTGGAAGAAATGGTAATATTAACCCTCGATCAATACGGAATTAAAGCACAGCGCTCTGAGGGCGAAACTGGTGTTTGGCTTGATCCAGGTACTCCTTTTGCCAGAAAAATTTGCGCCATGGGTGTCCGAGCTAGCCGCTGGGTTACCATGCACGGCTTTGCATTAAATGTAAATGCAGACCTAGGATATTTTGACCACATGATACCTTGCGGCATTAAAGATAAAGCTGTTACGTCTTTAAATGTAGAGTTAGGAGTGCAGCAGGTGTCAATGGAAGATGTTAAGGCATCGCTACTAAAACATTTTTTAGTACTCTTTAAAGCCCACCTGTAGTTTATTTAATTTGGTATACAATACACTTTGTGTCATCCTCTTTTGTTAGAACAAACACGTTTTTCTTTGTGGCAATAATCCTTGCGCTACTGGCTCCATATACAGGAAATCCTTTTAGCAGCGCTCCATCAAAGTTGTACAAATACGTCTTTTTTTCTTGAGTTTCTGTAGTGGTTATGTATCCTTTTTTATTGGCATAATAGACCCTTGGGCTGGTGTAGATACCAAAGGGAAGTTCTATGTGTTTTGAGTTTACTCTTAGGTGGTTGTCTGACAGTGAAATGGTATTGTCTCTTACAATATTTAGGGAGTAGTCATTGGGTGTGTTTATTTTTTTACTTGTTATTTTTCCAGATTGTGAAATGGTTTTTTGCTCACTATCTTTTGTCACTAAAACAAAACTTGTTCTTGTCTTTAAAATAGGAGCCCCTGTAAGATTTAATTTTTCTGAAACTTTAACACGCTCTTTCCCGGTTCTAGAGAGTATGGAGAGGGTCCCGTTTTCTTGCTGAAATAGCAAATAATCTTTATTTTGAAGTCGTATGTGCTGCGCCATACCAATAATGCTACTTTTTGCTTTTTTAAAGGTAAACCCCTTGACCGTTTTGCCCTTTTTATCAAGCATCACTATCTCATTGTCTTGAATGATAACAAACCTGTATTTTTTGGTGTTATCATAGTCAAAAACAGCAAGAGGTTGGGTGATTTGATCCCTGAAGGTAATAGGGAAAGGTGCTACTTGCTTCCCGTTTCTATCCAAGACATACAATTTATTTTTGGTGGTAAATGCAAGTTGTTTTTTGCCATTGCCAAGCAGATCTATCTCACTAATACTTCCCAATATAGGGCTATCTAAAGCCTTTGTCCAAATTTTGGTACCGCTTAAGGCAAATAAATGAAGTTTGTTTTCAATGTCTTGTACTACAATTTCTTTCTCATTTGTTTTATGATTTGTAAAAAATTGAGGATCACCCAGTATGGTTTTCCCTACATCAATAGTGACTAATTGAGTCACCCCTTTTGCTTTTTTAACTTCTTTACCAGCCTTGTGGTTTATAAAGTTAATATGGGCAAAAGAGGTGTCATACTTGTATTGAAAAATAGCGATAGGAAAATCATTGGCTATTTGCTTAGTGGGCAAATCTCCCATTGCCTGGTTAGAAAATCCTGCTGTGTGCTGCTGTTCAAAAACCAATAATGAACTTGTGGTAGGTAACTGCTCACTTACATTTTTAAAATAAGAGGCCTCAGAGAGTGTGTTGCGGGTTTCTATAGCATTGATGTATTGTTGGGCAACTTCCATAGTACTGGCGCCAATGATATAGTTGTCTATACTAAAAAGCACATTAATTTGGTACTCTTGTAACAATGGGCTAAAGGTATGGTGTACTAAATTTGGAACGTTAAAGGTGTATAGTGCCACATCTCTGTAGGTTTCTCTACCAGAAATGTACTTTGCCAAACTCTCTAAAGATAATTGGCTATCAAGGCTCTCCATAAGGGTTATTTCGCCGTTATTTAAAACGACCTGCCCTATACTTTTTAGGGTTTCAAACACATCTGGGAGCAATACCTGTGTGCTGTCTTTTTTGTAAATATTTATGTTTTGGTATAAAAGCTCAGCATCGGAGTATCCTATAGTGCGGCCTCTTAAGGCCGTGTTTGGAATCATGCTAGCCATAGAAAACCCATGGGATTGTTGTCCTTTAAATACAGAGAGTAATTGCAAACTATCTTGTATCATAGCTATTCCAGAGCCTTGTATGCCTTTAGAAACTAGGGTTAAATCAAGCCCGTTCCAGGCGCTCAAAATAGCTTCAGACCCCAAAAAGGCATTATTTTTGGAATAAACACTGATGCCCTTAAAAGTGTTTGATTCCATAAGTTTAGCCAGGGCCTCATCCTGGTTTTCTTCTTGGATTTTGGCCTTTTCAAGCCATTTTTTTGACCTAGAATACAATATATAATCTCCAACTTGCATCTGGTAAATAGACTCTTCAGAGTAGCTAGAGAGTACAATCCCTTTTTTTGGAGGGCTTTTTTTTGTTAAGCTATCCTGAGGCCTTGTTTTTTGAAATTTGGCAATTACCAAAACATTGTTTGTGGAGTCTTGCGCCACAGGCATTGCTATTACTATTTCTGAGCTAGAGGGTAGTTTGCCAATAAAAGGATTTGTTTTTAGTACTTGCTGCAACTTTATGGTGCTCATTGCGCCAATAAGTACATTGTCTTGGAGATCTTTCTCTACCTGTGAGACATCATCAATGGTATAAATTAATGTACAACTAGGATCTATAAAATCAAGCATAGATTTTTGCGATGACTTATAAGAGTCACAGCTGCTCATTAGTAGAGAAATTGTAAAGAGTAAGGCGATTCTTTTTAAAGACGTCATAAATACAAAAGTATAAAGGATTGCTTAAAATATGAGCATAGTTGTCTTTGTTTATTGAAGGGTTTTCAACACCTTTATAAATTTAGACGTAATTGATCTGGTAGTAGTTTAAAACTTTTACGATGGTAGGGAGAAGGCCCATATTTAAAAATAGCCGCTCTATGTTCTTTGGTTGGGTACCCTTTATTTTGCTTCCAGTTATACATTGGATATTGCTCATGAAGTTTCTCCATGTACAAATCTCTGGCTGTTTTGGCTAGTATAGAGGCAGCGGCAATGTGCAGATATTTCCCATCTCCTTTAACGACACACTCATACCTAACTTTGTGATAGGGTTTAAAACGGTTTCCGTCAATGGCTATAAATTCTGGACGGGTAGTGAGCTTGTCTATAGATTGGTGCATACCCAAAATAGATGCGTTTAATATATTTATTTGGTCAATCTTTTCCATCATAACATGAGAGACACCATAACTTATAGCTGCAGCTTCAATAATAGGTTTAAGCTCCATTCTTTTTTTTTCACTGAGTTGTTTAGAGTCTGTAAGAAACGGGTGGGTAAAATCATCGGGCAAGATTACTGCAGCCGCAGTAACAGGGCCGGCAAGACATCCGCGACCTGCCTCATCTGTGCCACATTCTATTAGATTTGGGTGTATTTTTAGTGCTAACATACTATTTATTGTAGCCTTAAAGATAGTATTATTTAAAAGCTGAGTTGTAAAAACAGACCTTAATATATTTACTCGATCCTTATTTATGTTTATAATTAGAAATCTCCTTAAAAAACAAACACATTTTTTTGTTACCCTACTTTCTTTGTAAAACTTTAACATCCTTAGTTAAATTATAGCTAAATGAAACTAAAGATTCAATTCAAACCAAAATCAGTCCTTACATTGCGAGCTTAATCAAAACAAAAAAAATGAAAAATTTATTTAGAACTAGCCTTTTAGCATTAGCAATTATTTTTACGTCTTGTAGTGATGATGACCAAACACTTCCAGCAGAAACAAATACTATTGTTGATATCGTAGCAGGAAATCCAGATTTTAGCACCCTAGGGAGTGCACTTGCAATTACAAATTTAACATCAGTGTTAGTCTCTGAAGGACCTTTCACGGTATTTGCTCCCACCAATGACGCATTTGCAGATTTTCTAACTGCCAATGGGTTTGCAACTCTAGAAGATGTACCTGTAGATGCGCTAGCTAGTACATTATTAAACCATGTAGTAGGAGGTATCAATAATGCAGCTGACCTATCTACAGGATATATCAATACTTCTGCCACTTTTAACGGTGAAGCTGACGCGCCACTAAGTATGTATGTTAACACTACACAAGGTGTAATGTTGAACGGAATCTCTAGTGTAACTACTGCTGATGTTTCTGCAGATAATGGTGTGATACACATTGTAGATGCTGTAATCACTCTACCAAGTGTTGTAACTTTTGCAGCAGCAGACGCAGCAACATTCTCTGAATTAGTAGGTGCTCTTACAAGAGCAGACCAACCAGATTACGTAAGTGTTTTAACCACTGCCAACGGTACTGCACCAGCACCTTTTACAGTTTTTGCTCCAACCAATCAAGCATTTGCTGATTTATACGCAGAGTTAGGTGTTGCAGGTATAGATGATGTTGATGGAGCTATTTTAACAGCAACTCTTAATACGCATGTTGTAGCAGGAGCTAATGTTCGTGCAGAAGATTTAGTGACTGGAACAGTAGCTACCCTTGGAGATGCAGTAGAGATTGACGCAACAACGGCAATAATTACAGATCCAAATGGAAGAACAAGCCAAGTTATTGTAACAAATGTACAAGCTGCAAATGGCGTTATACATGCAATAGACACAGTATTGTTACCACAATTATAGGATTAGCATAAGGTAATGTACACAAAAACCACCTTGTCTCTTTTTGAGATTGGGTGGTTTTGTTTTTTAATGGATTTAGCGACAAGATATTCTAGGCAATAAAAGAAGTTTGCTATCGCTATAGAAGTTCTTGTTTATAATTGCTCCTTAATTTTAAGCAGCTCAGATTTCACGCTTTCTAATTTGCGAATGACATCAAAATTCTCTAAAGTATTGCCTTTGTTTTCTTTGAGGTGGGTTTTAGCCCCTTCTAGGGTGAAGCCTCGCTGCTTTACCAGATGGTAAATCAGCTCAAGATTTTTAATGTCTTTAGGGGTGAATTTTCTGTTTCCCTTGGCATTTTTTTTAGGTTGCAAAACATCAAACTCCTTCTCCCAAAACCTAATAAGAGAGGTGTTTACCCCAAAGGCCTTGGCAACTTCACCAATACCATAATATAATTTTTCTGGAAGATTTATATGCATGTAATTTTTTTATAAACTTTTAATCTAGTGATTGATTTTCTTGTTGACTCTTTTTAAGGATGTCTGCAAATTCTTTAGGGCTAAGATTTCCGTAGTAAAAGTTAATGGGGTTGATGCGTTTTTTATCTTTAAAAACTTCATAATGCAAATGTGGCGCCTCAGATCTCCCCGTGCTTCCTACAAACCCAATTAAATCTCCTCTTTTTACTCTTTGTCCTCTTTTTACATTGTATTTATACAGGTGGGCATACAGGCTCATATATCCAAACCCATGTTTAATTCGTATGTGTTTTCCATACCCAGAGGCTCTATTATCTACCCTAGAAACTCTACCATCACCACTTGCATATACGGGGGTTCCGCGAGGTGCTGTAAAGTCCATACCGAAATGAAACTTTCTAGCCTTTGTAAAGGGGTCTGTCCTATACCCATATCCAGAAGCCATACGAGTTAAATCTTCGTTTTTTACAGGTTGTATGGCAGGAATACTTTTTAAAAGCGCTTCTTTTTCTGTGGCTAAAGCGGCAATTTCATCTAAAGATTTTGACTGCACAACAATTTGTTTGGTGAGTATGTCGATGCGCTTGTTTGAAGAGATAATTAATTTTGAGTTATCAAAGCCCTCCAAGTCTTTGTATCTATTTACACCTCCAAAACCAGCTTTTCTTTGCTCCTGGGGGATAGGGTTGGCTTCAAAATAAACACGGTATAGATTGTTGTCACGCTCTGCAATTTCTGTTAATACCGTTTCTGCCTCAATCATTTTTTTATTCAGCAGTTTTACTTGAAATTCTAGATTGGTTAACTCCCTGTTGAGTTCTTTTTCTTTTGGAGTTTCGAAGTTTGGAAGGTTTAGAAATAAGAGCATCAATAAAAACCCACTGAGTAAAACACCCATAAAACTCAAAATAAAAAGCCCAGTTTTGCGCCCTTTCTTATGCTCTATTTTCCGGTATGATAATGTTTCACTATCATAGTAATATTTTACCTTACTCATAAATTAAAAAAACTTATTTTTGTTGTTAAATTGCTAACGTTGGTATTGCTAACGTTATACAAATATAGAAATTGTTTTTGGCATAGCCTTTTCAATTAAAATTTCAGTACAAAAGACACCTATGAAATCTCAAGAAATTCGCGCTACTTTTTTAAACTTCTTTGAAAGTAAAAAACACAGTATTGTTGCCTCTGCACCAATGGTGTTAAAGAATGACCCTACCCTTATGTTCGTGAACAGTGGGATGGCTCCTTTTAAAGAGTACTTCCTTGAAAATGCCACCCCAAAAAATAACCGCCTGACAGACTCTCAAAAGTGTTTGCGTGTAAGTGGTAAACACAATGATTTGGAAGAGGTAGGGTATGATACCTATCACCATACTTTATTTGAAATGCTAGGTAACTGGAGTTTTGGAGACTACTTTAAAAAAGACGCTATTGCATGGGCTTGGGAGCTGTTAACCGAGGTTTATAAGATAGACAAAGACATTTTATACGTTACTGTTTTCCAGGGAAGTGATGACGCAGATAATCTAGATATGGATTCCCAGGCCTATGATATCTGGAAAGAGTTTATCTCTGAAGATAGAATACTGATGGGTAACAAGGACGATAATTTCTGGGAAATGGGCGCTCAAGGACCCTGCGGCCCTTGTAGTGAAATTCATGTAGATATAAGAACACCCGAGGAGAAAGCTGCTGTAGATGGCAAGACCCTTGTTAATATGGACCACCCGCAAGTGGTTGAAATATGGAACTTGGTATTTATGCAATACAACCGTAAGGCAGATGCTTCTCTAGAGATTTTACCCAACCAGCACATAGATACCGGTATGGGCTTTGAGCGTTTGTGCATGGTATTACAAGGAGTAAACAGCAATTACGATACCGATGTTTTTAAACCCATTATTAGAGAAATAGAAGCGGTAACCAGATGTGTAGCCTATGGTACAGATCAAAAGGTAGATATTGCGGTGCGTGTTATTAGTGATCACCTAAGGGCGGTTGCATTTTCTATTGCAGATGGGCAATTACCAAGTAATACAGGTGCTGGATATGTAATTAGAAGAATTTTACGCCGAGCGGTACGCTATGGTTTTACGTTTTTAAACACCAAAGAGCCTTTTATCTATAAGCTGGTAGACACCCTTATAAAACAAATGGGCGGCGCTTTTCCAGAATTAAAAAAAGAAAAGAATTTAATAACCAATGTTATTAAAGAAGAAGAAACTTCTTTTTTGCGCACCCTAGATCAAGGCCTGGTGCTACTTGATACCGTTATAGAAAATGCAGATAGCAAAACAATCTCTGGAGTAAAAGCCTTTGAACTATATGACACCTTTGGGTTCCCTATAGATTTAACGGCGTTAATACTTAGAGAGCGTGGGTATGATCTTGATCAAAAAGAATTTGAGGCTGCGCTTAAAAAGCAAAAGGACAGATCACGCTCTGCTACCAAAATAGCAACTGGAGACTGGGTAGAACTTGCCCAAGATACCCAAGAAGAATTTGTTGGTTATGACACCTTGCAAACCACTGTAAAAATTGTAAAATACCGCAAGGTAGCCAGCAAGAAAGATGGAGAAATGTACCAACTAGTATTTAATATTACTCCTTTTTATCCAGAGGGTGGGGGCCAGGTTGGAGACAAAGGATACCTTGAGGCTAGCAATGGAGAAGTTGTTTATATTGTAGATACCAAGAAAGAAAACAACTTGATTGTTCATTTTTCAAAAAACCTACCAAGAAAGCCGCAAGAGAGCTTTAAGGCTGTTGTAGATATCAAGCAACGTTCTAGATCTGCATCCAATCATTCTGCAACCCACCTGTTGCATCAAGCACTTCGTAAAGTTCTTGGAACACATGTAGAGCAAAAAGGATCGATGGTGCATAGCGGTTCTTTGCGTTTTGATTTTTCGCATTTCAGTAAACTAACCGATCAAGAAATTCTTGAGGTTCAAGATTTTGTAAATGCACGTATAAAAGAAGAATTGCCTTTAGAAGAAAAAAGAAACATTCCATACCAACAAGCCATAGACCAAGGTGCTATTGCACTCTTTGGAGAGAAATATGCAGATGCAGTTCGTACCATAAAATTTGGAAACTCTATGGAATTGTGCGGGGGTACACATGTATCTAACACCAGTAGTATTTGGCATTTTATAATTACTAGTGAGGGTGCTGTTGCCAGTGGTATACGCCGTATTGAGGCAATTACCGGTGATGCTGCCAAACAATATTTTATTGACAGAAGTGCTGCTTTCTCGGCGCTTCAAAAATCATTAAATAATGCACAAGATCCTGTAAAAGCTGTAACAAGTATGCAGCAGCAAAATAGTGCACTTCAAAAACAGGTTGCTCAACTCTTAAAAGAAAAGGCAAAAAATATAAAGGGAGATTTAAAAAATGAAGTGGTGCTGTTAAATGGTGTAAACTTTTTAACCAAAGAAATAGATCTAGACGCTGCTGGACTCAAAGACTTAGCCTTTGAGCTTGGAGGAGAGATTGATAATTTATTTATCCTCTTTGGTAGTAAGGCAAATAATAAAGCATTACTTACATGTTATATAGACAAACAATTGGTTTCAAGCAAAGGATTAGATGCTGGTAAAATTGTACGTGAACTAGGTAAACACATCCAAGGCGGAGGGGGTGGGCAACCATTTTTTGCCACTGCAGGGGGAACAAAACCAGAAGGTGTTGCAATAGCCTTAGCACAAGTGAAAGATTATATCCTATAAGATGAAACTCACAACTCCAATAAAACTAGCAAAGCAAAACCCACCTATAAATTATAGCTCTAAGGTGCTTTTGTTGGGGAGTTGTTTTGCTCAGAACATAGGAGCAAAACTAGAGTATTATAAATTCCAACAGTGCACCAACCCTTTTGGTATTTTATTTCATCCTGTAGCTATAGAAAAATTAGTTACTAGAGCTATCGATCAAAAATGGTTTAGCACCTCAGATGTTTTTTTTAAAAACGAGCAGTGGCATTGTTTTTTGGCACACTCAAAATTATCTAATACCTCTCAAGAAGAATTAATTGCTGCTTTAAACTTGGCCCTTGAAAAACTTAGAACTTCACTTATAGAGGCTTCTCATGTTGTTTTTACATTTGGTACCGCCTGGGTGTATAGACACCTACAGAGAGATACTGTGGTAGCAAATTGCCATAAAGTGCCTCAAAAAGAGTTTGTAAAGCAGCTGCTATCTCCAGATGATGTAAGCGATGTTTCTCTTGGTATAGAAACCAAATTAAGGACAATAAACCCAACATGCAGTATTATAAACACAGTGTCTCCCGTGCGCCACATCAAAGATGGCCTTTTAGCCAATAGCAGGAGTAAGGCCCATTTAATTGCTGGGGTGCAAGAAATTGTGGCCCCTGAGAAATTAAATTATTATTTCCCTTCTTATGAGATTATGATGGATGAGTTGCGTGATTATCGATATTATAAAGAAGATTTAATTCATCCAAACCAAACGGCCATTGCTATTATTTGGAATGCATTTAAGACCTCATGGGTATGTCCAGAAACTACAGCCATGCAAAACAAAATAGCTGCCATACAATCAGGGAAACTCCACAAGCCTTTCAATGAGCATTCAAAGGCGCATATGTTGTTTAAAAAAGACTTAGAAATTCAGATCCTACAGGTGCAAGAACAACTTCCTTGGGCTCGTTTTTTATAAGTAAGATTATACTTTTTTTGTTTTACCTCAGGGAGATACTCTCTATAAGTAACTCAAAGTCTTCCGTCTTTTTATTACCTATTAAAAACGTAATTTCTTCTAAGACATCTGCACTGAAATTAGGCATATTTAAAGAGCGCCCCCTAAAAGATGGGTATAGTGAATTAAGAGGTATGACAATTTCTTGCCAAGACCCATTGGTGGTAAAAGTGGTGATGTAAGAATATCTTTTCCCAATTTGGTCTGAAACTCTAAATTGATACTCTTTACCATCTGCTTTAATCTTGAGCACCACTTTTGTAGCGCCTTTTATATCCATAGGCTCAGGTAAACGATATCTAACAGAAGAAAACCCGCCATTATTTTCAAGTGAAATACTGCCAGCAAACACACCATGACCTTCTTGATCTTGTTTTATGCTCCCCATGGAGCGTCCTCCCATAACACCGTCATCAACAACATACCAGTTGTTTAGTTGGGCATTTTTAGAGAAATTAAAAATGGTTTGTGCTTCCATGCTAGTGGCTAGAAATAAAGTTATAAAAAGTAAGATGCGCATTTTTTATTTTAAAGATACGACCCTCTTTTTTTTAAGCAGCACACTTTAACATTACCCCAACATTTTTTTCAAACAACTACTTTTTTATAGCGACTCTTTTACATAAAAAAAACACTACCATCTATACCGTGGTAGTGTTTAGTGTTGTAATAATGTTTGTGTTTATAAAGAAAATGCGTCTTTAACTTTTTGTACATAATCTAGTTTTTCCCAGGTAAATAGCTCTACCTCCATAGTTTTTGGAGCTGCATTTGGTATACTGAAGGTTTTGGTAACTACTTTATTTTCTCGCCCCATATGCCCATAAGCAGCTGTTTCGCTGTACATTGGTTGGCGAAGTTTTAGACGCTGTTCTATAAAATAAGGGCGCATGTCAAAAAGAGTTTGAACCACTTCACTAATCTCCCCATCTGTTAATTTTACATTAGATGTTCCATAGGTATCTACATAAATACTAGTTGGCTCTGCAACACCGATGGCGTAGGATACTTGAACCAAAACTTCCTTACAAAGCCCTGCTGCAACTAAGTTTTTAGCAATATGCCTTGTAGCATATGCCCCAGATCTGTCTACCTTACTTGGGTCTTTTCCAGAAAAAGCGCCACCACCATGGGCTCCTTTGCCACCATAGGTATCTACAATAATTTTACGCCCCGTTAAACCTGTATCACCATGAGGACCTCCAATTACAAATTTTCCGGTCGGGTTGATGTGGTAGGTAATAGCATCATTAAATAAAGCCTGTATGTTTGGTTTTAATTTTGCTTTAACCCTAGGAATTAAAATAGCAACAATATCTTTTTTTATTTTCTCCAGCATGCGGGTATCGTTGCTGTCAAAATCATCGTGTTGGGTAGATATTACAATAGCATCTATTTTTTGCGGAATGTTATCGTCAGAATATTCTATGGTTACCTGAGATTTCGCATCAGGTCTTAGGTAAGGTATCTCCTTGTTTTCTCTTCTGAGTTGTGCCAGTTCAATAAGGAGTCTGTGAGATAGTTCTAGTGCTAAAGGCATGTAGTTTTCGGTCTCATCTGTAGCATATCCAAACATCATTCCTTGGTCACCGGCACCTTGTTTTTCAGGATTCTTTTTGTCTACACCTTGGTTAATATCTGCAGATTGCTCATGAATTGCAGAAAGTACTCCGCAAGAGTTTCCGTCAAACTGATATGCACTTTTGGTATATCCAATTTTATTGATAACATCGCGAGCAATTTTTTGCACATCTAGGTATACACTACTTTTTACTTCTCCTGCCAATATAACTTGCCCCGTTGTTACAAGGGTTTCACAAGCTACTTTAGCCTTAGGGTCAAAGGCTAAAAAATTGTCTATTAGTGCATCACTTATTTGATCTGCAACTTTGTCTGGGTGTCCTTCAGAAACACTTTCTGAGGTAAATAAATACGCCATATAAATGGGTTTTAATGATTTTAGTAAAATAGGGTAGATTTGACCTAGGGTCCACAGAAGATTGCAAAAAAATGCAATTCACTGATTTAGCATTTAAACTCTAAAGGTAATTTAGAATTTTTTTTCTGAAATATATATTTCAGAAAGAGGTTGCAAGCAGTCAAATCTTTCCTCTTAATTATAAAACAAAGGTACAGGTTTGTTTAAGATTAAAAAACTTTATTGAAAATTGCTCTGGAGTTTGCAGTAACATCCTTTGAATAAGAATTTTATTTGCAATATTTGTAGCAACATACACCAACGCATTATGAAAGTTACTCTAGAGAGAAAAGACGACGCCTACCTATTTCAAGCAAAAGGCAGCTCTGGCGTGCCTATTATGATAGATAACACCTCCAAAGAAGGCGCTCAAGGTGCTAGCCCCATGGAGTTATTACTTATGGGTGTTGGGAGTTGTAGCGCCATTGATGTAATTTATATACTAGAGAAACAAAAGCAAAAAATAGACTCTTATAAAATTGAGGTTACTGGTGCAAGAAAACAACTAAAACAAGCAAAGCCCTTTGAGCGTATTGATGTGCATATTATTATAGAGGCAGACATCGCTCCCCAAAAAGTTATAAAAGCAGCAGCTTTGAGTTTTGAGAAGTATTGCTCTGTGTCTATTACTTTTGAGAGTTCAGTGAAGATACACTATGCCATTACTTTAAATAATACTATTTTAACAGTCTAACCAAGCTAATTACTTCTGCAATGATACCAAGCCAGAGAGATGTTCAACAAGCGTTTGAGAGGGTAGCTCCTCATGTGCATCAAACCCCAGTTTTAACTTCTAGATTACTAGATGAGCTAAGTGGAGCCACTATTTTTTTTAAGTGCGAAAATTTTCAAAAAATGGGCGCTTTTAAAATGCGAGGTGCCATCAATGCTATTCTGCAAATACCTCATGCAGACAGAGCAAAAGGGGTGGTTACTCATAGTTCTGGTAATTTTGCGCAGGCCCTTTCTTTGGCAGCAAAAAACTTAGGCATTCCAGCATACATAGTAATGCCAAATAATGCGCCACAGGTTAAAAAAGATGCTGTTATAAGCTATGGTGGTCTTATTACAATCTCTGAGGCTACTATTGCAGCACGAGAGGAAATGGCTGCTCAAATACAAGATAAAACGGGCGCCACTTTTTTACACCCATCAAACCACATAGATGTAATTTTAGGGCAGGGTACAGCAGCCATAGAACTGTTACAAGAGCAACCATCATTACAATGTATTATTACTCCAGTGGGTGGAGGCGGGCTTCTTGCCGGAAGCGCCTTGGCTGCAAAATATTACGGATCATCTACTAGTATATACGCTGGAGAACCCTTTAATGCAGATGATGCTTATAGGTCTTTACAGTCAGGAAAAATTGAATATAACACGCAGGTAAATACCATCGCAGATGGCTTAAGGACACATCTTGGAGATAAAAATTTTCCTATTATTAAAACCTTAGTTACAGACATTATACGAGTAGAGGAGCAGGAAATAATTGCAGCAATGAAACTACTGTGGGAGCGCCTTAAAATTATAATTGAACCCTCTTGCGCTGTCCCCTTTGCAGCACTACTGAAAGACAAAAAAACATTTGCCGGTAAGAAGGTGGGTATTATTTTATCTGGCGGAAATGTTGATTTAACAAATTTACCTTTTTAAAACCCCACGGTTTCTTTTAATTTGCAGTGTGAAAAAAATACTAGTTGGTGTCGTTTTGTTATGTTCTATGGCTATGCAAGGCCAAGAGAAGGAGTCTGTTTTTATAGACGCCAACTACTTTTATGGCAGTATTTTAAGGCATAATAAAGACATAGAGCACCTTATTAAAGGCCACCCAAAGGGGTTTATCTTAGGATATAATGTAAAAACCTTTGGTAAATCGCGTTGGCAACAGGCCTATAATTATCCAGATTTTGGGGTGTCTATGGTGTATCAAAACCCTCAAAACGATGTCTTGGGTAGTACCATAAGTATACATGGACACTATAATTTTTATTTTCTGAAAAGAAACCTGTTTTTGCGAGTTGCAACCGGTATTGCATACGCAGAAAACCCCTATGATATTGATACAAATCCAAATAATAATGCCTATGGTACTCACTTGCTAGGTTCTTCTTATTTTATGCTTGGGTACAATAAAAAAGACATTTTTAAAGGTGTTGGCCTTAAGGCAGGCCTGGCTTTGATTCATTACTCAAATTCAAGTGTAAAATCTCCCAACTCAAGCGCCAATACCTTCGCTGCAACCCTAGGAGTTAATTACCAAATAGATGTAGATACCCAACCTAGCTATACCCCATCAGCTGGATTTGATAAAATAAAACAACCCATCCATTTTAATATGGTGCTTCGAGGCGGAATACAAGAGGGACGTGTCATTGGCCTTGGTCAAAAACCATTTGTTGTTGTCTCTGGATATGTAGATAAAAGGCTTAGTTTTAAAAGCTCTATCCAGGTGGGTGTAGATGCTATTTTTGCTAAATTTTTAGAAACAGAAATTGCCTACAGCGCTGCTGCTTTTCCAGCAAACGGTGTTACCGGTGATGAAGACTACAAAAGAGTTGGCGTTTTTGTAGGCTATGAGTTGCATATAAATAAATTATCTCTTATTGGCCAGGTTGGTTATTATGCCTACTACCCTTATAAGTTTGAAGCTCGCGTGTATTTAAGGCCGGGATTAAAATATTACATTACAGAAAAGATTTTTACCGTAGTTACCTTAAAATCTCACTGGGCAAGTGCAGAAAACGTGGCATTTGGTGTTGGTTTTAGAATTTAAAATAATGAAAAAAATAAGACTCTTAGCATTTAAAAAAATACCAGTACTCGTTTTACTTGCGCTATTATGCTCTTGTAATTCAGACGCTATTGGAGATTGTTTTCAAGCTGCCGGAGATAGCGTCTCGATGGTAGTTGAGGTACCTCCTTTTGTAAGAGTACGCTCAGAGGGAGAGGTTACATTACTTATAAAACAAGGTGATGTGCAACAGGTTAGTCTTGCCACGGCAGAGAATTTACTTACAGATATATCTGTATATGTTTTTGATGACACCTTGATTGTTAGAGATACCAATGCGTGTAATTTTGTGAGAGATTACGGGCTTACTGTGGTAACAATAACCACTCCAAATCTCACACACATTAGAAACTCCTCTAACTATGATATTACAAGTATTGGCACACTTGTGTTTCCAGAGTTAACACTAACTAGCAACACTGGAGGAGGTCCTGGAGGTATTGTGTCTTTAAAAAAAGCAGGAGATTTTTACCTAGATGTTGTTTGTGATACTTTTAATATTAGTGCCAATGGGCAAAGTGTTTTTTATATAAGCGGCGCTGCCAATGCGGCAAGGGTTGCTTTTAATGATGAGAACCCGCGTTTTGAGGGTAGAGATTTCTTGGTAAATGAGTTTGATTTTTTTCATAGAAGCGCCAACAAAATGATTGTAAATCCTGTAGATATTCTCTCAGGACAGCTAGTAAGCACTGGAGACGTGATTAGTGTAAACAGACCAGATATAGTTGAGGTAGAGACGCTTTTTACAGGTCAATTGATATTTGAATAAATTAATCAAAGCAAACCTCAATGATTTGTTGTTTGTTTTTAGATAGAATTTCTAAAGCAGTATCAGGCAAAATAGAGCCTGTATCAATAAAGAAAATTCGCTTACAAATAGCCTCCATTTCTTGCATGATGTGTGTGGAGCTTAGATTTGCTAATAGTTTCATAAATAATTTTTAAACCCTACTAGAATAACTACTTTTGTTAAGGGTACAATATAAAGCAACACCCTGTTACTAAAGGTATGGTGGTTTCCACTACAAAACTCCAATTAAAGTTGGATTATTGTATTTTAATACACCCAAAAGGCCTCGATAGAGGCTCTTTTTTTTGATTTAAAGTATGAAAAATAATAAAGAATTAGGTGCTTGGTTAAAAGACATGCAGCTTTCACATCCACTGTTAATAGCAGGTCCTTGTAGTGCAGAAACACAACAGCAGGTCTTAGAAATTGCTCATCAATTAAAAGACACAGACGCTACGGTGCTAAGAGCCGGTATTTGGAAACCAAGAACACGTCCAGGTAATTTTGAAGGTGTTGGAGAAATAGGTCTTAAATGGCTGCAAAGAGCCAAACAAGAGACAGGTTTATTAACTACAACAGAGGTTGCCAATGCCGCTCACGTTGAGCTGGCTTTAAAACATGATGTTGATATATTATGGGTTGGAGCCCGTACAACGGTGTCTCCATTTATAGTACAGGAAATAGCAGAAGCTTTAAAAGGCACTCAAAAAACGGTATTGATAAAGAATCCTGTAAATCCAGACTTAAGCTTGTGGCTTGGAGCTGTAGAGCGGTTTTACAAAGCAGGATTAAAAAACTTAGGTGTTGTGCATAGGGGTTTTTCTTCCTATGAAAAGCATACGTACCGCAATAACCCTGAGTGGCAAATACCGATTGATCTACAAAATAGATTTCCAGACCTACCCCTAATTCTTGACCCCTCACATATAGCAGGTAATAGAGCGCTTATTTTTGATCTATGTCAAACAGCCTTAGATCTAAACTATGATGGTGTTATGGTAGAAACCCACCATGACCCAGACAATGCCTGGAGTGATGCCCAGCAGCAAATCACACCAACTACCTTAAAACAAATGACTAAAGATTTGCGGATACCTCTTAAGGATGGTGATGCATTGGAGTATAAAAATAAACTCAATACCCTTCGTACTAAAATTGACGTTTTAGATCATCAGTTGGTAGATACTCTAGGAAAGCGTATGGGCATTGCAGATGAAATAGGAATTTTGAAAAAATCAAACAATGTTGCTATTCTACAAACCAAACGTTGGAATGAGATTTTAAACAGAATGATTCTAGAAGGTGAAGAACATAAGTTAAGTGAAGACTTTATTTTAAAAATTTACAAAGCCATTCATCAAGAATCAATACATCACCAAAATAAGGTGAAGACCAGAAAATAAACAATAAAAAAAGCCTGTAATTAAAATACAGGCTTTTTTTTGATATGCAGTATCGCTTTACTTTGCTTTTTTGAAAATATAACGAGTTACAAAAATACCTTTTCCGTCATCTTTACCAGCATCACTTTCTATACCACTGTTTACGAAGGCTAATTCCCAGCCTTGTTCTGCCATGGTGTTGATTTTAGAAGTTACAAGAGCGTCATTGGTTGCGATGTTTTGAAAACGAATTCCTCCAATGTTAAAGAAGTTTAACAATTTGGTTTCATCATACCCTTTTACACGAAGTTCTCCTCGGTCTGTCTTGTTCCTTTTGTCTTTCTCTCCTGTTTTTGTAGAGGTTGCCACTTTGTAATCTCTAGTTTCATTGGCAGAAATCATACGAGACCTACCCAAACCGTTAGGGATGATAGATTCTATCACTGTTACTGTTTGGTATTGGTAGACTTGCGCGTTTACATCAAAAGAAAATAAAGCTACGAGCGCTAGAACTAGAATAAGTTTTTTCATAATTATTTTTATTAAATAAATTTTTCGCAAATCTATATAAAATGTATGCCATCCCATTAAAATTTCAGAGTTTTGTAATTAATGAAAGGAGTTGTCTATAAATCTACAGGGAGTTGGTATACCGTTAAGGCTACCAATGGAGTTTTCTATGAATGCAAAATAAAAGGAAAGTTTAGAATAGAAGGTATAAAAAGCACCAATCCAGTTGCTGCTGGAGATCATGTAGCATTTGAAGTTGAAACCAAAGGAGATGAAACCATCGGTATCATTAACAAGATCGATACTCGTAATAATTATATCATTCGTAAATCTGTAAACCTATCTAAGCAAACACATATTATTGCTGCTAATGTAGATATAGCTTTTTTACTAGTTACCCTAAATAACCCGCCTACCTTTACACCTTTTATAGACCGTTTTTTGGTTACTGCTCAGGCCTATCATATCAAGGCGGTGCTGCTCTTTAATAAAATAGACACCTATAACGAAGACCAAACCTTAGAAATTAAATACTTGGCAGCTTTATACAGGAGTATTGGGTATGAGTGTGTTGGTATTTCAGCCAAAACAGGTAAAAACATAGACAAGGTAAAGCAAATGATGCGCGACAAAGTATCCATGTTTTCTGGACATAGTGGGGTAGGAAAATCAACCCTAGTGAATACCTTAGAGCCTACCTTAGAGTTAAAAACTTCTGAAATTTCTACCCAACACAGCCAAGGACAGCATACCACTACTTTTGCAGAAATGTATGACCTTTCTTTTGGTGCTCAAATTATAGACACCCCTGGTATTAAAGGATTTGGAGTAGTTGAGGTAGAAAAACAAGAACTGGGTAATTATTTCCCTGAGTTCTTTGAACTTAAGGATCAGTGCAAATTCAATAACTGCCTGCATAAAGAAGAACCTAAATGCGCCGTAAAAGATGCTTTAGAAAATGACTCATTATCTTGGTCTAGGTATAAGAGTTATTTACAGATTTTAGAGGGGGAGCAAGAACATTTCAGAAAAGATATTTATAACAAAAAAGAATAATTTAAGAAGTACTCATATTGTTTGAGGGCTATTACTATTACATTTGTGTATGAGAGTAGTGATTCAAAGAGTAAAACAAGCCACGGTTAGCGTGCAAGGGGTTAAAATTTCAGAAATACAAAAAGGCTTGCTTATTTTGCTAGGTGTTGAATCACAAGATAACCAGCAAGATATAGATTGGTTGGTGGCAAAAGTGGCAAAGCTTCGTATTTTTGAAGACTGTGATGGGGCCATGAATGTATCGCTTCAAGATTTGCAAGCAGATGTTATTGTGGTAAGTCAATTTACCCTGCATGCCAGCACCAAAAAAGGCAATCGCCCTTCTTTTATTAAAGCTGCCAAGCCAGAGGTTGCAATACCAATATACCAGGGTTTTGTTGATGGTCTAGAAAAGCAGCTCGACAAGAAAGTGCAAACAGGACAATTTGGAGCTATGATGGATGTAGCCCTTGTAAATGATGGCCCAGTTACGATCACTATAGACACAAAAAATAAAGAGTAATGGATATTAAAAACGCACAAAAAGAAGTAGACACCTGGATTAAAACCCATGGGGTTCGTTATTTTAATGAACTTACCAACATGGCACAACTCACAGAAGAAGTAGGCGAGGTAGCTCGCATTATTGCTAGGCGTTATGGAGAACAAAGCGAGAAAGAAAGTGATAAAAACAAAGATCTTGGAGAAGAACTGGCAGATGTTATGTTTGTAGTTCTGTGCCTTGCCAACCAGACAGGTGTAGATTTACAAGATGCTTTTGATAAAAAATTGGATATTAAAACCAAGCGTGATCATGACAGGCATCACAGCAATGAAAAACTACGCTAATGTTTAAACAAGTGATACACCATAAAGGATTTTGGAAATCTGTGGTAAGCCTTACATTGGCCTTTGCTGTTGTTTTCTTTTTTGTACAATGGGCCTTTGTTGGCTTTAGTGCAGGGTTTTTAAATGTAAGTTTAAGGACCGTTTTTGCACTTGTTTTAGGAGGCTTTGTTTATGGTTTTTCAATGACCTACGGAAAGTTTTGGGGAAAATTAAAAGAGAAAGCCAATAAAAATAAATGATTGCAAAACTCTCAAAATATAAAGATGTATCCAAGGCTTCCATTTTTTTGTCTGGTTCTAAAAGTGAGAGTAATAGACTGTTAATTCTGCAAGCCTTATATCCAGATATTGAGATAGAGAATATAGCCTTCTGTGATGACACCCTTGTATTGCAAAAAGCCCTTGCTAGCCAAGAGGATACCCTAGATATTCATCATGCAGGAACGGCAATGCGTTTTTTAACTGCCTATCTAGCCGCAACTACAAAAAAAGAAATTACCCTCACTGGAAGCCCCTCAATGTGTCAGCGGCCTATTGGCCATTTGGTAGCCGCTTTAAGGGATATGGGAGCCGCTATAACCTATACAGGCAAAAAAGGATATCCTCCTCTTAAAATAGCACCTGCCGTGCTCAGTGGTAGTGTCACAATAGATGCCAGTGTGAGTAGTCAATACATTTCTGCATTAGCGCTTATTGGACCTTATTTAAAAAAAGGGCTTACCCTTACCCTTAAGGGCAACATTACCTCAAAACCCTATATTGATATGACCTTATCTTTACTGTCCCAAATTGGAGTAGCGCATACTTTTAAAGGTCAAGAGATTAGGATACTTCCCTTAAAAAAAAGCAACAAGGTTAAGATTGCTGTTGAGGGAGATTGGAGTTCGGCATCTTACTTTTATAGTTTAGTGGCGCTGTCCAAAAACCAAAGTGTACACCTTAGTTGTTTTAAAACAACTAGTTTGCAAGCAGACGCCGCATTGGTGTCTATGTATAAAAAATTAGGGGTCACAACCACAGCTATAGATTCCCAAACCATAGCCCTGACCAAAAATAACATTCTGCTACCCTCAGTGTTTAAGGCAGATTTAACCCCAAGCCCAGATTTGGCTCAAACCATTGCTGTTACTTGTTTTGGTTTAGGGATAGCCTGCCATCTTACAGGATTACATACCCTTAAAATAAAAGAGACTGATAGGCTAGTGGCGCTGCAAAATGAATTAACCAAATTAGGCGCACAGGTAAAGGTTACCCAAAACTCATTGCTTTTAGAGCCTCATAAAATAGCCTTTAAAAATAGGGACCTAGGCATAGAAATAGCTACCTATGAGGACCATAGAATGGCTATGGCTTTTGGGGTGTTGGCCGAGTTGTTTTGTATTACTATCCAAGACCCTATGGTGGTCACAAAATCATACCCAAATTTTTATTCTGATTTAAAAAAGGTGGGGATACGCGCAGATTTTTGTTAGCAATAGCTAGACCCTAAAATTCTCATATTAAAATACTTTCAATAATAAATGGCCATTTACTTGACAAGGCCTATCCTCAGATTGTATATTTGCATCTTTTGAATCTAAAGCCAACAAAAGCACATGAAGTTATCACATTTTCATTTTGATTTACCACCAGAGTTGTTAGCAGAATATCCAGCCGAAATCAGAGACGAATCTCGCCTTATGGTTTTAAACAGGAAAGAGCAAACCATCGAGCACAAGATGTTTAAAGATCTTATCGATTATTTTGACCAGGATGATGTTTTAGTCATGAATAACACCAAGGTGTTTCCTGCGCGTTTGTATGGTAATAAAGAAAAAACTGGAGCAAGAATAGAAGTATTCTTGTTGCGTGAATTAAACCCAGAAACACGCCTTTGGGATGTGCTAGTTGATCCAGCACGTAAAATACGAATTGGAAACAAGTTGTATTTCGGAGATGATGAAACTCTAGTGGCAGAGGTTATAGATAATACTACCTCTAGAGGAAGAACCCTTCGTTTTTTGTTTGATGGCTCGTATGAAGAATTTAGAAACAAGCTAACAGAGCTGGGTGAAACGCCGCTTCCAAAATATATTAAAAGAGACGTAGAACCAGAAGACGCAGAGCGTTACCAAACTATTTTTGCAAAAGAAGAAGGAGCTGTAGCGGCTCCAACAGCTGGATTACACTTCTCTAAGCATCTATTGAAACGCCTAGAAATTAAAGGTGTTGATTTTGCAGAGGTAACCCTTCATGTTGGTCTTGGAACCTTCAGCGCCGTTGAGGTTGAAGATTTATCTAAGCATAAAATGGATAGTGAAGAGATGCGTATAGACCAAAGCACTGTTGATGTGATTAACAATGCCATTGTTGAGAAAAGACGTATTTGCGCCATCGGGACCACTGCAATGAGAGCCTTAGAGAGTTCTGTTTCTTCTCAGCATACCCTAAATCCTTATGCAGGTTGGACAAATAAGTTTGTTTTTCCTCCTCATGATTTCAGTATTGCAAATGCAATGGTAACCAACTTTCATACACCAAAATCTACCCTTTTAATGATGGTTTCTGCCTTTGCAGGATATGATTTCACTAAAAGAGCCTACCAAGAGGCCATAAAAGAAAAGTATAATTTCTTTTCATACGGTGATGCGATGTTAATTATCTAACACCACTATTGTGTAAAAACAAAAAGCGCTAATGTGTATTGCATTAGCGCTTTTTGTTTTTCTAGGGTTTTAGTGCTGCTATTTACTTGAAATGATGTATTTTAGTTCCACTAACTTTTGTTTTGATAAAAAATCTCACATACCTATTCGTTTTTCTAGTTTCTGTGCTGCCCATGTGCTCACAGGAGCCCCTTAGTTGGGATTTAAATTTAGACTCACCGGCTAAAATAATTTCCTTGCCGCCTCTAGATCTTGAGGCTATTGTAGCAGAAGACGCCTTGAATGATATCTATAAAAATCAACCCTGGCGGTATGGTATTTCAAGACCACTTGATATAGATATAGACACCCAAGGTTCTTGGACAACCCTCCCAAATGAGCAAGGAAGGGTATGGATTATAGGTGTTAGATCTCCAGATGCTGTAAATTTAAGTGTAAATTTTGATGATATTTTTATACCAAACGGTGCTCGTTTGCAACTCTTTAATGGAGATAGAACAGACGTTTCACGTACCTACGGCTCCCTAGAAAACACTCCTAATGGTAAACTAGGTTCTTGGTTTGTCTCTGGTGATGTGATTTGGATAGAATACTTTGAACCTCCGGGTATAAATCAAATCTCTAGATTAAAAATAGGAAGTATTATTCATGGCTATAGAATGGGAAAGGTAACCCAGTTTGTGGCCAAAAACAAAGATTTTAACGATAGCGGCGCATGCAACTATGATGTAAACTGCCCAGTTGGTGATGATTTCGAAAGTCATAAAAATAGCATTAAAAAAGCGGTGGCATTACTCACCCTAGGTAACGGGTATTTATGCTCTGCATCTATGCTCAATAACACTGCGGGAGATAAAAAACCATTTTTGTTAACAGCAAATCACTGTTTGCAAAATAGTGATCCTACTTATTGGAGCGTTCGTTTTAACTGGATGAGCCCAGGGCCTGTTTGTGCTCAAGAAGAGCCAAGTATAGATATACAAACAAATTTCACTATTAGTGGTGCTACCCTTAGGGCTAGTAACGCGCTCAGTGATTTTGCATTGGTAGAACTTGTCAACCCAATTCCTGCTTCCTGGGACATTGTTTTTGCAGGCTGGGATAGAAGCGACACAGATCCACTTTTTGAGGTAGGTATTCATCATCCTAATGGAGATATCATGAAGATATCCAGAGATGATGATGGCGCTGTAAAAGAGGACGCAAACGGAACCCAGGTTTGGCTTATTGGCGGGGTATCTGTAGGTAGTGGTGATGGTTGGGAGCTAGGAACCACCGAAAGCGGTTCTTCGGGGTCTCCACTTTTTAGTGATACAGGAAAAATCATTGGCCAATTGTACGCAGGACTATCTAACTGTGTAGGCACACAAAACAACAACGATTATGATATTTATGGCAGGTTTGGCGTCTCTTGGGATGCTGGACAAAGCGCCTCCTCAAGGCTTAAAGATTGGCTTGATCCTTTAGGAACAGGACAAACTACAACAGAATCTGTGCAAAACATATTAGGGGTGCCAGATAACCTATTAACAGGAGTTTTAGAGATATACCCCAACCCAGCATCAAGTGTTCTTAGGGTTACAAATACAAGGTATCCTAACCTTGTTTATAATTTGTATAGTGCTACCGGGCAACGGGTAATGGGAGGTTCTCTCTCAAATACAGATAACCTTATTAATGTTGAAAGTGTGGTTAAAGGTATTTATTTCTTGCAGCTTATTGATGGCAATACCAATGAGCAAATCACTAAAAAAATTAGTATAGATAAGTAGTTTTTACCTCAAAGGTATCTTTGTATTCGTTTCTTTAAAAACTAAGAAACGATTTTTTTATGCCCTAAAGTGGGGTTAAATAATAGTATTTTTGCAAAACAATGGAGCAAAGCAAAAAAGACATACGTGCATTATCAAAAGAAGAACTTCGCTCTTTTTTTGAAACTATTGGAGACAAACCCTTTAGAGGTGATCAAGTATACCAGTGGCTTTGGAGTAAAGGAGTACACACTTTTAACCAAATGACAAACCTCTCCATACAAACCAGAGATCATTTGCAGGCACATTTTGTTATAAACCACATTAAGGTAGATAGCATACAAAGAAGTAAGGACGGTACCATTAAAAATGGTGTAAAGCTGCATGATGGTTTAGTTGTAGAGTCTGTACTAATACCCACAGGCACAAGAACCACCGCTTGCGTGTCTTCTCAAGTAGGCTGTAGTTTAGATTGTAGTTTTTGCGCAACTGCACGGTTAAAACGCATGCGTAACTTAAACCCTGATGAGATTTATGATCAAGTAGTTGCCATTGATAGAGAGAGTAGATTATATCATAACAGGCCATTGTCTAATATTGTTTTTATGGGTATGGGTGAGCCCCTTATGAATTATAAAAACGTGTTGGCTGCTATAGAAAAAATAACTAGCGAGGAAGGACTTGGCATGTCACCAAAACGTATTGTGGTTTCCACATCTGGTGTTCCAAAGATGATAAAGAAAATGGCTGACGATAACGTAAAGTTTAATCTAGCGGTATCATTACACTCTGCTATTCAAGAAACCCGCGAGAAAATCATGCCTTTTGCAAAATCTTTCACACTAACAGATCTTAAGGAATCTTTAGAGTATTGGTATGAAAAAACAGCCAAGCAAATAACCTATGAGTATGTTGTTTGGAATGGTATAAATGATCAAAAACAAGATGTAGCCGCGCTTATTAAATTTTGCAGCTATGTGCCTTGCAAGGTCAATATCATTGAATACAATCCTATTGATGATGGAATGTTTCAACAGGCAGATAACAAAGCTCTTGATTTGTATATATCTATGTTAGAAAAAGCAAGAATTCCTGTAACCGTAAGAAGAAGTAGAGGTAAAGATATAGATGCTGCTTGTGGGCAGTTGGCTAATAAACAATAAAAAAAGAGCAGCTAATTTAGCTGCTCTTTTTTAATAATTAGTAAACTAATTTTTAACTATTTTGAATGATTTAGATTTTCCATCAATACTTACTTTAGCAACATAAATACCTGTTTCTAAAGAAGCAATGTTTATAGTCTCATTAGTATTTGAAAGACTTTTGGAAAAAACTTCTTGTCCTAATAAGTTATATAACTCTATGTTTTCTAGGGAAGTACTAGCGTTTATAAACAATTTATTATTTGCTGTATAATAATTGAAGTTGTTGAAAGATTCATCTGAAACACTTAATATTTCATTTATTTCCAAAGTATCAATGCCAATATAGTTTGAATTAACACCTTGAGGGCCTGCATCTGTTACCCAATATCTAAAAGCAAGTCTGGTAGTAGTTGGTCCTGTAAGTCCAGATACTATCACAGTTTGTAATCCCCAAACTTCATTGTACCCTCCTAGTAATAAGGAAGGGTTAATCTCTAATAAAAGTTCCGTATAAGAACCAGTATTTTCAGAAGTTGGATTTTCCCCGGATCCATCTGGGTCTATTCTTACTTCTAACCTGTCTGGATAAGTACTTCCTTCTAGAGTACTGGTGTAAAAGGTAAGTTCATCGCCATTTTCAAGTTCTAAAGCAGGAAGAATTATGTATAAATCAATAGTAGATCCTGATGTTGCATCATAATTTGTAGCTAGGTATGAATCGTTTGCCCCAGATTGAGCAATAAAAACGTCTGTATTTCCTTGGAAAAAATCAGTATTTGGTATATCACTAACATTTAGTACAGTGTAATCTACTAGGGTTGTTATATCATCAAAACCCTCATTTAAAAGTTGTGCATTCATAGTAAAAGCGACAAAAAATGCTGCTAAAAGTGTAATTTTTTTCATGATAAAATTTTTTAATTAAGTTTATTTGTAAATATACACTATTAATTTCAAAATACAATCAATTATATATCGAGTAAATAGTTTTTTAGACTACATTGATTTTAAAACCGAGGCGATAAGGCATTTCGAGTCAATCAACTTTGTGCGTGGCTTTGGAGTAAAGCTGCACATACCCTTGATTTGTGTATATCGATGTTAGAAAAAGTTAGAATTCCTGTTACCCTAAGAAGAAGTAGAGGTAAAGATATTGATGCTGCTTGTGGTCAGTTAGCTAATAAACAATAAAAAAAGAGCGCTATTTCTAGCGCTCTTTTTTGTATGGAATCTAATTTCTTAGATTACTTTACAAACTTGAAAGACTCTTCAGAACCTTCAATAGATACTTTTGCAATGTAAACTCCAGTGTTAAGACCAGCAAGGTTTACCTGTGCATTTGTACTTGTCAAGTTTTGTGTAATTACTTGTTTTCCAGTAATATCAAAAACAGCAACGCTACTCATTGTAGTGTTAGCTTTAAGGTTTAATTGACCATCTGCAACAAAGTGTGCAAAACCGTTAAGGTTGTTGTCATTGTTTCCTAAAGTTCCTTCATCTCCTGCAACTATTGCAGTATCTGGTGTAGCTTCAAAAGCAAATCCTTTAACAGTAATTACATCATCTGCACCTACATCTGTATCCATACGAACCCAACCATAGTGAGTGTTTCCGTTAAATACAAAAGATACACCTAAGATTCCGTCTTCAACGAAATCACACCACTGACTGTTTGAATAAGCACAACCGTAGTAATTTAAATCTCCACGTACACCAACTGTAGTGTAACCAGAAGCATCATCAATAACGTCTCCGTCTACAAGTACAAGTGGATACTCATACCCACCTGCTGTAAAACCAACTAAGGCTCCACCAGAACTTGGGAATGCTAAGGCAGCAGTACCACCGGCAAGATCTGCAGGGTTAGAGATTTGAACGTTTCCTTCAGGAACCGCTCCAGTAAAATCAACGTCAAACGTATCGCCTAAGTCAAGAACGATATCTGGATTTACGTCTGTATAAGTCACTTGACCAGATGCGTCAGCTACCCCTAATACAGCAGCAGATAAAGCTCCGTATTGGGCTAGTCTTTTTGCTAATTTTGTTGAAGTATTTTTTTTCATAATAAATAGGATTTTAAGGAAAACTTTCGCAGTTTTACCATGTTATAGTATAGTAAATATATATAAGTTTGGCTAGAATCTCTAAATATTATCCAATTTAATGAAAGAAAAATCCAAAATAGTAGTTTTTGATCCCAAAAAAGTCACCCCAGAAGGTTCTTTAGCCATTTTGGCTTTGGGTGATATTGGCTTTGATGCCTGGAGAAAAGTAAAGATAGCGCACAATAAATTTCGCAGTGATGAAGAAAAATAAAGTACTACTTATAGGTTGGGATGCTGCAGATTGGGACATTATTTGGCCTTTAATTGCCAAAGGTAAAATGCCGGCACTAAAGGGTTTAATTCAGAGGGGTGTTTATGGAAATATGAGTACCATGAACCCACCTTATTCTCCTATGCTGTGGACCTCTGTAGCAACCGGAAAAACACCTGATAAGCACGGTGTTTTAGGTTTTATTGAAGTGACTCCAGATGCCAAAACTGTTCGTCCTGTTACAACAACATCAAGAAAAACAAGAGCGCTTTGGAATATTTTTCATAACAAAGGCTTACAGTCAAATCTTGTAGGGTGGTGGCCAAGTTTTCCTGTAGAACCTATAAATGGTACCATAATTTCAGACCGTTTTCAAAAAACATCTAGAAATCCAAAAAAACAAACTCCAATGAGTGAGTTTGTAATTCATCCTTGGGAAAAAAAGGATGAATTTAAAGATTTGCGCATGTTCCCTTTTGAGATAACACAGGCGCATCTCTATCCATTTGTTCCTAGAGCTCATGATGTAGATCAAGATATGCACAGAGGTTTGGCAGCCATTGCTAGTGTTGTTTCTCAAAACACCTCTGTACACAATGCAGCTACAAAACTTTTAAGGACATCAGAGTGGGATTTTATGGCCGTGTACTATGATATGATAGACCATTTTTGTCATTCTTTCATGAAATACCATCCGCCAAAATTACCAGGGGTAGAAAAAGAAAATTATGACATTTTTAAAGAAGCAGTAACAGGGTCTTATATTTTTCAAGATATGATGTTGGAGCGTAAGCTAAAGCTAATTGATAAGGACACGACCGTTATTGTTATGTCTGATCATGGTTTTGAATCTGGAGAGAAAAGAATACTAGAGATGCCAAAAGTACAGGCTGCTCCCTCCCTAGAGCACAGACAGTTTGGTATGTTTGTAGCTGCAGGGCCTAATATAAAAGAAAATACAAAGGTGTTTGGTATGGGTTTAATTGATGTAGCACCAACGATATTACATCATTATGGATTGCCAATTGGTAAAGATATGGACGGTAAGGTGATACTAGATATTTTCAAAGAGACCCAAGACCCTACCTATATTGAAAGTTGGGATAAAGAACCTGGAGATTTTGGAGATCTTAAAGTGTCAACACAAACAGATGCGCTCTCTGACGCCGAGACAATGGAGCAACTCGTTGAGCTTGGATATGTAGACAAACTAGATGAGAAATTTGAGGTAGCTATAAAAAAGACTAGAATAGATTTAAAGCACAACTTAGCGAGAGTTTATTTGGGTAAAAAAGATTTTGCTTCATCTAAAAAATTACTTTTAGAACTTTTAGAGGAAACACCCCCTACAGATTTGGCTCCTTTTTACATGAATTTGATAAGCATAGCTGTTTTAGAAAAAGAGTTTGTGTTGGCCAAAGAATATCTTCAAAAAGTGAAAGACTCGAAAACAGAAATAAATTATAATTTAGATTTAACAGAGTCTTATATTTTATCTGAAATAGGTAGACCTAAAGAAGCTCTTGCTATTTTGGATAAAAGCACTACTGTTACTGGGCAAATATTGTACAAAAAAGCAACTCTTAATTTTGTATTGGGTAATCTAGATACCGCAATACCGCAATTGGAGAAAGCAATAGAAAAAGAACCTGAAAAGGCAACCTACTATACTTTAATGGCAGAAATATTACTGCACAAACAAGAGTATGAGGAGGCAGCAGAGTATGCTTTAACCAGTATAGAGATTGTTAAGTATTTCCCGAAGGCTCATTTAATACTTGGTCAAGCGCTTGAAAAACTTGGGGATATAGAAAATGCCAAGATTGCTTATGAGATGGCAAATTCATTAAAGCCTAAAGAATTTCATAAGGCAAAACAATCTTTGGATAATATCATAAAAAAAGAAGCCCTAGATATCGATTACACGGCAGAGGTTTCTAATGTATATCAAGAAAATCAAGTAACAATAGTTTCTGGTTTGCCTAGATCTGGAACCTCACTTATGATGCAAATGCTTGACAAAGGAGGGGTGGATATCCTTCAAGATCAACTCCGTGAGGCAGATATCTCAAACCCTAAAGGGTATTATGAGTACAAGCCAGTGATGTCATTGTACAAAGACAATAGTTGGCTCTCAAAGGGACAAGAAAAGGCCGTTAAAGTTGTTGCGCCGCTGCTTAAATATTTAGACTCAACCCTTCGGTATAAAATCATTTTTATGCGTAGAGATTTAAATGAAATTATCCAGTCTCAACAAAAGATGATTGGCAAAAGTGAGCAGGAGTTTCCGGTTACTTTGTATAATAAATATCAGAAATTAGTAGCCAATGTTACCCTTTGGGATAAAAGCGAGCCGGGTGTAGAAATATTATACGTTAACTATACAGATGTTTTAGAGAACCCTGCAACAGAGATAGCGCGCATCGAAAAGTTTTTAGGTGTTCCAGTTGATGCACAACAAATGATAAACTGTGTTGATGTTTCTTTGTACAGAAATAGAACAAAAGCTAAGAAATAGCCTGTGCTTTTTATCTACTATAAATAAGCTCTTACTATTTAACGTACTTTTGATATGCCAATGAAAACAGTAGCACAAATAAAACTCCCTATAGAGAAAGAGATGGAACTCTTTGAAAAGAAATTTTCAAATTCCATGACCTCAAAAGTTTCGCTGCTCAATAAAATCACACATTACGTTGTCAACAGAAAAGGAAAGCAAATGCGCCCCATGTTTGTGTTTCTTATCGCTAAGATGAACAATGAGGGCCAGGTTAATGAAAGAACCTACAGAGGCGCCTCAGTTATAGAGCTTATACACACGGCAACCCTTGTGCATGATGATGTGGTTGATGATAGTGACCGCAGAAGAGGGTTCTTTTCTGTAAATGCACTTTGGAAAAATAAAATTGCAGTATTGGTTGGTGATTTTTTATTATCAAAAGGCTTACTGCTTTCTATAGATAATGATGATTTTGATTTACTAAAAATTATCTCTGTAGCAGTACGTGAAATGAGCGAGG
The DNA here is from genome assembly GCA_913045325.1 of uncultured Flavobacteriaceae bacterium. GTDB lineage: Bacteria > Bacteroidota > Bacteroidia > Flavobacteriales > Flavobacteriaceae > Patiriisocius. Next base: position 24,625 of record CAJWPZ010000007.1, on the reverse strand, counting down.
GGGAGCTGCTTCAAATAGAAAAGGCAAGAAACTTAGATATTACAGAGGCCATTTACTTTGAAATTATACGTCAAAAAACAGCAACACTCATTGCAGCATGTTGTGCTATGGGAGCCAAATCTGTGCATTCTCAGGAGCATCAAGTAGAAGCAATGCGAAGTTTTGGGGAACTAATAGGTATTGCATTTCAGATAAAAGATGATTTGTTTGATTATTCATCCCAAGCAATTGGAAAGCCAACGGGTATCGATATTAAAGAGCAAAAAATGACACTTCCTTTAATTTATGCCATTAATAACGCATCTTCTAAAGACAAAAGCTGGCTCATAAACTCAGTAAAAAACCACAACAAAGATAAAGATCGTGTCAAGCAAGTGATAGCCTATGTAAAAACAATTGGCGGGCTTGATTATGCCGAAAAGCAAATGAAAGACTACCAGCAAAAAGCATTGGTTATTCTTGATGCCTATCCAAGCTCGCCATATAAAGATTCATTAAAGCTTATGGTAAATTACGTTATCGATAGGAAGAAGTAATCCTTCCTTTTTTTATACGTAAATGTGAGGTACATTTTATATATTGAACAATCATTTATGTAGTTTTACAAACCGTTGCCATAACTTATGATAAGTCGTTCCACCATAGATACTGTATTTGAAACTGCTCGTGTAGAGGAGGTGATTGGTGATTTTGTACAACTCAAAAAATCTGGAAGTAATTTTAAAGGCTTAAGCCCCTTCACAGATGAGCGAAGCCCAAGTTTTATGGTGTCTCCAGTAAAGCAAATCTGGAAAGATTTCTCTAGCGGAAAAGGCGGCAATGCCGTTACTTTTTTAATGGAGCATGAACATTTCACCTATCCAGAGGCTATAAAATACCTTGCAAAAAAGTACGGTATAGAAATAGAAGAAATAGCCCAAACAGATGAGCAAAAACAACAAGCAGACGCTCGAGAGAGTCTTTATTTGGTCAATGAGTATGCTACTGGATATTTCCATAGCAACTTATTAAAAACAGAGCCAGGAAAGGCCATAGGACTTTCTTATTTTAAAGAACGTGGCTTTACACAACAAACAATAGAGAAATTTAAGTTAGGATATTCTATAGACAGCTGGTCTGCCTTTACAGATCAAGCAATCAAAAAGGGGTACAAGCTAGAATTTCTAGAGCAAACAGGGTTGTCTATTGTAAAGCAAGAAAAACAGTTTGACCGCTTTAAGGGACGGGTGATGTTTCCCATTTTAAGTATGAGTGGTCGTACCTTAGGTTTTGGGGGTAGAATTTTAACCAATGATAAAAAAGCCGCTAAGTATTTAAACTCTCCAGAGAGTGATGTGTATCATAAGAGCAAGGTGTTATATGGTATTTATAATGCCAAACAGAGCATTGCCAAAGAAGATAATTGTTACCTAGTTGAGGGCTATACAGATGTAATACAATTTGCCCAGCGTGGTATTTCTAATGTGGTTTCCTCTTCAGGTACTGCCTTAACTCCAGAGCAAATACGCCTGGTAAATAGATTAACCCAAAACATTACTGTCTTGTTTGATGGAGATGCGGCTGGTTTAAGAGCCTCTATAAGAGGGGTTGATCTTATTCTAGAACAAGGTATGAATGTTAAGATTTGCACCTTTCCAGAGGGAGAAGATCCAGACAGTTTTGCTAAAAACAACACTTTAGATGTCCTGCAGAGCTACCTTTTAGAAAATGCAAAAGATTTTATTTCCTTCAAGGCCTCATTACTAGCCAAAGAGGCTGTTAATGATCCTATTAAAAAAGCCGATACTATCAGAGATATGGTAGTGAGTATCTCTAAAATACCAGATCATATAAAACGCGAAGTTTACATTAAAGAATGTGCGCGTATCATGGATATTAGCGAGCAAGTATTGTTTAATACTCTTGCTCAGTTACTACAAAAAGAAGCCAAAGATCAATCTAAGAAAACGGCACCTACACAACAAGCTTTTAATGTTATTACACCCAAGAGCCAGCCAACAAAAAAAATAGATGAACTTTTTGAATTAGAGCGTAAAATTATTGAAATTCTATTGTTGTATGGCGCTTCACAGGAAGATTTTGAAGATCTTATATTAGAGGCAGATGAAAAAGGAGAGATTTCATTTAAACCAGAAATTAGCTCAAGTAAGGTATTTGAAAAAATTTACCTAGACCTTCAAGATGATGAAATTGAGTTTACAAATGAAACATTTAAGAGTCTATATACTGAAATAATAACCCAGTTTAATCAAGGGAAAGATTTTCAAGTAGACACCTTTATAAACGAACTAGAGGCAGAAACAGCAAGTTTAGTGTCAGATATCTTAATGGATGATGAAAGACATGCCTTGCATGATTGGGAGCGCATGGAGATATATGTAAAAGGCAAAAATAGTGGTGTATCCCAAATAGTAAGTGAAACCATCTTAAATCTACGCAGGTTTTTAATTACCTTAAAGATAAAAGACCTTGTTGATTCTCCAGTAGAGAACGGATCTTATAAAGATAGAAGTGTGCTTGAAACAGTGAAAGATTATAACATCCTGCACGGTATTTTGTCAGAAAAATTAAGAAGAGTAGTGTAGGTTATCCAAACTGAAACATTCTAGACTGATGTATTAAATCTGCTAGGTTGTCTACTTTTAGTTTTTTAAGTAATCTTGTTTTGTAGGTGCTTACCGTTTTTTCGTTAATGTCTAGCGCGTTGGCAATATCTTTATTTCTTTTACCGCTACTCAGTAGATTAAGTACTTCAATCTCTCTTGAAGATAGTTTTTTATAACGGCTTATCGCGTTACTCTCTCCTACGTTTCTACTTGTAAATGTAGATGTTAATTCTTCATTTAAGAAAATGCCACCTTTTGCAATTTGCTTCATTGCTTTTATAAAGGTCTTGGTGGTCGCTGTTTTCGGAACATATCCCGCAGCACCAGATTTAATAGCTCGAAGTGCATAAATTTCTTCGGGGTGTGTAGAGAATATAAGTACGCGCATTTTAGGAAATTCTGTTTTAATGTTGCGTAATGCATTAATACCGTTTATTTGAGGAATGTCAATCTCCATGACAAGAATATCTGGAGTGCTTTCTCTTAGACTTTTATATAAATCTTCAGCATTTCCAGCCTTACCTAAAATTGCAAACTTCTTATTGTTTTTAAGCATGCACGCGATACCTTTTCTGGTAACAGGATGATTATCTGCAATAAATACTGTCTTCATGTGCTAGGTTTTTTTGCATTTAATGCAATCTATAATAACAAATGTAACAATGCTTTATGGAAAAGCAATGGAGTTTTTGTAATACTTTTACTACATAATATTAACCATTAAATACATGCTAAAACTCTTTTAGATTGTTGTTGAGCCTGCCATGGATGGTTACTTATATAAACTCCAATGGTATCTCACAAATTGGTATGGGTTCCATTTTGTGCTTGTTGGCTTTGTTGAGACGGGTGTATATTTTAAAGACCTCTTCTTCTCTAGGGCTAAAGTTACCAGCGGTGTTACCTGATTCTTGCATTTTCATGGCCCATTCTAATTCATCATAGCTTGCACCAATTTGATCTTGGTCTGTGCGGCTATCTCCAAAGAGCCCATCTGTAGGAGCTGCCTCCAAGATATCTTTAGATACCTTGAGATATTTTGCTAGGGTGTATACCTGGCTCTTTAGTAAATCTGCAATAGGACTAAGATCTACCCCTCCATCTCCATATTTGGTGTAAAACCCAACACCAAAATCTTCTACTTTGTTTCCGGTACCAGCCACTAAATACTTATGTATTCCAGCAAAATAATATAGGGTTGTCATTCTAAGTCTTGCCCTTGTGTTGGCCAGTGATAGCCTAAGGGTGTCTGAGTTGCTAATTTCTGGTAGTTGTGTTTTAAAACCTTCAAACAGCTCTGAGAGATCTACTTGGGTGCTTGTAACTCCAGTAAATTGCTTTTCTAATCCAGCAATATGCTCCTGTGCTCTTGTTACTTGTTCTTTGCTTTGGTGAATAGGCATTTCTACACACAGCGTTTTAAGCCCTGTCATGGCGCACAGAGTTGACGTAACAGCGCTATCTACTCCGCCGCTAACTCCAATTACAAATCCATCCATTTTTGATTCTAGGGCATATTGTTTTAGCCATTGTACTATATGAGCTGTTAGTTTTTCTACCTGCATGTTGTTGGTTTAAAGCGATGAATTATTTTATTTGATCTTCAGTATTTTAAAATTTCTGAGGCCAATAAGGTATTACAATGATTGTTAAAATTGTATTTTTACATTTTTAAAATACGAATTATTTGCCTTATTTGTAAAATTAATAAAAAGGAATTTCGTTCCATAGCTTAGCACCTTTAATTATATGCAAAAATTTATTTTATTTTTAGTGGCTTTATCACTCTTTGGGTGTGATAAATCAGGTGATCTTCAAAATGAAATTTCAAAAATACCTATTGAGGTATCTATACTTAGATTTGACAAACAATTTGCTAATTCACCTATTGATTCTCTTGGGCCTTTAAAAAAAAAGTTCCCTATGTTTTTTCCTCAAAGGATTCCAGATAGTATTTGGATAGCTCGGATGCAAAGTCCATTGCAGCAAGAAATGGCCGATGAAGTTTTAAAAACATTTCCTGATCAAAGATTCCTAGCAGATAAACTAGGGCCTTTGTTTCAGCACATCACCTATTATTTTCCTCGTTTTAGGGCGCCCACTACCGTTACTTTAATAAGTGATGTTGATTATCAAAACAGAGTCATTGTTGCCTCTGACACCTTGCTGCTGTTGTCTTTAGATAATTACCTTGGCCAAGACCATCGCTACTACTCAGACATTAAAAGATACATTGTTAAAAATTTAAACCCTTCTCAACTACCTATTGATATTGCAAAGGCCTATGCTCAAAAATACATCTCACTACCAACAAAAAATACTTTTTTGGAGCAGATGATTTATTTTGGGAAACAACTGTATTTACAACAAATATGGCTACCCACTACTAGTGACGCCTCTAAAATTGGATACACAGAAAACCAGTGGCAATGGGCTGAAGAAAACCAAGTGTATATGTGGCGTTATTTTATCGAAAAAGAACTTTTATTTAGTACAGATCCTGGTCTTACCCCAAGATTTATATCAAATGCTCCTTTTTCTAAGTTTTATCTAGAACTTGATAATGAATCTTCTCCTATGCTAGGGCGCTATTTAGGGTGGAAAATAGTGCGCTCTTTTATGAAAAATAACGACATCACACCACAACAATTATTAGTCTTCGATGCAGAAGCTCTCTATAGAAAATCTAAATACAAACCAAAAAAGTAATGGCAGTTTCAAACAAATCAAAAATCATCATTGATGTTTCACTAGACGAGAACAAGGTTCCAGAAAAATTGCACTGGAGTGCAAAAGATGGCGGTGTTAATAATCAAGAGGCACAAGCGATGCTCCTTTCTGTCTGGGATGCTAAGGCAAAAGAATCTATGCGCATAGATTTATGGACCAAGGATATGCCTTTAGATGAAATGAAAATATTTTTTCATCAAACATTAAGCGCCATGGCAGACACATTTAATCGCGCTACAAACGATGAGAAGATGACAGCAACAATGAAAGACTTCTGTGATTATTTTGCTGAAAAATTAGATTTGAAAAAAAAATAGCTTCTCTATTCAATCCTTTCTATGAAACTAATTTTTGTATACAATGCAAGCCATACTAGGGCGGGTTCTTTATTGGCTAGTGCCCATAAGTTTTTTAGTCCAAACACCTATAGGTGTGATTTGTGTAGCTTGACCTTTGGTGTGTTTTTTGAAAATAGACGCTGGAGGGCCTTCAGAAAATCTACTGATTTAGAAATGGTTTTTCTTCACAAAGATCAATTTTTAAAACAATACAAATCTAAGTGGTTGCCAAGGTATGATTTTCCGGTAGTTCTTTCTCAAGAGAAGGATGTACTTGAGCTATTTCTAAGCAGTGCAGATATTGCAAATATTAAAGATGCTGAGGGTTTGATTGGCGCAATTCAGTCAGCAATATAAAGTCTTTGTCAAGGGGCTTTACAGCGCTATTTTAAAGAGCATCTCTCACCTCTTGATTAATGATGTCAATGTTTTTTATAACAGCCTCTTTGCCGTCTTTTTTGCTAGATGAGGTGACAAAATATGCTGGCATTTCTTCCCAGCTTTCTAGCATTTTTTTTATGTAGGCTTCCACGTTTCTAGTCAAAGCGTTTGGTTTTAATTTGTCTGCTTTGGTGAAGATAATTTGAAACGGAATATTTGCCTCTCCAAGGTAGTGCATAAAATCGATATCAACAGGTTGTGGTTCATGCCTGCAGTCTATCAAAACAAAGGCAAGTACTAGTTGTGTTCGCTGCTCAAAATAATCTGTGATAAATTTCTGAAATGTCTTTTTTGCTTTTTTAGAAACACGTGCGTACCCATAGCCAGGTAAATCTACTAGATACCAACTCTTATTGATGATAAAGTGATTTATTAGTTGAGTTTTTCCTGGTCTACCAGAGGTTTTGGCAAGGTTTTTTCTGTCAACCAACATGTTAATAAGCGATGATTTCCCTACGTTAGAGCGGCCTATAAAAGCATACTCTGGCAAGCGCTCTTTTGGGCATTTTGTCACATCGCTATTGCTCATTACAAACTCGGCAGATTTTACTTTCATGGTATATATATATTACCGGTTTACAATGGGTGTTTTGAAGATATTTGTTTGTAAGGGTACTAAAGAGAGCGTTTTTCAAGCCAGGCCATCAATATTTCATTAAATGTGTCTGGATGCTCCATCATGGCAGCATGACCACATTTTTTAATCCAAAATAAGTCACTATCTGGTAGTTTTTCATGAAATTCTGTACCTACTTTGGGTGGTGTAACAGCGTCATTTTCACCCCAAATGATACAAGTAGGTGTGTTCATCTTTGGAAGATCTTTACCCATGTTATGACGTATAGCACTTTTTGCAATTGCTAAGGTGCGTATGAGTTTTGCTCTATCATTTACAGTTTCAAAAACTTCATCAACCAGTTCTGTAGTGGCAATTGCTGGATCATAAAAAACATCCTCTGTTTTTGCCTTGATATAGTTTCTGTCACCTCTTTTTGGATAGCTTTCTCCCATGGCGCTTTCGTAAAGCCCACTACTTCCAGTTATTACAAGTGCTTTAACATTTTTTGGATATTGCTTGGTGTACAGAAGGCCAATGTGTCCTCCAAGAGAATTTCCCAGTAAAATAACGGAATCAAGTTTTTTGTAAGTAATAAATTCTTTGAGGTATTTTGCAAAAGAACTTACATTGGTTTTAAGCAGCGGAAGTTCAAATAAAGGCAACTCTGGTATGATAACTTTATATCCTTTATCTGGAAAAAATTGTGCTACGTTATCAAAGTTACTAAGCCCTCCCATAAGACCATGCAAGATGATTATCGGGGTTCCTTCTCCAATTTCTAGGTACTTAAACTTTCCTTCTTCTTTAAGTTGATGCGCCATTAAATCTTTAGGTTATAAAAACAAAAATACACTTTTTTTATTCAATGATGTCTTAAGGTTGATTAAGTATAAATCATGGTAATTTCTGAAGTTAAATTTGTTAAATCCCCACAAGTGATTTCTTTTTAACGTAATCAAAATCAATGTGTTGAGTTTGAACATCATCTCTTTTACTTAAAACTTATTAACAATGTGGTAAATTGTGGGAAAAAGTGGTAAATACTCTTTATATTTGACTTTTATCCAATGAAATTTTAGAAATTATATTTCAGTTCAAAAAAAGTAAATGCTCAATTTAATAGGAACATACGAGTGTAAGGCAGATGTAAAAGGAAGGCTAATGATGCCCGCTCCTTTGAAAAAACAATTGGCGCCAGTGGTCTCTGGTGGCTTTGTGATAAAGCGTGCTGTTTTTCAGCCTTGTCTGGAAATATATCCTATGGATCAGTGGAATGCTTTGATGGTTAAAATCAGTAAACTCAACCGATTTAATCGTAAAAATGTTGATTTTATTCGCCGTTTTACTGCGGGTGTAAAGACCGTTGAGATGGATGCTGCAGGAAGATTAAACATCCCTAAAGATTTGGCTTTATTTGCCGGTATCACTAATCAGGTGGTGCTTTCTTCTGCTATAAATATTGTAGAGCTTTGGGATAAAGGGGCGTACGAAAAGGCTATTAATGACGCTGCTAACGATTTTGCTGACTTGGCAGAAGACGTGATGGGTGATACGACAGCGGCCGATGGAATATCATAACCCTGTTTTACTTCACCCAACTGTAGACGGGCTAGATATAAATCCAGATGGTGTTTATGTAGATGTTACTTTCGGAGGGGGTGGTCATGCAAGAGAGATATTAAGTAGACTTTCTGCAAAGGGTACTCTTATCGCTTTTGACCAAGACACAGATGCTTTGGCAAATACAATAGATGATTCAAGGTTTATTTTGGTTAACGAAAATTTTAGATTTTTAAAACGCTTTTTACGCTTTCATGGTATAAAGCAAGTAGATGGGATACTTGGAGATTTTGGCGTTTCTTCTCATCAATTTGATGTTGCCCAGCGTGGTTTCTCTACACGGTTTGAAGCAGATTTAGACATGAGGATGAATCAACAGGCTGCTTTTTCTGCCTTTGATGTGGTGAATAATTATGAGCAGGCGCATTTGAGAAGTGTTTTGTTTGAGTACGGTGAGCTAAGAGCTGCAGCTGGAATGGCAAGGATAATTTGCGAGGTTAGAAAAGAGAATGAGATCAAGACCAGTGATCAGCTCAAAACAGCATTAGGTAGATTTTTGCCTAAGCATAGAGAAAATAAAATTCTTGCTCAGATCTATCAAGCCATCAGGATTGAGGTAAACCAAGAGCTAGAGGTTTTAAAAGAGTTTTTACAACAAACCATAGAGGTCTTAAAGCCTGGCGGAAGGCTTAGTTTGATAAGCTATCATAGTTTGGAAGACAGACTGGTGAAGCGTTTTATGCGTAACGGTATGTTTGAAGGGGAGCCAGAAAAAGATGTTTTTGGAAGGGTTGAAGTTCCTTTAAAACCTGTCGGAAAATTTATAATACCTACCCATCAAGAAATAAAAACAAATAATAGAGCAAGAAGTGCAAAGTTGAGAATTGCTCAAAAACTATAAAATTAACAGTAAGCTGCCCTATTGGCATTGGTAGTGTTTGACAGATGAAAAAAAATATATACAACATTATAAAAGGTAGGTTTTTGGTAAGTGATGATACTTTCAAGAATTGGAGATTTGTTGTTTTTTTAAGTGTATTGGCACTAGTAATGATAGGAAGCAGTCATACTGCAGATAAAAAAGTACACAGTATTGCTAGATTAAGCAATGAGGCTAAAGAATTAAAGAGTGAATATCTAGATGTTAGAAAACAGCTCACTCAAACTAAAATGGAAAGTAAGTTAACGGCGGTAATGTCAAAAACTGGATTGCAAACCAGTACGATACCACCCCAAAAAATAAGTATCACTAAAAAACAGTAGCGCGGTGTCCAATAATCAGAAGAACATATTAAACCGCTTATATTTTGTCGCTGGAGGTATGTTTCTCTTCGGGCTACTTATTGCCTATAAATTAATTAACATACAGTTTGTGGAGGGTGATGTGTATCGCGAATTGGCGGCAAAAGATGCCACCAAAAATGTGGTGATACCTGCCAATAGAGGCAATTTATATGCAGATGACGGTAGTCTTTTGGCCAGCTCTGTGCCAAAATATGATATAAGGTTTGATGCTGTTACTGTTGGCCAAAAAGATTTTTCTGAAAACTTAGTCCCGCTCTCTCAGGCCCTTAGTGCTATGTTTGGTAAGCCTTCTTCTTATTACCAAAATCTTTTACGCACCGCAAGATCAAACAAAAATAGATACCTATTGATTGCAAAAAAGCTAGGATACTCAAATTACGTAAAAGTTAAGAATATGCCTTTGTTTAAAAAAGGTTCTAACAGAGGTGGGCTCATTGTAATATCCTCCACCGTTAGGGAGCATCCCATGGGTAAAATTGCAGCGCGCTTGGTTGGGAATGAAGATAGAACCACACCCGGCAGTTATACTGTTGGGCTAGAGGGAGCATATAATCAGGCTCTTAGTGGTAAAGAAGGCAGGCGTTTAAAACAAAAAATTTCAAAAGGCAGGTGGAAACCTGTTTATGATGAAAATGAAATAGAACCTCAAGATGGCTATGATGTTATTTCTACCATTAATGTAAACATACAAGATGTAGCCCACCATGCTTTGTTGAAACAACTTGAAGATTACCAAGCAGATCACGGAAGTGTCATTGTAATGGAAGTTGCTACAGGCGAGGTTAAAGCAGTTGCTAATCTAGGAAAGAGCAGAGATGGCGGTTATTACGAACGTTTAAATTATGCAGTTGGAGAATCCAGTGAGCCGGGATCTACCTTTAAAACAATTGCTATGACTGTTGCCTTAGAGCAAAAAGTGCTAGATACCGCAACCCTTGTTGACACTAAAAATGGTAAGGTAAGAATGTATGGCCGTACTATTTCAGACTCAAAGAGAGGTGGTTATGGTAAGATATCTGCAGCTAAAGCCTTAGAGGTATCTTCAAATATTGGTTTTGCAACAATGATTGACAGTGCCTACAAAGACGATCCAAAAAAATTCACAGATCAAGTAAAAAAATGGAAGCTTGACCAAAAAATTGGTATTTCTATTATGGGCGAGGGCGCACCTGTAATTCCTGAGGTGGGAGATGCTCTTTGGAGTAAAAATGCCTTGCCATCTATTTCTTATGGTTATAATTTAAAAATGACACCACTACAAATTTTAACTTTTTACAATGCTATTGCAAATAACGGTACCATGGTTAGGCCTCGTTTTGTAAAAGAAATTAGGTCATGGAATAAGCAAATACAGGCCTTTGATACAGAGGTTATAATAGATAAAATAGCTTCTCAGGCTACCATAGGCAAGATGCAGCAGATGTTAAAGAATATTGTAGTGCGTGGTACTGGAAAAAGCTTGTATTCCAAAAACTTTTCAATGGCAGGGAAAACAGGTACGGCAAGAATAGACTATGCAGATCTTGACGCATGGCTACAAGACAAAAAATATGTGTCTTCGTTTGCTGGTTACTTTCCTGCAGATCAACCAAAATATTCTTGTATTGTGGTTATACACAAACCATCTGCAGATAGAGGATACTATGGAGCAGATGTTACAGGGCCAGTTTTTAAGCGTATTGCCCAAAAAATATATACAGACAGCCCTATAAAGGCAGAGGTTGCCAACAAAGACTTACTAGATGTGGCTACCCAAAGAGATTTTGATGGCTATTATCAATATACCCATGGGGACACAGCTACCATGCCAAATGTAAAAGGAATGCCAGCCATGGATGCTATCGCACTACTAGAAAATTTAGGGCTTGTGGTACAATTAGAAGGAAGTGGAAGGGTAAAGGGTCAGTCCCTTACAATGGGGGTTAAAATAAAAGAAGGTCAAGAAATTATACTCAATTTATCGTGATTACATTAAAAGACATATTATATAAAGTTTCCCTTGAAAAAGTAGTGGGAAATACAGCCTTGGCTTTTCGTGAGTTACAATTTGATAGCCGTAAAGTTGGTCTAGATGATGTTTTTGTTGCTATAGATGGTACCCAAAGTGATGGGCATCAATTTATCAAAAAGGCTATTGATCAGGGCGCTTTAGCGGTGGTTTGCCAGCAAATTCCAAAAGAGATTATAAATGGCATTACCTACCTGCAGGTGCAAGACACTCACCAAGCATTGGCAATAATGGCATCTCATTTTTATGGAAACCCTTCCAAAGATTTACAATTGGTTGGGGTAACGGGCACCAATGGCAAGACAACTATTGCAACGCTATTATACACCCTTTTTACATCGGCAGGGTATAAGGTGGGTCTTTTGTCTACCATAAAAATTATCATGGGTACAACAGAGCATCAAGCCACACATACAACCCCAGATAGTTTGACTATAAATAAGTACTTACGCCAAATGGTTGACCGCGGCGTAGCGTATTGTTTTATGGAAGTTAGCTCTCATGGTATTGATCAAAAAAGAACAGATGGCTTGCATTTTGTTGGAGGTATCTTCACGAATCTATCTCATGATCATTTAGACTATCATACAAGTTTTAAACAATATCGTGACGTAAAAAAATCATTCTTTGACGGCTTGCCTAAAACTGCCTTTGCTTTAACAAACGCAGATGATAAAAATGGTCCTGTAATGTTGCAAAATACAAAGGCTAGAAAATACACCTACGGCTTAAAAACTATTGCAGATTATAAAGTTCAAATTTTAGAAAATCAATTGCAAGGATTGCTTTTAAAGATTAACAATCAGGAATTGTGGGTAAAGCTTATCGGAAACTTTAACGCCTATAACCTGCTGGCTATTTATGCTACTGCAGAGCAATTAGGTCTCGAGCAATTAGAGATTCTGCAGCTTTTAAGTACCCTAGAGAGTGTGGATGGTAGATTCCAATACCTAGTCTCTGAAGGTAAAATAACTGCAATTATTGATTATGCCCATACGCCAGATGCGTTAAAAAATGTATTAGAGACTATAAATACCATAAGATCGGGTAATGAAGAGCTTATTACGGTAGTGGGTTGCGGCGGAGATAGAGATGTTGAAAAAAGACCAAAAATGGGTGCTATTGCAGCCACATTAAGTACCAAGGTAATTTTTACAAGTGACAACCCACGGTCAGAAAATCCAGATACAATTATACAGCACATAGAAGCTGGTGTGCCGCCACAGCACTTTAAAAAAACAATTGCCATTACAGATCGAAAACAAGCAATAAAGGCAGCCTGCCAAATGGCAAACGAGCATGATATTATTTTGGTGGCTGGAAAGGGTCATGAAACCTATCAAGAGATTCAAGGTGTGCGTAATGACTTTGATGATCGTAAAACCATAAGTGAATTATTAATCGCCCTAAATAAATAAAGCTATGTTATATTATTTGTTTGATTTTTTAGATAAAACCTATGATTTACCTGGAGCAGGATTGTTCCAGTTTATCACCTTTAGAGCAGCACTAGCGGTTATTACCTCTTTGCTGATTGCTACTGTTTGGGGTAAGAAGATTATCAAGATTTTACAAGACAAACAAATGGGTGAAACCATTAGGGATCTTGGCCTGCAGGGTCAGTCAGAGAAAGCAGGAACACCAACAATGGGTGGTTTGATTATTATTTTAGCCACACTAGTTCCAGTGTTGTTGTTTGCTAAACTGGATAATATTTATGTGATTTTGTTGATAGTAACTACTCTTTGGATGGGAGCTATAGGCTTTTTAGATGATTATTTAAAAAAGTTTAAAAACGACAAGGATGGTTTGCCTGGAAAATTTAAAGTAATAGGCCAAGTTGGGCTAGGTGTCATCGTTGGTGCTACCATGTTTTTTCATAGCGATATTACAGTTAAAACAGAAAAATTAGATCCTATTACAGGTCAAGAAATTGTTACTAACAGGGGCGCAAAAACATTTAATGATGCAGAGAAAACATTGTTAACCACAATGCCTTTTGTAAGCGGAAATGAGATTAACTATGAGAAATTAGTGACCTGGGCAGGAGATGGGTACGCACCTTTTGCGTGGTTGATATTTATACCTATTGTAATTTTTATTATCACAGCAGTTTCTAATGGGGCTAATCTCACAGATGGTATCGATGGTCTTGCTGCCGGTACTTCCGCTATTATAGCGGTAACTCTGGCCATTTTTGCTTGGGTTAGTGGTAACGTGATTTTCTCAGACTACCTCAATATTATGTATATCCCAAACACGGGAGAGCTCACTATTTTTATTATGGCTTTTGTTGGGGCCCTTATAGGGTTTTTGTGGTATAACGCATATCCAGCACAAGTGTTTATGGGTGATACTGGGAGTTTGACCATTGGTGGTATTATCGCAGTTATTGCTATTGCAATTAGAAAAGAATGGTTGATCCCAATACTATGCGGTATTTTTTTAATGGAGAATCTCTCGGTGGTATTGCAAGTGGGTTGGTTTAAATACACTAAAAAGAAATTTGGAGCAGGAAGGCGCATTTTTAAAATGTCTCCCCTCCATCATCATTACCAAAAAGGAGGTTTTCATGAAAGTAAGATTGTTACTCGTTTTTGGATTGTTGGAATTTTCTTAGCAGTATTGACCATTGTGACATTAAAAATTAGATAATAAATAAAGGGTGCCTCTAGGGGTTTAAAAAAGTATTTGCAGTTAAAAATGAAACAAAAGCTAGTCATATTAGGAGCAGGAGAAAGTGGTGTTGGCACCGCTATTTTAGGCAAGCAACAGGGCTATGATGTTTTTGTGAGTGATTACGGGGCTATTAAAGACAACTATGCTCAAGTATTATCAAGCAATCACATTAATTGGGAAGATAAAGGACATACTGTTTCTCAGATTATATCTGCAGATATAGTTGTGAAAAGCCCTGGTATTCCAGATCTAGCTCCAATAATAGCTAGTTTAAAACTCGCGGGTGTACAGGTGATTTCAGAAATAGAATTTGCTGCACAGTTTACAGATGCAACTATAGTGGCTATAACGGGTAGTAATGGTAAAACCTCTACGGCAAGTTTGACATACGCACTGCTTAAGGATGATTTAAATGTAGCTCTTGGAGGAAATATTGGAGACAGCTTTGCGGCACAGGTTGCATCACCAGACTATAAAAACTATGTCTTGGAGCTCAGTAGTTTTCAGTTAGATGGTATCGAGAAATTTGCGCCACATATTGCGGTTTTAACAAACCTAAGTCCAGATCATCTTGATAGGTATGAGAATTCATATCAAAAATACATAGCCTCAAAATTTAGAATAACCATGAATCAAACCGCGTCAGATTATTTTATCTACGACGGGGATGATATCCAAATAAATAAATGGCTACAGAGCCATGAGATTAACGCTATAAAATTACCCTTCTCGCTCACCAAAAGTGTTGAGCAAGGAGCTTATATAAAGGAAAATAAAATAATAATAACCATACAAAACACCCAATTCACTATGCCAATTGCAACGTTAGGACTTCAAGGTAAGCACAATGTAAAAAATGCGATGGCTGCAAGTACTGTAGCTACGCTATTAAAAATCAGAAAAGCAACTATAAGAGAGTCTTTAGAGAGTTTCCAAGGTGTTGAACACCGCCTTGAAAAAGTATTAAAGATTAATAATGTAATGTATATCAATGATAGTAAAGCTACCAATGTTAATGCAACATTTTACGCCCTGGATAGTGTAAAAACCCCAACTGTCTGGATTGTTGGCGGCGTGGATAAAGGGAACGATTACAGTGAGCTTCTGCCTCTAGTAAATGAAAAAGTAAAGGCTATTATCTGTTTAGGTTTAGATAATGAGAAGATCAAAGCTCAGTTTAGCAATGTGGTAGATGTATTTGTGGAAACTGCCGGTATGCAAGAGGCTGTAAAAGTTGCATACAAATTAGCTAACAGAAATGACACTGTTTTGCTAAGCCCTGCATGTGCTAGTTTCGATTTGTTCACTAATTATGAAGACAGAGGCAGACAGTTTAAACAAGCCGTGAGACACCTTTAATTGCTAAGAGGATATACTAAAACACGTAAATTTTACACATATAAGTGAAGTCAATATTTAAAAACATACAAGGAGATAGATTTATTTGGGCCATTATTGGTGTACTGGCTATATTCTCTTTTTTACCTGTGTATAGCGCAAGTAGTAATTTAGCCTACTTGTATGGTGATGGGAATACGTTTAAATTCTTGGCAAAACATTTTGCTCATCTTGTACTTGGCTTTGGAATCTTGTATGGGGTACATAAAATACCCTACCATTATTTTAAAGGCCTATCTATAATTGCACTACCAATTATTGTGGTTTTACTGCTGTTAACTATGGCTCAAGGAACTACCATTGAAGGCGCAAATGCCAGTAGGTGGATACGGGTGCCCTTGGTTGGTGTTACATTTCAGACCTCTACTTTGGCTGCTGTTGTGTTAATGACCTATGTAGCGAGATACCTCTCTACAATTGATAGTTCTCTTGTTAGTTTTAAACAAACCTTAGTGCCTTTGTGGTTGCCTGTTTTTTTAGTGCTAGGATTGATATTGCCAGCAAATTTTTCTACAGCAGCAATTATTTTTGCCATGGTTGTTTTGTTGGTTTTTATTGGCGGGTATCCCTTCAAGTATTTGGCAATCATTTTAACCACAGGTCTACTTTTATTAAGTCTGTTTGTCTTAACGGCAAAAGCATTTCCAGATGTATTCCCAAATAGGGTTGATACTTGGATAAGTAGGGTGGTTAGTTTTGTTGATAAAACAGATAAAGAAGCAGATTATCAAATCACCAAAGCAAAAACTGCCATTGCCTCAGGTGGTATTACGGGTCTGGGTCCAGGAAAAAGTGTGCAAAAAAACTTCTTACCACAATCTTCCTCAGATTTTATCTATGCCATTATTGTTGAAGAATTTGGTTTGCTAGGGGCCTTAGTTGTCATGCTGGTATACCTTTTGTTGCTCTTTAGGTTGGTTGTTGTAGCGCATAAATCTAGTTCTATGTTTGCAAAATTACTGGTAATTGGTGTTGGGCTACCTGTTGTATTTCAGGCGCTTGTAAATATGGCAGTTGCCGTAGAGTTGTTTCCAGTTACAGGACAAACATTACCTCTTATAAGTAGTGGAGGAACTAGTATTTGGATGACTTGTCTTGCATTGGGTATGGTGTTGAGCGTGAGTGCCAAAAGAGAAGTAGAAAAAAATCAAGAACAAGCTATGGATAACCCACTTGATATATTAAGTCAAACCCTTTAAATAGAAATAGTATTAATACGCAAAAAACATACAAGTTTATTATCTCTGGCGGAGGAACAGGTGGCCATATCTATCCAGCAATTGCAATTGCCAATGAATTAAAACTTCGTTTTCCTGAGGCTTCATTTTTGTTTGTTGGTGCCAAAGATAGAATGGAAATGCAGAAAGTTCCTCAGGCGGGTTATACTATCAAAGGTCTTTGGATTGCAGGGCTACAACGGTCATTTACCTTTAAAAATGCCTTATTTCCTTTTAAATTAATTTCTAGTTTGTGGGCTTCTAAAACCATAATCAAATCCTTTAAGCCAGATATTGCTATTGGTACAGGAGGTTATGCAAGTGCACCTTTATTAAAAATGGCTTCTTTGAGAGGGATTCCTTGTTTAATTCAGGAGCAAAATAGCCATGCAGGTATTACCAATAAATGGTTGGGTAAGCATGTACAAAGCATTTGCACAGCCTATGATGCAATGGATCGTTTTTTTCCTGCCAATAAAATATATTTAACAGGAAATCCTGTTCGTCAAGACTTGCTTAATATCACTAGAGATACCTCACAGGCGCTATCATTTTTTAAGCTAAAAGCAAAAGCCAAAACAATTTTGGTGTTAGGAGGGTCTTTGGGGGCCAAAAAAATTAATGAATTAATAGATGCTCATTTGCCGTATTTTAATAAAAATGAGGTCCAAGTATTGTGGCAATGTGGCAAAATATACTCCAGAGGCTATCAAAATAGAACGCAAAGAAATATTCAAGTTCATCCCTTTATAAACCGGATGGATTTAGCATACGCTGCGGCAGATATTATTATAAGTAGAGCGGGCGCATTGTCTGTGTCAGAGTTATGCTTGGTGGGCAAGCCTGTGATTTTTATTCCAAGTCCTAATGTGGCTGAAGACCATCAAACAAAAAACGCACTGTCCATCTCTCAAAACAATGCCGCCATTTTATTGCATGAAAAGGATGCCCAGGAGCAGTTTCAAACAATTATAGATGATTTGCTTACTGACACCAAAAAACAAAAACAATTAGGCGCAGCTATTCTAGCATTGGCAAAACCCGATGCTACGAAAGACATTGTTGATCAAATTGAAAAATTAATACACCACAAGCTATAGATGAATCCTCTGCATAACATACACTCTATTTACTTTATTGGCATTGGCGGGATAGGGATGAGCGCGCTAGCTCGTTTTGCTCTCAAAAAAAATCTTGCTGTCTTTGGTTATGATAAAACAGCAACAGCCTTAACCTCCACTTTAGAGAAAGAAGGGGCTGTTATAACTTTTGTAGATAGTGCGGTAGCACTGCCACAACAGGTTAAAAATAATACAAACACCCTAGTGGTGTACACTCCGGCAATTCCTGAGGATAACAAAATTATGCAGTGGTTTACTAGGCAAGATCATAAGGTTATTAAGCGCTCTGAGTTTTTAGGAGCATTAACCCAAGATACGCTTTGCTTGGCAGTGGCAGGAACTCATGGCAAAACAACTACCTCGGCAATTTTAGGACATTTATTGGCCTATTGTGATATGCCGGTAACTGCCTTTTTGGGAGGTATAGCAGAGAATTATAAATCTAATTTTATTAGTAAAGGTACTGCCATAACAGTTGTGGAGGCAGATGAGTTTGACCGCTCGTTTTTGACATTAAAACCAGATATTGCCTGTATTACCTCTATGGATGCAGATCATTTAGATATCTACGGAGATGCAGCTGCTTTGGAGGCCTCTTTTGTTGCCTTTGCAGATTTAGTAGCTAATAAAAACCAGCTCTTACACAAAAAAGGATTGCCTTTACAAGGTCAAAGTGTAGCCCTTGAAGAGCCTGCAGCCTATCAAGGTAAAAACATACGAATAGAAAATGGCGCCTACAAATTTGATTTTATAGCGCCCCACCTAGTGTTGAGCGATGTGTCTTTTTGTTTGCCAGGGCATCATAATTTGCATAATGCCGTTACGGCTATGTCTATGGCTATTTTGGCAGGTGCGCCAACACATTTATTGAAAGAGGCTTTATCAAACTTCAAAGGGGTAGAGCGTAGGTTTTCTTATAGGATTAGAAGAGATGATTTGGTGCTTATTGATGATTATGCTCATCATCCAACAGAGCTTGATGCGCTTTATCAAGGGGTGAATGAAATGTATCCTGATGATAAAAAAGTGATTGTTTTTCAGCCACATTTGTTTAGTAGAACGCGAGATTTTATCGATCAGTTTGCTGAAAGTTTAGCCAAATTCGATCAGGTGCTTCTGTTGGATATTTATCCTGCAAGAGAAACTCCCATTGATGGAGTTACTTCTCTTTGGTTGTTAGAAAAAATAAAGAAAATCGCAATAGATGTTGACAATATTTCTTTGGTTACGAAAGAATCACTTGCAGAACATTTAAAGACTGCTACATGTAGGGTTAAATTATTGGTTGGCGCCGGAGATATTGGAGCAGAAGTTTCACAGATTACTAAAATACTTGAGCATGAAAATTAATTGGAACTTTGTAGGTTTTATAGTGCTTTTAAGCTTTGTTGTGTTTCTTTTTGGTTTTACAAAGCAAAGAAATGAAGCTAGAAATTTATCAAAAATAGTGGTAAGCTTTGAGGATAAAACCCCTCCTTTTATTACTTTAAATTCGGTTAATAAATTGTTAATACAAAATTTTGAGACTGTTGCTAGCATCCCAAAAGAAGCTTTAGTTTTGAAAGAGGTGGAGGAGCGATTGCTGAAAAATCAGATGATTCAACGGGCAGAAGTTTATATTACAGTTGATGGAATATTAGGGGCTAAAATAAAGCAAAGAACACCCATTGCCAGGGTTATTGATAAACTGGATTATTACCTTGATACTGAGGGAGAAAAAATGCCTTTGTCATCGGTGTACACGGCAAGAGTTCCAATTATTACAGGAGCAGTTGAAGAACATGCAAAACCACTCACTGATTTATTGTTACAGATAAATCAAGACCAGATGATAAAAAGTAGTGTTGTAGCCTTGGATGTTTTACAAGATGGAACACTTACAATGCGAATTCGCAAACAAGATTTTACAGTGCTTTTTGGAACAACAGAAAACGCGGCGTTAAAATTTCAGAATTATAAAGCATTTTATCAAAAAATAAAACAAGATAGTATGTTGACACATTACAAGACCGTTGATTTAAGATTTGGTAATCAAGTAGTGGCAACAAAAAAATAAAGGCTATGGAACAAACAAGCATTGCTGTAGGATTGGATATAGGAACAACAAAGATTGTTGCTATGGTGGGCAGGGAGAATGAGTATGGTAAGATGGAAATTTTAGGGATTGGTAAATCCAAAAGTTTGGGTGTGCACCGTGGGGTTGTAAATAATATTACCCAAACCATACAATCTATACAACAGGCAATTACTGACGCAGAAACTTCTTCTGGAATTAAAATAGAAGATGTGGTGGTGGGTATTGCCGGGCAGCACATACGTAGTCTACAGCACAGTGATTATATTACCAGGTCAGACAGTGATGAGGTGATTGATGTTGCCGATATTGATAATTTATGCAATCAAGTACACAAGCTAGTGATGCTTCCTGGTGAAGAAATTATACATGTCTTGCCTCAAGATTTTAAAGTAGATGGGCAGGCAGAGATCAAAGAACCCATTGGGATGTATGGCGGGCGTTTGGAAGCCAATTTTCATGTAGTTGTAGGGCAAGTAGCTTCTATAAAAAACATTGGGCGTTGTGTTAAAAGTGCTGGATTGGAGCTCAGTGGTATTACCCTAGAGCCACTAGCATCTGCAAATGCGGTACTCAGTCAAGAAGAAAAAGAGGCAGGTGTTGCCCTTATTGATATAGGGGGTGGAACTACCGATTTGGCCATTTTCAAAGACGGTATTATACGCCACACTGCGGTAATTCCTTTTGGCGGAAATGTCATTACAGAAGATATCAAAGAAGGGTGTAGCATAATTGAGAAGCAAGCAGAATTGCTTAAAATAAAATTTGGTTCTGCATGGCCTGGAGAGAATAAAGACAATGAAATTGTTTCTATTCCTGGGTTAAGAGGTAGAGATCCAAAAGAGATTACACTAAAAAACCTTTCAAAAATTATCCACGCTAGAGTGGTTGAGATTATAGAACAGGTGTATTTAGAAATAAAAAATTACGGCCACGAAGAGCAAAAAAAGAAATTAATTGCTGGAATTGTACTAACGGGTGGAGGCGCTCAGTTACAACATTTAAAACAATTGGTGGAGTATATAACAGGTATGGATACTAGAATAGGGTATCCCAATGAGCATTTGGCTGGAGATAGTGATAGTGAAACCACAAGCCCATTGTACGCAACTGCCGTTGGCCTTGTAATGAATAGCCTGGAGAGTAAGGCGCGTGCCATTAGAATTGCCAAGCCAGAAGAGAAAGGCCCTCAAGAAGGAGAGCAAACACCAGATGATGGTGCCTCAGGAAACGATGGGGGAGAAACCGGTAATTTGCCAACAAAACCAGATAAGCCGCGTTCAAGTATTTTTGATACTTGGGCAGAGAAGTTCAAACAATTTCTTGACAACGCAGAATAAAAAATACAATAGTTAAAAAAATATAATAACCCTCGCAAAAAAAAAGTATATGCCAGAATTTGACAACATATCGTTCGATCTGCCTAAAAACCAATCTAATGTCATTAAAGTAATTGGCGTTGGTGGTGGTGGTAGTAATGCCATAAATCACATGTTTAATCAAGGAATTAAAGGTGTAGATTTTGTGATTTGCAACACAGATGCACAAGCATTAGAGAACAGTGCTGTTCCAAACAAAATCCAATTGGGTATAGATCTTACAGAAGGTCTTGGGGCTGGTGCCAATCCTAAAATTGGAGAACAATCTGCCGTAGAGAGTATGGCAGATATTAAAAGCATGTTAACCACCAATACAAAGATGATTTTTATCACCGCTGGTATGGGAGGTGGAACGGGTACAGGAGCTGCGCCAATAATAGCGAGAATGGCAAAAGATCTTGATATTTTAACCGTTGGTATTGTTACCATTCCTTTTCACTTTGAAGGAGCTATGCGTAATGAGCAGGCGCAAATTGGGGTAGAAAACTTACGTCAAAATGTAGATAGTTTGGTGGTTATTAATAATAATAAATTACGTGATGTTTATGGTAATCTAGGTTTTAAAGCTGGCTTTTCTAAAGCAGATGAGGTGCTGGCCACCGCAGCCAGGGGTATTGCAGAGGTAATTACACATCACTACACACAAAATATTGATTTACGTGACGCTAAAACAGTGTTGTCTAACAGTGGTACAGCTATTATGGGTAGTGCAACTTCAAGTGGAGTCAATCGTGCTCAAATTGCCATCACAAAAGCATTAGATTCTCCTCTTTTAAATGACAACAAGATAGCGGGAGCTAAAAATGTACTGTTACTCATTGTATCTGGTACCGAAGAGATAACCATAGATGAAATTGGAGAAATAAGTGATCATATCCAGACCCAGGCTGGTCATGGAGCTAATATTATTATGGGTGTTGGTGATGACGAAACTTTAGATGGTTCTGTTTCTATTACCGTTATAGCAACAGGATTTGATGCAGAGCAGCAAAATGAAATCACCAATACTGAGACTAAAAAAATTATTCATACCCTTGGCGACGAAACTAAGGCGCAATTAGACCTAACTCCTAATGTAACGGCAACACAAGTAGAACTTCCCAAGCAAACTAAAAGTGTTGTAAGACCCAGTGAGACTTTAGAGGAGCCTATTATAGTGCACACACTTTTTGAGGTAGATGAGCAAGAGCCAGAGATGACAACTGAGTCGGCATTATCTAAGGAGTCTGGTGTGGAAGAATCTCAAGATTTAAATCTAGAGATACCCCAAATTCAAGAAGAGCCATTTCAGGGGTATATAGCAACCTCAGATCTTATTAAAAACATTGATGTAGAGTCTAACTTGGTTGATATTCATTTTCTTGCAGAGTTTGAGCAATTGGTTATCAATGAGATTAGCGTAAATAATTTTGAGGTAATAAACCCAGAGGTTGTTTCTCCTAAGGCTATTAAGGAGGAGAATCTTACTGAAGTTACTTCCCTTGAGAGTGACCAAGCCCAAGAGTTTGAAATTAATGACATAGAAGTAGAAGCGGATGTTATTCTTGAGAAGGAAGCTGTTCAAGAGCCTATGTTAATGTTTGACATGCCTTTGCATGATACCCAGAAAGAGCAAGAAACCGTTGTACACTCATTAGAGGAGCCTGTTATAGAACAAGAGGTAGAAGAGACAGCCATAGAAATAGAATTGCAGCCAGAGCTTGTGGCCACTAATGTTGAAGATATCGAGGTTACAGACCATCTAGAGGTGGTACCTATTAGTGAGGTTTCTAAAGGCGGAGTGGTAACGCGTTATAGTCTTGATGATTACACTGCTAAAGAAGAGGAACTCACAGGGGCTACTGCAGCCCAGGCGCCTTTGGTAACAGAGCTTACTGAGGTCTTGGAGGAAGAGGAGCTTGTTTTTGAAACAAAAATTGTGGAGCCAGCGCCCCAAGAGAAGGAGCTTGAAAACGCGCCACTAAACCCTATGAACACTCCAATTTCTAAATTATTGAGTGATCGAACAGAGGAGCGTAAGCGTAAGATGAAAGATTTTAATTATAAATTCAGAAATAGCAACTCAAAGATTGATGATATTGAGAAGCAGCCTGCATACAAAAGAGCAGGGATTGAACTAGATGATGTTTCTAACAAGGTGCATCTTTCAAGAACTTCAGTAAGTGATGATGATGACGAAATAGAATTAAGATCTAATAATAGTTTTTTACATGATAATGTAGATTAGTTGTAGGGGTATTTTCCTTGAGATATACTTGCATACGTAATTTTTAAAAACCCATTAATACCTATTAATGGGTTTTTTATAGCCATGGCTATTGTACTTAATTTCCTATCTTCGTGGTCTAATTTTACAAGCATACCTATGAGTTTATCAGCAAAGATTATGGAGGCCTTAAAAACGGCAATGAAAAGTAAAGATACTCTTGCGCTGCAGGCACTTCGTTCTGTGAAGAGTGCGATATTACTAGCTCAAACGCAAAGTGGAGCAAAACAAGATCTTAGCCCTGAGGATGAAATAAAACTTTTGCAAAAACTAGTAAAACAGCGCAAAGATAGTGCTGCTATTTTCTCTACTCAAGGACGGGCAGATTTGGCAGATCCAGAAATGTTAGAAGCTGCAGTGATTGAGAAGTTTTTGCCCCAGCAATTAAGCCAGGATGAGGTGGCTGTTATGGTAGATGCGGCCATTGAGGCTTCAGGAGCAAGTTCTATGGCAGATATGGGCAAGGTAATGGGTATGGTAAATGCTAAGGTGGCAGGAAGAGCAGATGGGAAGACTATAAGCACCCTTGTAAAGGCGCGCCTATCAAATTAAACATAATTAAAATAATGCATCACCTATAATATAGGTGTAATTGGCCTAGTAGTTCAACTGGATAGAATATCAGATTTCGGCTCTGACGGTTGGAGGTTCGAATCCTCTCTAGGTCACGAATAAATCAACAAAAAGTTGAAACAAAGCAAGCTCAACATAAAAGAGCTTGCTTTTTTATTTTGGGTGTTGCTGATGTTTCTTTTGTTGATTTTCAAAGCGCCGAGCCATAAGGATCAGCGCAGCTAATCCTTTTTCGTGTATTATAAAGAAGCCTCGCTTGGGTGTTTTTTTTATTTACACTATTTCCAAAGCGGAGCTTTTGAGGAAATGCAAAAGGAAATCTTCTTTTTATCTAAACCCCACCCCACATAATTCTTTGTTAAAAAAAAGCT
>CAJWPZ010000006.1 GCA_913045325.1 uncultured Flavobacteriaceae bacterium | reverse complement strand
TCATAGGTACCAAAACCAACACTTCTACCCTCAAAGTCTTCCTTAAAGGTCTCTAAAATTTTATCATGTCCTGCTTTAAATACATTAGGGTCCTCAATTTTTATGTCCCAAATGTGTATGGTTGAGTTTTCTTCTTTTCCTTCTTGCCAGCTAGTAACTCTTCCAGAATAAGATGCTTGCCACTCCTCTATGTAGTTTGCCATTCTTGACCATAACAAATCAAATTGGTCTTTACTAATTGCGTCATCTTCCATTAAATCTTCTCCCATGGTCCAAAACCAAACCATGCGGTGTGTTGCTCCGTTGGTTCTTCCGTTTCCTATTCGCTCCAACGAAACTCCTCCTTGGTTCATTGTTATAGAATCAAAAGTCCTGTTAAATATGTTTAACAAATCTTTTTGAGTGTGTGGCTTTGCCTTAAACTCTACAACGCTATAAGCGGTGGTTTGGGCAGATAACTGTAGCGTAAAAACCGCTACAAGAAGTGTAATAAATAATTTTTTCATGATTTTAAGTTTAAAGGTTAAGCTTCAAATTTAACAAATTACTTTCTTTAACAAAGTAATTTGTTAAAGAAAGTAAATCCGCGGTGCAATTAATCTAAATAAATAATATATTTGCCCCTTAACAATCAAATAAAAACAAAATGAAAAAAGTAATTTTAGTAACCCTAAGCATCGCCTTATTTTGTGCTTGTAATGAAACAAAAAAATCAGATGGTGAAGCACATGCCGCCATGATTCAAGCTTCTATAGAAGGTAATCTTGGAAAAGATGCTGCAGGAAAAGAAATAGGCGTTCAGATTTCTAAAAAAGGAGAAAAAATTGCTCTATACGGAGGTGATATGGCCGCTGTTTCTCTTTGGGAAACATATGTAAAAGCTCACAATGAGAGAGACCTAGAAACAATTGCTGCTTTAAATGCAGAGAAAGATTTTATGGTATACGGTTCAACAGGAGAAGTTATTAAAGGCACAAAGGCACATGTGGCGTTTTTAACCACCTGGTTTAAAGAAGCCAACCCAACCTGGACTACAAAGTTTCTAATCACTAATATGTACACAGATAAAGAAGGAAAAGTGCAGCAGTGGATTACCTCAGGGCATGATGTTACTCTTACTGTTGAAGGGAAAGAAGTAAAAGTGAATCAAGTGCATGACGCACTAATTGTTGACGGGAAAATTAAAGAGTTTTCTGTAAACCAAAGAGTACTTGCCCCAGAGCAAGAAGAGGTAAAAGTAAAAGAGTAGTTTGCTATATCCTAAAAAAAAAGCCCCGCAATTAGCGGGGCTTTTTTGTTTTATACCAAAACTAAAGATAGCCCTGGGTTATGCGCTTTACGTATTTACCGATAACATCAAACTCTAAATTTACCACGGTATCTTTTACAAAGGTGTTAAAGTTTGTGTGCTGGTAGGTGTAAGGTATGATGGCAACACTAAAACCATTTGGTTTTGAGCCAACCACCGTAAGACTTACCCCGTTTACTGTAACAGAGCCTTTCTCAATAGTGATGTTGCTTAGTGAGCTATCATAGGAAAAGGTAAACACCCAGCTACCGTTTTGCTTTTTTACCTCTTGGCAAACAGCGGTTTGATCTACATGCCCCTGAACAATATGCCCATCTAGCCTATCTCCCAGTTTCATGGCCCGTTCTAAATTTGCAACAGCGCCTGTTTTTAAGTGCCCAATATTGGTTTTATCAAGGGTTTCTTTAATTGCCGTAACAACATAACTGGTTTCTGTTAAAGAAACCACCGTAAGACACACGCCATTGTGCGAGACACTTTGGTCAATTTTTAACATTGGAGCTAGCTCACTGGCTACCTCTATGTGCAAGTTATCTCCCTCTTTGGTGAGAGATTTAATTTTACCTAAGGATTCAATTATTCCTGTAAACATGAGTAATTTGGTTACATTTGTACTGCAAAAATAACGATAAAGAAACGACCTATATGAGTAATCAAGATAAAATAATAGTAGGAATCTCAATTGGCGATCTAAACG
This sequence comes from uncultured Flavobacteriaceae bacterium, assembly GCA_913045325.1. Taxonomy (GTDB): domain Bacteria; phylum Bacteroidota; class Bacteroidia; order Flavobacteriales; family Flavobacteriaceae; genus Patiriisocius. The sequence continues at coordinate 72,853 of CAJWPZ010000006.1, read as the reverse complement.
GCATTGGTAGTGAGATTGTGCTTAAAACGTTTCAAGATCCAAGAATGCTAGAATTTTGTACGCCTGTTATTTTTGCATCTGTTAAGGTCATGTCTTTCTTTAAAAAACAGTACGATATAGAGGTAAGCCTTCACGGTATAGACTCGATAGATAAAATTATTCCCCAAAAAATCAATGTCTTGAATATCTGGAAAGAACCTATAGATATTGATTTTGGAAAACAAGACAACACTATTGGCCAGTATGCGGTAAAATCCTTAGAGGCGGCAGTATCGGCTCTCAAGCAAAAAAAAATAGATGCCCTTGTGACGGCTCCAATAAACAAAGCAAACATACAATCCCAGACCTTTAGTTTTCCTGGCCACACAGATTATTTGCAACAAGAATTAGAGGGAGATAGCTTGATGTTGATGATTTCAGAATCCTTAAGAGTAGGTCTATTGACAGACCATGTAGCGGTAAAAGATATTTCGGCAAGCATCACTAGAGAGGTCATAGAAAAAAAGATCAACACCATACATAAAACACTAATTCAAGATTTTGGTATCGCCAAGCCCAAAATAGCCGTTTTAGGCATAAACCCTCATACGGGAGACAACGGTGTTATTGGAAACGAGGATGACACAATTATGCGCCCAACACTTGATAATTTACGCAATAATGGCAAAACAGTTTTTGGTCCTTATGCCGCAGACAGCTTTTTTGGCACCGAAAACTATAAAAACTTTGATGTTATTATTGCCTCATACCATGACCAAGGTCTTGTGCCTTTTAAAACATTAGCCTTTGGCTCGGGGGTAAATTACACGGCTGGTCTTAGCGAGATAAGAACCTCTCCAGACCACGGAACAGCTTATGATATTGCCGGCAAAAACAAAGCAGATTTCACCTCTTTTAGGGCAGCGGTTTTTAGCGCCATTTCTATTTTTAAAACCAGAACAGCATATCAAATTTCTGCAGAAAACCCCTTAAAAATTAGCAAGCGCAAACCCTTTGTAAAAAAGTAGTGATAAAATAATTTGCAAATGAAATAATTTTTTATCTTTGCACCCGCTTTATGCGTAAGGCGTATTTTACAATTTGGTGTGATTATGAGAGATTTGAAAGAATTTACAATCCCTTTTGTTGGGTTGAAACTTGGAGAGCATCACTTTGATTTTACAATAAATAATAAGTTCTTTGAGCATTTTGAGTATGATGAGTTTAATGCAGTAGCCATTTCTCTTGATGTACTGCTAGATAAAAAAACAACCTTTATGGAATTTACATTAACCTACGGCGGTGATGTAGATGTAAATTGTGATGTTACCAACGAACCCTTTAAGGAGTCTGTAGCTGGGAACTATCATTTTGTAGTAAAGTTTGCAGATGATTTTAACAATGAAAACGAAGATTTACTATTAATTCCTCATGGGAGTTATGAGGTTAATATTCAACAATTCATTTATGAATCTATAATTTTAAATTTACCTAGCAGAAGAATACACCCAGGAATAGAAGATGGAACATTGCAAAGTGATATTCTCGACAAACTTGAACAGTTAAGCCCAAAGGCAACCACACAAGACACAGAAGAACCCCAACAAGGACCAACAGATCCAAGATGGGATTCATTAAAAAAATTATTAAACGATAAATAATAGAGCGTAATGGCACATCCTAAGAGAAAAATCTCCAAAACAAGAAGAGATAAAAGAAGAACACATTACAAAGCAGTTGCACCGCAAATTGCTACAGATCCTACAACCGGAGAATCGCACCTATACCATAGAGCGCACTGGCATGAAGGTAAATTATACTACCGTGGTCAAATTGTTATTGATGCAGTAGAAGAGGTAGAGGCTTAAGGCTTTAAAATTTATATACAGACAACTCTCACAACCTGTGAGAGTTTTTTGTTTTCTGAACTATTAGTAAGAATCAAAAAAGTCAAAAAAGACTTGTTTTTGATTAAATTTCACTATTTTTCGGGCTTTTTAGAGAGATTTCGACTCTTTTCACTGAATTTAAACAAATTCTATGAGTACCATTACTGCTGCAATCACTGCTGTTGGAGGCTATGTTCCTGAGTATGTTTTAACAAACGATATACTGGCAACAATGGTAGACACCAACGACCAGTGGATTACCTCCAGAACAGGAATCAAAGAGCGTCGCATCCTAAAAGAAAAAGGCCAAGGAACTTCCTTTATGGCCATAAAAGCAGCTGAGCAGCTGCTTTCAAAAAACAACATCAATCCACAAGATATAGACATGGTGATCATGGCAACTGCCACACCAGATATGCCCGTAGCCTCAACAGGAGTTTACGTGGCCACTCAAATAGGCGCAGTAAATGCTTTTTCTTACGATTTAGTGGCTGCGTGTTCAAGTTTCCTTTTTGGAATGTCTACTGCTGCCAAATACATAGAATCTGGCAGGTATAAAAAAGTATTACTCATTGGAGCAGATAAAATGTCCTCTATTGTAGATTATACAGATCGCACCACATGTATTATCTTTGGAGATGGTGCTGGAGCTGTTTTGTTTGAACCCAACCTGGAAGGGCTTGGTGTGCAAGACGAAATATTACGCTCTGATGGTGTGGGAAGACCAAGTCTTAAAATTGACGCAGGTGGATCTATATTGCCTCCCTCAAACCAAACCATCGCAGACAAACAGCACTTTGTGCACCAAGACGGGAAAACAGTATTTAAATTTGCTGTTTCAAAAATGGCAGATGTTTCAGAAAAAATAATGCACCGAAACAATTTAAAGGGTGAGGATGTAAACTGGCTAGTGCCCCACCAGGCTAATAAACGAATAATAGACGCAACTTCATCAAGAATGAATTTGCCACAAGATAAAGTGATGTTAAACATTCATAGATACGGTAATACTACATCGGCAACATTACCCCTATGTTTATTTGATTACGAAAACCAACTAAAAAAAGGAGACAATATAGTCTTTGCTGCTTTTGGAGGTGGCTTTACCTGGGGCTCCATGTATGTAAAATGGGCCTATGATTCAAAACAATAAAACTATTACCTATTCAAAAACAATTATATTATGGAATTAAAAGACATTCAAAGTTTAATCAAGTTCGTAACTAAGTCTGGCGCTAGTGAGGTAAAACTTGAAATGGAAGACGTTAAAATTACCATTAGAACCGCAGACCACAACAAGGGAGAAACAACCTTTATACAGCAAATGCCGCAGATGGCCTCTAGTGCTCCAGCACCTGCTGCTGCTGCGCCTGCCGACCAGGCCCCAGTAGAAACTAAGGAGGAATCTAACCTTATTACTGTAAAATCACCAATTATCGGTACTTTTTACCGTAAGCCATCACCAGACAAGCCTATGTTTGTTGAGGTAGGTACTGTTATTGGAGAAGGAGATGTTTTATGTGTTATTGAAGCCATGAAACTTTTCAATGAAATAGAGAGTGAAGTCTCTGGTAAAATTGTAAAGATATTGGTAGATGACGCCTCTCCTGTAGAGTTTGACCAACCATTATTTTTAGTAGACCCATCATAATTTATATTTTAAATCTTAGATAGAGTTTTAACAACCTTTGTGAAAACAAAGCCGTGAGTTATAAGTTTAAATAAAAGCGATATGTTTAAAAAAATATTAATTGCCAATAGGGGTGAAATCGCACTTCGTATCATACGTACTTGTAAAGAAATGGGCATTAAAACAGTGGCCGTTTACAGTAAAGCAGATGAAGAAAGTTTGCACGTAAAGTTTGCAGACGAAGCAGTTTGTATTGGCCCAGCGCCAAGTAGTGAGAGTTACTTAAAAGTAAGCAACATTATTGCCGCGGCAGAAATTACAAACGCAGATGCGATCCATCCAGGATACGGATTTCTTTCTGAAAATGCAAAATTTTCAAAAATTTGTGAAGAACACAACATCAAGTTCATTGGAGCCTCTCCAGAGATGATCGACAGAATGGGTGATAAGGCAAACGCAAAATCAACCATGATTGCTGCAGGAGTACCTTGTGTGCCAGGAAGCGAAGGAGTTATTCCAGATTTTAAAACATGTATTAAAGTTGCAAAAAAAACAGGCTATCCAGTAATGCTTAAAGCAAGTGCCGGTGGTGGAGGAAAAGGGATGCGTGCCGTTTGGAAAGAAGAAGAGCTTCAAGACGCTTGGGAATCTGCCAGACAAGAAAGTAAAGCAGCTTTTGGAAACGACGACATGTACATGGAAAAGCTTATAGAAGAGCCGCGCCATATAGAAATACAAATTCTTGGAGACAGTAAAGGAAATGCATGTCACCTAAGTGAGCGTGATTGTTCTGTACAGCGCCGTCATCAAAAACTTACCGAAGAAACGCCAAGTCCTTTTATGACAGATGCTCTCAGAGAAAAAATGGGAGATGCTGCAGTAAAAGCTGCCGAATACATAAAATATGAAGGAGCAGGAACCGTAGAGTTTTTAGTAGACAAAAACAGAAACTTCTACTTCATGGAGATGAATACCCGTATCCAAGTAGAGCACCCTATTACAGAACAAGTGGTTGATCATGATTTAATTCGTGAGCAAATTCTAGTGGCTGCAGGTGTGCTTATTTCTGGTAAAAACTACTTCCCATCATTACACTCAATAGAGTGCCGTATTAACGCAGAAGACCCCTATAATGACTTTAGACCTTCTCCGGGAAGAATAACCACGCTACATGCTCCAGGAGGGCATGGGGTTAGGCTAGATACTCATGTGTATGCAGGATATTCTATACCGCCAAATTATGATTCTATGATTGCCAAGTTGATTACTACGGCCCAATCACGCCAGGAAGCGATCAATAAAATGAAGCGCGCCTTAGATGAATTTGTTATCGAAGGTATTAAGACAACTATTCCATTTCACAGACAACTCATGGACCATCCAGATTATGTCTCTGGTAATTATACCACGGCATTTATGAATACCTGGAAAATGGATGAACCCCAGGAGGAAGAATAAACCAATTACACTCAAATAAAAAAGTGCTATCTAAAATTAGATAGCACTTTTTTTATGACATCAATAGTCTAATTGTTAATTAACAATTAGTTTCCTAACCTGGGTAATACCGCTTTGTGTTTTTAAGTAAATTAAATACACGCCACTGCTATAGCTAGAAACATCTATCGTGTTGTTTGATGGGTCCATGTCTTTCTCTTTATAGATTGAGCTTCCTGTGATATTAAAAATCTCCATAGAAAAAGACTCCGTGGAGTTAATAAGCGCTATCGTAAAAGCGCTATCAGTAGGGTTAGGATGCACAGAAAACAAAATGTTTGCCTGCTCTGGGGAGCTTAGGGCGGCATCGTTTCTAAAGCGATACTTTATGGTCTCTCCAAACCATCTTTCTAAATAAGTAATCGTTGAACCGCTCAAGTTTTTTAAACGGATGATTCCGTTACCATGGTTTGAAGGCCAGTTATTCATTCCATCCCCGCCCGTATCATACACCACAAGTTCATAACACCCCTGAGGAAGATTAATTAAATCTAGATAAGTTGTATTTGAGTCGTCAAAATCTCTTTCAAACATAATATTCCCAGCGGTATCAAAAACTTTGTAGCTGTTCTCAAAAGGTCGGTTGTTGGTTTTAAACTGAATCACCATTTGCTCCTGGTGTATTGGAGCAGGTTCAAACTCTGAGGTAAGACTGTTATTAAACTCGTACTGATCTTGCGTGCCATTTGGCTCACTAAGAGTTGCCTCAAAAGAGGTAACTCCTTGATAGTAATTACCAACCTCAATAGCAGGTAGGGTAACTACAGTTTCTTCTAAAAAATCTAAAGATCCTTCCCAGGTATAGACATAAGGCGTTTCACCAGACACGCCATAGGTTACAGTTACAGCCTCTAAGGTGCTTTCTCCGTTGTTTTTAATTCTTATAACGGGCTCCCCACAAGTTGGGTTGTACCTGGTATTAAGTTTGAAAATGTTGGGCGCAATAATTTCCTCTAGCGAGGCGTCATTGGTAAAATTTGGAGCGCCATATTCTACAAAAAATATCTCGGTAATATAGTTCCCGTAAGGATCTTGATCTATGTTGTAATCTATGTCTGTTGTGGTGTCTACCCCAACACTAATAAACGGAGTTACATCCAAATTTTGAACCGTTGCTGGGGCTCCCGGACACCAACCAGCCCTGTCATACATCCAGGTTCCTCCTTGAGGATAAAGCGGGTTTTCACCACATTCTTGCATAATTTGCCAACTATATTGCTCGACACCATTTACAAGTACTTTATGGGTATTGTTACAAAACTCACCACAGTTATTACCAGCTCCAAAATCATGTCCCGTTAGGGTAGATTTTACAGAAAACATTTCTGCATCTGGATTTAACGCTACAGTTGTGTTTACAACCACGTCATCAAAGTTGCTTAAGCTATAATTTCCAGAATACAGACTTTTAATGCCCAGCAGTTCTCTGGCAGGGGTACCTACTTTAAAAACCACCTTCATATCAAGTAATTCTTGAAAGTTACCCGCCCTAATGTGTACATCATCTCCTTGAAAAAGATGTTGAAAATCTGTAACATCAAAAATCCATGTCCAGCCATCATCACCCAAAGAAAGTCCATTTCCGTAGGGAGTTATATAGCGCCCAATCTCCCAAGGCACAAGCACTTCCTCTCCAGGGACTGTGGTGTTGTACTCAATTTGTTCTAAGATAAGAGTAACATCTGCAGCTACAGCCGTAGAATCTGTGGCAACCAAATTGGTGTCGTATTGGTAGTTGTTGTAATAGGTTGGATTCACGTAAAGAGTTTCATCCAAAACAGGAATTTCACCAGCAACTAACTGCAGGTATTTCTCTACCATTACTTTTCCTTTGGCGATGGAGTCTATGACAAGCTCTGTATTTACAGTATATGTTGAGCTATTTCTATTAAACTTGACATTTGGCCTTGTTGAAGAGGCGGTAAAGTTTTTAAAGTGGCTACCGTTATAACTTTTTAATTGAGGAACCCCGTAAAGAGGTGTTTGCTGGTCTAAAACCCCTTCAAGAGTCTTATAATCTGTAGTGATTTGATCAAAGGTGTAGTTTGCCTTTAATGCTGAATAGTTTGGGTGTGTGGCATCAATCTCTTTGTACATCCAATTAGCAATAGTTGCAGGATCTAACTCTGTTGACCAAATTTGGAAATCATCGAGTTTGCCATCATAAAAATTATCTGTACTCCCCTGTCCTCTTCCAAGGTTAAAATCAGCGATGGCGCCTATAGGTCTATTAAGTCCTGTGCCGGTATGCCATAGTTCTGCGTTGAGGTAAATATTCATCACCCCAGTAGCTGCATTTTTAGTAAAGGCCCAATGGTTCCAAACATCTTTATACTGATCGGTATCATCCACTTCTTTATCTATTCGGTCATAGCCAGTTGCGTCTCCTGCATCCCAATACACTCTTTGATTGCTCCAAGGCAAATGAATGTTTAAAACTCTATTTCCATCTTCATCATGGACGTCAAAAACACTATCATTTTGCGGCTGTTCTCCATTTCCGTTTAGCCAAAAAGAAATGGTCACTTCATTTTCTATCTCTGTTAGGTTTGTGGTAGGGACCTCTAATTTATCTGGCCCATTAAAATTAAAATAAGCATCTGTAGCCGAGGCCTGGCTAGCACAACCCCAAGGGTAGGCCTCACCACTTAGTGACACCGAACTTGCGCCATCTTTACCCGTGAAGGCAACCTCTACTATGATGTTTGAAAACCCATCCCAGCTAAAAAAAGAAGGAAAATCAATATGCTGCCAGCCGGTATCGCTAAAGGCATAATCCTTAGCAAATACCTCTACAAAATCTGTTATTATCTCATTTTCTTGTAATTCATTTTGTGTAGTAGCTTTTATGCCAATTCTAAGATGTTGCATTTCTCCTCCAGTATCAAGAATATTAAACTGCATACCTGTAATATCTCCAGGAGTTAAGCCAGAGGCCACAAGCTCAGATTGTCTAAACAAATACTGCGTTTGAGAGTCTTGCAAAGAGGCGTTAAAAGGGTTTTGAATTTCTTGTGCTCCCTCACCTACTTGGTAGGCAGATAGCGAAGAGGGGTCATCAAAAACAATGGTTTGCTCATACCTGGGGGTGTAGCTCCAAGCAGTGTTGTTCATGTAAGAAAAACTATCAGGGGTTAAGCCTCCGCTACCACCAATATAATAGTTGGGGTGCAGCCCTTTTCCTGTATGCTCAATAACTTTAAGGTAGGAGAGGTAATCCCACTCACCACAATTTGGATTTTGAGTTGGATCACACTTTAGCTTGTATTTAATGTACACTTTCTCAAAATCAAGCCCCTCCAAAGAAGTAAAATCAAAATATCCTTCTCTTGGAGAGAGCCAACCCTCTCCTACAGGATAGCCATCAAATTCGATGGTTTGAATTTCAATTTCATCTCCAGGTTGTTGAGAAAATGATAAAAAAGAGAATAAAATAAAAACAAGTAATAGTCTGTAGTTGGTTTTCATCAGAATGTAATTAAATTTATAAAAGCAAACAGGCTTAAATATAATACTATTTATGAATCTATCCTACTGGGAACATACCTCATGGTTTACAAACATAGACTTTGCTATTATTGGCAGTGGAATTGTTGGTCTTAGTTGCGCCCTAGAATTAAGGGAGCTTCATCCAGAGGCTAAAATTGTGGTGTTTGAAAAAGGAATGTTGCCAAGTGGCGCTAGCACTAAAAATGCAGGATTTGCCTGTTTTGGCAGCATGTCTGAAATATTACAGGACCTTACAACACACACTGAAAGTGAGGTGGTTGCCCTTATTTCTGAGCGCCTTAAGGGGCTTTCTACTCTTAGAGCTGCCTTAACAGACCAAAGAATTGCCTACAGACAATTGGGAGGATATGAGCTTTTTCCAGAGACAGACAGCGCTGTTTTTGATAGGTGTGTCAAAAACCTAGACCTTATTAATGAGCTGCTTTACCCTATTTTTAATGCCAATGTGTTTTCTTTGGTTGATACCCCTTTTGGGTTTGAAAAAGTAGCCTCTAAAGCTATTTTCAATAAATTTGAAGGGCAACTTGATACCGGTAAGATGATGACCGCATTACTTGAAAAAGCCACTTCAAAAGGGATTTTGATATTAAACAATGCGCCAGTAAAGGCCATTTCTCAAGAGGGTACATTGCCAGTTTTTACCATTGGCTCTCTACCTGTTGAAGCAAAAAACATATGTATTGCCACCAACGGATTTGCTAGAGAACTCCTGCAAGAAGATGTAACTCCGGCAAGAGCGCAGGTGCTCATCACAAAACCCATTAAAAACTTAGCCATTAAAGGCACCTTCCATCTTGATTGCGGCTATTATTATTTTAGAAATATTGATGATAGAATTTTGTTTGGCGGGGCTAGAAACCTTGACTTCGAGGCAGAAAACACCTCCCAAACAGGACTTACTCCCATTATACAAAACAGGCTAGAACAGCTTTTAAAAAGCACGATATTACCTCAAACCCCCTTCGAGATAGATACCCGTTGGAGTGGTATTATGGGGGTTGGAAGCCAAAAAAAGCCCATAATAAAACAAATTCATCCTAATGTTTACTGCGGTGTTCGTTTGGGTGGCATGGGTGTTGCCATTGGGAGCAGTATTGGTAAGGAGTTGGCAGCACTTTCATCAAAAAAAGGAGCGCATTAGCTGTTTAAATTAATACAAATGAGCTCAAAAAAAATTAAAGAACACTTACTCTTATCTTGTGAACAGCAAATAATGCAGAAGTACACCATTGTTCAAGATAAAATTAAGGGCATTGTTTCCTCTTTAGACGATGCAACAAAAAGCAGTGCTGGAGATAAGCACCAGACCGCCAGGGCTATGTTGCAACTCGACAGAGAACAGGCCGGTGAGCGATTGGCGGAAATTGAAAAAACCCTTGAAGTACTCCACAAAATTAATTTTACAAAAAAAGCACCCCATGCTCATTTAGGAAGTTTGGTAACAACCAATAATGGGCTGTTTTTTTTAAGTATCTCCCTGGGTGTTGTGACCCATCAAAACACTCCTTACTATTGTATTGGACTCCAAACCCCAATAGGTAAACTATTATTTGGAAAGCAAGTTGGTGACAGCTTTTGTTTTAGGGAGGCTACCTATCAAATTAAAGCAATTGAGTAATGGAGACATTTGTACTTTTTTTTAAACAAGGGTTATCGCATATTTTAGATATAGACGGCATTGATCATATGCTTTTTATTTTAGCTATTACTGTTTTTTTTAACCGCTCCCATTGGAAAAAATTAGCGCTGCTTATAACAGCCTTTACCATAGGCCATAGCATTACTCTAGTGCTTTCTGTCTATGATGTTATTACCTTGAAGCGTGATATTATAGAGCAGCTGATACCCCTTACAATAATTATAACCTGTGTAAACAACTTTTTTAAAGTGTATAAACCCACTCAAATTAATTACCAACTATTATACGCCATGGTACTGTTTTTTGGGTGTATACACGGTTTAGCATTTTCAAATTTTCTGAAAATGGCCTTTTTTGAAGATGATAATTTGCTTGCTTCTTTGGTAGGTTTTAATGTAGGTATCGAGTTTGGTCAATTGCTAATTGTGGGTGTATTTCTGGCTACTATTGAGGCGGCACTTTACTGTTTTAAAAAACTAAAGCACGATCATATTATCATAGCAAGCTCTGCACTGATAATAATTTTTGCATTAAAAATTTTGTGGGGCTTGTTTTAAAAACAAGGAGTGATCAATCTCTAGGGTTTATACCAAATCTATATACACCTTTGTTTTTTCTTCTAGTAATACAGGATGGTTTAAAAACAAAACACCCTTTGGCGTTTCCACCTGCACCTCGTAGTAATGCCCTTTAAAGTATTGTTTTAAAACCACACCAAAAACAGCTGTGGGTGTTTTTGAGATTTTTAACTCATGAGGCAACACAGTGCGCAACGCTCCTTTTTTAACCCCTTTAAAAACACGAGTGTCAATTACAGATCCAGAACCAAAAAAACCAGCTTGGTAAGGTGTTTTAAGATTTGAAATAATTTCTTGTGGGCTCCCTATCATTTCTTTTTTACCATCTTGTAGCATAAGGATGGTGTCTGCAAAACCCAGCGCCTGATCACTATCATGGGTGGCGGTAATACAGGTAATATTATTGTCTCTTAAATAGCCGTATAAATTACGGCGTAATTTGTTTTTCCGGAAGGTATCTATATTACTAAACGGCTCGTCTAAAAGAATCACCTCTGGGGTATTTGCAAGGGCTTTTGCCAGTGCAACTCGCTGCTTTTGACCACCGCTGAGGTTTTTTACCTTTGTGCTTTTATGGTCTTGTAGCTCCACAACCTCAAGAAGCTCATCTACACGGGCAGCATCTTGGTCTTTGTTATTTCGCTTTAAGTGTGTGGCTATATTTTCTGCAACAGAAATATATGGCATAACATTAAACTCTTGCGCTACTAATTTCATAGCAAGCTCACCTGGCACTAGATTGTGTTGGGGCCCTAATAGCTGCTTTTCTTTCCAAAACAACAGCCCATTTTCTAGATGTAGCAGCCCATATATTAAGTGCAGTAAGGTAGATTTTCCGCAGCCACTCTCTCCCAAAACCACTAAGTGTTCTCCTTCTTTTAAGGAAAACACAATATCTTGTAGTATTAAAACTTCAGGAATATTTGGGTATGAAAACTCTTTAATAGTTACGTCTAACATAAAAAATAGTATGGTAAAAAGCTATATATCCCAAGAGTGTTTTACTAGTGATATATAGCCTAAATGATGTTTAAATAGGTTATTGTTTTACGCCGTCATTAATTTGATTTGGTAATACTTTGTAGCCCATGTTATATAAAGTGAAGCCATATATGTCTGCATATTGCGCTATGGTTTTGCTCACAGGAGTTCCGGCACCATGCCCAGCATCTGTTTCAATTCTAATCAAAACAGGGGCCTTTCCACCTTGTTTTTCTTGCAATTGTGCTGCAAATTTAAAACTATGTGCAGGCACCACTCTATCGTCATGATCTCCCGTGGTAACCATTGTTGCAGGGTACTTTGTGCCAGGGGTTACATTATGTACGGGGGAGTATGCCTTTAGGTATTCAAACATTTCTTTGCTGTCTTGTGAGGTCCCATAATCATAGGCCCAACCAGCTCCAGCTGTAAAGGTATGATACCGCAACATATCTAAAACACCAACGGCAGGAAGTGCTACTTTTATTAACTCTGGTCGTTGGGTCATAGTAGCGCCCACTAAAAGCCCTCCATTAGATCCTCCTCTAATGGCTAGGTAGTCACTGGAGGTGTATTTTTCAGAAATTAGATATTCTGCGGCGCCTATAAAGTCGTCAAAAACATTTTGCTTTTGTAGTTTAGTTCCTGCATCATGCCATTTTTTACCATACTCTCCGCCACCTCTTAGATTAGCAACAGCATAAACACCACCTTGCTCCATCCATACGGCATTTGTGATGCTAAAACTTGGAGTTAAGCTAATATTAAACCCACCATAGCCATATAAAATTGTGGGGTTTGTGCCATCCAACACCATCCCTTTTTTGTGGGTAATAATCATAGGGACCTGCGTGCCGTCTTTTGAGGTGTAGAATATTTGTTTGCTTTGATACTCCTGGGAGTTAAAATCAATGTTTGGTTTTTTGTATAACTTAGAGACTCCAGTTGCAATGTCAAAAGAATAAATACTACCTGGAGTGAGGTAATTTGTAAAAGAATAATACAGATTAGTCTCCTGCTTTTTGGCGCCAAAGCCACCCGCAGAGCCAACCCCTGGCAAGGCAATCTCTCTTACTAGAGCTCCTTGATAGGTGTACTGTTTAATGGCGCTCACGGCATCTTCCATGTAATTTGCAAAAATATACCCACCACCTGTACTGGCTCTTAAAACATTTTGAGTTTGCTCAATAAGATCTTTCCAGTTTTCTGGTCCTGGACTCGAGGCATCTACAGTAACTACTTTTTTGTTTGGAGCATTTCTGTTTGTAACAAGATAAAGCGTGCTGCCCACATTTTCTATAACAGAGGTATCACTATCTGTGTCTTTTTGTATGGTAACAAAGGGGCTTTTCGGGTCGCTAAGATCTTTGATAAAGAGTTTGTTTCCTGAGGTTGAAACACTAGCAGAAACAATTAGATACCTATTATCTTCTGTGGTACGACCCCCAACATAGCGATGCTTTTGCTTTGGTGTACCCCCAAAGATAAGCCTATCTTCTTTTTGAGAACTTCCAAGTTTGTGGTAATAAAGCTTGTGTTGATCTGTCTTGGCAGAAAGCTCACTCCCTTTTGGTTTGTCATAACTAGAATAATAAAAACCATCATTTTTTAACCAGGAAATGCCGCTAAATTTAACATCTACAATGGTGTCTTCTATGATTTGTCTAGTTTGGGTATTCATCACTAACACTTTTCTCCAGTCACTTCCTCCCTCACTTATGCTATAGGCTGCCAATGATCCGTTTTCGCTAAAACTGAGCCCTCCTAGAGAAATGGTTCCGTCTTCAGTGAATGTGTTAGGGTCTAAAAAAACTTCTGCGCTTTGTGGGTCTTGCCCAGTTTTGTAACGGTAAATTACATACTGGTTTTGCAGCCCATCATTTTTATAAAAGTAAGAGTATTCTCCTTCTTTAAAAGGAGCGCCTACCTTCTCGTAATTCCAGAGTTTTGTTAGGCGCTGTTTTAGCGCTTCTCTAAATGGAATATTGTCTAAATAATCAAAGGTGGTTTTGTTTTGTTTTTCAACCCACTGAGCTGTTTGTTGACTCATATCATCCTCTAGCCATCTGTAAGGATCTTTCACCTGTGTTCCAAAATAATTAGTAACAGTGTCAACTTTTTTGGTGTTAGGGTAGGTCACGGAATTGGTTTGGTTTATTGAAATATTGCTATTGTTACATCCTACAAGAACCAGGGCTGTAATAATTGGGAGCATTAATTTATTCATGAGTTTATTTTTTATAAAAATACACAAAAAAACAGGCCCTAATCAAGTTAAAAAGGGCCTGCTTGTATTTTAATGAGTGTTTGTTATTGAAACAAAGAAGTGTAAGATTTCCAGTATTTATATATAAGCACTCCGGTAATTGCCAACATAAAGACAGCAACCGCTGCCCCAGAAACGTCTAAAAAAAGATGAAACAATAGAATATTAACAACAATAGGGGCCAGTAAAATAAGTGCAAACGGAACCCATTTTTTAAACAGTAGTAGCCCTCCGATAAGTAGCTCCAAACAGGCAACAACATATAACACATAACCTGTGCTGTTTAAAGATTCCATAAAGTTTGCTGCCGCTGGTGCCATGTCAAAAATTGGGATGAATGCAAAGAACTTATTTATACCAAATATTAGTAAAGAAGTACCCAGTAACATGCGTAGAATAGTGGTAAAGGTTGAATTCATAATGGCGATTGGTTTAGCGTTATTGTTACTTAAAGATAACAAAAAATAAATACCTCATCTCCAAGCACTTGCAAAAGGGGTGTTTGTACTATTTAAAAAGCCTTAGTCACAGGGAGTCTCTAGAGAGTTAATCCAGTCTCTTAGCAAAGCCACTCCATCACCATGAACGATGCTTCTGCCAAGCAGTGGCATGCGCTCCTCCTCTGCAGTAACGTTGAGACGGTAGTAAATAACCGAGTTTTCTGGGTCTCCTGGTTTAATTAGTTTTTGGTCTGAAGAAAGATTTTCTAAAAGTTGGTCTGGCGTTACACAAAGCCCTAGGTTTTCTAAAAGATTATTTTCAGAAAAGGCAAACCTCATGGGTCTGTAATTACAATGCCCCTCATCTCTATGGCAGCTGGCACAATTAATATCTACATAAGAGCGCACTCTAGTTTCAAGATCTTGTGAGGTGTCTGTATAATCCACAACGGTATTAATATTTGTGGGTAAGTTGTCTTCAAGATAACCAACCTCAATCCATTTTTGGAGTTGGTTTTGTATACCATCTGCAAAAGTAAAAGTACCATTAAGGCTTTGAGGCTTTATACCAATGGGCTCATTTGTTGTATTGCTTTTGTGGCAGGTAAAGCATTCACTGCCAGAGGGCATTCTGTAGTTTATTTCACGCTGCTGTCCATCTTGCATCCAAGAGACATACCTAAACCCTCCATCTCCTTGTGTATCTAGGAAAGCTTCTGTTTGCTGCTCATTCCAGAAATATTCTGCAAAAGTCCAACCTTCTTCTTTTCGAATCATGAGCCTTGTTTCAATAATCACCCGCGTGTTATCAGGCAGCACATTATCGTAATAGAAGTTTTTAATAATAACACTACCTACGGGTAGCTCTATGTTATTAGCATCCCCATTGTAGGTGCCTATAGTACCGCTGGGAAGCCAAACAAAACGGGATTTTTTTGCGTAGTTTGAAAACAAAGAACTAATAGGCTCATAGGGGAGCACTCCATATGAGGGTGATAACTCATTAAGGCTATCATCAAAAAAATGATACTCAGAAAGGGTTAGGTAAGGCACCTGTAGTAAATCTACAGTAACTTGAGAGACTGGTTCAATGTCAATGTATCCGGCCTCATCCTCATTGGAACAGCTAGTTAATAAAAGACACATTAGACCAAAATAAAGGAACCGTTTTAACATAGTTTAAATAAAAACACCATTGAGAATTCACTCAATGGTGTTTTATGAGAATTAAAAAATTATCTTTTTGTGAACTTGGCTGCTTTTACGTTATTTCTTCTAAATTTTTGTCCTGATATACGCAGAATGTACTGCCCAGGAGTTAATTGAGACACATCAATGTTGTTGTTGAGGAGTCTACCGTGCATTACCTTTCTTCCGGTGATGTCAAAAACAGTATAGATAGGGTCTTCGATATCTTGAATGTTTGACACAGTTAAGTTGTCAAGGGCTGGAACGGGGAAGATAGAAAGATCGCTAGTTAAGAAATCTCCAGTGCTCAGTGCGCTATTTCCTTCTACAAGCTTATGGGTCATATTGATGTCTAAATCTTCAAAAATATCTACAATCCCAGAAGGCCAGTAAATTGTAATAGATGTTGCCTCTGAGTCTTGACCAAGACCAAAATGGGTGTTTAAAGTACTCATGTTTCTGAACCCTTCACCACTTCTTACTTCTCTAATTTGAGTTCCAGAGGCTGATGTTAATTCTACTCTTGCTCCAATACCTCCAACATTACTTTCTACACCAACGGTATTTATTTTTAGCCAATTGTTGTTATTGGTGTTGTTTATAATAAGCTGTCCGTTTGAAATAGCATCCACAAATCCATCTTCGTTGATATCTCCAAAACCGCCATTACCAATATTTGTACTAGAGATGGTAAAGGTAAGATCTCCATTTCCGTATAAAATAACGCCTCCAGATACAATATCTGTATTCCCGTCATTGTCAAAATCATAGGTTTGATTTTCAATACTTGTAACGTTAAATTCTGTAAGTCCAGAAGCATCAATTACATCTGTAAAAGTACCATTACCGTTATTTCTCATAAGTCTATGAAATCCATTGCTAAAAGTACTAGCTCCTATCCATCCGTCTAGATCTCCATCATTGTCATAATCTGCCCAAGCACTAGACCAGGTTTGCATGTCATCTTCTAGGTTTAGAGAAGCGCCACTTTCTGTAAAAGTACCATCTCCATTGTTTACGTGCATTTCGTTATCTCTTCTTTCAGACTCTCCACCACATTTTGCCATAAACATGTCTACATCTCTATCGTTGTCAAAGTCTAGCCATACAGAACCATAATGACCTCCAGAGGGGTAATCTCCTAGGCCACCTTGGAAGTATTCTAGATTTCCTTGTCCGTCATTGATATAAAAAACACTTGGCTCAACATCATGACAAACATAGGCGTCTAGGTGCCCATCATTGTTAATGTCAACAAAATTAGAACGTTGCGAGAATACATATTCAGGACCAGATACTTCAGTATACGCTGTCCCATCATTGTTTGCTCTCATAAAGGTAACACCACTACCTCCACCATACAATAAATCTGTGTAGCCGTTGCGGTCATAATCTGCAGCTGCCAAACTCCAAGATGGAGAATTGTCAGCAAATTCTGTGGCAACCGTTGTCTCTATAAGAGACCCATCTTGTTGTTGATACAAAACTTGAATATTAGAATTATCAACAGAAAGGATATCGTCCAGTCCGTCTCCATTCATGTCTACAAATCCTCTATCTGTGTAATTTGTACCTGCAGATTGAGGTGTAAAAGTCACTTGAGCAACACTGTATTGTGATACAGCAAAAAGACAAGCAAAAAAGAATAATTTTTTCATAATAATAATTGTTTTAATTAATCACAAGATTGGTTAATAGAATTTATCCAGTCTTCCATAAGCGCTAGGGCTTCTGTATGAACTAGACTTTGCCCAAACTGGGGCATTTTATAGGCCTCGTCTCCTGTGACAGACATCCTATAGTATATTATTGATTTTTCTGAATCTTCAGGCGCGATAAGCTTAGTAATAAACGTTCCCCCACCCACAGGAATCGGAGTATCGCCGTCAACACAAACACCTGCATTTTCATCGTTGTTTAAGGTATTTGTATATCCAAGACGTATTGATCTGTAATCTCCCTGTCCTCCATCTATGTGGCAATTGGCACAGTTTATATCAAGGTAAGACTTGGCTCTTTGATCTAAAGATTTTGAAGCATCTGTCCAGTCTACAACTGTTGTGATATTTTCAGGAAGGGCGTCTTCAAGGTATCCAAAATCAATTAGTTTTTGTAATTGATTGCTTGGGCCATCATCATAGGTTAGAAAAGAATTAATATTTTGAGGCTTTATGCCAAGGGGTACTGTTTCAAAATCATTGGTATGGCAGATAACGCATTGTTGTTTTGCTGGGATTCTGTAGTTAACAAACTTTTGCTGTCCCTCTTGCAACCAATTAACTTCTGTGTAACCACCATCTTCTGTGGTTTCTAAAAAAGCCTCTGTTTGGGCATCATTCCAAACGTATTCAGCAAAATCCCAACCATTTTGGGTTTTTACCATTACTCTGGTTTCAATAATTCTTGTTGTGTTTTCTGGAAGTACATTGTTGTAATAAAATATTTTTATAAGCGCGCTACCTGTCGGAAAATCTAACGATTTATTGTTTTGGTCAAAGCTTGCTTTTTCTCCCAAAGGCACCCAAACAAACCGCTCCTTAACGGCATAATCTGTAAATAATGAACTTATAGGCTCGTAAGGAAGAACTCCATATGCTGGCTGTTTTGCACTTAGAGCACCATTAAAAAAATTGTACTCAGATAGCGTATCGTAAGGAAATTCATCCAAATCCAGTGTCACGCTTGTGTCTTGGAAAACAACAATAGAGATTGTTTCTGTTTTGCAATTGGTTCCGTCTTCTAGGCAAATAGTATATTGCATAGTGTCTGTGCCTACAAAATTTAAGGCGGGATCATATTCTAAAACATCATCGCTGATGTCTTGCGGTGTGTTGCTGTTGTTTATAACTACCTCGCCATTAATAGGCGATGTAATAGATAATAGTCCAGATGCTGGAATATTTGTATCGTTAGAAAAAATAGCAATGCTAATTGTTTGTAGTGTAGATACTTGCACAAAATCTTCTTGCGTTTGTATTTCTAAAGGAACAAAAATATCTGTATCGTCGTCTGAACCACATGATGTGATCACAAGCATCGTAGATACTAGATATAAAACTCTCTCCACTATTTAAATTTAATTATAAAAAAGCCTAAAAATAGGGCTTTAAATTCAATTCTATAAACAATGTAATGAGTTATGTTTGTTTATCTAGCAGTGAATGAGACAATTATTAGAAATTTAACACTTTGATACGGCTGTTGTTTCTTGACTTTTGCAGCAAACATCCAATCTACTTATGGGCACTATACAAGTCTCTTAACTACCAAGTATTCAGCAATTTGAATGGCGTTTGTAGCGGCTCCTTTTCTTAAATTATCACTTACAATCCACATATTTAGAGTGTTTTGTTGTGAAAAATCTCTGCGGAGCCTACCCACAAAAACGGCATCTTTATTGTGAGCTAAAATAGGCATTGGATAGGTGTTGGTTTTTGGATTGTCCTGCAGGGTAACCCCGGGGGTTTGCTTAATAATAATGCGCACCTGTTCTAGAGTGAAGTCTTTAACAAAAGAAACATTAACAGCCTCGCTGTGGCCTCCAGAGGTTGGCACCCTCACGGCTGTTGCTGTGATAGAAAAACTAGTGTCGTTTAATATCTTTTGAGGCTCAAGAGCCAATTTCATTTCTTCTTTGGTATACCCATTGTCTTGAAAATCATCACAATGAGGGATTACATTTCTATGAATTTGATAGGGGTAGGCCATGGGCGTCTCCAGATGATTTTCTTCACCTTCCATTTGTTTGACAGCCTTGGATCCCGTTCCAGATACAGACTGGTAGGTAGACACTACCACCCGCTTCATCTTGTATTTTTCATGCAAGGGAGCTAAGGCCATAACTAGTTGTATGGTAGAGCAGTTTGGATTGGCTATTATTTTATCTTCTTTGGAAAGCGTACTTGCGTTGATTTCTGGGACAATTAATTTTTTGTTTGGATCCATGCGCCAAACAGATGAATTGTCTATAACCGTTGTGCCAACTTGCGCAAATTTTGGAGCCCACTCCAAGGAAGTTTCACCTCCAGCAGAGAAAATAGCTATAGCAGGTTTAGCATCTACAGCCTCTTGAATGGCTATTATTTTATGGGCCTTGTTTTTAAATAAAAGCGATTTCCCTACAGACTTTTTTGAAGCCACTAGCAGCAGTTCTGTAACAGGAAAATTGCGCGATTCAAGAAGTGAAAGCATCACTGTGCCAACCATTCCTGTGGCACCTATAACTGCTATTTTCATAGGATTATTTTTTTTAAAGGTAAGTTATTGTTTAAAATTTTTCAAGTCTTTAAATTAAACACACGCCCTATGTTCTTGTAATAACTCGCGTGACGCGTTGGGAGATTGCTGTAAGAATTTCATAGGGTATTGTGTGAATTGCTCCCGAGAGTTTCTCTGCAGTTGTTTGGCCTCCAAAGACAATCACTTGGTCTCCTTCTTTACACTCAATATCTGTTATTTCTACCATAATCATATCCATGCATACATTCCCGCAGATAGGAGCTTTGTGGCCATTAATGCGCACCCAACCTACCTCATTTCCATAGGCTCTTGAAATACCATCTGCATGGCCAAGAGGAAGGGTAGCGGTTTTCATCTTTTTTTGAGCTGTAAACGCTCTGTTGTATCCTAGGGTCTCTCCTTTTTCAAGGGTGTGAATTTGAGAAATAATAGTTTTAAGTGTAGCTACGGGTTTTAGCTTTGCAGTTTGCTGCGCATCATTGGCAAAGCCATAGAGCCCTATACCGCATCTCACCATATCATAGTGCGCTTTTGGATAGTTTAAAATTCCAGAAGTGTTTAAGGTGTGTAAAAAAGGGGTGTTAGGCAGGGCCTTTTTTAATTTCTGAGAAATTTCAGCAAAGGCATCCAACTGTTTTAAAGTAAATTCCTGTTGTTGCAAATCCTCACTAGCGGCTAGATGTGAAAAAATAGAACAGGCTTCAACTGCGCTTGAATTTGCAAGGGAGTCTATGATATATTTAAGATCGCTTTGAGCAAAGCCCAACCTGTTGAGTCCGGTATTAAACTTTAGGTGAACAGGATACTGTTTTTGTTTTTTCTTTTCTGCAAAGCCAATAAACTCTTCAAGTATTTTTAAGCTGTACATGCAGGGTTCTAGGCATTTGTCAAGTATAATGTCAAAATTAACGGCCTGTGGGTGTAGCACTAAAATGGGCGTCTGTATACCGCCCTCTCTAAGGCGCACACCTTCTTGAGCATAGGCAACCGCAAAGTAAGCGACCCCTAGAGTCTCCAGCTCCTTGGCAACAGCAATGTCTTGTGACCCATAGCCAAAGGCCTTTACAACGGCCATAATACGGCTGCCTTGTTTAAGTTGTGATTGGATATATAGATAGTTATGACCCAAGGCCGTAAGGTCAATCTCTAAAATAGTTTGTGTTGCTTTTGGCATTTTATAGGTGCGCTTATTTATTTTTTGGAGTAACCTCTTCTGGCTCTTGTACATCAAGAGTGCGTAGTTTTTCTTGTAATCTTGCTTTGTAAAAAGCAGCACGGCTTAGCGGCTCATACTCCTCGGTTTCTCCAAGGAGTACCAGGTCATCACTTTGAGATTTTCTAAAACTATAATTAGCGAGATTACCAGTACGAGGGCATACAGCATGCACTTTGGTCACATACTCTGCTGTGGCCATCAGGGCAGGCATAGGCCCAAAAGGATTGCCTTTAAAATCCATGTCTAAACCAGCTACAATAACCCGTACGCCACGGTTGGCAAGATCGTTGCAGACCTTGACAATTTCATCATCAAAAAATTGTGCTTCATCTATGCCTACCACATCACAATTATCTGCTAAAATAGGAATATTTGCAGCGGCGGGCACTGCTGTAGACCGAATATGGTTTTTATCATGAGACACCACTTGGTTGTCATCATAGCGGGTATCTACGGCGGGCTTAAAAATCTCAACCTTTTGACGCGCAAATTGCGCGCGCTTTAGGCGCCTAATAAGTTCTTCGGTTTTACCAGAAAACATAGAGCCACTAATGACTTCGATCCAGCCAAATTGCTCTTTTTGATTTACGGTGTTTTCTAAAAACATAGTTAGGTATTACAGGAAAACAAAAAAGTTTCCATTTTAGACTTCGGTTGGGTAAATTTATAAAAACAAAAACAGAGCATACAATATAAATCATAAATTTATCGCCCAAATTTTAAAAAACTCTCTCACTAAAAAAACCACAGACAAGAAAACCCCTATTGATTGTAGGAATTCTTATATTGCTCTCAGGTATTTAGCCACACCTTTTTTATTCTATAAATATGTCAAAACTATATTTAGTACCTACGCCAATTGGCAATTTAAAAGACATTACTTTTCGCGCCATAGAAGTATTGCAAGAGGTTGATTTAATACTAGCCGAGGATACTAGAACCAGCGGGAAGTTATTAAAATATTTTGAAATTACTACCCAGATGCATTCTCACCATATGCACAATGAGCATAAAACTACAGCTGCTGTTGTAGCACGCATTAAAAGCGGGCAAAAAGTTGCACTCATAAGTGATGCAGGAACCCCCGCCATTAGTGACCCAGGATTTTTATTAACCCGCGCCTGTGTAGAGGCAGGTATCCAGGTTGATTGCCTTCCGGGTGCCACAGCCTTTGTCCCGGCGCTTGTAAATAGCGGTTTGCCTAATGATAAATTTGTTTTTGAAGGGTTTCTGCCCCCAAAAAAAGGCCGTCAAACTAGATTAAAGTTGCTAGCTCAAGAAACGCGCACCATTATTTTTTATGAGTCACCACACAAGCTTTTAAAAACCTTAGCGCAAATAATTGAGTATTTTGGCCAAGACCGTCCTGTGTCTGTTTCTAGAGAAATCACTAAGCTTCACGAAGAAACAATAAGGGGTTCATCTCGGGAGGTTTTAGCTCATTTTGAAGCAAAACCCCCAAAAGGAGAAATAGTATTAATTGTTGGCGCAAAAAAGTAAGCTCTTTTTAAAACTACAGATGCTTTCCTTTTTCCCAACCGTGTTTACCCAGGAATTGCTTGCCGCTTTCTACAGCACCATTTTCAATAGAGGTGCCCATAGAGTCGTTCCAACGGTTTAGATACCCAAACAAAGAGATAACCCCTAACATTTCTACAATCTCTCCCTCATCCCAGTAGGTGTATAACCGCTGTTTAATTGCCGCATCTACTTGATTAGGAACTTGTGATGCTTGCAATGAAAAATCAAGCGCAGCTCGTTCGGGCTCACTAAAAGCCTCGTGTGTTCTATAATCCCAAATATTATCTAGTTGTTCTTTCTCTGCCCCATAGCGCTCTGCGGCTCTTATGGCATGGGCTTGACAATACCTGCATCCTGTGGCGTTACTACTCACCCAAGCAATCATTCGCTTTAGAGACGAGCTAACACGGCCATCGTTTGCCATCACTGCTTTGTTGAGGTTTATAAAGGCCTGGCTTATTGCAGGTCTTCTTTGCATGGTAAGCACGCTATTTGGGCAAAACCCAAGCGTTTCGTTAAAAAAAGCGGCAAGTTCTTTTGTAGTGTCATCGTGATTTGGGGATAATGGAGTTACTAATGCCATGGCGTATTTTTTAAATTATAATATCTCTCGTAAAAATAGAAATATATAAAGCCTTACAAAATCATTACCAAGATTATTGTGCTTTGAGACCAAAGGGAGGGGGTAACGTTTCAGAAATACAAAAACAGCTTAGAATTCTTGAATTTGAAGTTATAAATTCAAAGACATAGGGTGTATAGTTTTATATTTTTGTAATTTTCAAATCTATGCGCTGGAACCTAGCCCCCAAACAAAATTTAGAAACCGTAACTCATTTATCACAAGCCCTCGGGATTGATCCTTTACTGAGCTCTCTTTTGGCGCAAAGAGGCATTACCACCTTCGATCAAGCGAAGCGCTTTTTTAGACCTAGCCTTGAGGAGCTTCATGACCCTTTTCTAATGCAAGACATGGATCTTGCAGTAAAGCGCATACAAGAGGCCATAAAAGCCCAAGAAAACATTTTAGTCTATGGAGATTATGACGTAGATGGCACCACTAGTGTCGCGCTGCTGAGTAGTTATTTAAAATCGTATTACCCAAAGGTAGCCACCTATATCCCAGATCGCTACGCAGAGGGATATGGAGTCTCTTACAAGGGGATTGATTATGCTCAAGACAATGATATCACTCTAATTATTGCCCTAGATTGTGGGATTAAAGCGATAGAAAAAGTTGCGTACGCTTCAAAAAAAGGAATTGATTTTATTATTTGTGATCATCACCGCCCTGGAGCTAAGCTTCCTAAAGCAGTTGCAGTTTTAGATCCAAAAAGAGATGACTGCTCATACCCCTATAAAGAGCTTTGTGGTTGTGGTGTAGGGTTTAAACTCATTCAAGCCCTAGGGTCTAAGCGCGGGCAAACCATAGAGGATTTATTGTTGTATCTAGACCTTGTTGCCACTGCAATTGGTGCAGATATTGTTCCCGTTACAGGAGAAAATAGAGTGTTGGCTTATTATGGACTAAAGGTCATTAACAGCAACCCTAGGGTAGGGTACCAAGCCATATTAAAACAGGTCAACAAAACCACCTTGACCATTACAGATGTTGTTTTTATTATTGCACCAAGAATTAATGCTGCCGGCAGGATGAAGCACGGAAATCATGCCGTTAGCCTTCTTGTTGAGACAGACCCGCAAAGCGCCGCTCAATGGGCGAGCGAAATAGAACTCTTTAATGCAGATAGAAAAGACGCAGACAAACAAATCACCAAAGAAGCTTTGGTGCAAATAACTCAAGCCAGCGAGCAGGAAAACAGCACAACTGTTGTCTATAAAGAGCATTGGCACAAAGGGGTTATAGGGATTGTAGCCTCTAGGTTAATAGAGACGTACTATCGCCCTACTTTAGTTTTTACAAAAAGTGGAGACAAGTTAGCAGCCTCTGCTCGCTCTGTAAAAGGATTTGATGTTTATAATGCTTTAGAGGGCTGCGCCCAATACATTGAGCAGTTTGGAGGCCATAAATACGCAGCGGGGCTAACCCTTCAAGAAAAAGACTATCCAGATTTTAAGGCCCAGTTTGAAAAGGTAGTTTCTCAAACCATAGACCCAAAATTACTAAGTCCAGAAATCAATATTGATGCCCAACTAGATTTGGTAGATATTACTCCAAAATTTCATAGAATTTTAAAACAATTTGCACCCTTTGGCCCTGGAAATAGACAACCCGTTTTTATGACCCAGAACTTAAAAGACACAGGGTATGGAAAATGTGTGGGGGCAGATAAAACGCATTTACGCCTCACGGTAAAACAAGTAAACTCAAGCGCTATTGTAGGTATTGGCTTTGGCCTTGGAGATAAAAAAGACACCGCATGTGCAAACACTCCTTTTAAAGCGGTGTATTGTATAGATGAAAACCAATGGCAAGGAAATGTAAGTTTGCAATTAAGAATAAAAGATATACAGCCTAGTTAGTTTTTGCGGCTTCAAACTCTTGGAGAGAAAACTCCTGGCCATCAAAAATACCATAGGTGTATTGGGTAATCCAATCCCCTAGATTGTGATAGGTGCTTGTGTCGCTAAGATTTATTTTCATGGCTAAATGACGGTGGCCAAATATAAAGTAGTCATAATGTTTTGTTTCTAACTTTCTTTTAGCGTACTGGGCCAACCACTCTTGCTCATCTCCTAAAAATATTTTGTCATCATCACCAGAAATAAGCTTATTTTTTACAGACATGTATTGCGCCAAACGCATTCCTAGCTCTGGATGAAACCACCTAAAGAGCCATTTAAAAACAGGATTTGTAAACACCTTTTTCATTCGTTTGTAGCCCACGTCTCCAGGACCTTTTCCATCACCATGGCCAATGAGAAAAACCTTGTCATTGAAGGTAAACTCTTTTACATCTCGATAGGTTGGTATGTTGAGTTCTTTTTCAAAATAATCTCCCATCCAAAGGTCATGGTTTCCAACAAAAAAGTAAATAGGAATGCCACTGTCACTAATCTCGGCTAGTTTGCCCAATACACGAACAAAACCCTTAGGCACTACAGTTCTGTACTCAAACCAAAAATCAAACAAATCTCCTAGTAAAAAGATGGCAGCTGCGTCTTTTTTAACCGTGTCAAGCCAGCGCACAAATTTTTGCTCTCTAGGGAGGCTCTCTGCAGATGTAGGAGCACCAAGATGATTGTCGCTAGAAAAATATATTTTTTTTCCTGGAGGAATTTGCATGGTTCAAATATAGTTGGAAATTTACGAATTGCCACTCTCGAGCTTTATATAAGGGCTACCCAAGGACAACAAAAGACAGCCTTTAGTTGTCACTGGCGTACCACTCTGCATAGCTTGTGGCAGTTTCTTGTAATCTTAAAGAGAATAATTGTGTTTGTTTTGGGAGGCGTTTTTTTATTTTTTCGGCAAAATCAATCACCATCATTTCGCTTGTTGGTTGGTAATCTGCCAGTAAAACACTGTGTCCTCGATCGCTTAATTCTTTTGCAAGCTCAACATGAGGAGTGTTTTTGTTAAAGACAGTAGCATGATCAAAAACATCTACAATTTCCTCTTTCACAATTTTTTTTAGATCGCTAAAATCTATGACCATTCCAAACTTGACATGAGAAGAATCTGCAATTGGCTCTCCAATAACGGTGACAGAAAGCTTATAACTGTGGCCGTGAACATTACGACATTTTCCGTCATACCCATAAAGTGCATGGCCGGTTTCAAAAGAAAATTGCTTGGTAATACGTATAGAACTCATAGGGCAAAGATAGGTTACTTTTGCTTATTTTTTCTGGCTTTTTTCATGTCTTTAAAGTAGCGATAGCTTTTATATTTTTTATACAAAACAATCAATACTACAAAAAAGGCTAAAATCATAAAACCGCCTTGACCATTGAGGTAATTGAAAACTTCCATTGTGTAAATAAATTTATTTCACGAAAATAGTACAAATTTATCAATCAAAACGCTGTATATATAGTGTCTAAAACCTCATTTTTAAGTAAAATTTCAACCAAAAACGAAAAAGAAACGTATTTTTACCACTCTATTACCCGTTTAGATACTAAAAACAAACGTTTTAAGTTATTATAACTAACAAAAGAAACACATTTTGAAGCCCATACAATATACCTCTCTTTTTTTATTGGCCATGATCGCTCTAACGGCGTGTTCAAGAAAAAAAGATACTTTTTTAAATAAAAAATTTCATGCAGTTTCTACAGAGTACAACACTTTGTTTAACGGGAACAATGCTTTTTTACAAGGAAAAGAAGCTCTGGCTCAAACCTACCGAGATGATTTCTATCAAATTCTTCCTGTAGAGCGTATCGAAGCTGTTGATCCAGATGGGTTTGATACAGACTCCAAAGACCCAAACTTTAACACAGCAGAAGAAAAAGCAGTAAAAGCCATACAAAAACACTCCATGTATATTGGCGGGAAAGAATACAACCCTCAAATAGATGAGGCCTACATGCTTTTAGGAAAGGCACGTTATTATGACAACCGTTTTATACCGGCCTTAGATGCATTTAATTTTATTTTAAATAAATCTGCAACTAGCAACAATGTTAACAATGCTAAAATATGGAAAGCTAAAACGAACATACGGCTAAACAATGAAGACTATGCCATAGAGAATCTTCAAAAAATGCTTAAAGAAGAAAATCTTGAAGATGCTGTGGTTGCAGACGCCAACGCAATGATTGCTCAGGCAATGATTAACCTAGACTCTATACCCCAGGCGCTTCCTTACATGAAGATTGCCACCCAGTTTGAAAAAAACTACGAGCTTAAAGGCCGTTTTACTTTTATTACCGGGCAATTATACAACAGCCTCAATTATAAAGACAGCGCAAACATCGCCTTTGATCAAGTAATAGGCTTTAAAAGAAAGACCTCTAGGGTGTATATGATAAATGCCCACATAGCAAAAACAAAAAACTTTAACTACAATCAGGAAGATCAAGTAATGCTTCTGGAGTTATTGCATGATTTAGAGAAAGACAGAGAAAACCGTCCGTTTTTGGATAAGATTTATAATGCCTTGGCAGACTACCACAGAAATACAACTCGTGATAGCTTAGCGATTGTGTACTACAACAAATCTATCCAGTCTTTCAAGGAAGACCAAACATTGCAATCTATCAACTACCAGACCTTGGCCGAAATGAAATTTGATAAGGCCGAGTACAAGCAAGCAGGTGCCTATTATGATAGCACTCTTACAAATCTTGCAGAAAACTCAAAAAAGTGGCGCCGTATTAAAAAGAAGCGTGAAAACTTAGACGATGTTATAAAGTATGAAGACATAGCCTCAATAAACGATAGTATTTTGCGCATTGCCAAAATGAGTGATAGTGACAAACTCGCTTTTTTTAAAGCCTACACAGATGATCTAAAGGCCAAGGCAATTGCAGATTCTACGGCTGCTGCAAAACTCTCAAATAAAGGCCCAGGCATTGTTAATAACGAATTTGCTAAAAAATCTGTAGGTGGGCCAAGCGCCTCTGGCGGAAAATTTTATTTCTACACCCCCGCTACTGTTGCCTACGGAAAAGTAGAATTTAGAAAACTTTGGGGAGATAGAAAACTTGAGGATAATTGGAGAAGGTCAGAGAAAAAATCAAACGGTTTTGATCAAGATCAAGAAATTATAATGGATACAACTCCCATTGCCGAGCTTGAAATATTTAACCCACAAACCTATATAGAGGAAATCCCCTCAGACCCTAAAGTGCTAGACAGCTTGACAATAGATCGAGATTTTGCATACTATCAACTGGGTCTTATATACAAAGAGAAGTTTAAAGAGTATGATTTGGCTACCAACAGACTGGAAAAGCTATTAGCCTACAATCCTCAGGAGCGCTTGGTGTTGCCAGCAAAATATAATTTGTATAAAATATATGGGCTACT
The DNA here is from genome assembly GCA_913045325.1 of uncultured Flavobacteriaceae bacterium. Classification (GTDB taxonomy): domain Bacteria; phylum Bacteroidota; class Bacteroidia; order Flavobacteriales; family Flavobacteriaceae; genus Patiriisocius. The sequence continues at coordinate 44,339 of CAJWPZ010000006.1, read as the reverse complement.
TGAAAACCAAACATCAGCCCAAAAATACAAAGACGACATTTTAAACAACCACAGTGATTCTAGGTATGCTGAAATTTTAAGAAACCCAAATACTCAACTGGCCTCTGATGCCTCAAGTCCAGAGTTTAAATACAATGCTTTGTATAAAGCATTTGAAGCATCGCAGTATGCTGAGGTAATCAAAAAAAGTGATGGATACATTACCCTGTATAACGGAACGGACATTGTACCCAAATTTGAGCTATTAAAAGCAACCGCAATTGCTAGACAAGATGGTTTCCAGGCTTATAAAAAGGCATTAAATTTTGTTTCTCTTACCTATCCAAATTCACCCCAAGGAAAGAGAGCACAGCAGTTGTATTCTACCACGATTCCAAGGCTAGAGTTTAAGCAGTTTGTTCCAGACAACCAAGGCGCTAATTTTAAGCTTTTATACACCTTTGATCAAAACCAAGACGATGAGATTTCAGACATTAAAAAGCAGCTAAACGCCGCTATTGAGTACTACACCTACCAAGAAAAAATGTTTGTTTCTGTAGATTACTACAACCCCTCAACAACTTTAGTGGTGGTTCACGGGCTTGATTCAAAACTTGGAGCCCAGGGTCTTGGAGAGGTATTGTCTAAACCCCAAAAACAGGCTAGGAAAGATAAAATTACAAGTATCACTAAAGACTTTGTAGGCATTTCCTCAGAGAACTACCAGATTGTGCAGATACACAAGAATCTTGAAGCGTATAGGTTAAATCCAAAACAAGCACCTGTTAAGCCAGAGTCTGCCGCTAAAAAAACAGCAGTAAAAAAAACAAATTTAAATAAAAGCCCAGATCCTGATAAAAAGAAAGCGCTTATTGAGAAACTAAAACGTCAAAAAAAAGCAGGCAATAGTAAGAAAGAAACACCTTAAAGATATGTTTTCAGATAAAAAGAACGCCAATACTGCTGGCTTAGAACCAGGAGCTAGTCAAAACAGAATCAATGAAGGAACTCACATCAGTGGAGATATTACCTCCAATGGTTTTTTTAGAATAGACGGACTTGTTGAAGGAACCGTCTCAACCCCCTCCAAGGTTGTGCTAGGAAAAAACGGTGTTGTTAAAGGAACTCTTTCTTGTGAAAATGCAGATATAGCTGGTAGCTTTAACGGAAATCTTAATGTATCTCAATTATTAACCCTGCGTAGCTCAGCCAATATAAAAGGCGAAGTAGTGGTCGGAAAACTTTCTGTAGAACCGGGAGCTATTTTTAATGCCACCTGTAGTATGCAGCCGGCAAATACTCCCCAGCAAAAGGCAACTCAAAGTACTGTTTATGATCGCCCCGAGCGCTCTAGTGTAAAGGCCGCCGAGCAACTCAATTAACACAAAGGCATGTCAAAAAAACCAATTAATGGCATCAGAAGATGGGCAGCGCTTTCTGCTATAGCTATACAGATGGGTGTGATAATTTACCTTTTTGTACAACTAGGCAAGTGGTTGGATGCCAACTACACAGATGGCAAGGTATTTTTAATTATCTGTACCCTGTCTGGTGTAGCACTTTCTCTTTTTGGTGTTTTAAAACAAACCAACAGGCTTAACAAATAAGTACTTTTATGAGAACTTCAAACGTTCGTTTTTTAGGCTTTCTTTTTGCCACACTCCTACTTTTTTTTATTGCCCACATAGGGGTGTTATATTTTTTAGAAGCTCCCCTTTTTCAAAACAGAATTATTCTCTCTTACATTGTTAATTATTTGCTCGCTTCAGGGCTTTTGTATTTTGTAGCTTCAAACTTCAATAAACAAGCATCAAACACTGCCTTTATTTTTCTGTTAGGCAGTGGTATAAAATTTGTCATATTTTTCGTTCTTTTTTACCCTCACTACAGCGCAGATTCTCAGATGCAAACCAATGAGTTTGCTGCTTTTTTTGTACCCTATGCAACCTGTCTTACCCTTGAGGTTCTCTTTCTCTCTAAAGAGCTTAATAACCAGTCTTATTGATAGAAAACTTACAATTCAAACCACGGGTAAAACCAAGAATAAAAAAAGAAAGAAAATAATTTTTTCTTTTTATGGATTAGATGTATTTTTGCCCCGATTTTAAGGACGCCTTTAAATTGTCTCAAAATGCAAAGAAAAACATTGGTTAGATTACTTTCAATTCTGTTTTTGGCAACAACATTTACAATGTCTGCCAAGGGCCCGTCAAAAGATGCCGCTTCATCTGGAGATAGTAGAGCTGAAAGAAAGCAGCAAGTGAAAGATTATATCGCTCATCACTTACTAGATTCTCATGATTTTGGCTTATTCTCTTATACAGATGATGTGACCCAAGAAAAACACCACGTTGGGTTTCCTTTGCCAATAATTTTGTGGGATGGTGGCCTGAAGGTATTTTCTTCTTCAAAGTTTCATCACGGTGAGACAGTTGCACAGGTAGATGGCAGCTATTACAAAATAGAACATGCAAAAATCTACAAGACGGATGCCGCAGGAACCATTACTTATGACTCTGCCAATCACCCAACCAATATAGCACCACTAGACTTCTCTATTACAAAAGGGGTCTTTATGATATTAATAACTGCCTTTTTAATGTTCTTTTTGTTTAAATCTTTAGCAAAGAGTTATGGGAATAACGCAGGTATTGCAACAGGGGCTGGAAGGTTTTTTGAGCCCATTATAACGTATATCCGTGATGATATTGCTATTGCAAATATCGGGGAGGGTAAGTATAAAAAATACATGCCATTTTTACTAACCGTGTTTTTCTTTATATGGTTTTTAAACATGTTTGGCCTCACGCCACTTGGTGTAAACGTTACTGGAAATATTGCGGTAACTACAGCCTTAGCGCTTATCGTGTTTATCATTACCACCTTTACAGGAACCAAAGATTACTGGAAGCATATTTTTGATCCATTAGGAGATGGTATGCCATGGGCAGGAAAGATTTTTATTTATATTATTTTAGTTCCTATTGAAATTTTAGGATTGTTCATTAAGCCATTTGCACTTTTAATCCGTTTGTATGCTAACATGACCGCAGGTCACGTTGTACTTGGTAGTTTGCTTGGGCTAATTTACATTTTCCAAAACTGGATTGGTGGAACCTTATCTTTTGGATTGGCATTTGCCATTTCATTAATTGAAATATTAGTAGCATTATTACAGGCATACATCTTCACGATGTTGGCTGCATTGTACTTTGGTTTTGCAAGTGAAACCCACGAGCATGATCAAGAGCACGATGGAGAGATTGCACATTTATAAATAATTACATACCCTGAGCCTTAAAGGCAAAGGGTCAAAATTGAGTTTTAACCTTTAAATATATATTTTATGACAGTTCCAATGTTAATTCAAACTACTGCAGAAGCAGCACCAGCAATCCCTTCTATTATAGGAGCAGGTTTAGCAGTAATTGGTGCCGGTATCGGTATCGGTATGATTGGTGGAAAAGCTATGGAAGCTATTGCACGTCAGCCAGAGGCTTACGGAAAAATTCAAACAGCTATGCTAATTGCAGCAGCGCTTATTGAAGGTATTGGTTTCGCAGCGATTTTCGCAGGATAATCAAAAAAGACAACATATTGCTGTAACGGTTGGTTACAGCAATATGTTTCTATTACTTTAAAGGATCATTAAGAAAGGCGTTTTTTGCGGCTTTCAAAACATAACAATAATGGAAAAATTAATAAACGAATTTTCAGTAGGTCTTTTCTTTTGGCAAGCAGTTGTATTTATTCTATTGCTTTTTTTGCTGAAAAAATTTGCTTGGGGACCAATTTTAAATGCTGTAAATGAGCGTGAGCAAGGTATTAAAGATGCCTTAGATGCTGCCCAAAAGGCAAAACTAGAAATGACAAACCTGCAGGCAGACAATGAAAAACTGCTGCAAGAGGCAAGAGCAGAGCGTGAAACGATGCTTAAAGAAGCTCGTGAGATTAAAGCCAGCATGATTGCAGGAGCTAAGGATGAGGCTCAGGCAGAAGCGAGCAAAGCTATTGCAGGCGCTCAAGCCACCATAGAGGCAGAGAAAAAAGCAGCTGTTGCAGAATTAAAGCAAACAGTAGCGAGTCTATCTATAGATATTGCAGAAAAAATAGTAAAGAGTGAGTTATCAAACAAAGACAAGCAATTGGAATTGGTTGAAACAATGCTGAAAGACGCAAACGTAAACTAACAAGCAGGATGAGTACCAGAGCAGCCATAAGATACGCAAAAGCAGTTTTAGATCAAGCCAACCACGCCAAGATTAGTGAGGTTGTTTTTGGTGACATGAAATCTATACAACAAACCCTAGCGGGAAGTAAAGAGCTTCGTGTTGTATTACAAAGCCCTGTAGTTAAGGCAGAAGATAAAAAACAGGCTTTACTACAAATCTTTGAAAAAAACAGTGATGTAACCAAAGGACTTATTCAAATTTTAAGCAGCAACAAACGTATCAACCTTTTAGGTAGCGTTGCAGGGGCTTATGTAGATTTGTACAACAACTCTAAAGGAGTAAAAGTAGCTACTGTAATAACAGCAGTTGCTATTACCCCAGAGATTCAGGCAACTGTGCTCAGCAAAGTAAAAGAAATGACAGGTAGTGAAAACGTCACTATTCATAATACTATTGATGATAGCATCATTGGTGGTTTTATACTCCGCGTGGGAGATTTGCAATACAACGCAAGTATTGCAAACCAACTAGGGAATTTAAAAAGAGAATTTAGTAAATCATTATAATTTTTTAACGCCTTCAGAAAATTTTCTGAAGTCACCCTTACACATGAAAGGGTAAAATCTAAATAAAAATGGCAGAAGTTAAACCAGCTGAAGTTTCAGCAATCTTAAAACAACAACTTACCGGATTTCAGGCAAGCGCTTCACTTGATGAGGTAGGAACTGTATTAACTGTAGGTGATGGTATTGCACGTGTGTACGGGCTTACAAATGTTCAATACGGTGAATTAGTAGCCTTTGAAAACGGTATGGAAGGTATTGTTTTGAATCTTGAAGAAGATAACGTAGGGGTTGTACTACTGGGACCCTCTAGAGGAGTTTCTGAAGGAGCTACCGTAAAACGCACACAACGTATTGCCTCGATTAATGTAGGTGAAGGTGTTGTGGGTCGTGTTGTAAATACACTAGGTGAACCTATAGACGGTAAAGGAGCTATCGAGGGTAAAACATATGAGATGCCACTAGAGCGTAAAGCGCCAGGGGTAATCTACCGTGAGCCTGTAACAGAGCCATTACAAACAGGGATTAAGTCAATTGACGCTATGATTCCAGTAGGAAGAGGACAGCGTGAATTGGTAATTGGTGACCGTCAAACAGGGAAGTCTACTGTTTGTATTGACACCATATTAAACCAAAAAGAATTTTACGATGCTGGCCAGCCAGTATACTGTATATATGTAGCTATTGGTCAAAAGGCCTCAACTGTTGCAAACATTGCAAAGGTATTAGACCAGGCAGGAGCTTTGGCTTATACTACTATTGTTGCTGCAAACGCAAGTGATCCAGCACCAATGCAAGTATACGCACCTTTTGCAGGAGCTGCCATTGGAGAGTACTTTAGAGATACAGGTCGTCCTGCACTTATTGTGTTTGATGATTTATCTAAGCAAGCTGTAGCTTACCGTGAGGTATCACTATTATTACGTCGCCCACCGGGACGTGAGGCATACCCTGGAGATGTATTTTTCTTACACTCAAGACTTTTAGAGCGTGCTGCCAAAGTAATTAATGATGATAAGATTGCTTCAGAGATGAATGACCTTCCAGAATCATTAAGACCAATTGTAAAAGGTGGAGGTTCTTTAACAGCCCTACCAATTATTGAAACTCAAGCAGGTGATGTATCTGCTTACATACCAACCAACGTAATTTCTATTACAGATGGTCAAATCTTCTTAGATGGAGATTTATTTAACTCTGGTGTACGTCCAGCTATTAACGTAGGTATCTCGGTATCTCGTGTTGGAGGTAACGCGCAGATTAAATCTATGAAGAAGGTTTCTGGTACACTAAAACTTGATCAAGCTGCGTACCGTGAACTGGAAGCATTTGCAAAGTTTGGTTCAGATCTAGATGCTGCAACATTAAATGTAATTGAAAAAGGAAAGCGTAACGTAGAGATATTAAAGCAAAATGAAAACACACCTTTTACGGTAGAAGATCAAATTGCAATTATATATGCAGGTTCTAAGAACTTGTTGCGTGATGTACCTGTAGAGAAAGTAAAAGAGTTTGAAAGAGATTACATAGAGCTTTTAAACGCACAACATAGAGGTATGTTAGATACATTAAAGTCTGGAAAATTAACAGATGAGGTAATCGCAACCCTAACCAGCGTAGCTGCAGATTTATCTGCAAAATACAGAGCATAAATTTTATATTCTTTTATCCCCTTATAGGGGGTAAAAGAGTATTAAGCCTACCTGTTATTAATAATAACTTTAAAAAATGGCAAACTTAAAAGAAATTAGAAACAGAATAGCATCGGTTGGATCAACCATGCAAATCACCAGTGCCATGAAAATGGTGTCTGCAGCAAAACTGAAAAAAGCGCAAGACGCTATTACAGCAATGCGTCCCTATTCTGAGAAATTAACTGAGTTATTACAAAACTTAAGTGCAACGCTAGACTCTGATAGTGGAAGTAGTTTTTCTCAACAGCGTGAGGTAAACAAAGTATTGGTTGTTGCCATTACTTCAAACCGTGGGTTGGCAGGAGCTTTTAACACCAACATTATTAAAGCAAGCAAGGCACTTAAACAAGAAACCTACTCAGGCAAGCAGGTTGATTTTATAACCATTGGTAAAAAAGGAAATGACATCATCAGTAAAGACTCAAATGTTATAGAATTTAACGCAGCTATATTTGATGATTTAAACTTCAAAGCCTCTTCAGTGATTGCAGAAATGCTAATGGAAAAATTTGAACAAGGCGCTTACGATAAAATTGTTTTGGTGTATAATCACTTCAAAAATGCAGCGACACAAATTGTTATGAAAGAACAATTTTTGCCAATTTTACCGCCTGCACAAACTCAGCTTACCAATACTGCAGATTATATTTTTGAGCCAACAAAGCCAGAGATTGTTGAGGGATTAATTCCTAAGAGTTTAAAAACACAATTGTTTAAGGCCATTAGAGACAGTGTAGCTAGTGAGCATGGTGCAAGAATGACTGCGATGCACAAAGCAACAGACAACGCAACAGAGATGCGTGATGCTTTGAAACTGCAATACAACAAAGCACGTCAAGCAGCCATTACCAATGAGATTTTAGAAATTGTTGGTGGTGCAGAAGCATTGGCTGGATAACAGTAAAATATTTCTATATACTATAGAGTCTGTTGCGTTAAAACGCAACAGACTTTTTTGGTTTAACGCCATACTATAAAATGGCGACTTGGCATCAATTTTTCACGATTCTTGGCCTAGATACCATCACACCACAAGAATTAATTTGGCTACCTTTATAAACCCAAACACCTGGAGCATTGCGTATTTTTAAAAAACTATTTCAACAAACATTTATTTATGGCCTAGCAACGGTATTGCCTCGCGCGTTGGCCATTGTACTTGTGCCATTATATACCAGTGTGCTTAAGCCCTCAGATTTTGGTCTTTATGCCACCTTAATGTCTTATATTATTTTAGGGAATGTGGTATTAAGCTATGGTATGGAGACTGCTTTTTTTAGGTTTATAAACAAAGAACCTTCTCAAAAAAAGACGGTGCAATCTACCGCCTTGGTCTCTGTAGGGATTTCATCACTTTCTTTTTTTCTAGTTGCCTTTTTGTTTCGAGAACAACTGGCAAACCTTATTGATTTTAACACCCAATTTGTAACCTATGCACTTTTAATTTTAGTGCTTGATGCGCTTGTTATTATTCCTTTTGTGTGGTTTCGAGCTAATGAAAAACCACTTAAATATGCCCTAATAAAAATCATAAACGTATGTATAAACTTAGGGTGTAACTTGTTTTTTTTACTTGCCCTTCCATTGCTTGCCAGTAATGACCCTAATACATTTTGGCAATCGTTGTATACCCAAGAGAATACTGTTTTGTATGTCTTTATCTCTAATGTAATTGCAAGTGGGGCTACCCTAGTTATGCTTTTGGGCGTGTATGTAAAAATTGGGATTCATTTCAGCGTGTCTATCTGGAAAAAGATGCTCAAGTATTCATTTCCCGTGCTCATTGCAGGCATTGCATTTTCTGTCAATGAAGCATTTGATAAAATTTTGCTTAATTATTTATTACCTCCAGATATTGCAGCCAATGAAGTAGGGGTGTATGCGGCCTGTTATAAACTAGGTGTTTTTATGACCTTATTTGCTACAGCCTTTAGACTTGGGATAGAGCCTTTTTTCTTTAACCACGCCAATAAGGCAAATGCCAAAAATACCTATGCTATAATCACTAAATACTTTGCCATTTGCGGTAGCGCCATTCTATTGTTTGTGATTGTATATATAGATCTTTTTAAAACCCTTTTAATAAAAAATGAAGCCTATTGGGTAGCCCTCTCTATTGTCCCAATTATATTACTTGCTAATTTATGTTTAGGGATCTATCACAATCTATCTGTGTGGTACAAAGTTACAGACCGCACAAGATATGGCGCTTATATATCTGTAATAGGAGCTTGTATTACACTGGTTTTAAACTTTATATTAATTCCTGAGATAAGTTATATGGGAGCTGCCGTTGCAACATTAGCGGCTTACAGTGCTATGATGGTTTTGTCTTACTTTCTTGGACGCAAATACTACAGGGTTCCTTATGATGTAAAGCGCATTGGTGCATACCTTGCTATTGCTATTGGTTTTGCCGGAGTATCATTCTATATTTTTGAGAGAAACCTTTGGATTGGAACTGCATTATTATTGGTATTTTTGTTACTAGTATTCTTTTTAGAGCGCCAAGAAATACAACGCATCATTAAAAAATAGCGTGTTATTTTTGCCCAAGAATAATCAGCCTTAGTTGCCTTATATAAGTACAAAATAAATCACACCTTATGACTGTAAAAATTATAAACAAATCAAGCCACCCACTGCCAAGTTATGAGACCATAGCAAGCGCTGGGATGGACATTAGAGCCTATATAGCTCAGCCAGTTGTTTTAAAACCAATGCAACGGGCTATTATAAAAACAGGATTATATCTAGAATTACCAATAGGGACAGAGGCCCAGGTAAGGCCCAGAAGCGGCCTTGCAGCAAAAAAAGGCATCACAGTATTAAATAGCCCCGGAACCATTGACGCAGATTACCGAGGTGAAGTGGGAGTTATTTTAGTAAACCTGAGTAATGAAGATTTCACCATAGAAAACGGAGCGCGTATTGCTCAATTAGTGCTTGCCAGCCATCAGAGGGCTCAGTGGCAAGAAGTAGCCCAGCTAAGCGATACTGATCGCGGTGAGGGAGGATTTGGCAGCACAGGAGTTAAGTAATAAAATAAACAACAAACCTAGCCGTTGTTTATTACAACAGCAACAAATTAAAATATAGATGAAAATAATAGTTCCAATGGCAGGTCGCGGAAGCCGTCTTCGCCCACATAGTTTAACCGTGCCAAAACCTTTAATTCCTGTTGCAGGAACACCTATTGTACACAGATTGGTTGCAGATATTGCTGGAGTTTTAAACACCCCCATAGAAGAAATTGCTTTTATTTTAGGAGATCCTGCTTGGTTTGGAGATGATGTAATTGAAAGCTTAAAAGAATTAGCGGTGAGCCTGGGCGCCAAACCAACTATTTATAGACAACTAGACCCAAAAGGGACAGGACATGCTATTATGTGCGCAGAGCCATCACTTAGTGGCCCTGCTGTTATTGCTTATGCAGATACATTAATTAGAGCAGATTTTGATCTAGACAAACAGGCAGATGCCGTAATCTGGACTAAAAAAGTAGACAATCCAGAGGCCTATGGCGTGGTAAATTTAAACGACAAGCAAGAAATTGTGGAACTAGTAGAAAAGCCACAGGAGTTTGTTAGTGACCAAGCTGTGATTGGTATTTACTATTTTAAAGAGGTTGGGATGCTTAAAAAAGAGCTCCAGTTTGTGCTTGATAATAATATTATTAATGGCGGAGAATACCAAATTAATGATGGTATAAAAAGAATGATGGATAAGGGAATGGTCTTTAAACCAGGTACTGTTACGCAGTGGATGGATTGTGGTAATAAAGAAATTACAGTACAGACCAACCGCCGCATGTTAGGGTTTTTGCACCAAGATAGGGCTGTTTTAGTTTCAAAAACAGCTACTTTAGACAACGCTACTATTATAGAACCTTGTTTTATAGGCGAAGGGGTTGTGCTTAAAAATAGCACCGTAGGTCCTTTTGCATCTATAGGGATGGGCACGGTAATTGAAAATAGCACTATAAAAAATAGCATCATTCAAACCAACACTATTATAGAAAATGCGTCTTTGGATAATGCCATGATTGGAAATAACGCCCATTTTAACGGCAATTTCACCAACGTTAGTATTGGAGATTACTCTCAATTAAAATAATGCCACCCACAGGGGTCAAAAAGGTCACACACATTGTCATTGAACTTAAAACACATAGTAACAGTTTTACTCATCCTAGGAGGCCTTTTTGCTCCCAGAGTGATAGTTGCCCAACAAATCCAGGCAACCGCTCTAGGGGAGCCTCAAGAGGTTTCAGACGCCTTTCTGGAAAGCTTTTATGAGGCCTTAAAACAAAAATCAATAGAGAACTACGCCCTAGCCATTACTGCCCTAGAAAAAGCTCAAAAAGAAAGTGGTGGAAATCTCCAGGCAGATGCTATTGTGTTTTTTGAGTTTGCCAAAAACCAAATAAAGCTCCAGCAATACAATCAAGCAGAAATAAACCTAGAAAAAGTACTGCGCCAGGAGCCAGAAAACCAAGATGTTTTAGAAACCCTCTATGATCTTTATTATCTAACTAGAGCGTATAGTAAAGCTATTGTTTTGGTGGAAAAGCTTATCGCTTTTGACCAAGATTATAAAGAAGACTTGGCCAATTTATATCTAAGAACCAAGCAGTACCAAAAAGCGCTATTGCTCCTCGATGAGCTTGATGTGTCTTGGGGGGAGAGCGCCTACAGAAGTGCTTTAAGAAAGCAAATTTATAGACAAACGGGCAATACACAGGGAGCCATTAATAATGCAGAAAAAAAACGTAAAAATAACCCTGCAAATGAGAGTGAATACCTGAGTCTTATCTATTTGTATAGTGAAAATGGCAACTCAAAAAAGGCATATCAAACTGCTTTAGAATTGCAAAACAAATTTCCAAACAGTACCCTGGTGCATTTAGCACTCTATAAGTTTTACCTGGATCAAGGCAACACACAAGGCGCCGTGGCGTCCATGAAAAAAGTATTTAACTCAAGGGTGATTGAAAAAGAAAGCCAATACAAAGTCTTGGGAGACTTTTTAACCTTTGTACAGCAAAACCCCCAATACCAAATGGAGCTTGAGAGTATTGTTGAGGTGTTTTCTAAAGACAACAACGGCCAGGTGTTTGAGAAAATAGCAGATTACTATCTCTCTAAAGGCAATAAAGAACTTTCGCTTATTTTTTACCAAAAAGGGATTGAGGTAGATTCAGATAATTTCAGCTTACTTAAAAGCACCCTTTTATTACAAATAGAACTTAACCGCTTTCAAGAGGCCAAAAAGATTAGTCAAGCATCTTTAGAGCTCTTCCCAGCCCAGCCAGTATTGTATTTGCTAAACGCCATGGCCAACAACAACCTTCAAGATTTTAAGGCCGCTGCCAATGCCCTGGCAACAGGGTTAGACTATTTATTTGACAATGCCGGGTTAGAGAAAGATTTTTATGAGCAATTAGCCATTGCACATACAGGTATAGGCAACACCTTAAAAGCAGCAAATTTTGCCAAAAAAGCTGCGGCAATTCTAGACTCAAATTAGCACTATGAAACCAATACACTTTACCTTAGTTGCTCTTTTAGTACTTACCCTTGGGTGCGGGTCTACAAAATCTATTGAGGGCTCTGTAATTGCAGATAAAAACTTGGGCGCTAAAGAACTTTTAAACGCACACAAAGCAGCTTCTCAAGACTTTAATACCCTTGCAGCAAGAATGCAGGTAAAGTATCAATCTGCGCAGCAGTCTCATAGCATTACTACAAGCCTTAGAATAGAGAAAGATGCTATTATTTGGATAAAGGCCTCTATCTTGGGAGTTACTCTTTCAAAAATTTTAATAACACCAGAGCGTGTAAAGTTTTATGAAACCTTAAGTAATTCATATTTTGAAGGAGACTTTAGCCTCATTAGCGATTTGCTTGGAACACAAATTAACTTTGATCAAGTGCAAAGGATGCTTTTAGGCCAGAGTATTTTAGATGTAAAACCTAAGACAGTGAGCAAGACCACTGTTGTTGTTGGCGCCTCACAAACCTCAAAATACCGGATCACGCCCAAGAAACAAAATCTTAACTATATGTTGTCTATGTTGTTAAATCCAGATAACTTTATGGTGCATCAGGAGCAAATTTCACAACCACAAGCTCAAAGAAATTTACTTGTGCAATACGGTCCGTATCAAAAAATAGAGGATGATTATTACCCAACACAGCTGGGTATTTTGGCTCTTGATGGGCAACAAAAAACAAGTATTTTTATACGCTATAAAAAAATAGATCTTAACGTATCGATAGGTTTTCCTTTCACCATTCCAAAGGGCTATACTCAGAGATCTTTTAAATAAATGAAAAAACGTTTTTACATATTGGTTTTCTCAGTGCTATTATTCGGAAATTTTAGCGCCATAGCTCAACCCGGAAACAAACAACAGCAATTAGAACAGCAGCGCGAAAGTATTTTAAATGACATCAAGAAAATAAACACCCTGCTGTTTAAAACTCGTGGGGTAAAAAAAACAGTGCTCTCTGAGGTTGAAGATATAAACCAGCGCATCAAAGCCCAGCAAAAACTAATACGGGTTACCAACCAGCAGGCTAATTTACTTACTCGGAAAATCAACGAAAATTTAACCCAAATTTCTTTATTGAGAAATGAGCTTCAAAAACTAAAAGAGGACTATGCTGCTATGGTCCAGAAATCCTACAAAAGCAAATCACAACAAAGTAGGGTGTTGTTTTTATTGTCTAGCAAAGATTTTCTGCAAGCATATAAACGTGTTCAGTACATGAAACAATATGCCAACCACAGAAAAAAACAAGGGGAAAGTATTAAAAATAAGACCGTATTATTACAACAGTTAAATGTAGATCTAATTGCTCAGCGCAAGGAAAAAGACTTGTTAATTTTAGAAAATACAGCGGCCAAAGCTACACTTAAAAAAGAGAAGCAATTGCAACAAACCCTTATTGCATCCCTAAAAAAAGAAGAGAGCACCTTCACCAAACAAATACGCGCCAAACAACAAAAGGCCAATAAAATTAACGGTCAAATTAAAAAGTTGATTCGTGATGCCATTGCTGCGGCAAATAAAAAGGCAAGAGCAAATAAATCTAAAACCACCACTGCATCTGCCACAAATTTTGCTTTAACACCAGAGGCAGCAGCAATCGCAAAAGATTTTAAAAACAATAAAGGGAAATTAATTTGGCCCGTTAAACAAGGCCTTGTTATTAACAAATATGGAACCAGGCAGCACCCTCAGTTTCCAAACGTAACACAAACCTTTCATGGGGTAGAAATTGCTACCAATGCCAACGCTCAGGCCCGCGCAGTATTTAATGGAGAAATACTACAAATACAACAGTTAAAAAACGCAAATAAAGCGGTCATGATACAGCACGGAGATTACATCACTATTTATTATAATTTGGCCACTATAAGCGTAAAAAAAGGAGATAAGGTATCCACAAAAGACCCCATAGGAAAGGTCTTTACACATCCCGTTACAAAACAAACGGTTATTAAATTTATGGTTTACAAAAACGATACAGAGATGAACCCTGCAGACTGGGTTTATAAAATGTAATAGGGCTATTCAAACAATGCTTTTAATTCTGTAGCATCTTGAGGATCTATTTTACCAGCCAATAACAAGCTTAGTTGTTTTCTTCTAAGGGCCGCATCAAAGCGTTGCTTTTCTATTTTAGTTTCTGGCTCAATTGGCGGCACCGGCATTGGATTTCCCATTTCGTTAACTGCAACAAAGGTGTAGATTCCTTCATTTGCCTTGCTTCTGATGCCACTCTCTCGATCCTCTATCCAGACGTCCATAAACACCTCCATAGAGCTTTTAAAGGCCCTAGAAACTTTTGCCTCAACAGTGACAACGCTTCCCAGCGGAATCATCTTATTAAAAGCCACATGATTTACCGAGGCGGTTACTACAATTCTACGACTATGTCTTCTTGCTGCAATACTTGCTGCACGATCCATACGCGCTAAGAGTTCTCCACCAAACATATTACCAATAGGGTTGGTCTCGCTTGGTAGTACAAGGTCTGTGATAATTGTAAAAGAATCTTTAGGGTTCTTTGGTTCCATGGGTATCGTTTTTGGCAAAGATAAAATCAAAAAGAGTAAAACAGCAAATATTAGCTACAATTAAGACTAATTGTTATTTAATGGAGTGCTATTTCTTTGACTAGTAACCAGGCGTCATTGTTTTGGGTAGCCTTAATGGTACGAAGGTTTTTAAGGGCCTCTAATCTGTTTTGATAACTAGCATACACAACTTGGTGCAAGCCGTATTTATTAACCCCTAGATTTATGGACGCAAATCCTTTTTTGTGAAGCTGGGCAACTTTTCTCTCTGCATTTTCTTTTACTCTAAAAGCACCTGCAACCACATGATATTTACCTGTTTGTTTTATTACAGAAACCTCAAGTGTTGGCAAAGGGCTTGTAATGCTAAAAGTAGCTTGCTGGATTTGTTTTTCTAGCTTGGTGTTGGCTTTTTGCTTTTGTACAAAATTATGCTCTTGTACAGTGCCTTCATATATTTTTAAACCCGTTAATCCAGAAACCGCAAGTGCAATAAGACCAACGGCTGCGTATTTTATAAACGGCGCAACACCTTTGTTTGGAGTATCAAGCACCGGATTTTCTTGTCCTGATGCTAGTTGCGCTTGTTGGATGTCTCTTAAAATCTCTGAAGAAATAAAGGTAGACAAGCCAAAAGAAGCGATGTTAAAGTTTTCTGTCCCACAGGGTAAAAACTGGACTTTATTTTCTGGAGTTAGAGAGAAATCTCCGATGGTATCTAAAGTTACACGCTCGCCTTGAGAAAGCTTAAGAGATAACGAACCTGTAAAATTTCTAATTTTTTGTAATGCCAACTCATAGGATGTTCCTTCTACTGAGGCTACATAATTTGCCAATAAACCATCATTAGTTTGCAGCTGCCTGTTAAAAGATATGGTTTTTCCGGGAGGATAAAACGTGCTAGAATCTGCATCGATACTCGCTGAGGTGTAATTTGCTAAAAAAGCACCAAAGCCAGGAATGATGACACATTCATAACGATAGAGTAAGTCTTTTATGTAAGGGGAGAGTTGCATATAACAAATATAGCTTTTTTTTGTTTTCTTTTTTTTTCTCCTCTGAGCAACTTATTAACAACCTAAAAAATACGTATCTTGCTCATTCTCCCCCGTGTAGCATAGCCCTAGAAGTTTACTTCTACAAACACTACACTATGCTTTCTAAGACAGAATTACTTTACACCTTAGCGCTACAGCGCACACCAAATTTGGGAGACACCTCTGCCAAAAAATTATTACACCATGTAGGTTCTGCCGAGGGGGTTTTTAAAGAGAAGCCTTCAAACCTTCTTAAAATTCATGGTATTGGAGGTTTTAAAGTAAAACAACTCCAGCAAAAAAATCTATTAGATTTGGCAAGGGAGGAATTAGATTTTATAGCATCTGAGAACCTATCGTATCGTTATTTTAAAGATCCGAAATACCCAGAAAAACTAAAACACTGTTTGGATGGTCCTATTTTGTTTTTTCAGAGAGGGAACATTGATCTTGAAAATAAAAAAATAATTAGCATTGTAGGAACTAGAAAAATTACTACCTACGGAATTTCATTTTGTGAAAAGTTGATAGCCGAGCTTGCCCCCCTTAACCCGGTCATTGTCTCTGGCTTTGCTTACGGGATAGATATTTGTGCTCATAAATCGGCCATTGCAAACGGCTTACAAAACATTGCTTGTTTGGCTCACGGCATGAATAAAATATATCCAAAAGCACATCAAAAGTATATGTCCAAGGTGGCACAAAATGGCGGGTTTATTAGTGAGTTTTGGTCTAGTGACGCCTTTAATAGAAATAATTTTTTAAAACGAAATAGAATTATTGCAGGGATGAGCCAGGCCACCATAGTTGTTGAATCTGCGGCCAAAGGCGGTAGTTTGGTTACCGCAGATATTGCCAACAGTTATTCTAGAGATGTTTTTGCTGTCCCTGGCAGAGCTACAGATACCCAGAGCGAGGGGTGTAATATGCTTATTAAAACCCATCAAGCAAGTATTATCACCAGCGCCGCAGATTTGGTGTATCATCTTGGATGGGATCTTGACGAAATTCAAAAACCTGAGTTACAACCTCAGTTATTTACAACTCTGGATGAGCAGGAAAAAACAATTTTTAATTTTCTTAAAGATAAAGACAAGGTGCTTTTAGACACCATTGCTATTGGATGCGCAATGCCCACCCATAAGGTTGCCCAGCTTTTACTTAAATTAGAGATGAAATCTTTGGTAAGACCCTTGCCCGGAAAGTTGTTTCAATGGATATAAAAAAGCATTAAATTGTGGTAGCTTTGTTATTATTAAAGCCCTGTTGTAGATGATTATAGAAATTTGCGCCAATTCTTTTGCCTCTGCTAAGGCTGCTCAAGACGCAGGCGCTCATAGAGTAGAGCTATGCACTCAACTAAGTGTTGGCGGTCTTACGCCGTCTTATGGGTGTATTGAGAAGGTAGTCAAAGAACTTGATATTGCAGTGCATGTGCTCGTTCGTCCTAGAGCAGGTAATTTCAGCTATACCCATCAGGAGCTTGATATTATAAAACGAGACATTGCTTTTTGCCAATCTATAGGCTGTCAAGGTGTTGTAGCTGGGGTGCTAGATTCTTATAATCAGGTAAATATCCAAGCCACCCAAGAGCTAGTGGAAGCTTCAAAAAACCTAGAATTTACCTTTCACAGAGCCTTTGATGTGGCTGTAGATCCTTATAAAGCGATTGAAGATTTGGAGGCCCTAGGGGTGACTAGAATTCTATCTTCTGGACAACAGCCAAGGGCCATAGACGGCATACAGCTTTTAAAACAATTAAAAAATAAGGCCAAGAAACTACAAATTATGCCCGGAAGCGGGATTAACAAAACCAATGTAATTTCATTTAAAGAGGCCGGTTTTAAAATGGTTCATTTTTCGGCCCTAAAAAATACGCCTGCTATAACAGGCGACGCTGCTGTTAGCTTTTCTCAAGGGGTTGAAGGCAGTAGTGATCAACAAACTATTGCAGAAATCATTGCGCTGATAGCCCAGCACTCTTAGTTTTTTAATTAATGCACGTTTAATCCGGTCAAGAGTTAAAAAGTATTTACCACTCTTTATAAGGTTTTTGGCTAAGCTTAGAATTATAATACTTGAGCTCTCCAGTAACCTCTTTTCCAAGCCAATCTGGGCTCGTGTAATTTTCTAGTTCATGAGCAAGCTCTACCTCAGCAATTACAAGACCTGCATTATTTGCAGCAAAAACATCTACTTCAAATACATGATTTGCCACAGGCACCTGGTATCTAATTTTATCAATAATAGGCTCCTCACAAAGACTAAGTAAACTTTGCGCCTCAAACAAGGGGATTTCTTTTTCCCATTCAAAACGGGTGGTGCCCGTTTTGTTAGACTTTCCTTTAATGGTTAAAAAGCCTTTTTCTCCCATCACCCGAACCCGAACCGTACGCTGCGGATGCGCGCTTAAATAGCCCTGAATAATTCTTTTATGACTCATTGCCTGTGCTTTATAAGTGTCGTTTTTAACTAAGAATTTGCGTTCTATTTCTTGCATGATTTATTTTTGTAATACCTAGAGCTTGGTTTTTTTATGTGGTTCACTAAAAAAACAATACCTCAACGAATCTCTTTTAAAAGGCATTAGTAATTTGTTCTAGGTTGATAATATTTGTGATTTAAAGATAGTAACTTTACCCTATGCATACCCCCATTGATATCAGAAAGATTATTCATGTAGACATGGACGCCTTTTATGCGAGTGTTGCGCAACTTGATGACCCGTCATTGGTTGGCAAAGCAATTGCAGTGGGTGGTGGTGGCAAAAGAGGCGTGGTAAGCGCAGCAAGTTACCAGGCTAGAAAATTTGGGGTGCGCTCTGCAATGGCCGGGGCTTTGGCCCTTAAGTTGTGCCCGCATCTTATTTTTGTTAAAACAGATTTTGACCGCTATAAAGAGATCTCTGATACAGTACGCAGTGTTTTTTTTGAATACACAGATTTAGTAGAACCACTCTCTTTAGACGAGGCTTATCTAGATGTTACCCAAAACAAAAAAGGGAACCCTAGTGCCACAGTAATAGCCCAAGAAATACGGGAGAAGATTTATCAAAAAACAGGATTACATGCCAGCGCAGGAATCTCTATCAATAAATTTGTGGCAAAAATTGCCAGTGATTACAACAAGCCTAATGGTCAAAAAACTGTTTCTCCAGAACAGGTCCTAGATTTTATAGCAGCTTTAGATATCAAAAAGTTTTATGGAGTTGGTAAGGTAATGAAAGAGAAAATGTACCGCCTGGGGATTTACACTGGCAGTGATTTAAAGACAAAATCGCTGGAGTTTTTAACTGAAAATTTCGGCAAAAGTGGTCCTTATTATTTTAATATCGTACGAGGCATACACCCAAGTAAAGTAAGCCCGCAGCGTACTAGAAAATCATTGGCTGCAGAGCGTACATTTGGAGAAAACATATCAAGCGAGTTGTATATGCTTGAGCGTTTACAACACATCGCACAAGAGGTTGAGCGCCGCCTAAAAAAAAACAAAGTAGCAGGAAAAACGATTACTTTGAAAATAAAATACAGTGATTTTACCTTACAAACTCGCAGCAAAACCCTGCCTTTTTATATTGCAAGTGAGGAGCTAATAATGGAACACATTACAGAATTGTTGTACCAAGAAAAAATGAAAAACTCGGTTCGGTTATTAGGTATTTCATTGTCTGGGCTCAACAATGAAAATAAGCAAAAACTAAGCCTCAAAGAAGAAAAAAAATACGATGTTCAAATGAAATTTGAATTTTAAAACAACAGTTGGTGCAATAAACCCAAATAAAGAATAGTTATATATACTAACACTCCACTTCTTATAAAAAACTCTTTATGGCAATAGCTTTACTTCAAATTTAAAACACAACTCTTATGAAAACCAAAGCTCTTGCCATTGCCGCACTCACTGCAATCACACTTTTTACATCTTGTGAAGAGAAATTGCCCCAACAAACAGAAATTGCACTTACACAAACAAGCAATCAACCCCCTGTTGAGAAAAAAACAACTTCATTTTATGTAACCGCAGCAAGCGGCCTGTCTTTAAGAGAGTACAACAATTTAAAGAGCCAAAAGCTGGCAGTGATGCCTTACGGAACTAAAGTTGAAGTTGTGTCTTTGGAGGCAAATAACACCATGAATATTAGAGGTGTTAAAGGAGGGATGCATCAGGTGTTGTATAACAATAAAACAGGATTTGCATTTAGTGGATATTTGTCTGATCTCTTTCCACCAGAGCCAGGGGCAAACCCAAAAATGTATATTGCTGATTTGAAAAATACGCACCCTACAGCAAGTATTACAGAGCTTGTTGGAGGCACAGCCAGTGAGCCCAGTAGTACAGAAACACTTTTAATACCTACTACAAAATGGCACGAAGCTTACTTGATTGCTCAAAAATTATATGGTATCCCAAGAGACTTTGCTATGCCAGATCCCCAAGGGAGAGACGCTCAAGTGATAAGTAACCCAAACATGCCATTAGGCGCCTTGGTAAGCGAGCTTCACGTTACGCGATTGGATAATGTTCTTGTTGAAATTGTGTACAATTACACCACTAGTAACTCTAAGCAGCGCCTTAGTGTTAGTAAGCAAGAGGGTATGATGAGAATACAACAACAGTATACCATACAGTAAACCCAGTATAGCTAAACAGTAAAAAGCCCCTTAAAATAATTTTTAAGGGGCTTTTTCTAGAGGATAATAGGGATATTATACCTTAGAGACACGAAGTGTGTTTACCATACCTTTATCTACTATTGGCATTGCAGCTAAGTTAATTAGGTGATCTCCTTTTGCCACAAACCCTGTTTTGTGTGCAATTTTATTGACGTCTTCTACGGTTTGATCTGTACTTTCATATTTGTCATAGTAAAAAGATTTTACGCCCCACAACAAGTTTAATCTTGATAGTATTCTACGGTTATTGGTAAATACTAAGATATGCGCATCTGGTCTCCATGCAGATATCTGAAATGCAGTATACCCACTATTGGTTAGGGTACAAATAGCTGTTGCATTAATTTCATTAGCCATATTGGCTGCATGATAACAAATTGATTTTGTGATGTAACGGTCGGTCCTAACGTGAGGTGGCTCATGTGGCACAGAGATTAGAGACGAGTTTTCTACCTGCTTACATATACTGGCCATTTTTTGAATTACTTCCACAGGATATTTACCTACCGAGGTTTCTCCACTTAGCATTACAGCATCTGCTCCGTCCATAATTGAGTTTGCAACATCATTGACCTCTGCCCTAGTTGGGGTGAGAGATGAAATCATTGTTTCCATCATTTGGGTGGCAATAATAACAGGAATCCTTGCCTTTTTAGCAATAAGAACCAATTCTTTTTGAATCAGTGGTACCTCCTCTGCAGGAACTTCAACTCCTAGATCACCACGTGCAACCATTAGGCCATCACAATGGGCAACAATTTTATCAATATTAGCGACTGCTTCTGGTTTTTCTATCTTCGCTATGATTGGAATTTTATATTTACTATTCGCCTTTATTAAAGCTTGTAGTTCTTTTAAATCTGCCGCATGGCGCACAAAAGAAAGTGCAATCCAATCTACTTCAAGAGAAATTGCAAAAACAGCATCTTCTTTGTCTTTGGTTGTTAGTGCAGGTAAAGAGATGTTAGTGTTTGGCAAATTAACGCCCTTTCTAGAGCGTAAAGGACCTCCTTGTATAACTTTGGTTTTTACCTCAGCTTTACCATCTGTAGAGAGCACTTCAAACATTAATTTTCCGTCATCAAGAAGTACGCGCTCCCCCTTTTTGACATCTTTAGGGAAATTGCTGTAATTCATGTACACCCTTTTGGAGTTTCCTTCAAATTCTTCTCCGGTGCAAAATGAAATTTCATCTCCAGGATGAACAATCACTTCCTCTTTCATCATACCTACCCTTAATTTAGGGCCTTGTAAATCTGCAAGAATTGCAGTAGAGGTGTTGAGCTCTAATCCTAGCTCCCTGATAAGTGCAATGACCTTTTTTACATTGTCATAATTTGCATGTGAGAAATTAACGCGAAACACATTAACTCCAGCTAGAATCATTTGTTTAAGAATTTTCTTATCTGCAGTAGCAGGCCCTAGGGTAGCTACAATTTTAGTCTTTTTTTGATTTGGCATTTAGTCAAATATTAAGTTGTCCTTTGATTTAAGGGTCTCTGGCGCTACTAAGTAGGCAGAAATTATTTGTTTTATATCGTTGATTTCGTTTAGTAACATTTTAGTTCCTGGGTTGTCAAAATCACTTTGTATTTTTAAAAAGTAATCCACTTTTTTTAGTTCTGGAATAAGATATGTAATTACTGTTTCTTTGTCTTTGGTATTTCCAAAGAGCCCCCCGGCGTTGTTTGTTTTAGTAATTGCAGATTTACATTTATTTGCAACTAAGCTAAAGTCTGTATATTGTGCGTGATCCTCAAATCCAAAAAGCGGAAATGACATTACCATTGTTTTGCTTGTGTAGGCTAAATCTGATTTTTCACGGCGCAGTTTTAAACGCGCAAATTGGTTTAAAATATAGGCAACCTTGTACGGCTCCTCACTACAATGGATAGCGATAAGAGAAAAATCTTCTGCAAAATCATCATCTAGCACTAATTTGTGAGTTCCCATAGCATTAGGTATAAGTGGTAAAAGTATAGATACTTTTAGTAGAAATATAAAAAGATGCTATAAATTCTAGCTCAAAAGACAATATGTTGTAGTAATGTAGCGGTTTATTGACCGTATTTGCCGGGAACTCTTAGCTTTTTTTGCTAAAACCGTCTATCTCTTGTTGTAATTTATAATACGCTCTTTTGGCTGCTTGTTCTTCCCCTTTCTTTTTTGAGGTTGCTCTTGCCTTTCCTACAAGGGTACCATCTAGGGTTAGCTTTACGCCAAAATGTTTAAGAGTGTCGTTTCCGGTATCTTCATAGATCGAGAACTTAAACTGATGTTTGTTCTTTTGACACCATTCAATAAAGAGGCTCTTGTAGCTGATTACTTTTCCTTCTAGTTTTTCAATATCAACATAGGGTTCTATTACACGTTTGTTGATGAATTTTTCGCAATACTTATAACCCCTATCTAGGTATATGGCTCCTACTAGGGCCTCAAATACATTGCCATGAATATTAACACCAAACTGCCCTATAGGTACAGTAGTTTTTACATGCTTTGTTAGTTCTAGATCTCTTCCTAACTCGTTAAGGTGCTCCCTGCTTACTACTTTACTTCTCATTTTAGTGAGGTAGCCTTCATCTCCTCCGGGTACTTTATTGTAAAGGTGCGCCGCAATAATAGCGCTTAGCATCGCATCTCCAAGAAACTCCATACGTTCATAGTTTTGGGCATGCCCTTGAGTAGAGGTAGTGTTGGTAGAGCGGTGAGTAAAGGCCTCTTGGTAGATGTCAAGGTTTTTAGGATTGAACCCCAGCAGTTGTTTTATGGCAATAAAAAAATCCCCGTCCTTTAGGGCACGGGGATTAAATATGTTTTTAAAAGTTGCCATTGTTTTAGTCCTTTAGTTTTCTAAACAGCACACAAGCATTGTGGCCACCAAAACCAAAGGTATTGCTCATGGCAATATTCACCTCTCTTTTTTGTGCTTTATTGAGTGTTAGATTTAAAGAAGGATCTATGTTTGAATCAACCTCGGTATGATTAATAGTAGGAGGCACTAAATTGTGCTGCATGGATAAAATAGAGGCAATTGCTTCTATTGCACCAGCGGCGCCAAGTAAGTGACCCGTCATAGATTTTGTAGAATTGATGTTTATTTTATTGGCATGTGCGCCAAATACTTTACTAATTGCTTTTAATTCTGCAACATCTCCAAGAGGTGTTGAAGTACCATGCGTGTTTATTGCGTCAACTTCTCCAGCACTTATGCCGGCGTCTTTCAAACAATTATGCATCACACGCTCTACGCCAATACCATCAGGATGTGGAGCAGTCATGTGATATGCATCACTAGACATACCGCCTCCAATTACCTCAGCGTATATTTTTGCGCCACGTGCTTTTGCGTGTTCGTAGTCTTCTAACACCAATGCTCCAGCACCTTCTCCTAACACAAATCCATCACGAGTAGCATCAAAAGGTCTTGATGCAGACTGTGGAGATTCGTTTTTTGTAGAAAGGGCATGCATGGCATTAAAACCACCTACACCAGCCATGGTTACAGCTGCTTCACTTCCTCCTGTTATAATAATATCACAATGCCCTAAACGAATATAGTTTAAAGCATCAATCATAGCATTAGCAGAAGACGCACAGGCAGAGACCGTAGTGTAGTTTGGCCCCATAAAGCCGTGTTTGATTGAAATATTACCTGGGGCAATGTCTGCAATCATTTTTGGAATAAAAAAGGGGTTGAAACGTGGCGTTCCATCCCCTTGTGAAAAGTTTATTACTTCATTTTGAAATGTTTCAATACCTCCAATACCTGCTCCCCAAATAACACCAACTCGAAATTTATCTATGGCATCCATGTCTAGGGCAGCATCTTGTATGGCCTGGTCACTAGAGATTAGTGCGTATTGAGCAAATCGGTCTAGCTTTCTAGCCTCTTTGCGGTTAAAATGTTGTAACGGATCATAATTCTTTACCTCACAAGCGAATTTTGTTTTGAACTTTTCAGTATCAAAATAAGTAATAGGTGCGCAGCCACTTTTACCACTTTTCAAAGCATCCCAATATTCTTGGATGTTATTTCCAATGGGTGTAAGTGCGCCAAGACCTGTTACTACAACTCGCTTTAATTCCATAAAGGATTTTTCTTATTTGTTCTCTTCAATATATGAAACTGCTTGACCAACTGTAGCAATGTTTTCAGCTTGATCATCTGGAATTTGGATATCAAATTCTTTTTCAAATTCCATAATAAGCTCAACCGTATCTAGTGAATCTGCTCCTAGGTCGTTGGTGAAGCTTGCCTGGTTAACAACCTCATTCTCGTCAACACCTAATTTGTCTACGATGATAGCTTTTACTCTTGATGCAATGTCTGACATAATCTTTGTTTTTAAATTTTAATTAAGCGGTAAAAATAAAATATTTTAACTTAAAACACTACTTTAAAAAAAAAATCTATAACCAAATTTAACATTTTTAATAGAAGTGTATCTCGATTGCCTTACTTTTGTGATATTTATTGATGATAACTTCTGCAAGCACCCAATCAAAACCTATGAAGAAGCGCATTGTAATATTTGCTTCAGGCAATGGCACAAATACACAGAATATTATAAAATATTTTCAAAACTCAAAACACGCCCAGGTGGTTTGTGTGCTTTCAAATAATAAAAACGCTAAAGTGCTAGCCCGCTCTTTGGATTTAAATATTGAGGCTTTGTCTTTCACTAAAGCTGAAATGCTAGCCCCCCAGGGCCTACTTTCTTTGTTAAACAATCGCAAACCAGACCTACTTGTATTAGCGGGGTTTTTACTTAAATTTCCTGAAATTATTATAGACGCCTACCCAAACAAGGTCATAAACATACATCCAGCCTTATTGCCAAAATATGGCGGAAAAGGAATGTATGGCCACCATGTACATAAGGCGGTAGTAGAAAACAAAGAGACTCACAGCGGGATTACTATACATTATGTGAATAACCACTATGACCAGGGGAAAGTTATATTTCAGAAAAAGACAACAATAGCACCACAAGATACCCCGCAAGATGTTGCCCAAAAGGTGCAACTTCTAGAGCATCAGTGGCTACCTAAGGTAATCGAGGATGTTTTAACTAAACCCTCACTATAGTAGCATTCATGGCGCAAAAAAAACAAAAATATTATGTTGTTTGGTTTGGAAATCCTGCCGGGGTTTACCATAGCTGGAAGCAGTGCCAAGAAGCCATAAAAGGCGTCTCAGGAGCTCAGTACATGAGCTTTGAATCTTTGCCTGCTGCCAAAATAGCATACAATAAAAGCTACCAAGATTATAAAGGTAAAACGCCAGGAAAAAACAAAGCCCTAACTCCCTCTCAAAAAGCCCAATACGGCCAACCAAATCTATACTCTATTGCGGTAGATGCAGCCTGCAGCGGAAATCCAGGGCTCATGGAATACCGCGGGGTAGACACACAAACACACGGGCAATTGTTTTTACAAGGGCCATTTGATCAAGCTACCAATAATGTAGGAGAATTTTTGGCATTGGTTCATGGCTTGGCATTTCTTAAAAATCAGAAAAGCGACCGTATTATTTATTCAGACTCTAGAATTGCAATTGGTTGGGTAAAGAAACAAAAGTGTAACACCAAATTAAAAAAAACCAAAAAAAACCAAGTCATCTTTGAGCTTATATCTAGGGCAGAACTATGGCTGAAAAACAATTCTTATACCACTTTTATCGTTAAATGGGAGACCAAAGCCTGGGGAGAAATTCCTGCAGATTTTGGCAGAAAATAAGAAAGTACCAACGCTATATTTTAGGTTTTTCTACATCAAAATTATAGGATTTAATTTATGTGCTAGACTGTTTAATAAAACTTCTTTTTTCTCATTTAATTGATTAAATTTACATCTTAATTATTGGAAATAATTGTATGAGTAAACTAGTTATTGTAGGAACCGTGGCTTTTGATGCTATTGAAACTCCTTTTGGGAAAACCGATAAAATTTTAGGAGGTGCCGCAACTTATATTGGGCTCTCTAGCGCCCAATTTGATATAGATCCAGCTATTGTATCTGTGGTTGGTGGAGATTTCTTGCAATCAGATATCCAAATGCTGGAAGGGAAAGGCATCAACACACAAGGACTTGAAATTGTAAAGGATGGTAAAACATTTTTTTGGAGCGGCAAGTATCACAATGACATGAATTCTAGAGACACCCTAGCTACAGAGCTTAATGTGTTAGAAACATTTACTCCAGTGGTGCCAGATTCTTACAAAGATGCAGAGGTGGTTATGTTAGGAAATTTGCACCCAATGGTACAAATGAGTGTGATAGAGCAAATGAATAACCCAAAAATGGTGGTCTTGGATACCATGAATTTTTGGATGGATATAGCCCTAGATGATCTTAAAAAAGTAATCGCTAAGGTAGATGTAATTACCATTAATGATGAAGAGGCAAGACAATTGTCTGGAGCCTACTCTTTGGTGAATGCTTCAAAAATAATCATGGAGATGGGCCCAAAATATGTAGTAATCAAAAAAGGGGAACACGGCGCCTTGATTTTTTATAAAGATGAGATGTTTTTTGCTCCGGCAATGCCACTAGCTGAGGTGTTTGACCCAACTGGTGCAGGAGATACTTTTGCAGGAGGGTTTACAGGATATTTAGCAAAAACAGGAGACTACAGCTTTGAGAGCATGAAAAGAGCCATTATTTACGGCTCTTGTTTGGCTTCTTTTTGTGTAGAAAAATTTGGCACACAGCGCATGGAACAATTAACCAAAAAGGAGATTGACTCGCGTTTGCAAAAGTTTAAGAGCTTGACACAATACGATTTAGAATTATCATAACAACGCGTCCCAATTTTTTGGGACGTTTTTTATATACTTGCAATTATTAATCATTAATACCATTCCCGACTGTCTGGGAAACCAATATGAGTGACGCTTTAAAACATGAATGTGGTATTGCCATGGTTAGACTTTTAAAACCTTTGGCCTTTTATAAAAAGAAATACGGCACCGCTTTTTACGGAGTGAATAAAATGTATTTAATGATGGAAAAACAGCACAACCGTGGTCAAGACGGTGCTGGATTTGCAAGTATTAAATTAGACCCAACGGCAGGAGAGCGTTACATTAGTAGAGTTAGGTCTAACAAATCTCAACCCATACAGGACATTTTTGCCCAAATAAACAACCGTATTAATGCAGAGTTTGATAAAAATCCAGGCATTAAAGACGATGTTGCCGCCCAGAAAAAAGAGATTCCTTACATAGGGGAGCTTATGTTGGGACATGTACGTTATGGGACTTTTGGTGGTAATAGTGTAGAGACGGTACATCCTTTTCTAAGACAAAATAACTGGATGCATCGCAACCTTATTATTGCTGGAAATTTTAACATGACCAATACCACAGAGTTGTTCCAGAATTTAATTGATCTAGGAATGCACCCTAAAGAAAAGGCAGATACCATTACCATCCTAGAGAACATTGGTCATTTTTTAGATCAAGAAGTTGCCAAGCTGTATAAAAAAGCAAAAAAGAAAGGGCTGTCTAAGAGAGAGGCTTCTGGCCATATTATTGAGAACCTCAATATTGAAAAGATATTAAAGAAGTCTGCAAAAAACTGGGATGGTGGTTATGCCATGGCAGGACTTTTGGGACATGGAGATGCATTTGTATTGCGTGACCCAGCAGGTATACGCCCGGTGTATTATTATAAAGATGATGAGGTGGTAGTGGTAGCCAGTGAACGTCCAGTAATACAAACAGTTTTTAATGTAGCTTTTGACGATGTAAAAGAGATTGATCCAGGAAATGCCCTGATTCTTAAAAAGGATGGAGGCATGAGTATTTCAGAAATACTAACACCACTACCACGAAAGAGTTGTTCTTTTGAGCGTATTTATTTTTCTCGAGGGAGTGATGCCGAAATATACCAAGAACGTAAAGAACTAGGGAGATTGATTATGCCCAAAGTATTATCTGCCATCGATCATGACACAGAAAACAGTGTGTTTTCTTTCATACCAAATACAGCAGAGACCTCTTTTTACGGAATGCTAGACGCTGCTCAAAACGAGCTTAACAAACAAAAAAATGCGGCTATTTTAAAAGAGGCAAAAAATCTTACACCAGAGCGCCTTAGTGAGATACAGGCTCATAAAATACGTACTGAGAAAATAGCTATAAAAGATGTTAAGCTGCGCACCTTTATTACAGATGATAGCAGTAGAGATGATTTGGTAGCACATGTATATGATGTGACCTATGGTGTTGTTAAGCCAACCGATAATTTGGTGATTATAGATGATAGTATTGTAAGGGGCACCACCTTAAAGAAAAGTATTTTACGCATGTTAGACCGCCTTAAACCTAAACAGATAGTGGTTGTGTCTTCTGCTCCTCAAATACGGTATCCAGATTGTTATGGAATTGATATGGCCAGATTGGAAAAACTTGTTGCTTTTAATGCTGCCGTTGAGTTGCATAAAGACAAGGGGACAGATGCAATAATAGAAGAGATTTACCATAAATGTAAACAACAACTTTTACTTGCAGATGCAGAGGTTATAAACCATGTAAAAGACCTATACGCGCCTTTTACAGATGAGCAAATATCTGATAAGATTGCCCAGATTATTACAGAAGAGGGTATTTCTACCAAAGTGAAATTGATATTTCAATCTGTAGATGATTTGCACAAAGCCTGTCCTAAAAATTTAGGAGATTGGTATTTTACAGGAGATTACCCTACCAGTGGAGGCAATAGAGTTGTCAATAAAGCGTACGTTAATTTCTTTGAAGGAAATCCAGAAAGAGCATATTAAAGACTAATTGCTTGCTAATGCTGTAATTTTTAAGTCGTTTGTCGGGTTTATTCTCACTTTATCCAAAACCTATAGAAGTTGCTTTTATAGTATAAAAATAATCATACATTTGATTCATACCATAACATAAGTAGGTTAAGTTCATGGTAAAATTTGGGGCAAAAAAAGGTGAACATCTCGTTTGCCTTTTTTTATGCGCGGTACTTTTTTGGAATTAACCCCTGTTTATTGAAGTGTCTTATTTTAAATTGTCAATCATGATTTTGGTCATGGCATCAAGAGTTATGTGATGCTCCCATCCCCAATCTTTTCTTGCCAAAGCGTCATCAATACTTGCTGGCCAAGAATCTGCAATTGCTTGTCTAAAATCTGGCTGATACTCTATGGTAAATTTTGGAATGTGTTTTTGTATACTAGCGGCAAGCTCTTGAGGGGTAAAACTCAGTGCGGCTAGATTGTATGCGTTTCTAATTTTTATTTTCTGTGGTGGGGCTAGCATGATATTTACAGTGGCATTAATTGCATCATCCATAAACATCATAGGCAAGGCGGTTTGGGCCGATAAAAAACAAGTGTATTTTTTTTCTTTTAACGCTTTATGGAAAATTTCAATGGCATAATCTGTGGTGCCTCCCCCTGGAGGAGTTTTGTAACTGATCAGGCCAGGATAGCGAATACTACGCACATCTACTCCATAGCGCTTATGATAATACTCACACCAACGCTCTCCGGTTTGTTTGCTAATTCCATAGACTGTTGCTGGTTCCATTATGGTGTGTTGTGGAGTGTTGGTTTTGGGCGTAGTGGGCCCAAAAACAGCAATACTAGAGGGCCAAAAAACTTTTTCAATTTTTTTATCTTTGGCTAGGTTTAAGACATTAAACAACGAGCTCATGTTTAAATCCCACCCTTTGCTTGGATACTTTTCTGCGGTAGCACTTAACATAGCCGCCATTAGATAAACATCTGTAATGTTATAGTTTGTTACTATTTTTTCAATGGCCTTGCTATCCATGGCGTCAAGAATTTCAAAAGGGCCACTTTCCATAACCTGGTTACTAGCCTCTCTGATATCACTGGCAATCACATTTTGATTTGAATACAGATTCCTTAGGTACATGGTAAGTTCGTTACCAATTTGTCCAGAAGCGCCAATGATTAAAATTCTTTTTTCCATACTATAGGTTCAATTTTTGATGTAAATATAGCATTATTTAACACTATAAAGCACACTCAAAAACAACCCTTTGTGAGAGAAAAGGTATATTTGTTGTAATTACATTGTTTTATGAAACGGGAATTTCTTTTTTTTTCTAGTATCTGTCTGCTGTTTGTTGTTTTGAGCTGTATAGACAGCCAACAGGCAGCCTCTCAAACCAAGACAGAAAAGGTTACAGATGCTAAATTATTTGGCCAACCAGATGCTATGCTACCAGATTTTTCTAAGAGTTCTGAAAATTACATTTCTCAATGGCCTGTTTTTGATGATCTTATTACAGAGGTTTTGGCTATTAATCAGGCAAGTTTAAAAACAATTCAACAACGCAGTAACATGCTTGTTTCTAGGATGGACTCCTTAACAAGAAATATTCCAGACACCTTAAACACCCAGCCCATTTATGCAAGGGTTATTATTACCAAGACCAGAGCGGCTATTGTAAAGCAAGAAGCCAATAAAGGCAGATTAGACACCTTGGCAATGCAGCAGGCTATCTCTCAGATGAACTTGGCAACTGCAAATTTGATTATTCAAATCAATGAAAAATTTGAAAAAGATACTCAAGACAATAAAGTAAAAAACAACGAGCTTCAAGAAAAAGAAGTACTTAAAAAACGAGTATACTCTGGTTATAAATCTTCTACAGATAATAACAAGTAACCTTATATCATCTCTTTAAAGCGATACCCAATAATAGCCTCTAGATTTATAGAATCAACCTGTTTGCTTTGAGTGTCAACCTCTGATTGTGAAAATTCTGGAGCAATGAGATCCAATTCTTTGGCTTTTTGAGAATAATATTCTTTTTTCTTTGGGTGATTTGGGTGCACCCCATTAAAAATATGCCCGAAGGCATCCTGCTTTATAATATTAGAAATAATGCCAATGCAATCTTTTTTGTGAATAAGGTTTACGGGCGCATCCCCGCCCTCTAATGCTTTCCTGCCCGCAAGGTACTTTACGGGTTGTCTAGCGCCTCCTATAAGGCCTCCAAAGCGAACAATACTGGTGTTAATTCCAGGGGCGTTAAAAAATAACTGCTCTACTTGAAATAATTGCTTTGCCGCTTGGGTCTCAGGCAACGGAACTTCTTTTTCTGTGACTTTTCCTTGGGTGTCATTATACACAGAAGTACTGCTTATAAATACAATGTTGGCCACCTTAGATTTTAAAACTTCAGACAATAAGTGAGACATTTTTAAGACATAATCTGCCCCAGTATTTTTTCTAAGACCCGGCGGAATCATAATAACCAAGGTGTCCACCTGTTTTAAAAACCCCTGAGCAGCGCCGTACAGGCCGTCTTCTGTGCTATTAATTACATAGGTGTCAATGCCACTTTGCTGTAAGGCCGTGGCTTTTCTTTGAGAGGTCACAGAGCCTTTTATAGTGTGCCCTAAAAATGATAGGTGTTGGGCTAGTGGTTTTCCTAGCCAACCTAATCCCGCAATTGCAATTGTTTTTTTCAAGCTGAAAATTTAAAATTATTGTAATGTTTCTTGTGCGTTTTACTCCTTTTGTATGCTAAAAGTCCTTTTGTTAATCACAGCATCTGTATTTATAAAGGGCTTTGGCATCATGTTTTTTGCTCTTGGCATCACATTAAGCAGGGGATTGCTCACTAAATCAAAACCGTATTCAAGCACTTTAAAAATTGGTGAAGGCTCACTCTCTGGCAAGGTGTATGACACCTGCAGCGAGTCTGAGTCTGCAATGTAGTATCGTAATAATTCATCGGTGGGTCTGTTTAAAGTGCCTTGTTTTAATGGATCATTCATTGAAATGCTCACCCCGTTAAATTGCAGAGATGAAAAAACAACTTCTTTGTCTGTGTATAGGCGTATTTGATGGGCATCTCTTTGGGGTATTATAGTAAAGCTAACCCCTCGCATACCGCCATAGAGGCTATCGTAGTTAATAGTTAGTTTAAATTCTGGAATAGCCACCACAGGAGCCTTTGTAGCAAAGCTGTAGCTTGTGTTGTATTTGCTTCCTGCCGCACTTTCAATATACGCTGATGCTGGTTTTGGATCTTCCCCCAAATAGTGTTTTGTCCAAGGGTCCAACATCTTATCATAGGAAACCCAATAGGCCTCTTTGGTGTCAAGATTGTTATAGTAAGATAAACTATTTGGTTTTTGGCGTATTTCAGAAAAAGAGCTTTGGGAATGCGCTACTATAAAAAACACCAATGCCAAGACTAAAAATACGTAAGACAGCACTTTTTTAAGCTTAAAAAACCCAAAAACAGGAAGTAATAATCCAAACAATAATACAGTAAACACACAACTAATAACTATATGATCTGATCCCAATCCAACTGGGAAAAACTGTATAAGTGGCGCAAATAAAAACACCCCGGGAGCCGCTAGTAGCGCCATGCCAATTAAACGTGGGGTTTGAAATCTCAAAAGTAAAAACCAACTAAGGAGCCCAAAAAATACAGGGATTATAAAAAAGCCCGCACCCTTTAAAAATACACATACAAGCACATTAACTACTAGCCATAAAAAAAGTGGCGCCGCTACTAGATTTACAACACTACTGCGTTTTCCAAAATAGCTGTATACCCTAAATAAAATAGCCAAACAAAGGGCCACAAAAAACCCAATATATGCATGGCCATTATACTTAAAACCATGCTGCACTTCTTGGTATTGTGGGTATATGTTGGTGAGTAATTTCCAACCAAAAATTCCAATAATTATACAAACTGTAAGACATAGCAGCAGTGGGGCAAACCCCTTTAATACACCACCCAGATCTAGCTTGTGTTTAGAGAATCCGTACCCTAATACCACAAAAAATAAAATAAAGGCAAGACAAAGCATTGGCAAAATCCATGAAAATGGATAGTAAATAAATGTTACTATAGGCATATTTACATATACCGAATCCTGCTCTGCCTTAAGGCTGCTTAGGTCTGATTCTGCAAAATAGTGTAGCAAAGGAAGCAGATAACTTCCTTGATGTTGCAAGGTTTCTATATCTAGATTTTCTACTGTATCGTTGGCAGTGTGGTAGTCATAGTGATCATCGATAAAGGCAAAAAACATACTTTCTATGTCACCGTCTTCTCTAAAAACGGTAGAATCGGTGTCATTTGGAAGCATTTTATACACACTATACATTAATGATGATGCTACAGGATAGCAAACATCTGCTGCCGCAAAGGCTTTAATAAGATTGGTGTTTCCGCCATTGGTTTCTACAATCATGTTGCTTGGCCCACCACTACCTCTGGCTTCGAAGTTAAGCACAAGGCCAACGTTTTTTGCCCAAGGATGTTTTTCTACAAACAGTGATGCTCCAACCAAACCAATTTCTTCTGCATCTGTAAAAACAACAATAATATCATTGATAGGTTTTTTACCACTGGCATTATAGGCGCGTAAACTCTCTAGGATAGTTACCACACCGCTTCCTGCATCACTCGCTCCAAAAGAGGGCACCAGTGCGCTATCATAATGAGATAATAGCACCAGAGATTTTCCTGATTCTGTACCCTTTAACCTAGCAACAATATTTTTTGGTCTAACTAGTCTTTTATTATTATTACTTAAAACAAAGGCTTCTTGCAGCTGTGTTTCCAGACCTAGTTTTTCTAGTTCAGAGACAATAAAACCACGAACACGGGTGTGCTCATCGGTGCCGTGGTAATGTGGCGCCTTTGCAATTTGCACAAGTGGCACTAGTGCGCGCTGTGCAGAGAACTCTGTAAGTGGAGCTGTTGCTATAGTTGCCTTAGAAGGCAACAAGCTATCGAAGCTTAACCAAACCAAAAAGAGTATCATAACAAACGAGGCAACCCCACTAATGTATTTCATGGTATAGAGTGTTTAAAAATTAAAGTAAAAAACAACCAAAGATGCTGTTTACATAGCGCTTTCATCCTTTACAAGTAAAAACCAGTCATTTTCAAGCTCTAAATATCCCTGGTTATACACATAACGATAAACAGACCCTGTTTTTGTTATGTACTCAGACGTATAGTACTTAAAGTTAAATTGGTGTTTTACAAGTGTTTCTCTCTTTACCTTGGTCTTGTCTTTACTGTTCAAGGTTTTTAATGTGCGGTAATTTTTGCGCAACCGGTTGTTAATATTTCTAACTAGGTTGCTACTGTCTTTATTTAAGGTGTTGTTGTGAGAGTTACGGCAGCCATCACTACAGAATTTTTTATCTGCGCGCCCCATAATTTTACCACCACACTCTGGACATGATTTCTCCATAGGTTAAAGATAGTAATTATTAGCCGTTTGCAAACAGATGTTGCCAGGTGTTTTAAACCAAAGCAATATTATATAAAGTGAATTTAGTAGGCCTTATCTTCTCCTTTAATGGCGTTATAAACGGTCTTAAAGACAATTTTAAGATCCAAAATAATAGACCAGTTTTCTAGATAAAAGATATCGCACTTTACTCTGTTTATAATATCTGAGTCTGTCTCAACCTCTCCTCTATACCCGCTCACTTGCGCCAAACCAGTAATGCCAGGCTTTACAAAGTGACGCACCATAAACTTATCTATTTTCTCTGCATACATATGGGTATGACTTACCATATGAGGTCTTGGCCCCACCACAGACATATCTCCCTTGAGTACGTTTATAAATTGAGGCAATTCGTCCATGCTGGTTTTACGAATTAAACGCCCCACTTTTGTAACCCTAGTGTCTCCTTTGGTTGCTTGGTATAAATCTGCGGTTAAACTTGGTGTCATAGACCTAAATTTATAACAGTAAAACTCTTTGTAGTCTAGACCGTTTCTTTTTTGCTTGAAAAAAACAGGCCCTTTAGATTCTAATTTAATGAAAATACCGAGTATGGGAGTTAACCATGAGACAATAAAAACAATAACAAATAAAGATAAAAAGATGTCAAAAGCTCGTTTTATAAATTTGTTAAAAGGCTCATCTGTTGGTATTTTTCTTAGCGATAAAATAGGCAAGTACCCATAGTAGGAAAAGTCAAGTTTCTTGCCAAAAATCTCTTTGTTGTCTGGCAGAAATTTTAAAACCTTTAAATTATTGTCTGCAAAAGCAATTACTTTTGCCATACACCCATCGCTAAGGGCGTTGACAGATGCGTATATCTCATCTACATTACTGTCAGATATTTCTTTGAAAATTGCTTCAAGGAGTTGTTCTTTATCGTGCTGTACATCATACCTTTTTACAAGAGCGTATCCATATTCAGCATTTTGAGTAAAGAAGTTTTCCAGCTCTTTTGTTTTATCATTAGCTCCAAGAATAACCACTCTTCTAATATTTCCACCAAGTAAACGCCTGTATTTTTTGAGCAAATAATAAATAGAAATCTTGATTAAAAACACCGCCGCCATTACTACCCCTATATATTTTAAAACAGCACTAGTAGGCTCTTGCAGCTCTGAGTAGAAACCAAAAAATGCAAATACTAGTAGTAAAAAAACCAGGGCTTGTTTGATGGCCACAGACAAAATATTACTAAACCTGGTAAACCGATATATCTCATAAAACCGTATGGCTATTGAACTGCTTATCCAGGCAATAGACATGTAAAATACATAATTAGTGAAGGCAGAACTTTCTTCAAATAATAAAAAGGCAAGGCCATGAATTACAAGTAAATCAATACCATAGGATATGGGCCTTAAAAACCCTGAATATCTACCTCTTTTAAAAATCATATACCTTAAGACCTTATGTGTTTTGAAAAATCTTTGTGCTCACTTTTAAAGAGCTCTTGTTTTGTCAAGCCTTTAAAATACTCAAAGGTTATTTTCATACCCTGCTCTCTAGACATTTTTGGTTCCCAGCCCAAAAGTTCTTTGGCCAGTGTGATATCTGGTTCGCGCTGTAGCGGATCATCTTTGGGTAATTCTTTATACACTATTTTTTGCTGGGTACCGGTTAATTTAATAATCTCCTTGGCAAAATCTAGTATGGTTATTTCTTGTGGATTACCAATGTTTACAGGATCGCTGTAATCACTTAAAAGCAGTTTGTAGAGCCCATCTACTTGATCATCTACATAACAAAAACTTCTGGTTTGCATACCATCCCCAAACACTGTTAAATCTTCTCCCCGAAGCGCTTGACCTATAAAAGCTGGAATAACACGCCCATCGTTAAGTCTCATTCTAGGGCCGTAGGTGTTAAATATTCTTGCAATACGGGTTTCCATACCATGAAAACGATGGTAGGCCATGGTGATTGATTCTTGAAAACGTTTTGCCTCATCATATACCCCACGTGGGCCAATGGTGTTTACATTTCCGTAGTATGTTTCCTTTTGAGGATGCACCAAAGGATCTCCATACACCTCAGAGGTGGATGCAATCATAAAGCGCGCATTTTTATCCTTGGCAAGACCAAGTAAATTATGAGTACCCAGTGATCCTACTTTAAGGGTTTGTATTGGGATTTTTAAATAATCAATGGGGCTTGCAGGAGATGCAAAATGTAGAATATAATCTACCTCTCCAGCAACATGTACAAATTTTGTAACATCATGGTGGTAGAAATCAAAATCTTCTAATTTGAACAGATGCTCTATATTACGTTTGTCTCCAGTGATAAGATTATCCATGGCAATGACCCTGTAGCCCTCTTTGATGAATTTATCACAAAGGTGTGACCCTAAGAAACCTGCTGCACCTGTAATTAAAACTGTTTTTTTCATATGTATGTTATTCTACAACTTGCAGAATGTACTGTTATTTTTTCGATATTTTAGCCCTCTCAATGTATTGCAAAAATACACTTTACTAGGTTTTTAGACCTCTTTTGGCGCATCGATTTGTTTGTAGGAGCTGTTTGCCAACACAATAATTAGCATAAGCCCCACATAATAGGCTCCAATTTGACGATGAAATATGTTTTCTACCAGGCCATAGGCTATAAAGGTGCATAAAATAGCGGTTTGAAAAAAGTACGCTCTATTTTTCATAAAGCTCCAAATTAAAAATAAGCACATTAAAAACAGCCCCACAAACCCAGTACTAAGTAGAATATCTAAAAACTGATTATGACTGTTATACCTTTGTGAGGTAAACACTTCTTTTTTTTCTGGGCTCTTTATTGCAGTTTGGTAACACTCCACTAGCTTGTCTTTGGTGGCTTTAAAACCAATTCCTGTGAGACCTATGGAACTGTTTTGTAACACATCCATACTGCACCTCCAGGTTATGAGTCTAGTTTGAGAGGTGTTTGAGGCTCCAAAGTTGTTATTTAAAAAAGTTGAAAAAGAAACAGGACCTGCGTTTGTCTGTTGCTGAGACTTTAGAAAAAACAAGCCCGCCACTAAGGCCCCTAAAAATGCTGTAGCAATAGCAATACGCATGCTTTTTTTACTTCCATATGCTTGACGAATTAACAGCAAACAAAACAGTACAATACCTGCAATTTTTGACACCACCAATACAATAAAAAGCACATTTATAGCAATAGCACCCAAATAATAGGCGTTATGAGGATGGTATGTTTTACGCATAGAGCGGTAGCAAAATAAAATACTAAGCACACTTATAAGCCCCAGGTATAACCTATCTACAAGCAATGCCTCAATCATCATGCGGCTATCTCCAAATTCAAAGTTTACATTAGTGTTTGCACTGTATACAATACTAACAATAGAGAAAACAATGGCCGCAATGGAAGAGAAAATAACAGCCTTTTGAACCTTCCTATCATACTGGATCGGGAGGTATAAAATAACAAGCCCAATAGCGATGGCTATTTTTTTTAGGATGCTAAGATCTGTGTCAAACCTACCAGAAATAAGGCTATTTGTTATAATATATCCAAAGAAAAGCAAGAGTAAAAACAAGGGAACCTTTTTGATTTTTTGAAAATGCTCTCTTTTAATGATTGCAGGAAAAGAAATGGTAAGCACAATTAGTAAAATGTTAGGCAATGCACGGATATAATCATCAAAGGGAATGATGACAAATAATAGCATAAACGCAAAAGGGTATATGGAAGCAAGTAAAATTCTCATAACTATTGCTGTTTTAACTTTTTTGTTTCTAGAGTAAAGATACTATTTTGATTCTAATTTAATTTAATGCTTCCTTCAAATATATTTGTTCTAAAAGGGGAATTGTATTTTCAATATTAAACCTAGCGTTAAATTTTTCTATTGATTTATTTTCGAATAAAACCCTTTTGTCATTGTGTTGGATAAGTGCTATTATTTTTGTGGCAAAAGCTGTACTGTTTTCATCTTTTACAAGGTATCCATTTTCTCCATCTTCAATTAAATCTCTGTTTCCGTCTGCATCTGTAACAACAAAAGATTTTTTTAGAGCCATTGCCTCAATCACAGCATAGGGCAAGCCCTCGTATCTTGCCGTGGATATATAGAGGGATGCCTTGTTAATGATATGAAAAACATCTTCACGCTCAGTCCAGGGCAAAAGTGTTACATTTTCTTCAAGGCCATATAATTTAATAAGAGTTGTAACCTTTTCAAGATTAGGAGAATGGAATCCAACCCCCATGATAACAATATGAATGGCTGGAATTTTTTCTTGGACTTGGCGCATAACCTCTATGGTGAGTTCTACATTTTTTTGAAAAGAGGGTCTAGCAACAGAACAGATATATCTGTCTGGCCAAGTTTTGTTGATGCTTAAAGGTGTTGTTTTCGGTATGGGTTTAATGCCATTTTCAAACACAAGCACCTTGTTTTTTTTATGCCCTACCTCTTTGATGGCTCTATTTTTTTCTGACACAGAACACGCCAATACTTTGTTGTTAAATTTAGAGAGTAATTGCTCTATACCGAGATATATTTTTTGCTTTAAAACACTTTCACTATTTAAAAAAGAATACGCATGTGGAGTGTAAAAAACTGGCTTTTTTTTAATGGCTCCAGCTATTTTTCCAATCACACCTGCCTTTGAGCTATGGCAATGAATAACATCTGGATTTTCTTTATCTATAAACGCCACACAATCTTTAATGGCCTTGTAATCTTTAGAAATGTTTATGTTTCTGTCTATGGTAGTGGTGTAGGTTTTAACGAGATTACCATTTTTGTCTGTAAATGCAGTATCTGTATCTGTTTTTCCGTGAATGACAACAAAATCAAAGAGCTCTGGGTTAAGTTGAGGCAGAATAATTCTAAGCCACACACCAACACCTCCAACGGCATGAAGTATAAATAAGATTTTAGTTTTTGTAACCATACCTAGAGGTCAAATTTTTTATTAATGTATATTATTTCTATTGTTTTTAAACCCTAAAACAATGCCTTCTATTTGTTTTTAGGAAGATACTCCTTAAAAAGCAAAAGGATAAATATAAAACCAAAATAATAACCTCCAAGCTGTCTTTGAAAGTAACTTTCAATCAATGAAAAACAAAGCAGAGAGACAAATAAAGCGGTTTGGGTGTAGGAAAAACGAACCCTTTTAAAAAATAGTCCCATAAGTATTACAAAAAGAGAAAAAGCAATAATTCCATAACTAAGCAAGAAGTCTAAAAATGTATTGTGAGGGTTAAAACCCTTGCTTACAAAATAGTCTCTTTTTTCTTTTCTATCTATAGTTGTTTTATAGCACTCTAACAACTTGTCTTTGGTGCCATAAAACCCGTTCCCAATTAAAATAGGGGTTTGGCTAGACAGGATATTAACACCACAATCCCAAATAACAACTCTAGCCTCCCAGCTTTTTAGTAGCTCAAAATAACTTTTCCCACTTGCTTTGCTTTGTGTGTAAAAAAAGCGTTCCCCAAGATTTTTATTTACAACAAAAGCACTCGCCGTTACTGTCATAAGGCCTATAAAAATTAAACCATACAACACCTTTTTTTTAGCATATAAAATCTTCAACAAAAAAAGCAGTAGTAACAACAAAACAGCGATCCTACTTGAGGCTAATAGAATAAAAAATATGGAGACAGAAATATTAATAACCAGCAGCAATCTATATTTAACCACACGGGCCTCAATTAGACTTACAGAAGCCACAATGCTAATAATGCACATAAAACCTAGATATAATCTATCTATTATCAATAGCTCATCTACAAGTGCACCATTTGAAAAACTGAATGAAGTTTCAGAAAAATAAAATAAAGCAATGCGTACGGTGCTAATTACAATTGCCGTAAAACAAGATAGAATAAGGGTCTTTTTTATATTGGTAACATTTGTAATTGGCGCATACAGTAATAGAATGATTATTGGGGTGGCTATTTTTTTAATAATATTTATTTCCTTACCAATATCTTGAAAAATAAGCATGTTGATCACTAGAAATAAAAACAAGGCAACATATACATATACTTCAGGGGTTTTTAATCTTTTAATGTGTTGTTTAAGCACGACAAAAGGGAACAATACAACCAATCCAATTAAAATAATGTTAGGTAATGCAGATGATATTTTTTGAAATGGAATTACAAAGCACAATATTAAAAACAGGTAATGATATATAGAGGCTAGCTTAATGTTCATTACGATAGTTTTCTTAAAATGCTAATTAATACTCTTCTTACAAATTTTATGATAGAGTATAGGTTTAAAAATAAATACTCAAAAAACGATACAACCCCTAATCTATAACCAAGTCTTAGGTTTGACAACTCTCCATATTGCATCTTTACTAAATTTGCACTCAATCCAGATTCACCAAACATTGCCTTTCCTGAAATTGATTGCACCATGCTTTTATTATACAAATGAACATTAAAGTGCTGTGCAATTCTAATACAATATTCCCAGTCTTCTGAGTGGTTCATGTGTTCATTAAAATACCCCACCTTATCTATAATGCTTTTCTTAAAAATTAGAGAAGAGGTCATGAAAAAGTTTTTATATAATAATAGTTTTGGAGAAATTTTCATTAGCTCACTGATTTTAAAACTAAAAAACCGTTTAAACTCTTGTCCATCTCTATTGGTGCCTAAAAGATCGATAGAGGCATCGGCACTTAAAATTTCTAACTGCTTTGCTATTTTTTCTGGATGCCAAGCATCATCGCTGTCTAAAAATGCAATTAGTGAGCCACTTGCTTTTTTTAAACCAAAATTTCTGCTGATAGACACACCAAAATTCTCTCTATTATAAACTAAGATTTTATGTGCTTTATTGTGTATAACAAATGATTCAATAATAGCTTTAGTTGCGTCTGTAGAACCATCATTAATTAGGATTATTTCAAAGCGGCCTTGAGTTTGTGCCAAGACAGATTTTAAGGCAAGCTCAATAGTATCCTGTGAGTTGTAAACCGGTATTATGACACTTATTACTTGGCTCATTTATTTAATCTTTTACAGCTTTTTGTTTTGTAAATATACCAATTTGATTCATTATCATTTTACTCACTTGAAAACAAATAAATAATTGGAAAGAAGTGATTTTTATGGTTCTAAATTCTTTTCTTTACCATAAATTACGGGTATGAAAATCACTTACGAAGGGTTTTACGGATTTAAAAATGCAGGAGATGATGCATTTGTGGAGATTTCTTCTTGGGGCGCACAAAAATTCTGGTCTTGTAAAAACAACGTTTTCATTGGAGCACAACTACCTAAAACTGTTCACGCTATTAAGGCAAAATCATCTAAAGGTAAAGGGTTAGACAGGGTTTCTTTTTTCCAAGAGTTACAAAACTCCGATTATATGATTTCGGCTGGAGGCTCTACCTTCAGTAAACTTCCTTTTCATAGCAATAAGGCTCTTGCCCGAATTATTTCTAAATATAACAACAAACTCAAACTTGGTGCTATGGGAGTTTCGGTTGGGCCGTTCAAATCTATAAAAGAGGAAA
The DNA here is from genome assembly GCA_913045325.1 of uncultured Flavobacteriaceae bacterium. Classification (GTDB taxonomy): domain Bacteria; phylum Bacteroidota; class Bacteroidia; order Flavobacteriales; family Flavobacteriaceae; genus Patiriisocius. Next base: position 2,362 of record CAJWPZ010000006.1, on the reverse strand, counting down.
AACAGGTCCAAAAATATTTAAAACAACTCGCTTTTATTTCCTTAAGAGACCAACGATCATATGATTATGTTTCCTCCCTGGATCTTACAGCAAACGTAGTAAACTCTTTCGATTTGGCGGCGCTTATGCCAATGATGTATAACTATACTCCTATAGATAAAAGCGTGAAAACTACCGCTAAAACAATTGGTATTAGCATTTGTAATCATGAGCAGTATACGGGAGGCGATTTATTAAAACAGACCAAAAGAAATAGTTATTTCAAACAGCTTATTGATCTTTTGATAAAACAAACAAACTACACTTTAAAAGTATTTATAATTAACGGAAATGAATCTTTTGGAGACACCGACCCTACAAATGAGTTGCTAGCAGCAGTAGATCCAAAAAGGTATAGCATTTACCCATACACACCGAATATTAAGAGTACTTGGGATGAAATATCTAGGTGTGATTTTATGATTTCGACAAGATTACATGCTAGTATTTTTGCCTGTTATGCCAATGTCCCCTTTGTTTTAATAGAATATCATAGAAAATGTTCAGACTTCTTAGATGATGTTGGGCAACACAAAGCCCTGCGTGTTATGGATGGCGAAATATCTCCAAGTGAAACATTACAAGAGGTTGTACGTCATTTAGAAACACCTTATATAGCCCCAAAAAGACTTGCAGAAACTATTGACAGGTCGCTGTTAAATTTTACCCAAACCCTAGAGAAATAATACGTTGTTAGTGGTTTGTGTCTAGCTTCCTGTTTTTGTATAAGATAAAAAGGGCAAGACATAGCCAAAATCCATAAAGCTTAAAGCTGTCTATTTGTAGCCAATTAAAAATATATCCAACAAAACTTATTAGCAGGACAATTGGTATAAATTTGGTTTGAGTGTCTTTTTTGAACCAAAACGTGGTGTTGTATACGATAACAAATAAAAATAGCAAAAAAGAAATTAGACCCACCATTCCTGCCTCTGCGGCAATTCTTAGGTATAAATTAAATCCAGGAGGGAATGACTTGTCGAATTGATTTCTATACCTGGCGGTAAATTCATAATTGTTTTTTAGGGCCCAATTAGGATAGTGATACCTTGAAATAAAGGCCTGTTGCCCCCATCCAGTTCCAAAGATTGGATACTCTTTTATTGTTTGAATCATTGCCGTTTGTATCCCAAGGCGTGATTTATTTGAAACAGAATTATTTGTTTGACTAAATTTTGTGTCTGTAAAGTCAAAAGAAGAAATACGCTCCTGTATGGCCTCTGTGACAGCCGCTCTATAAACAAAGGATACTGAAGCAACCCCAATAACTGTAAAAAGCAAGGCTATGTTAAAGTGTTTTCTGAAATCTTTATAGTAGATATACGTTAAGACTACCCCAACAAAAGCCTGTAAAAGAATCACTACAAAGGCAGTTCTTGATTTAGACACTATTGCCAAAAAGACTAATAGAACAAAAGGTAAAAACCTGATGATTTTTTTTCCAGTAAGAATATAAGAAAACAAAAATCCAGCAGCAGTGATCAAATAAGTTCCTAGTGCCGGTGGCTCATAAGTTAAAGATGAAACACGGGTTAGCTTAAAGTCAAGCCGTGTATTGACAAAAGGGAACATATCAAAAAGATCAAAAATTGGGCGTAGTTGAGTCAAATTAAAGGTCACTATCAAAAACTCCACAAATCCACAGCAAAAAACCAACACAAAACTTATTAAAAATATTTTTCTCAAGAGAAAGAAAAATGGGAGTGCCCCAAAATCTTTTCCTACGTTTAAAAACGTGTAAAGGAATGCTCCGGAAGAGATTAATAACGCAATCATTTGTCTAACAAAACGCATTGTTCCAGAGGTTTGCTTAAAATAATAATCTATAATATGATGCATATTTAATAGTGTAACAAAAAATAACACAGCAATGAAGAGCATTAAAAGTTGATACTCAATGGTACGATAAGGGATATATATCTTCCCAGATTTTAATTGGTATACTAGTAAAAAAATAAATGAAATGATAAAAAACAAGGGAGAAGAATCTGAGCTGTATTCCCCCAAGAAGCCCATCCATTTTGGGATGTCAGAATTAAAAGGAATTAGAAAAACTCCTAAAATAAAAAAAGCTTGATATGTTTTTTTAAGCAGTAGCATTAACTATTGATGGTGTTAACGGCGTTATTTTTCTTGTAATATCCAACAATGATAATTGAAAAGACAGCAATAGCTGAGGCAAAAGATATAGCCATTCCAATGTAGTCATATTTTTTAATTAATATACTTCCAACCACCAACATTGTAAGTGTAGCCATTAGGTGTCCAATAAAAAATGGACGTGTGATTTCCAAAGCCTTTAAAGCCATTGTTATGGGTCTTA
>CAJWPZ010000005.1 GCA_913045325.1 uncultured Flavobacteriaceae bacterium | reverse complement strand
AAGTTTATTAAAGAGTAATTAATAGTTAACTATTTTAAAAGGGGAGGCTTATTTAAGCCTCCCCTTTTTTTTGTCTTTTAAGTTTATTTAATGTCTTAAAATACGCTCTTAAGCGTATTTTACAGCTTAGATAAAAACCCTAAATTTGTAAAAAATTATAAACTAAATTTTATTATGAGAAAAATTTTAAATTTATTAATGCTCTTTTTAGCTACCTCATTTGTTTGGCAATCTAGTGCACAAAATGGTGGAGATGTATTACCTATAACTTTTGAAGATGGTCAATTACCAGTATTCAATGATTTCAACGGATCTGCTACGCAAGTAATTGCAAATCCAGATGCATCAGGTGCTAACGATTCTGCAACAGTTGCAGAAAATGTAGTGCCAGCTAACGCAGGTTTTGCGGGTGTTAACTTTGCAGTTGAAAATCTAGATATCTCTACATTAAAAGGATTCACAATGACTGTTTGGTCTCCTGTTGCAGATACTCCTGTACTTTTAAAGTTGGAGAATGCTACTACAGGTGTTAACGCAGAAAGAGCGGCTACAACAACCACAACAGGTGCTTGGGAAACAATCTCTTTTGACTTTAGCGCTGAAGGTGATTTAACTTTCGAATCTGTAACTGTGTTTATGAACTTTACTGTTGTAGATCCAGCATCTCAGACATACTACTGGGACAACCTAGTACAAACTACTGTAGCAGCAAATTGTAATCCAGTAACTGGAATAACAATTAGTGATATTACAGGGGTTTCTGCGGTTGTGTCTTGGAACGATGAGGCTACAGCACTTGATGGTTATGTAGTTGGTGTATTTCTTGCAGGCAGTAATCCTACAGTTGATGAACCTGTATATGGAGGGGAGATACTTCCAGCAGGAACCCTTATGGATACTGCTACTGGATTATCAAGCAATACCATGTATGAAGCTTTTGTTGTTTCTCTGTGTGATGAGGATGGGAGTATATTTGTAATTTCTGATGGAGTTCCATTTACTACAATAGCATTAGGTTGTAATCCAGTAACTGGAATAACAATTAGTGATATTACAGAGACTTCTGCGGTTGTGTCTTGGAACGATGAGGCTACAGCACTTGATGGTTATGCAGTAGGGATATTTCTTCCAGGCAGTGATCCTACAATTGATGATCCTGTATATGGAGGGGAGATACTTCCAGCAGGAACCCTTATGGATACTGCTACTGGATTATCAAGCAATACCATGTATGAAGCTGTTGTTGTTTCTCTCTGTAGTTTAGACCAGGGGTTATATGTTTTTTCTGAAGGAGTTGCATTTACTACAATAGAACTTGGTCTTGCAGACGCTACGATTGAAGGTTTTACTTTTTATCCAAACCCTTCTAGTGATGTTATTAACTTAACTGCTACAGAGAATATCGAAACAGTAGCTATTTACAATCTGTTAGGTCAAAAAGTTATTGATCAAAACATAAATGCAACAAGTTCTCAATTAGATGTTGCTAACTTAGTAACTGGAACTTACCTTATGGAAGTTTCTGCAGATGGCAAAACAGCTTGGCATAAAGTTATTAAGAAGTAAATTCTAAACTAAGTTTATAATATGAATAAATAATAATTTCATAAACAATAGTAGAATAATTTCAACAAAGGGGAGGCTTATTTAAGTCTCCCCTTTGTTTTGTCTTTTAAATTTCGTTTAGCCTTGAGTTAATGCTAAAAAACAAATCAATAAAAAAATAAGGAGGGCATTTTAACCCTCCCTATTTTTTTTTATTCTATAGTTAATTACAGGAAGATTATTGTTAAATTAGCTGGAAATATAAAACAAACAATTTCTAATTAATATTTAAGATTATGAGAAGAATTTACATTTTATCAATGCTCCTTTTAGCTACCTCATTTGGGTGGCAAACGAGCGCTCAAAATGGTGGTGATACTTGTGCAGATGCAGTGTTAGTAACACCTGGTATTTACAATGATGCTGCAATTACAATAGGTTCTGGTAGCGCCACACAAGTTGGCGGAACAGATGCCATGTGGTATAGTTATCTTGCAGAGGGAGATGGTACAATTAACATTAATTCTTGTGCCTCTGACCCAGCTGGAATAGACACAAGGTTATTTGTATATACAGATGGCTGTGATGTATTAACACCAGTAGCTAACGATGATGATGGTTGTGATGTTCCAAACGGTTTTGGATCATTAATTACCGAGGCTGCAGTTAATTCTGGGCAAGAATATTTAATACAATGGGATGACAGATGGAGTACAGATGCCTTTGATTGGGAATTAACATTCACTCCAGCTCCAACTGGTGGCATTGTTTGTGCAGATGCACTTATAGTAACTCCTGGAGTGTATAGTGATGTAATTATTATTGACGGATCTGGTGGCGCCTCTCAAGGTGATGCTGCAGATGCCTTATGGTATAGCTACACACCTATTGAGAGTGGTACTATTAATATTAACTCTTGTAGCTCTGATCCAGATGGCATAGACACAAGATTGTGGGTATACACAGATGGTTGTGACGCCTTAACACCGTTTGCAAATGATGATGATGGCTGTGATGCTCCAAATACTTTTGGATCTCTCGTTTCAGATGTTGCAGTAACAGCAGGAGTAGAATATCTAATAGAATGGGATGATAGATGGGGTAATGATGCTTTTGATTGGGAACTAACATGGACACCTCTTCCAGATCCAGTTGTTTTACCTGTAACACTAGAAAACCAATTTCCTGTATTTAATGATTTTAACGGTTCATTTACCCAAGCTATTGCAAATCCAGATATAACTGGAGTTAATACTTCTGCCACAGTAGCAGAAAACACAGTTCCTGCAAATGCAGGATTTGCAGGTGTAAACTTTGGTTTAGATACTAACATTGATATTGCACTAGAAAAAGGATTTAATATGGTGGTATGGTCTTCTGTACCAAACATACCTGTACTTTTAAAATTAGAAAATGCTACCACTGGAGTAAACTCAGAGAGAGCAGCTACGACTACTGCAACTGGACAATGGGAAACGGTATCGTTCGATTTTAGTGATGAAGGAGATCTAACCTTTGAGTCTGTAACTATATTTATGAACTTTAATGTAGTAGACCCAGCAACTCAAACTTACTACTGGGATAATCTAAGACAAGTAAACCTTAACGTTGGTGGTACAACATGCGCAGATGCTGCAGTGGTAATACCAGGAATTTATAATGATGTGTTTATTGTAGCAGATTCTGGCGGTGCTTCACAAGATGGTGGAACAGATGCCCTATGGTATAGCTATACACCAATAGAGAGTGGTACTATTAATATTAACTCTTGTATTTCAGACCCTAGTGCTGTAGACACAAGGTTATTTGTTCACACAGATGGCTGTGATGTATTAACACCTGTAGATAATGATGATGATGGTTGTGATGCTCCAAACGGTTTTGGATCTTCAATAGAAGAAATAAATGTTACAGGAGGTCAACAATACCTTATAGAATGGGATGACAGATGGCAAGACACCACACCCTTTGACTGGGAATTAATTTTTACTCCCCTACCTGCTTGTCCAGAACCATTAGATGTTTTAGTAGTAGCAAATGCTTTTGATGCAGTAATTACATGGAGCGCTGTGGCAGAAGCTACAACTGGATACATAGTTAATGTATTTGTTGCAGGCAGTGATCCTACAGTTGATACACCTGTATACACAGAAAATGTGCCAACAGGAACACTAACAGCAACAGCAACTGGATTAACACCAGAAACTCAATATCAGTCTTATGTGATTGCAGATTGTGATACGGAAGGAATATCTCTAGCAGATCCTAACATCTTCACAACACTTGTTGCATGTCCTGCACCTAGTAATTTTGCGGTTACAACCCCTGTAGATACAGAGGCTACTTTTACTTGGGATGTTGTAGCAGAAGCTGTAAACGGATATACCTTAAGTGTATTTGATGCTGGTGCAGACCCAACACTAGACACTGCTGTTTATACAGAAACTCTAGCAGCAGGTATTGTTACTGCAATTGCAACTGGATTAACATTAGACTCAGGCTATGATGCATATTTAGTATCAGATTGTGATACCAATGGTTTCTCACAAGAAAATTTATTATCATTTACAACTCCATTCCCAGCACCAGAGTGTGGTGGTTTATTTCTAGATTCTGGTGGATCTGCTGGAAACTACCAACCAAATGAAGTTACGGTTACTACTATTACTCCAGATGTTCCTGGAGAGGCAGTGTCAGTAACATTTACATATGTTGATTTGGAAACAGGAGGACCCAATGGAGGATGTTGGGATTACTTAACGGTATATGATGGACCAGATACTACTTTCCCTGTTATAGCTTTAACCCTTTGTGGTGAAGAAAGTGGAGATGGTGGACAAGCCGGTGAGCCAGGAAGTATACTATCTATAGGAGATACATTTATATCTTCAGATGAAAGTGGAGCGTTAACATTTGTGTTTACCTCTGACGGATCTGTACAAGAAACTGGATGGTCTGCAGATGTTACTTGTTTTGTACCACCTGTAGGTTGTGGAGACACTTATTATGATGAAGGTGGCGTAGATGGAGATTATTTAGCTAATGAATCTACTGTAACAACTGTTTCTCCAGATGATGCTGGTGATGTTGTAACAGTTACTTTCACCTATGTTGATATCGAATCTGCAACTGGAGCTGGAACACAAGATGGATGTTGGGATTACCTAACAGTTTATAATGGACCAGATACTACCTTCCCAGTTCTTGCGCAAACACTTTGTGGTGAAGAAAGTGGAGACGGTGGACAGCCAAGTGATCCTAATAGTTTACTGTCTGTAGGTGATACATTTACATCTTCAGATCCAAGTGGATCTCTTACTTTTGTGTTTACTTCAGACTCAAGTTTACAAGAGACAGGATGGGCTGCAGATGTTACCTGTGCACCTATTGTAATACCTTGTCCAGAGGTAGAAAACTTTGCTGTAGTAAACATTACAGAAACTACTGCAGATCTTACTTGGGATGCAGCACTTGGAGCAATTTCTTATGACTGGGCTGTATTTATTGCAGGAGCAGATATAGAAGTAGATTTACCTGTAGCTTTTGAAAATACAACAGCTACAACTGGTACCGCACAAGGATTAATACCAGGTCTTAGTTATGATGCTTATATCCAAACAGATTGTGGAGGTAACGACAACATTAGTGATGTTGTTGGACCAGTTACTTTTACGACCACTACTCTTGGAATAAATGATGTAGATGTAACAACATTTGTATTTGCTCCTAATCCAGCAGATGGAAATGTAAGTATTTCATCAACAACTACAATTACTACATTACATATAGTAACCATGCTAGGTCAAAAAGTACTTTCTATGACACCAAATAGTAAAGAATTTACGCTAGACGTATCTGGTTTATCTAGTGGAGCATACTTTATAAATGCTATCACAAATGGAGTAACTACTACAAAAAAGCTTATTAGAAAATAATAATCTTTTTAATATTTTTAAAAAAGCCGCTTAGCAATAAGCGGCTTTTTTTATACACTGCTTTTAAATTAGATTTTTTACATTTACACAAAAATAAATTATGAATATCCTAAAAAAAACTAAAACCATACTACTACTTATAGTAGTGTCTTCGCTATTTTTATCATGCAAAGACTCAAGTAAAAAAATCCCTTTTGATAAAGAGAATACCAGTACGTTTTATTTTTTTAGACATGCAGAAAAAGACAGGACCGACCCTACAAACAAAAACCCATCTCTAACAGCACAAGGACTGGAGAGAGCAAACAAATGGGCTGTTTTTTTTAAAGACAAAAAAATAGATGCAATTTATAGCACAAATTACAAAAGAACACGGCAAACTGCCATACCCATTGCTAAGGAGCAAAACTTAGAGATTATTAGCTACACTCCAAAGCTGCTTATTACAGAAAAATTTATAGCAAATAATAAAGGTAAAAATATTGTTATTGTTGGACATAGCAACACCACCCCAAAGCTGGTAAACACCCTACTTGGAGAAAAAAAATATGAAGAGATACCAGACCAGGACAATAACGATCTTTTTATAGTTACTCTTAAAAAAAACAAACCAACTGCAAAAAGAGAAAAGGTTAATTAAATTTCATTGTACAATCCCCTTTATAAGTTCTATTTTTACAACATGGCCATTCAGAAAAACATACAAATAAAAAACCGAAAAGCTAGATTTGAGTATGAAATCTTAGATAAATACACAGCTGGTATTGTACTTGTAGGCACAGAAATAAAAGCAATTAGAGAAGGTCAAGCCTCCATTGCGGAGAGTTTTTGTGAGTTTAATGAAAAGGGAGAATTATTTGTAATTAATATGACTGTACAAGAATATAGCCATGCAACTCATTTTAATCACAACCCAAAGAGTGAGCGTAAACTACTACTAAATAAAACAGAATTAAAAAAGCTGTATAAAAATGTAAAAACATCTGGGCTCACCATTATTCCATTAGTCTTGTTTACCAATGATAAAGGCCTTGCTAAAATAACAGTAGCATTATGCCGCGGAAAACGGGAGTTTGACAAAAGAGATGATATTAAAGACCGTGACAATAAAAGAGATTTAAGCAGGCTTAAAAAAAGTTTCAACAACTAGCCCCATAGTATCGGGATGCCAAAGTAAAGTTCAACAAAAAGAGTAACACTATTAAAAGTAATTCGTCAGTATAAAAAAAGCCTATGAAATACTTAGTAACCCTGCTTTTATTAAACATCATTACTCTTGGGCAAGCTCAAATTATTGGAAAAATAACAGACTCCAATTCTAAGGCGATACCCTATGTTAATATCTACCTAGAAAACTCTTACACAGGCACCACATCTAATGATGATGGTAATTATAAACTTTCAATACAAGACAAAGGAGACCATACTATTGTCTATCAGTTTTTAGGCTACAAAACTGTTACTAAAAAAATTGCTGTTGAAAGCTTCCCTTACATACTTAACATTAGGTTAGAGCCAGAGACCACCTCTTTACAAGAAGTTGTAATAAATACCAATGAAGATCCTGCTAATCGCATAATAAGAGCTACCATTAGCCGCCAAAAAGAAAATTTAGCTAACATTAGTGAATATACAGCAGATTTTTATTCTAGAGGAGTATGGAAGGTGAAAAATGCGCCTAAAAAAATACTAGGGCAAACCATAAGAGGTGTTGAAGGATCTTTAGACTCTACAAGAAGCGGTATTATATATCTTTCTGAAACTATTTCAAAGATATCTTACCAGCAACCTACAAATTTTAATGAGCGTATTATAGCAAGTAAAGTAAGTGGTAATGACAATGGCTTTAGTTTTAACAGTGCTCAAGAATCAACATTTTCATTTTATCAAAACACAATAGCTCTAAATACTGCCATTGTTTCTCCTGTTGCCAGAAATGCATTTAATTATTATGACTATAAACTTGATGGTGTTTTCTACCAAGGAAATAAACTCATTAATAAGATAAAAGTAATTCCTAAGAGGCCCAATGATCGCGTTTTTAAAGGAGTTATTTACATAGTAGAAGACCAATGGCAGTTGTATGGTATAGAGTTAACAACAACCGGAGCAGCGCTACAAATTCCATTTGTAAAAGAGTTGGTCTTTAAACAAAATTTTAAATATGATACCACTCAAAATTTTTGGGTAAAACTATCTCAAACCATTGATTTTGGCTTTGGGTTTATGGGCTTAAATGGGCAAGGGCAGTATACCTGTGTATACAACAATTATAATTTTAGTCCAATTTTTAATAAACGCTCTTTTAGCAATGAAGTAATATCTTTCGAGTTAAAAGCCAATAAAAAAGATAGCGTTTTTTGGAACTCCTTAAGGCCTGTGCCACTCACAGATGAAGAACTTAATGATTACATAAAAAAGGACAGTCTTCAAGAATTAAAAAGATCAAAACCATACCTTGATTCGCTAGATCGGGTATCAAATAAATTTAGTATTACAGATCCTTTAATTGGATACACCTACAGAAACACTTCTAATAAATGGAGGCTAAATTATAAAGGCCCTGGTAGAGGTATTTCTTTTAACACCATACAGGGATATACTAGTAAAATAGGACTAAATTTTTACAAATGGTATACAGAAAACAGAACAAAGTGGTTGTCTATAAATCTTAATAGTAGCTATGGCCTAGCCGAAGACAAACTTCGCTTTACTGGGGATATTACCAAAAAATTTAATAGTAAGAACAATTTAAGAATTACACTCTCTGGAGGTAGTAAACTAACCCAATTTAATGACAGCGAGCCAATTTCACCTCTAATAAATAGTATCGCTACACTGTTTTTTGAAAGCAACTACCTCAAAGGATACAATCTTGATTTTGTGCAAATAAAATACCGTCAAGAACTTTTTAATGGCCTAGAGACCTTTGCAAAAATTGGCTATGAAAAAAGAAGTGCTTTGTTTAATAACGACAACCATTACTATATCAATAATAAAGAAAAGCAGTACAGCTCAAACAACCCACTTGCCCCAGAAGATTTTACTACAAAATCTGTAGACCAGCATCAAGTGTTTAAATCACAAATTACGGCACGCATTGTTTTTGGACAAAAGTATGTCTCTATTCCAGATAGGAAAATTAACATTGGTAATGAGCGGTATCCAAGAATTGATGTGACCCTTGAAAATGGATTTGGAGCCTCTAAAAGAGGTTTTAATTACTCCCAACTAAGAACAGAGATTTATCAAAACTTTAGTGTTGCTAACAAAGGAGATTTCTATTACAGGTTAAAAGCTGGAACATTTTTCAGTGCAGATGACATCTCATTTATAGATTACCAACATTTTAATGGTAACCAAACACAAATAGGCACAAAGGCAAACTATACCAATGTTTTTAACACCATACCCTACTATGATTTTAGTACAAATAAAAGTTATTTGGAAGGGCACATAGAGCATGATTTTAAAGGTTGGATTCTAGGTAAAATTCCTGGAATCAATACATTAAACTTCAATCTAGTGTTTGGGGCCCATCTCTTGGCAACCCAGGAAAGAAAACCTTATTCAGAATTCTCTATTGGTATAGACAACCTTGGCTTTGGCAAGTATCGATTGTTGAGAGTTGATTATGTACGCTCTAATTTTAATGGAGCCCAACATGGAACTTTTGTATTTGGCTTGAAGTTTTTAGGACTATTAGGCCTATAGAATATACTTAGAAAAAACCGTATTAATTCTTGTTTTCAAGTAAGGGCACAAATCTAAACTCCCCAAATGTTTGTTTATCAAATGCTGTTTTAGAAGTTCTGGTAAATACCGTCATTATTTGAGATGTTTCTCCTACTGGAATCACCAACTTCCCTCCTATTTTTAATTGAGCTAATAATGGTTTTGGAACATACGGAGCACCCGCAGTTACAACAATACCATCAAAAGGGGCCTCTGTCTCAAGACCAATATATCCATCCCCAAATATGAGTTTTTTTGGATTGTAGCCTTGTTGTTTTAAAAATTTTTCTGCTTTTTTAAAGAGTTTATTTTGACGCTCTATGCTGTACACAACAGCGCCAATCTCAAGTAAGACTGCCGTTTGATAGCCGCTTCCAGTTCCTATCTCTAACACTTTAGCTCCTTTAACAATATCAAGTAATTCTGTTTGTCTGGCAACGGTATAGGGCTGAGAAATGGTTTGATCTGCAGCAATCGGGAATGCTTTATCAACATAGGCATGATCTATAAAACCACTATCCATAAACAAATGCCTAGGAATGGTATTTATAGCCTGCAAAACAGCTGGGTTAGAGATTCCTTTTTTTTCAAGGGTTTCCACCAGTTTTTTCCGCATTCCTTTATGAGTAAATGTATCTTTCAATAGGGAGGTTTTAACACCTGCAAAATACTAAAAAGTGGATGATATTTTTAAAATTTCGGCAGTTATCATCTACAAAAAATACAGGACTTTTTCTAGAAGTATACCTATCTTTGCCTCATGGGAAATCATCCAGATTCTATAAGACTCAATAAAGCCATTAGTGATAGTGGGTACTGCTCTAGACGTAAAGCAGATGTCTTTATAGAACAGGGTCGTGTTACCCTTAATGGCACTATTGTTAGTCTTGGAGACAGAGCAATGCCTGGGGATCTAATACATGTTGATGGCCATTTAATCACAAAAAACACAAACTTAGTATACATTGCTTTAAATAAACCCGTTGATATTACCTGCACTACAGATCAACGAGTTGAGGGAAATGTGGTAGACTTTATTGGACATAAAGAGCGTATTTTTCATGTAGGACGTCTAGATAAACCCAGTGAAGGCTTGTTGTTAATGACCAATGATGGAGATATTGTAAACAAAATATTAAGAGCAGGAAACAAACACGAGAAAGAATACATTGTCACCACAGACAGACCCGTTACCGATGATTTTATTAGAAGAATGAGTAGCGGTATACCCATAGCAGAACTAGAAACTACTACCAAAAATTGCCATGTAGAGCGCCTTAGCAGGTTTGCCTTTAAAATCATACTTATTCAAGGACTTAACCGCCAAATACGAAGAATGTGTGAGTATCTTGAATACGAGGTCCTTACTTTAAAGCGAACTAGAATCATGAATATCAATCTAGGAAATCTAGCCCTTGGGACTTGGCGTGATTTAACACCTAAGGAGGTTAAAGAATTGCAAGAGGCAGTCTCTGACTCAAACAACAACTCATATGCTGGCCAGGAGCCCTCTCAAGCCCCTGAGCTTGAAAAAAAAGCACCTGTTACAAGAACTCCAAGAAATAAAGAAAGACCCTCTCAAGACGGTCCTAAAAGGCGAAGAGGAAGAACTACTTAAAAATAAAAAAGCCCTGGATACAACCAAGGCTTTTAATAAATTTATAAGATAGTATTATCCTAAAACAGCTTGTACTTTATCTGCAGCCTCTTGAAATTCAATGGCGCTTTGTACATCCAAACCACTATTATCAATCAACTCTTTGGCGATATCTGCATTGGTACCTTGCAAGCGCACAATAATAGGCACATTAATAGTACCCATGTTTTTGTAGGCATCTACTATTCCTTGTGCAACACGATCACACCTAACAATACCTCCAAAAATATTTACTAAAATTGCTTTTACAGCTGGGTCTTTTAAAATAAGATTAAAGGCAGCCTCAACACGTTCTGCATCTGCTGTACCTCCTACATCAAGGAAATTTGCTGGCTCACCACCGGCTTGCTTGATTAAATCCATGGTAGCCATTGCAAGTCCTGCACCATTTACCATACAACCAACGTTTCCGTCAAGATCAACATAGTTTAAACCTACCGCTCTTGCCTGAACCTCCACAGGGTTTTCTTCACGTAAATCACGCATAGCCTCATAATCCTTATGACGGTACAGAGCATTATCATCAATACTTACTTTAGCATCAACAGCAATAATTTTATCATCACTAGTTTTTAAAACTGGATTAATTTCAAACATTGATGAATCACTAGATTCATAAGCTTTTACAAGTGCTGTAACAAATTTTGTCATTTGCTTGAAAGCCATGCCGCTTAATCCAAGATTGAAAGCAACCTTTCTTGCTTGAAAAGGAAGTAATCCCGTTGAGGGATCAATTTCTTCGTGGAAAATTAAATGTGGCGTCTGTTCTGCAACAGTTTCAATATCCATTCCACCTTCGGTAGAATACATAACCATATTTTTACCAGTCACACGGTTTAACAATACACTTATATAATATTCTTCAGGCTCACTATCACCAGGGTAATACACGTCTTCGGCAACAAGTACTTGGTGTACTTTTTTACCTTCAGCGCTTGTTTGAGGTGTAACAAGGTTCATACCAATAATATCATTGGCAATACTTCTTACCTGATCAAGATTTTTGGCTAGTTTTACTCCACCACCTTTACCACGTCCACCTGCGTGCACTTGGGCTTTAATAACATGCCAACCTGTTCCGGTTTCTTGTGTTAGTTTTTTGGCTGCAGCTACTGCCTCATCAGGAGTTTGGGCTACAATTCCTCGCTGGATAGTAACACCAAAACTACTTAGTACTTCTTTTCCTTGATATTCGTGTAAATTCATATTTATGCCCGTGAAGACGGGGAACTATTTAATTACTAAAAATTTTTGGCAATGAAACATTACCTCAAAAGTGATGCAAAAATAATAAATGTTATCAGATTGCGCTAATTTTTTAAAATGTGCTTGACTAATAAATGGGCAGCCAAATTTATGGACTAAACGCTTCTACTTTTGCACACTAGGCTTCACCGTTTTCTTTGGCATAGGGCCACGAAGATGCACAATTAGTCCGTTTAAAAAATTACGAAGAATCTGGTCACCACATTCAACATATTTTGGGTGGTTTTCATTTCTAAATAAAGCGCCTAATTCGCTTTTTGTAACATTGAAATCTACCAATTTCAATATCGTTACAATATCATCATCGCGGAGTTTGTGCGCAACCCGTAATTTTTTAAAAATATCATTGTTATTTAATGGCATCTGTTCTGTTTTTTTTTCAAAGATACTAGTATCCTATGAGTTTTATGAATCTCAAATATTTTTCACTAACAGGGATTATATAATAACCCTTGAGGCGTTTAATGTATTGAACTGCTCTATAATTTCACTAACAATTTGGGCAGCAGGCTTGATTTGATGTATAAGCCCAGCTACTTGACCTATTTCTAATTCTCCCTCTTGCAAATCACCCTCAAACATACCACGCTTTGCTCTTGCTCTGCCCAGAAGCTGGGTAAGTTGTTCTTTGCTTGGATTTGTTTTATACAGCTCCATTACTTGGTCAAAAAACTTATTTTTAAGAAGGCGTACAGGTGCTAGTTCTTTTAACGTTAAAAGGGTATCTCCTTCTTTAGCCTTAATAACTTCTTGTTTAAAATCTTGATGTGCGCTACTCTCCTGGCTTGCAACAAACCTACTCCCTATTTGTACACCATCTGCCCCCAAAACCATTGCAGCCAACATACCTCTTCCGTTGGCAATACCTCCAGCCGCTATTAGTGGCACACGTATTTGTTCTTTAACCATTGGTATCAAAGTAAAGGTAGTGGTCTCATCACGGCCATTGTGTCCTCCTGCCTCAAAACCTTCTGCAACTACAGCATCAACACCTGCATCTTGTGCTTTTAGAGCAAACTTTACACTACTTACAACATGCACCACAGTAATACCATGTTTCTTTAAACGCTGGGTATGTGTTTTAGGATTTCCTGCTGATGTAAAAACAATAGGAATCTTTTCTTTAATAATGATTTCAATAATCTGATCTATGTTAGGATACAACATAGGTACATTTACTCCAAATGGTTTTGTGGTAGCTGCCTTACATTTGGTAATGTGTTCTTGTAATACATCTGGATACATAGATCCTGCGCCTATAATTCCGAGACCGCCTGCACTACTCACCGCGCTAGCTAGTTTCCAGCCGCTATTCCAAATCATACCCGCCTGAATGAGTGGGTATTGTATTTTAAAAAGTTTTGTGATTCTATTTTCCACTATTTTTTTATCAGTTTAAAAGAATTTTTAGTGTTACCAGATTTCACCTTTGCTATATAAATCCCTGAAGCTACACCAGAGATATCTATGGTGTTTTGATTCGGTGTTATTTCTGAAGAAAATACCTTTTGACCACTAATTGTAAAGACACTCACCTGGGCTTTTTCTATGGCACTAGGAATGTTAAAAGAAACAATATCTCGGGCAGGGTTTGGATACATAGCAAACTGAATTTCTAAAAAATCAGTTTGCGCTCCAAGAATTTGAAGGGCATTATACGCCGTTTCGAAATTTGGTATGCCGTACCCCATAAAATCTGTTGGATTGTCAAACAAATGAGCCGAGGCTCTTACAATTTGTATTATTTGTGCATTGGTAGCCTCTGGTCTTGATTGCCATAAACTAGCAATAGCTCCTGCCATAATTGGGGAGCTAAAAGAAGTGCCGCTGTTAAAATCTACAGCCCCGTTTTGATCTACTACAGCTGCAGAAACTCCTTGCGCCATTACATCTGGTTTTCTAAGCCCTGAGCTGTTAGGACCAAAAGAGCTAAAACCTGCATATATTCCGTCTTGATCTACTGCTCCAATACTCAGGCATCCTGGAGCATCTGCTGGGGTTGCAACAAAGCCAAAAGATTGCCCATCATTACCGGCAGAGGTTAGTAGCAACATTCCTTTATCAAAGGCATGATTGGCTCCCCTTGCAGCAATGGTTGTAAAGCCGTCTAAATCTTCATAAGAATGGGTGTAGGCGGGGTTATCGTAGTCTTGGTATCCTAAGGAGGTATTTACAAGGCTAACCCCAAGGCTATCTGAACGCTCTAGGGCTTCTACCCACCAAGCCTCCTCTACTGGGTTTTCTTGAGTTACATCTTCTGTAACATAGAGATAAAAAGAGGCACCTGGCGCGGTACCAACAAATTCGTTTTCTAAATATCCTCCAATATCACTAAAGGTTTTTGACCCGTGAGAACTCGAGGTATCTGCAGATTCTTCTCTGGTTATAAAATTATAGGTACCTAAAAGCCTACCTTGATCTAATATAGTTTCAAAGGCTGGATTTGTTAGTACTCCAGGAAACCCACTGTCCAAAACTGCAATATCCACACCAGTGCCCGTAAAATCTTGCTGGTGTAAAAAATTGGCAGCAATCATTTCTACTTGATTGGTAGCTGCGCCATAATCATAGACAATACTATTGGTTTGATTTTCTATGAGAAATTTATCCTCTATTGGGCCGCCAATAATAGGGGCTAAATTTAAACTTTTGTTTGCAAACTCTACATGGCTAACAAAGTCTAACCCTTCAAGGGCCTCAAGGCTTTGCAAATCTGCTCTAACATACACACAATTCATCCACTTTGATTTAGCAAAAACAGTAATGCCCGAGATGTCTTTGATGGCTGTAATATATGCCTCATTAACAGGAACATCTCTTGCATCAATAGCTGTGTTATGTAATAATTTTCTATCTATTGCTTTTTGAGTTAAAATAGAAATAGGGTTTTCAAGAGCAGCTGCTATATTTTCTTTGTCCTGAAAGAAAACCAAAGCATCCTCTTGGGCGTGTAAGATGATAGCTTGAAAAAACAAAAAAGAAAGAAGTAATACTGTTTTTTTCATAGCAATTTTTTTGTTTGTCATAGACAATTTATAACCAAAAATAAGTCTTATAAAGATACACTATCTTTGACTTAAGAAATAACCCCACTACCCAAACATTGATCATCGTCATACCAGGCAACAAACTGCCCCTGAGTAATGGCAGACTGAGGAGTATCAAAAACAACAAACATACCCAAAGCTGTTTGGTGAAGCGTTGCTTTTTCAAGCTTTTGCCTGTACCTAATACGAGCCATAACCTCTAAAGTCTCTCCTTTTAAAATGGTAAGATCTTTTCGTATCCAGTGAATATCATCTTGTTTTACAAACAAGCCGCTGCGGTATAAACCCGGGTGATCTTTACCTTGGCCGGTGTAAATAACATTTTCATTAACATCTGTGGCTATTACAAACAAAGGTTCTTTAGTGCCTCCAACGGCAAGCCCCTTACGCTGCCCATTAGTAAAATAATGCGCTCCTTGATGTTCTCCTACTTTTTTTCCGTCTGCAATGCTGTAAGATATTTTTGTAGACAGGTGTTGTAGTTTTTCTATTTCTGAAGAAAAGCTAGTTGGTGTATGCTCGTATTTTTGGCTATCTGAAGCCACCTCAACAATAGCTCCTTTTTTGGGTGCTAATTGTTGTTGCAGAAATTCTGGCAAGCGAACTTTACCAATAAAACAAAGCCCTTGAGAATCTCTTTTGTCTGCGGTGATTAAATCTTGCTGGGCTGCAATTTTTCGAACATTAGGTTTTAGCATTTCGCCAATAGGAAACAATGTTTTTGCCAATTGAGCTTGAGATAATTGACATAAAAAATAGCTTTGGTCTTTGTTAGGGTCTTTACCAGATAACAAGCTATAGACATCCTTACCCTTTATACTTTGAGTGGCTTTTCTACAGTAATGGCCTGTTGCAACATAATCTGCGCCCAAATCAAGGGCGATTTTCATAAAGACATCAAACTTAATTTCACGATTACAAAGCACATCTGGGTTAGGTGTTCTACCCATTTTATACTCCCTAAACATATAGTCAACAATACGCTCTTGGTATTGCTGGCTTAAATCTACGGTCTGAAAAGGAATGTTTAATTTTTGAGCCACTAACATTGCGTCATTGCTATCTTCTAGCCAAGGACACTCCTCACTAATGGTAACAGAATCATCGTGCCAGTTTTTCATAAAAAGACCAATAACCTCATAGCCTTGTTGCTTTAAAATATATGCAGCAACACTAGAGTCTACTCCCCCACTAAGACCAACAACAACACGTTTCATTTTCTATTTTTAAAGATAAAGGCAGGTGCTGCCTTAGACCTTGTACTAATTTTTATTTTCTGGCTTAGGAAAGGTTTCGCTTAATAGAAATCTTCCGTCCTTATAATAATTCCACACGCCATGGTGTGCCCCGTTTTTATAATCTCCTTTCATGGTAAGCATGCCAGTGTGAGAATAATAGGCCGCAGGACCGTCCAACAAATCATTGTTATAAGACAGCTCTTTTAATTTAACCCCATTTGGAGCGTAATAAGAACTCTTACCTTGTTTAAGACCACTTATGTAAGTTGTTGTTTCAATTATTTCTCCAGAGAGATAATAGGTAGTTATTTCTCCATGAAGTTTGTCAGAAACATACAACTCTCTAGTCATTACTTTTTGAGAGTTTTCATGAAAAATAAGCCACAAACCAATACGCTGCTTACCGCTCATTAAACCTTCACTAACCAAATCTCCCGTTTGATTGTAATACCTAACCTGAGTTGGAGCATTTACAGAAAATTCTTTGACACAAAAGGGTTGCTCTGCGCAGCTCTGGCAATAAAAAGAAAAGGTGCCCACTTCCTTATCATCTAAAAAGCTACCTTGGTAGCGCAGCTGCTGGGAGTTAGGATACTGCTTTTTCCAGAGTCCTTGCCGAAGTCCATTGGCGTCCTTTTGGTTGATTTGTTGGGCAAAAAGAGCACCTACAGAAAAACAAAATATAAAAACAAATACAACAATCCTTTTCATAGATATTAGCGTTTTGTGTTACAGACACACTCTATTGCTTATATTACTTTCTGGTGTTGTGCACCAGAGGGTATTATTTTTTCTTCTTCTTTTGCAACTTTTTCTGCTCCTCTGCCTGCTCCATCATCGTTGCCATTTTTTTCTGAAACTTGTTTTGTTTCTTAGGCTTGGCTTTATTTACTATAATTTGAGCTTTTATTTTATCTTCATCAATGATCATGTTTTTAATCACTAACATAATACCAATAGTAATTAAATTAGATACAAAGTAGTACAGTGATAATCCACTGGCGTAGTTATTAAAGAACACTAACATAAATAGTGGAGACAAGTACATTAATATCTTCATGTTTGGCATACCAGGCTGCTGTTGCGCTTGCATGTTTTGCCCCATGGTCATAGTCATGTACCAGAAGATCGCTAAGGATGCTAGGATAGGAAATAAACTTACATGATCTCCATAAAACGGAATAGAGAATCCTGCAGGGAATTGATAGATGGTATCATAACTAGATAAATCGTCTGCCCATAAGAAACTCTTTTGACGAAGGTCAAAGGCTGTTGGGAAAAAAGTAAACAAGGCATAAAACACAGGAATTTGCAATATGGCGGGCAAACAACCCTTGAGTGGGCTGGCACCTGCAATGTTTTGCAACTTCATTGTTTCTTGTTGTATTTTCATTTTATTATCTCCCAAACGCTCTTTAATAGCGTCAATCTCTGGTTTGAGAACTTTCATTTTTGCTTGGGCTAGATACTGCTTGTATTGAACTGGAGAAAGTGCCAACTTCAATAAAATTGTTAGCATAATAATAGCAATTCCTGCAGGTAAAAAGCCGCTCAGAAAACCAAATAGTGGGATAATCACATACTTGTTAATCATACCAAAAATACCCCAACCCAGAGGCATTGCCTGATCTAGATTACGATCATACTTTTTGAATATTTTATAATCTGTTGGGCCGTAATACATGTTCATGTTTTGCGACACTGCACCAGCCTTTGGTTCAATTAGTATTTTAGCTCCGTACTGCTTTGTGTACACCGTATCGATAGTTTCATCCTCAACAAGATCTCTAGAGCTGAAGGCTACTTCTTTAAAAGAAGTGTCTGTAAGTAGCATAGAACTAAAGAAATGCTGTCTAAAGTTTAACCAATTAACACCTACCTCAACATCTTGATCCTCTCCCGTTGGAGAGAGCTTAGAGTGTTTATCTCCCTCATACTCATAGGTTAGTCTAGAGTATCTGTTTTCATAACTAATACTTTTTGCATGCCTGTATCCTTTAAGCTTCCAATCTAAATACATAGGTTGGCTAGTGTTTAGAACATCTTCTAAACCTTGAGATGTAATACTAAAATTGGTCATGTACTCTCCAGGGATAAGCTCATAGCGATACTCTAAGTAAGCATTATCTGCAGATTTAAGACGCATGGTTAACACCTGGTTGTTTCCATTTAGAGAAAGAGAAGGTTCAAAGTATAACTCTTGGGTATTTAATAACCTGTTTTCTGCAGAGAATTGAAAATTTAAACTAGCGTTTCCATCTTTAATAAGATAGACCGGTATAGAATCATAGGTAGTGTGCTGCTTTAAACGAGCCTGTGTTACATACCCACCTTTGTTGCTTATGGTTAAGGATAGTACATCATTCTCTATAACAGTAGTAGCATCACTTGCAGAGGCAAGACTCGCAGAATAGGCAAAAGACCCTAACCTGTTTTGAAGTTTTTGCATTCCTACAGAATCTGTGGCGCTTTGAGAAATCATGCCCTGTGTTGCTTCATTTAGAGTGACATCAACACCAGATTCGTTAGATGTAGCCAAATCAGCTGCAGCCTTTGCTTCGGCTTCTATTTCTGCTTCTTGGGCAGCAATTTCTTCTTGGGTTGGTTGTTGCAAATACAACATCCAAATAAAGATGGCACCAATTAGTACAAAACCTATAATCGAATTTAAATCAAATTTCTTTTCTTCCATAATGATGCTCCGCTTTTAAATTTTCTGCGGAAATAGTAAAACCAATCTTACTGGTTTTGATTGTTTAACATTTCAGAGCTATAGCTCTGTAATTTTATTTCAATAATCTAGCCCAACTTATTTTTGCGCCATATTGTCTTACTTAGCTTTACAATAGGTAAGGGCGGCGGCAACCAAACTCACAAATAATGGATGCGGGTTGGCAACAGTGCTCTTATATTCTGGATGGTATTGCACCCCTACAAACCAAGGATGATCTTCAATCTCTACAATCTCTACTAAATTTGTTTCTGGGTTGATACCCGTTGTTTTTAAACCTGCAGCCTCTAATTGATCTCTGTAGGCGTTGTTGTATTCAAAACGATGACGATGTCTCTCATCGATTCGAGTTGTTTTGTATACTTGTTTAACGATACTATTGTCTGTAAGCTCACAAGCCCAGGCACCCAAACGCATGGTTCCTCCTTTTTCTGTAATAGTTTTTTGAGCCTCCATTAAATCTATAACCGGAAAAGGTGTGTTTTCATTCATCTCGGTAGAATTCGCATCTTTTAATCCTAGCACATTTCGGCTATATTCTATAACGGCCATTTGCATTCCTAAACAAATACCCAAAAAAGGAAGTTTATTTTCTCTTGCATAACGCACGGCCTCTATCTTGCCCTCTATACCTCGTTCTCCAAAACCTGGAGCCACTAAAACGGCATCTAGCCCTTTCATTTGGCTGGCTACATTTGAGCCGTCCAAAAATTCTGAATGGATAGACTCTACTTTTACTTTCACTTCATTGGCAGCTCCTGCATGAATAAAAGATTCAAGGATAGACTTATAACTATCCTGAAGCTCCACATACTTGCCAATTAAACCAATGGTAACATGTGCCTTTGGGTTTTTATATCTTTTTACAAATTCATTCCAAGAGGTAAGACTTGGGCTTCCTGAATCCTCTAAACCTAGTTTTTGTAGGGTTACTGTATCAAGACCCTCTTCTAACATTAAATTTGGCACATCATAAATAGTAGATGCATCTATAGATTCTATAACAGCATCTTTATTTACATTACAAAATAAGGCTAGTTTATGACGCAATTCTTCACTTAAATGATGCTCAGTTCTACAAACCAAAACATCTGCCTGGATACCACTCTCCATCAAGGTTTTCACAGAGTGCTGCGTGGGTTTTGTTTTTAACTCACCTGCAGCAGAGAGGTATGGAATAAGAGTTAAGTGAATTACCAAACAGTTTTGGTTTCCTAACTCCCATTTTAATTGACGTACAGATTCTATGTAGGGTAATGATTCTATATCACCAACGGTTCCTCCTATTTCTGTTATAACAATATCATAGTCTCCACTTTTACCTAAAATCTGGATGCGCTCTTTTATTTCGTTTGTAATGTGAGGTACCACCTGAACTGTTTTGCCCAAAAACTCACCTCGACGTTCTTTTTCAATAACACTTTGGTAAATTCTGCCGGTAGTAACATTGTTGGCCTGTGAGGTAGGAACATTTAAAAAACGCTCGTAATGGCCTAGGTCTAAATCTGTCTCGGCTCCATCATCTGTAACATAACACTCACCATGCTCATAGGGGTTTAATGTTCCTGGATCTACGTTAATGTATGGATCTAATTTTTGGATGGTAACTCGATATCCTCTTGCCTGTAGTAGTTTTGCAAGGGAGGCTGCAATGATTCCTTTCCCTAAAGAGGAAGAAACCCCGCCCGTAACGAAGATGTATTTTGTAGTACTCATGAATGGCCTTAACTTAGTTTGTATACGGGATGTAAAGTTAGGTATTTTAACCCATATCTACATGCTATTTTTAAAGAAAGGAAAGGAAAATTTAGAAAAACATTAATCATTACCAATGGGCAAACGCTCATTGATTGTGTTATTGTTTTTTCTAAGCAAAACAAAGGCAAAATAAGCAGTGCCTCCAAAGTAGAGCGTTCCAAAACTAAGCATCAATAAACCCCTAGGATAGAAAAAATCTAGATTAACTATATCTGAGAAAATAGCCAACATCATGTAAAAACTAAGCAACATAAAAATAAAAGACAGCACAATACCAAAGGTTTTGTTTTTAAAACGCAACTGAGTGACCAAAAGCACTACCAGTGAAATAGCAACAGGATTAACAAGGCTTGCGGTTAGTGCCCAATAAATAATAACAGACAAAATCAAGAAGAGTTCTGGATACCATTTTGACACAGATTTTGCTATTAAATACATACCTTAATTTAGTTTTATACACTAAAGATGTAATAGTAAAAGAAAGGTTGCTTTAAAAAAGAAATAAAATGAGATTATTTTTTAATTAAGGGTCTAATTAAATCTTCTAGCCCATTTAGTTTTATTTCATACATTTCCTGCAATAGATTTCCAAGAGTACCCTCAGGAAAACCTTTTTGCTTAAACCAAACGTAATAAGGCTCAGGTATGTTAACCAAGTACCAGTTTTTATATTTCCCAAACGGCATTTTGTAATTTGCCAATCGCAGCAAATGTTCTGGAGCAGAAAGCGGTTTTTTAGATCCAGAAGCCATAGGGTACAATTATTTGTTTATTGAAATATTAAATAATAGAGGGTAGGATTTTTAAAGATATACTACCATTACCTTAAAGAGAAAGTTATGACAGTTATAAATCGCCCCAATGATAGGTAATTACTTTTTCAATATCTGGATGTAGGCTATAATGAACAGGACAGGTGTTACCTGTATTTTCTAGTATTTTTTGAGTCTTAAGCTCCAATTTTGTTGGGAAATTAAATACTATTTCAATTTTAGAAATACGCCTTGGATTACTAGCCATTGTTTTTGTGACCAGAGCAGTGGCACCATCAATAGAAATATCTTCCATAGTATTTGCCTTGATACCCATAACTGTGAGCATACAACTCCCTAGTGCTGTTGCAATGGTATCTGTGGGAGAGAAAGCCTCCCCTTTTCCGTTGTTATCTGTAGGGGCATCAGTAATAAATGTTGCACCAGATTTTATATGCTGGCAGGATGTTCTTAGGTTTGCTTTGTATGTGACTTTGGCTGTGCTCATTATTCTAAAACTTGAAATTGAAGATTCTCTTGGTATTTTATAATATAAAAGGCATTGTTCTGATACCCAGACAAAAGACTTTTTGAGTAGCTGAATTTATTTTCAATATACTGGGTTTCAAACTCTTGCTTGGAAGCAGTAAATATATCTTCTGAACTGGCTAGTCTTAAAATAACATCATAGGTTAAATCAAAACCACGAACAGCAAACCGATTAGGCAACACCCCGTATTTGTTTTTATAACTAATTAAAAAGGCGTTTTTGTCTTTGTAATTGTAACTTTTATTTACAGATGGAAATGTAAAATTTAACTCTGCTAGATGTACATTAGAAACATCATGGTAATCAAAGGCAGCGTTTTTATCTAAACTAAATAATCGTATCTCATAGTCTACGGGCTCCTGGTCCTCTTCTAGATCTGGATCAATAACAGGCAGACCATTTAAAACCCCAACCACATTACTTATTAAAATAGGATCTGTTGCTTCAAGAATTACCCAGTTTTCTTTAGTTTGGTCTATTTGATTCTCAACATCCTCTAGACGCAAAAAACCTTCCTCGCGCAAAGAAACTATTCTAGCATCTGGGATTGCCAACATTATTTTTGCTAGTTGAGCTGTTTTAGTGCTATCTGTAATAACAATCACATTTTTATCACTCATGCCAGAGACAATGTACTGGAGCATTCCATCTTCTAGCATTGCATCACTGGGTAAACTCTGAAAAACATTTTTAGAGACCTTGATTTGTTTGTTACTCAAGGGAGAAAAAATAGGAACAGTAGTATCTTGTAACATAGCGGCTGCCTTTTCTATGTTTTTTTGACCCAATGGGCCTATAACGGCATCAAAATTATCAAAAGTGTTGCTGTTAATAATATCACTAACAATAGCAGTGTTGTATTGAGTGTCAAACACATCAAGCTGCAAAGAGATTCCTTTGTCTTTGGCAAATTCTGTAGCCATTAAAAGCCCACTGTAAAAATCTAAAGACAAAGACATCAACCTGTTTTTTTTAATTTGCTGTTGTTTTACAGACAATGAGTCCGAAATTATTTTATTTAACCTAAAGGGGAGTAATACCGCAATTCGCTTTTGTGAGGTGTCAATAATTGTTTGCTGTAAATCTCTTTTGTTGACTTGGCCAGTTATTGCAGTAGCTGTATCTGAAGGTATTTTTAAAATCATACCCTCTTGCAAGCCGTCTTTGGCATAAGGATTTAAAGCAACAATTTGTTCTTTTGTTAGGTTGATTTTAACTTTTAATCTATAAAAACCTTCTTTGGGTTGCACCTCATAAAACCGATACCCCTTCTCTGCAATAGCGGTTTTTAAAATAGCTTTAGAGGGTACATTAATAATTGCATTTTGAGAAAGCCCTTCCCCTAATTCAGGGTTCATTTGCTCCAACTCACTTACCGTAATGCCATACATTCTAGCAATACCGTAACGTGTTTCTTTGGCCTTTACTATATGCTTTGAAAGACTAGATGTGTCTAGAGTAATTGCTCCAGAGACTTTAGAGTCATTATAGGGTACTACACCAGAGTCTACGATTTTTAAATGCATTGGAATCTGCAATCTTTCACCCTTTTTTATTTGACGCGCGTACAGCTGTTTGTTATAGCGTTTTATTGCATCAATGGAGACATTGTATTTTTTGGAGATAGTAATGAGGGTTTCTTTTCGTCTTACTTTATGTTTTTTGAATTTGGGAGGATTTTGCGCATCTATAGATTTGCTCTGGGTAGGGATTATAAGTAGGGTACCTGCAGACAGCTCATTTTCAATCTCTGGATTTCGTTTTTTTATCGCAGCCTGAGAAACCCCATATAATGTAGCAATTTGGGATAGGCTTTGGTTTTTTTGAACCCTATGGGTTTCATACTCTTTTTGTGCAGTAGCCATGCTACTGACAAAAAAAATACAGACCATACAAAGAGAAATTAAATACTTCATGTTTGTGTTTTTATGAATGCTCCTGAAATTTAAAAATAAAAAACCGAAACATACAATCAAAAGTTCTATCAAAACAACCTAAAAAAGCTTGGTAACATACCATTACAAAATCAGTGCCAACAAAGCTGTAGCAAGCAAAAAAGTGAGCTAACACCTCTAAGAGACTACTCCCACTCTATGGTTGCAGGCGGCTTGCTACTAATATCATACACTACTCTATTAACCCCTTTAACTCTATTTATAATATTATTGCTGGTTTCTTGCAGAAATTTGTAAGGCAAATCTACCCAGTCTGCGGTCATACCATCGGTGCTTTCTACGGCACGCAGGGCAACTACTTTTTCATAGGTTCTCTCATCACCCATTACCCCAACACTATTAACTGGCAACAACATCGCACCTGCCTGCCATACTTTATCATACAAATCCCACTTTCTAAGGCCTTGAATAAAGATATGATCTACCTCTTGTAAAATACGTACTTTCTCTGGAGTAACATCTCCTAAAATACGAATGGCTAAACCAGGTCCTGGGAAAGGATGGCGTCCTAATAATTTTGGATCGATACCCATTTGTGCACCAACACGACGTACCTCATCTTTAAACAACATACGTAGAGGCTCTACAATCTTTAATTTCATGTAATCTGGCAACCCACCTACATTATGGTGAGATTTTATAGTAACAGATGGCCCATTAACAGAAACGCTCTCTATTACATCTGGATATATGGTACCTTGAGCAAGGTACACGACATTTTTGATGGCTGTTGCCTGCTGATCAAATACGTCAATAAAAGTGCCTCCAATGGCTTTTCGTTTTTGTTCTGGGTCAGACTTGTCTTTTAGTGCCTTCATGAATTGATCTGCAGCATCCACTCCCTTCACATTAAGACCCATTCCTTTGTATTGTTCTAACACACTAGAAAACTCATCTTTACGCAGAAGTCCATTGTTTACAAAAACGCAATAAAGGTTTTCTCCAATTGCTTTGTGTAATAAAATTGCCGCTACGGTAGAGTCTACACCACCACTTAAACCAAGAACAACCTTATCTTTACCAATTTTTTCTTTTAACTGTGCTACTGTAGTATCTACAAAAGCAGCAGGTGTCCAGCTAGGGTCTACCCCTGCAATTTCAATTAAGAAATTATCTAACAGCTGTTTACCATCTTTGGTGTGATAGACCTCTGGATGAAACTGAATAGCATAGGTGTCTTCTCCTTCAATTCTGTAGGCTGCGTTGGCAACATCATTGGTGCTTGCCAACCGCACTCCTTTATGAGGTAACTCACTAATGGTATCACTATGGCTCATCCACACTTGGGTGTCTTCACTAATGCCTGCAAACAAACCAGCATGATCATGTATGGTGGTTAAGTTAGCACGTCCATACTCTCTAATGTTTGAAGGAGAAACTTTCCCTCCAAAGAAATGCGCTAAATATTGAGCGCCATAACAAACTCCCAATAAAGGTAAAACTCCTTTTATATTTGATAGATCTGGAGCTGGAGGATCATCTGAACGAACCGAAGAAGGGCTTCCTGATAAAATAACGGCTTTAAAAGTTGATAAATCTTTTGGTACTTTGTTGTATGGATGTATTTCGCAGTAGATGTTTAATTCTCTAACACGCCTAGCAATGAGCTGCGTGTATTGCGATCCAAAATCAAGAATGAGGACGTTATTTTGCATAAACAAAAATACTTCAAAAAAGTAATTTTGCTAGGGCTTGTCAAAAGAATTTATTGCAAATTTTAACAAAGATGTAAACAAGACGATGTATTATAAATAAATTACAGTAAACTTTCCGTCAAGAGGTTTTAAATTCTGCTTAATTGTAGGTATTAAGCCAGGTCCATATTCCAAATAAAATTCAGAAAAATTTGTTATTCTCTCTTGCAAATTTCCACCTGGAAAAATCTCAGCCCGTAAGGAAATTAATCTGCTTAATTGATCTGCATGTTTTCTTTTCTGAGCTTTTAAAAGACGTTTCTCTAAATGCAGCAAGCCATTTGTTTGCTTTTTTTGTTGCGCTGCAACAGCTCCTAAAAAAGAGCCGTCGGTTTTAGCGGCTATAGTATGAAGCTCCTCAAACTGTTTTTCAAGATGCGCCAGCTGGGGTGAGAAATCAATAGGAATCTGTGAAACTTTATGTACAAACCAAGTAGAAAGAGCTGTGTCTTTTTTGAAAACATCTTGTACAGAAACATCAAGTTGTTTTAACCTATGTGCTAGTTTTTTGTTGGACAAAACAGCGCTGTTACGCAGCAATAAAACAGGAAAGGCAACCTCAACAGATTCAAAATAATCTTTCAGTTGAAACCAGTAGGCCAGTTCACCTCCGCCGCCAACATAACATAGGTTTGGCAAAATAACTTCTTGATACAAACCACGCAATAAAGCATTTGGAGAAAACCGCTCTGGATACTTAGATACCTGGTCTTGCATCTGGGCTTTAGAAAAGACCAAAGATGTATTATTAATTAAAAATGCGCCGTCTTTTTCTATAATGCGCGCTCTTAATCCATCTTTGATGTAAAACAAATTAATCTCTCGCGGATGTACCTGCTGGCTATACCCAAGAGAAACTAGCCTTTGGCTTGTTTTGGAAATTTCTTTAAAACCTTTCTTGGCAAACAGCTCTGCCTCTATATAAGAAGTAAACTGTTTTTTTAACCCGCGGTCATCGCCATCCAAAACAACAATACCATAGCTACCAAAAAGCGCATTTGTAATAAACCGGGTGGCCTGTGCTAAGGTGTCGTTTTGCAAATAGGCCGCTTGAAATAGATCTAGCAAATAGCTGCCGTTGGTGGTTTGCCCAAATTCTGATTTTAAAACAGTGACTAAATCTTGTAGGGCCTTTGTAGAAAATCTGCCTACAGGACCGCTTTGAGTAGTGTCCCATTTTATTTTATTTCCTTTAAAATTAAACCCATTAATTTCTTCAAAATCATGGTCTTCTGTAGCCATCCAAAATACGGGAACAAAATTATTTTCTGGGTATTTTTTGGTGAGTTGTTCTGTGAGGTTAATAACAGAGAGTATTTTGTATATATAATACATGGGGCCAGAAAACAAATTTAGCTGATGGCCTGTAGTAACAGTAAATGTTGAATTTTTAGACAAAACGCTGATACTATCTTGTGTAGCTTGGCTTATAGTTACACCTGCATACTGTTCTTGTAATTGAGACACCAAAACACTTCTTCCCTTTTGGGTGAAACTCTTTTGTTTTTCTTCTAATTGCAGTTTAATACCCTCAATGGTTGGAAATTTTCCGTAGAAAGACTCTAGCGATGTATCTTGCTTAAGATAATCACCAATGGTCTTTGAGAAATAACCAGTTTTTGAATAGGAAATAGAAGTTGATGACATAAAACAAAAATACCCTTTAATTAATAACTATCATTTCTCAATAGCTATTTTTAAAATAATTAACAATGAAATAGCGCTCTTTTGTGGACTAAATATTTTGATAAGCACCTGTTTTATTAAATTTCAGGGTATATTAGCATTTGATATTATTACACCAAAAAAGACTATGAAAAACCTAATTATTACCCTTGTACTTTTTGTGAATGCTGTTGGATATGGACAACTTCAATCTCCTAGCGAATTTTTAGGCTACACTATAGGGACACAATTTACGCGTCATGCAGATGTGGTAGATTATTTTGAGCATGTAGCTTTACATAGTGATATGGTAGCGTATCAAGCCTACGGAAAAACCAATGAAAGACGCAGCTTAACCTACGCAGTAGTATCTAGTGCCCAAAACATAAAAAACGCTGAACAAATACGCCTAGACAATCTTAAAAATGCGGGTATTATAAAAGGAGAGGCAGCACCTACAAAAGCAATTGTTTGGCTGAGTTATAATGTACATGGTAATGAAGCATCAAGCACAGAGGCTGCCATGACCACAGTCTACGATTTAATAACTAATAAGCAACAATGGCTAGAAAACACGGTAGTTATTATAGATCCATGTGTAAACCCTGATGGTAGAGACAGATATGCAAATTGGTATAATCAAGTAAAATCTACTCCTTATAATGCTATTCAAGATGCAGATGAGCATAACGAGCCTTGGCCAGGAGGAAGACCTAACCACTATCTTTTTGACCTTAATAGAGATTGGGCTTGGGCAACACAGGTAGAAACACAACAACGTTTAAAAATTTACAATAAATGGATGCCACATATTCATGTTGATTTTCATGAACAGGGCATTAATGAACCTTATTATTTTGCGCCAGCCGCAGAGCCATTTCATGAGGTGATTAGTGATTTTCAAAGAGATTTTCAAACACAAATTGGAAAAAATCATGCTAGATATTTTGACCAAGAAGGTTGGTTGTTTTTCACTAGAGAGCGGTTTGATTTATTATACCCAAGTTATGGAGACACCTACCCAACCTTTATGGGCGCCATAGGCATGACCTATGAACAGGCCGGTCATGGCCGCGCAGGTTTAGGAATTAACACAGACGAAGGATACGAGCTTACTCTTGTAGACCGCGTGGCGCACCATACCACCACGGGGCTATCTACCGTTGAAATGGGAAGTAAAAATGCAGCAGAATTAAACACAGAGTTTAAAAAATTCTTTACCAACGATGCGCTTATATATAAAAGTTATGTGCTGCAGGGGCATCCAGATAAAATTGCGCTACTCACTCAATTACTTGACAAACATGAGATTAGCTATGGATACGCAGGCCAAGGAAGTGTTTCTGGATATCACTACACTACCGCTAGTAAAGGCTCCATGAACACCAATGGCGCATTGGTAGTAAGCACCAATCAAGCAAAAGGGAAAATGATTAAAGTTTTGTTTGAACCAGATGCAAGCCTAGAGGAGCCCCTCACCTATGACATCACAGCATGGAGTATTCCGTACGCTTATGGACTGGAGGCAATTGCTTCAAAAACGTTGGTAGATGCAACCCAAACTAAAGCAGGTAGCAATTCAAAAAACACAAATACAACAGCTGCTGGTTTTATAGCATCTTGGAACACCATCAAAGATGCTCATTTTTTAGCAGCGCTTTTACAAGAAAATATTAAGGTTCGTTTTACTGAGAAAAAACTACGCTTTGGTGGAGAAAATTTTGAAAGAGGTAGCTTAGTGATCACAAAAAGTGACAACAAAGATACCCCAAAATTTTATCAAAAATTAAATGAGATTTCCAACAAACATGGCCGCATATTATTTGCATCAAACACTACTTTTGGTGACACTAGGACAGATATGGGATCTCCAGATATAAAAATGATTAACGCTCCAAAAATAGCACTTTTAAAAGGTGATGGAGTATCTTCTTTAAGCTATGGAGCACTTTGGCATTTCTTTGAGAAACAAATACACTATCCTGTAACACACATAGAGACACAAAGCATGTCTTTCTCTAAACTAGCCAGATATAATGTTTTGGTATTACCAGAAGGACGCTATAGTAAATTACTGGGGGAGCAGCAAATAAAGGAATTAAAAAAATGGATACGCAGTGGCGGAAAAGTAATTGCCATGGGTAGTGCAACGCGAAGCTTTTTGGATAAAAAAGGGTTTGATTTAAAAAACAATGAACAAGATGATTTAGAAGATCAACAAAGCAAAACAAACTTAACTCCTTATGACAAGCGCGAGCGGGAGAGTGTGACTGATTTTATAACCGGTAGTATTTATAAAATCACATTAGATCCTTCTCATCCATTAGCTTTTGGATATGGAGATTCTTATTTTTCATTAAAACAAGGCAGCACCTCTTACCAGTTTATGGAAGATGGTTATAATGTTGGGTATATAGATGGGGATGCAAAAAGTGTTTCTGGTTTTTCTGGAGAGAATGCTAAAGCTAAACTAAAAAACTCAATGGTTTTTGGCGAGGCTAGAATGGGATCTGGAAGTGTTGTTTACCTTGTAGATGATGTGCTTTTTAGATCTTTCTGGGAACAAGGAAAACTATTTTTTGCCAACGCGTTATTTTTTGTAAACAATAATAAATTTACTCTTTAACATTTCTAATAGCAGATTGTTTTAAGGGGTGTAAATTATACTTTATTTTTTTCTTCAATCCATTTACTGAGGTATTTTGAGGCTTGTAAACTCTGGTGTTGAAGAATTTGTCCTATAAAATGTGCTTGTCTATGAAGCGCTAGCCTAGTTGTTAAATCACCTAAGTGAGACATAAACTCCTTAGCAATGGCTTTGCCATTGTAACGCGCTTTTATAATCTCAATACCTCTTTGAGCGTTTTGCTCCCATTTTGTTTTATCGGTATAGATTGCCACACAAAGCTTTGCAAAGTCCTCTGGGGTATCTGCAATACAATCTGGGTTTATGGTATCTGGGTACATTCCCTCAGCGCCTATTGAGGTTGTTACCCCTGGGGTGCCATTTAGCATGGCATCAAGCAACTTTCCTTTTAATCCAGCTCCAAAGCGCAAAGGAGCCAAACATACTCTAGCCTTTTGCATTACAGTGGCTGCACAGTCTGCCCAACCCATTATATAAAAGCCTTGCTTTTGATTGTGCAGTTCTAAAATGTGCTGGGGAGCATAATTTCCATAAATGTATAACTGGGCCTTGGGCAACTGTTTTTTTATCAGTGGCCAAATCTCTTTTTTTAAATACAATACACTATCTATATTAGGCCCGTGAAGCAGATTACCAATGGTCATAAAATTAGCTCTTTGCTTAAACCCAGGAAAACTATCTGAATCAACAAACTCAGTAACCATAAAAGGTAGGTAATACAGTAGCTCTTTAGAAACAGCAAAGGTGCCGGTGAGTAGCTCCATTTCAAATTCAGAAATTATCAAAGAAAGATCACACCTTAGTATACTGGCTATTTCTCTTTTTGCAGTCTCAGTAAAGAGATTGGCATCCTTTACATCAATGGCGTCTTTAAGGGCCTGCTGTCTTGCTTTTCTTAAAAAATGAAGGTCTTCTGTGTCTAAAATCTTTAAGGCTTTTGGACAACTCTCGCTCACTCGCCAAGCAAACTGCTCTTCTGTGATAAACCGATCAAATAATACTAAGGTTGGATTTAATTGTGTTACAAAGTCGTCAAAAGAAGCATCGTTTATCGCTATTTGCTCAGTAGCTACACCCAGGGTCTGTAAATCAATACTTTTATCTGAGCTAGTTGCACTACTAGCAAAAGTAATGTGATACCCTTGACTAGTAAACATCTCTATAAGCTGCAACATCCTAACACCCGCCGCAGTTGTTGTGGGCTCTGGA
This sequence comes from uncultured Flavobacteriaceae bacterium, assembly GCA_913045325.1. GTDB lineage: Bacteria > Bacteroidota > Bacteroidia > Flavobacteriales > Flavobacteriaceae > Patiriisocius. Next base: position 58,500 of record CAJWPZ010000005.1, on the reverse strand, counting down.
AATGTTTGACCAATTATTAGTAGGCTATTCAAGATATATGTGTTTTTAAACCGCAGGTAAGCGGCAGATTACTTAAAGATCTTCTACACTAACGCGCATCGTTTTTATGGTCGGTGTATTAGCCTTATCTAATAGTGTCATAGCGGCATATATGCTGCCGTTTAGTAGCTCGATTTGAGGAAAACCAGTAGCTCGCCCTGCCTTTGTTTTAGTAAGGGTTAGCGTTTGCCCTTTTTCTCCAGTACTAGATATTTTAGCTATTTGCACATAGGCTACATCATCTGTGTCTCGCTCCATCCAACAAACCACAGCCTCTGTATTGTTAAGTGCAACTATGTCTACTCTACCTAATGTTTGTTGGGTATTAATTTGTATTGGTTTGTCAAATGTTTCTCCGTTATCACTTGAAAAAGCAACTTGAACTTTAGGCAGATCGTTGGCGGCTGTAAACCAGGCAACAGCAAGATTTTTCTCAAAAGCAGCTACGGCAGGACCATTCACTGGGCAACCGGCTATCTTCCAATTATCTTCATGTACAGTTTTGGGCGCAGACCAGGTATTATTAGCTTGCCATCTTACGATAGATATATCTCTAATTTCCTGATGGGTTCTGTCTCTGTAGACCACAACAGGACCATTAAGGGTCATGGCAGCGCTTGTTTGGCAGCAATCACAAATACGATGGTCTAGTTCTTGTGAGTTAACTACCTCGCCTTGAAGATCAACCATAGCGCCACGCAGAGTCATAGCACCACCACTAGAATGATCGCCATTTTCATGATCTGTAGGGTCGCTCTCTAGTGTATTTCGGCCATCAAGCCAGGTAACAAAAAACTCATCTTGGTTATTGGCAGGAATCATAGACACAAAACCATGCTCTGTTTTAGTGTCATCTGTGTGTAAAATAAAATTCTTTTTCCAAGAAAGGCTGTCCCTATTTTTATAATTCAGCATTACATCATAGCTATAGGCGCCTTGGTCAGACTTTTGCAGATAACTTGTTAGTAGGCTTCCATTGTTTTGGGCAATGGCGGGGAAATCTGCCCAGTTTGTAAACCAAGTATCACCCCAGGCAACAAGTACAGGTGTAGACCAAGTATCATCTGTATAACTAGCATAATGCAGGTAATCTACATCATCTTTATAGCTAACCCATGACATGTATAAGGCAGAGGCGTTACTAAAGAGTCTTGGAGTTTGGCTCTGTGTGTTTGTAGGATTAGACAAGTTAAAAACAACACCTTTTTGAGAATCTAAGCCTTGATCTGCAGGGCTAGTAGCATCTTTGCATTGAAGAAAAACTAAAGGAAATAACCCAACAACTAATAACAATTTTTTCATTTACCGAAAGTACAAAATAGATTTGAAATGCTTAAACAAAACTCTTAAACCATGCTATTTTACAACCCCAGCATATAAGTCGAAATCTTCAGCGCCTGTAATTTTTATAAAAGATGTTTTTGCTGCGGTGGTAATCGAGTTGGTCTATTTGAAAAATGAATCTACAAACTCTATTTTGTTGAATACTTGCAGATCATCAATACCCTCGCCTACTCCTATGTACTTTACTGGAATTTGAAATTGATCACTAATACCAATAACAACTCCACCCTTTGCAGTACCATCAAGTTTGGTTACCGCAAGAGAAGTAACCTCCGTGGCTGCAGTAAACTGCTTGGCTTGTTCAAAAGCGTTTTGACCCGTAGAACCATCTAAAACCAAAAGCACATCATGTGGCGCATCTGCAATTACTTTTTGCATTACTCGCTTTATTTTGGTAAGCTCATTCATTAAATTCACTTTATTATGTAAACGTCCTGCTGTATCAATTATAATAACATCTGCTTTTTGATGGACGCCACTTTGCAGAGTGTCAAAAGCCACACTTGCAGGATCACTACCCATATCTTGTTTAACAAGAGGAACATCTGTGCGATCTGCCCAAACTTGTAATTGATCTATGGCAGCTGCTCTAAAGGTATCTGCGGCACCCAAAACTACATGTAAACCTTGATTTTTGAATTGATTTGCTAGTTTACCAATTGTAGTAGTTTTACCAACACCATTAACACCAACTACCATAATTACATGAGGACCACTTTCATGTTTTGGAACTACAAAATCTGTTGCATTACCACCATCAATCTCACTTAAAAGTCCTGCAATTTCTTCTCGAAGAATACCATTTAGCTCACTAGTTCCTACATATTTATCTTTGGCAACACGAGCCTCTATGCGCGTTATTACTTTCAAGGTTGTAGTTACCCCAACATCACTAGACACAAGAACCTCCTCAAGCATATCGAGCACATCATCATCTACACTGCTTTTACCTGCAACCGCTTTGTTTAATTTATCAAAAAAAGAAGACTTAGATTTCTCTAGTCCTTTGTCTAGGGTTTCCTTTTTTTCTTTGCTGAATATTTTTTTAAAAAAGCTCATGATCTGTTTTCTTATTAGAAACCTAAATTCTATACCAAAAATAGCGCTACTTTGTTTGATATGCAAGATGTTTGTAATACAAACCTTGTTGCATACAAAAAGCCACTTTGAAAAGTGGCTTTAAAATAATTTTTTAAAAAAGGTATTATTTATTTCTTACTCAACCAACCACTTACCTGGTCTGGAGCCATAATAGCCTCTGTAAAGATGTAAGCACCTGTTTTTTCAGATTTAACCATCTTGATAGCTTTGGTTAAACGCTTTGATCCTGTTTGTAACGATGCAACTGATTTCTTTGCCATAACGTATAGTTTTTATCTTTTTAAAATTAAAAAAGATTAATTATTTAATTTCTTTATGAACAGTCATTTTCTTCAAGACAGAATTGAATTTTTTCAACTCCATTCTATCTGGTGTGTTCTTTTTGTTTTTTGTAGTAATGTAACGAGAAGTTCCAGGCTGTCCTGATTCTTTGTGCTCTGTACATTCTAATATAACCTGTACTCTATTTCCTTTTCTAGCCATTGTAATTGACGTTAAGCGTTATGCTATTATTTGTTTAAAAAACCTTTTTCGCGAGCTTCTTTAACAACTGCAAAGATTCCTTTCTTGTTAATATTTTTTAAAGCCGATGTAGATACCTTAAGGGTAATCCACTGGTCTTCTTCTGGTATGTAAAAACGCTTTTTCTTTAAATTTACATTAAACTTGCGCTTTGTTTTATTCATCGCGTGAGAAACGTTGTTTCCAACCATTGCTCTCTTTCCGGTAAGCTCACAAACTCTAGACATTTGTATAATATTTAGTTATTTTTAATCAGGGTGCAAATTTAATTAATATTATTGGTTTGCACAACAAAAGGATTTCAGTTTTTTGATATTTCTTTTAAAAGCATCTCAAAAGCTTTATTTGTAGCCTTTTTAATAACCCTCTCTCTAGAGTTTCCAAAGTTAAACTCTTGAGAAAAAACACCTCTAGGGCTAGCAATAGCTATACATACCGCACCTACACTTGCTAAGGAATCTGTTGTTTTAGGTCCTGCCACTCCTGTAGTTGCAATTGCGTACTGACTATCAAAAACAATGTTACTTTGCAAAGCCATAGCTTCTGCCACTGGGAGGCTAACCACAGAATGCTTTTCAATAAGCACAGGGTCAACCCCTAAGACATCTGTCTTTATTTGGGTTGCATATGCTATCATGCCTGCTTTGAAGTAAGAGGAGGCGCCCTCCAAAATTGTAATTTCTCCTGCAATAGCGCCACCAGTACAGCTTTCTACAACACTTAAAAAACAGTCTTGTTTTTGAAGCTTTGTGCTAATTTGATCTTGAATACTAGTTTGGTCTTCAAACCCAATAGAAATATCATTTAATAAACCATTTAGAACACTCATTTGGGCATCTACATCCTCTTTCAAGGTCTGCTGATCGCGGCTTGAAGAAGATAAGCGAAGTCTAACTCGTCCCAAAGAAGGCAAATAAGCTAATTTAATATCTACAGGTAACTGAGCTTCCCAAGAGGCTATAATCTCTTGTATCTCACTCTCCCCTTTACCATAGGTAAGCAAGGTTTTATGATAAATAAAAGGCCTGTCAAATTGTGTTTTTATTCTAGGTAATACATGATCAGTAATGAGCTTTCTCATCTCGATTGGCACCCCAGGCATGGATACAAAAACGGTGTCGTCTTTTTCAAGCCACATACCGGGCGCAGTACCTATAGGGTTTTGAAGCACAATGGCTTTTGAAGGAACCATAGCTTGTTCTAGATTTGAAGCCAGTGGAGCTCTCTGTAAATATTTAGAAAAGATGTCTTTAATATTTTGCAGCACTACCGGGCTTTCTACCAAGGTGTCCTGAAAATATTCTAAAAAAGTTTTTTTGGTGATATCATCTTTGGTTGGTCCTAAGCCCCCCGTTACAAGAACAATATCTACTCTATTTTTAGCATCTTCCAGCGCATTTAAAATATGTTGCCTGTGGTCTTGTACAGAGGTTATTTGGTATACCTGTACTCCTATTTTGTTTAACTCTTTGGCTATAAATACAGAATTAGTATCTGTGATTTGACCAATTAGTATTTCATCTCCAATGGTAATTATTTCTGCTAGCATCTAAGTTGGGAAGTCTGTTTTTAATTCTTCAAAAACATGAGAAAGTACTCGGTTTAAGGTGTCAATATTTTCTTGCACAGAAGTCTCACTTCTTGATGATTTGGTCCAAGACTCTATGCTCTTGACATCTTTTTGGACCTCAATACCAAACATTTCAAAATTTGGTTTCATTTTGTGAGCAAACTGATAGGCTAATTCTTTGTTGTTGTCCTTTATGGCCTCTGTTAGCCCCTCAAGATCTGAAGGGATTTCTTCTAAAAAGGTTTGCGCCACTATAGACATAAAGTCCTGATCACCATCTGCAATTAAGCTTAAACTAGCCTTAGAATAATGTGTGTCCATGAAATTAATTATTTGATTCTTATTTTAAAAAATTCTTCATCTGCTATAAATCCTGACAACACATCATCTGGATTTACTTTAGCAACTCCTGCGGGTGTACCGGTAAATATAACATCTCCTATCTTTAAAGTGAAATATTTTGATACATATTCTATTAAATCATCAAATTTCCATAGCATATGAGAAGAGTTTCCTTGTTGCACCAATTGCTCATTTTTTTTCAGTGAAAAAGAAATAGCATCTAAGGATTCAAACCTGCTTTTTGGAACAAATTTACCAATCACTGCCGCTCCATCAAAGGCTTTTGCTTTTTCCCAAGGAAGCCCCTTTTGTTTTAATTGTTGCTGTAAATCACGGGCAGTGAAATCTATACCCAGGCCTATTTCATCGTAGTATTTGTGTGCAAATTTTTTATCAATATGTTTTCCAACCTTTGTTATTTTAATCAAAAGCTCGACCTCGTGCTGTACTTGGTTACTAAACTCTGGTATAAAAAAAGGTTGTTTTTTTAAAAGTATTGAGGTGTCAGGTTTTAAAAAAATGATGGGCTCTGAGGGCCTTTCATTTTTAAGCTCGGTGATGTGATCTGCGTAATTTCTACCAATACAAATAATCTTCATAAGTGCTGAAATTGGATATTAAAACTTAGTATTTAACTTACTTAGTTTAATTTTAGTTAGCACTTTTTTGGTATATAAAGGGAAATCTGCATTTAACAACCAACCAAAATAACCTGGCTCTTTTTCTAAAATATCTAAAACTAGTGCACCCTTGTGTTTTCCGAAACTAAAAACTTCGCTACCCTGTTTATCATAGCCTATGTATCCAGCAAAATCTGCAAATTTTCTGTGCACACTAAACTCAGCCAAGCTAGAAACATTATTATCTAAATCATCGTATCTTGATAATTGAGCCTTTAAAACCTCATAAGTAGCATTGGTGTCTGCAGCTGCGCTGTGAGCATCTACAAGTGTTTTACCACAATAAAATTGGTAAGCTGCCTCAAGGGTTCTTTTTTCTTTTTTATGAAAAATAGTTTGCACATCTACGGCAAGATTTTTCTTCATATCAAAATCTACACCAGCTCTTAATAATTCTTCTGCCAGTAATGGAATATCAAAACGGTTGCTATTAAAGCCCCCTAAATCGCTATCTTTAATTAAATCATAGACTTGCTTGGAGAGATCTTTAAATACAGGCTCATTGGCCACCATCTGATCTGTAATGCCATGTACTGCTGTAGTTTCTGGTGGTATTGGGAGGGTAGGGTTCACCCTCCAGGTATGGCTCTGCTTATTTCCGTTTGGAAATACTTTTAGTATAGAAATCTCAACGATTCTATCTGTAGCTATGTTAACACCCGTAGTTTCTAAATCAAAAAAGCAAATAGGTTTGGTAAGTTGTAATTCCATAATAAAATTTATACTACAAAGGTAAAAGAAATTCAATCAATTAGATAAAACAGTAAGACATAAAAACAAAAGGGTACCCAACAAAGAAATAGGTTTTTTAATATTACATCCTAAACTAAAAACTAGCTGTATCTTTGTTCAAAAATTTTTATAAATGTCATTACAAAAAGAAATAGACAGAAGAAAAACATTTGGCATTATATCTCACCCAGATGCTGGTAAAACAACCTTAACAGAAAAACTACTGCTTTTTGGAGGAGCTATCCAAGAGGCGGGCGCTGTAAAGAGTAATAAAATTAAAAAAGGCGCCACTAGTGACTTTATGGAAATTGAGAGGCAACGTGGTATCTCAGTGGCTACCTCTGTTCTAGCTTTTGAATATGAAGGCATTAAAATAAACATCCTAGACACACCGGGTCACAAAGATTTTGCAGAAGACACCTTTAGAACCCTAACTGCTGTAGACAGTGTAATTGTAGTAATAGATGTTGCAAAAGGAGTTGAAGAACAAACAGAAAAACTAGTGGAGGTTTGCCGCATGCGCAACATCCCGATGATTGTGTTTATAAACAAACTAGATAGAGAAGGTAAAGATGCCTTTGAGCTTTTGGACGAAGTTGAGCAAAAATTAAAACTAAGAGTAACACCTCTCTCCTTCCCTATTGGTATGGGGTATGACTTTAAGGGAATTTATAATATCTGGGAAAAAAATATCAACCTATTTAGTGGCGATAGCCGTAAAAACATCGAAGAAACTATTGAAATAGAAGACATAGCATCTAAAAAACTTGATGAACTCATTGGCACTGATGCCGCACAAACCATACGAGAAGAACTAGAACTTATAGATGAGGTATACCCAAAATTTAACAGAGAAGAGTACCTTCAAGGAGGATTACAGCCCGTGTTTTTTGGGTCTGCTTTAAATAATTTTGGAGTGAGAGAATTGTTAGATTGTTTTGTTAAAATTGCTCCAAAGCCACAACCAAAATCTAGTGACACAAGACTCGTAAAACCAGAAGAAAAAGAATTTTCTGGCTTTGTATTTAAAATACATGCAAACATGGATCCCAAACACAGAGACCGGTTGGCTTTTATAAAAATTGTGTCTGGTGTTTTTCAAAGAAATACAAATTATGTTCATGTGCGTAATGGAAAGAAAATGAAATTCTCTAGCCCTAACGCATTCTTTGCAGAAAAAAAACAAATCGTAGACACCTCCTACCCTGGAGATATTGTTGGGCTTCATGATACAGGAAGTTTTAAAATTGGAGATACACTCACACAGGGAGAACAAATGAATTACAAAGGAATTCCAAGTTTTTCTCCAGAATTCTTTAAATACATCAACAACGCAGACCCTTTAAAAAGTAAGCAACTTGAGAAAGGGATTGACCAATTAATGGATGAAGGTGTTGCACAATTATTTACCCTAGAGCTAAACGGCCGTAAAGCAATTGGAACCGTTGGAGCCTTACAATTTGAAGTAATACAGTACAGGTTAGAACATGAGTATGGAGCTATTTGTAGGTATGAAAACCTAAATGTGCACAAGGCCTGCTGGGTAGACCCATTAGATGAAAAAAGTGATGAGTTTAAGGATTTTAAACGTGTAAAATCTAAGTTTTTAGCCAAAGACAAACGGGGTCAGTTGGTGTTTTTTGCAGACTCTGCCTTTACCCTGCAAATGACACAGAGTAAATACCCAACTATAAAACTGCATTTGGTAAGTGAATTTGAAAGCCAGAGAGAATAATTTTGATTGACTGCGTCTTAAATATGTCTTGATATTCGCAACCTGATTGTAGTTTTATTACTCCATAACATCTTTAGGGTTTTCGCCCCATTTGTTGGTTCCTTCTTTACTATCTGTTACCATTAAAACTAGCAGCCATATAGCACCAATGATTGGTATTAATGCTATTAAAAGCATCCATCCACTTTTACCAACATCATGAAGTCTTCTTACACCTACTGCCAATCCTGGAATCAAAACCGCAAGAGAGTAAATGCCTTGAAAAACACCAGAACCTGAGTCTAAGTTTGCTGTACCAGCTGCTATATCAATAAGTGATGCTAAAACTGCAAAAACCATATTAAACAGAAAAAACATCCAATATTCTTTTCTTCTTGCTCTACCATTAAAATCTGCGTATTGATTTAAAGCTTTTAAATACCAATTCATAATCTATATTTTATTTTTTGATTATTAAATACAAGAGTTTCTGCAAACCTTATGCCTCACCTGTTGGGCCAAAACTAATGGGTATTTGCGGCTGGTTATTGTCTTGAATGGTTCCGTTTTGCTTTTCAAATCTAGAAACATTCTCATTTAATGCTTTTAAAAAACGCTTGGCATGCTGCGGCGTTAATACAATTCTAGATTTCACCTTACTTTTAGGTACACCAGGCATAATACTTACAAAGTCTACCACAAACTCAGATTGAGAATGGTTAATTATAGCCAAATTACTATAAATTCCTTGCGCAACATCTGCATCTAGCTCGATATTTAAACTTGGTTTTTTTGGATTGTTATTTTTTTGATCTGCCATTTTTTAAGTATTTAAAATTCTAGAGTACCACCATAGCGGCACTACCCTATAAATTTACCATTATATATTCATTTAAAAAACAAAATCCCGAAACTACTGTCACGGGATTTTGCATTAATATTAAAAGGTAAAAGATTAGTTATAATTAACCTCTTGCTTTTCTTGAGTTCTTTGGGCTAACTCTTCCTTAGAGCCTACAATGATAGTATCATAATTACGCATACCGGTTCCGGCAGGTATTTTATGTCCTACAATTACATTCTCCTTAAGACCCTCTAGAGTATCTACCTTACCAGCTACTGCTGCTTCGTTTAATACTTTAGTTGTTTCTTGGAAAGATGCTGCAGATATAAAAGATTTAGTCTGTAGAGACGCTCTTGTAATACCTTGCAGTATTGGCGTTGCTGTTGCATTTACTGCATCACGGCCTTCTACCAATGTTTTATCAGCTCTTCTTAAAATAGAGTTTTCATCTCTCAGCTTACGTGCCGAGATGATTTGACCTTCTTTTAAGTTTTCAGAATCACCTGCGTTTTCAATTACCTTCATTCCAAATATCTTATCGTTTTCTTCGATAAAATCATCTTTATGAGCCAATTGGTTTTCCAAAAAGCTAGTGTCTCCACTATCAACAATCTTAACTTTACGCATCATCTGGCGTACTACAACCTCAAAATGCTTATCATTAATCTTCACACCTTGCAGACGGTATACTTCCTGAACTTCGTTCACTAAGTATTGCTGTACTGCAGATGGGCCTTTAATTCTAAGAATATCCTCTGGTGTGGTAGAACCATCACTAAGTGGCATACCTGCTCTTACGTAATCGTTTTCTTGTACAAGAATCTGGTTACTTAATTTCACCAAATATTTCATTACTTCGCCTAGTTTAGACTCTACAATGATTTCACGATTACCACGCTTGATTTTCCCGAAAGAAACAACACCATCAATCTCACTTACAACAGCAGGATTTGAAGGGTTACGCGCCTCAAAGAGTTCGGTTACTCTTGGAAGACCTCCAGTAATATCACCCGCTTTTGCAGATTTACGTGGAATCTTCACCAAAATTTTACCAATCTTGATTTTCTCGTTGTCATCAACTTGAATCAAGGCTCCTAGTGGTAGGTTATAGCTACGAATTACTTCGTCGCCTTTTCCTATAATTTGAAGCGTTGGTATCTTTTTCTTATCTCTAGATTCTGTAATTACCTTTTCTTGGAAACCGGTTTGCTCATCAATCTCTACAGTATATGTAACACCCTGTTCGATATTCTCGTACCTGATTTTACCTGCAAATTCTGAAATAATCACACCGTTGTATGGATCCCAGGTAGAAACAACATCATCCTTCTTTAAGGTGTCACCATCTTTTACAAAAATGGTTGATCCGTATTGGATGTTATTGGTAGATAAGGTAATTCCTGTTTTCTTGTCTGTTAATTTCAATTCAGAAGTACGAGAAATAACAATATTAATATCATTCCCGTCAGCATCTTGACCTTTTACAGTTTTTAGATCTTCAATTTCAGCAACACCATCAAATTTCATTTTGAGTTTGTTCTCTTCTGAAATGTTACCTGCAATACCACCCACGTGGAAGGTACGAAGTGTAAGCTGTGTACCTGGTTCACCAATAGACTGCGCAGCAACAACACCTACAGCTTCACCTCTTTGTACCATTTTATTGGTAGCAAGGTTTCTTCCGTAACATTGTGCACAAATACCTCTTTTAGCCTCACAGGTTAATGCAGATCTAACTTCAACAGTATCTATAGGAGAATCTTCTATAGTTTTAGCAATAACCTCATTTATATGATGCCCACTAGCTACAAGTACTTCTTTTGTCAATGGGTTTATTACATCATTTAGAGAGGTACGACCAACAATTCTTGCTTTTAAGTCTTCAACAACTTCTTCATTTTTCTTTAATGCTTTTACCTCAATACCTCTTAGTGTACCACAGTCAACAGAATTGACAATTACATCTTGAGAAACATCTACCAGTCTACGGGTTAGGTATCCTGCATCTGCCGTTTTAAGGGCTGTATCTGCAAGTCCTTTACGTGCACCGTGAGTAGAAATGAAGTATTCTAAAATTGAAAGACCTTCCTTAAAGTTAGAAAGAATTGGATTTTCAATAATTTCTCCACCACCACTGTTAGATTTTTTAGGCTTAGCCATCAAACCACGCATACCAGTTAACTGACGAATCTGTTCTTTAGATCCACGTGCTCCAGAATCAAGCATCATATACACAGAGTTAAATCCTTGTTGATCTTCGCGTATACGCTTCATAGATAACTCGGTTAATCCTGCATTGGTAGCTGTCCAGATATCAATAACTTGGTTGTAACGTTCGTTTTGAGTAATAAGACCCATGTTGTAGTTTGCTCTAATAGCATCTACTTTTTCATTGGCTTGATCAATCATTGTGTACTTCTCTGCTGGAATAATAATATCTCCAAGTGAGAATGATAATCCACCCTCAAATGCAAACTTATATCCTAAGGTTTTAATTTCATCCAAGAAATCTGCAGTTACTGGCACACTAGTTTTAGCCAAAATACCACCAATAATATCTCTAAGAGATTTTTTGGTTAATACTTCATTAATATAACCAGCTGCTTCAGGTACGTTTTGATTAAAGATTACTCTACCTAGTGTAGTTTCGATGATTTGGAAAACAAGTTCGCCCGCTTCATTGAAATCTTTAGTTCTAATTTTGATTTGAGCATTCAAATCAACCATCTTCTCATTGTAAGCAATTACTGCTTCTTCTGCTGAGTAGAAAGTTAATCCTTCTCCTTTTACTTTCACCTCTTTTGTTGATAGGCGTAATTTGGTCATGTAATAAAGACCCAGTACCATATCTTGAGAAGGTACTGCAACTGGAGCACCGTTTGCAGGATTCAGTATATTGTGTGAAGCCAACATCAATAGTTGTGCTTCCAATATCGCCTCTGGCCCAAGTGGAAGGTGAACTGCCATTTGATCTCCATCAAAATCGGCGTTAAAGGCCGTACATACTAATGGGTGCAACTGGATTGCTTTTCCTTCAATTAACTTTGGCTGAAACGCTTGAATACCTAGACGGTGAAGCGTAGGGGCACGGTTTAGCAGTACTGGATGTCCTTTCAAGACGTTTTCCAGGATATCCCAAACTACAGGCTCCTTTTTCTCTATAATTTTCTTTGCAGATTTTACAGTCTTAACAATACCTCTTTCAATCAACTTACGTATCACGAAAGGCTTGTATAATTCTGCAGCCATACCTTTTGGCAATCCACATTCAAATAATTTTAATTCTGGTCCAACAACAATTACAGAACGTGCAGAATAATCAACACGCTTCCCTAATAGGTTTTGACGAAAACGTCCTTGCTTACCCTTTAGTGAATCTGAAAGAGATTTTAATGGACGGTTACTATCTGTCTTTACTGCAGATGATTTACGGGTGTTGTCAAACAATGAATCTACAGATTCTTGCAACATACGCTTTTCATTACGCAAAATTACCTCTGGAGCTTTAATCTCCATCAAACGCTTCAAACGGTTGTTTCTGATAATTACACGGCGGTATAAATCATTTAAATCTGAGGTTGCAAAACGACCTCCATCTAGTGGCACTAGTGGACGCAGCTCTGGCGGTATAATTGGAATAACCTTCATGATCATCCAAGAGGCTTTATTCTCACGAGTTTTGTTTGCATCACGCAACGCCTCTACAACTTGAAGTCTCTTTAGAGCCTCTGTCTTACGTTGTTTAGAAGTTTCGTTATTTGCCTTATGACGCAGCTCAAAAGATAATTCGTGAAGATCAATTAGATTTAATAAATCAATCAAACACTCTGCACCCATCTTAGCGATGAATTTGTTTGGATCTGTATCTTCTAAATATTGATTTTCTTGAGGAATTGTCTCTAAAATAGTTAGGTACTCTTCTTCTGTTAAGAAATCTAATTTGTGAACAGGTTCTCCCTCTTCGTTTTTGGCAATACCTGGTTGGATAACTACGTAACGCTCGTAGTATATAATCATATCCAACTTCTTTGATGGTAATCCTAGAAGATATCCTATTTTGTTTGGTAAACTACGGAAATACCAGATATGAGCAACAGGCACCACCAAATTGATGTGTCCAACTCTATCTCTACGTACTTTCTTTTCTGTTACCTCTACACCACAACGATCACAAACGATCCCTTTGTAGCGAATTCTTTTATATTTTCCACAAGCACATTCATAGTCCTTTACAGGTCCAAAAATACGCTCACAGAACAAACCGTCACGCTCTGGTTTGTGCGTACGGTAGTTAATTGTTTCTGGTTTCAACACCTCACCTCTAGACTCTCCAAGGATTTTTTCTGGTGAAGCCAGTCCTATAGAAATCTTATTGAATTTTGGTGCTGCTTGTTCTTTATTATTTCTTGCCATAATGCTGTAAAATAAAATTTAAAACTATTGATTTGGAAACGACTGTTTCCGGAGAAAAACAAATTATTTTCCCGCGCCGTGGCGCGGGAGAAAATCTATTCTTCTAGTCTGATGTCTAGTCCAAGACCTTTTAGTTCGTGCATTAACACGTTAAAAGATTCTGGAAGACCCGGTTCTGGCATTGGCTCACCCTTAACGATACTCTCGTAAGTTTTAGCCCTACCAATTACATCATCAGACTTCACTGTCAATATTTCACGTAAAGTGCTTGATGCTCCATATGCTTCAAGTGCCCATACTTCCATCTCTCCAAAACGTTGACCCCCAAATTGAGCTTTACCACCCAATGGTTGTTGCGTAATTAGTGAGTATGGTCCTATAGAACGAGCATGCATTTTGTCATCAACCATATGTCCTAGTTTCAACATATAAATCACACCAACAGTTGCTGGTTGATCAAAACGTTGTCCAGTTCCACCATCATAAAGGTAGGTATGTCCAAATCTTGGAATTCCAGCCTCATCGGTTAACTCATTGATTTGATCTAGCGTTGCACCATCAAAAATTGGTGTTGCATACTTGCGACCCAGTTTTTGACCAGCCCATCCTAAAACAGTTTCATAGATTTGACCAATGTTCATACGAGAAGGTACACCAAGAGGATTTAAAACAATATCCACCGGAGATCCATCTTCTAAAAATGGCATATCCTCATCTCTTACAATACGAGCTACAATACCTTTGTTACCGTGACGTCCTGCCATCTTATCACCCACTTTTAATTTACGTTTTTTAGCAACATAAATTTTAGCAAGTTTTAAGATTCCTGCAGGAAGTTCATCTCCAACAGAGATAGTGAACTTCTCACGACGCAAGTTACCTTGTAGGTCATTTTCTTTGATACGGTAGTTGTGCATAAGGTCTGCAACCATTTCATTGGTTTCAGAATCTGTTGCCCAAACTCCTCCAACTAAATGCGTATAATCATCTACCGCATTTAACATCTTGAGTGTATACTTTTTACCTTTTGGAAAGACTACCTCACCAAGATCGTTTGTAACGCCTTGAGCTGTTTTACCTCCAACAATTGTAAATAGTTTTTCTACTAGTACCTCTTTAAGAGAATCAAATTTTCCATCATACTTCACCTCAAGTGCAGCAATGTCTTCTTTATCTTTAGCTCTTTTACGTTTATCTTTTACTGCGCGTGCAAATAATTTTTTATTGATAACAACACCATGTAATGATGGAGAAGCTTTCAAAGAAGCATCTTTTACATCACCTGCTTTATCACCAAAGATAGCACGTAATAATTTTTCTTCAGGAGTAGGATCACTTTCTCCTTTTGGAGTAATCTTACCAATGAGAATATCACCAGGTTTTACTTCTGCACCAATTCTAATCATTCCATTTTCATCAAGGTCTTTAGTGGCCTCTTCTGAAACGTTAGGAATATCATTTGTCAGTTCTTCGTTTCCTAGTTTTGTGTCTCTAACTTCTAAAGAATACTCATCAATATGAATAGAGGTAAAGATATCTTCACGCACTACTCTTTCTGAAATTACAATGGCATCCTCAAAGTTATATCCTTTCCAAGGCATAAAGGCAACCTTCATGTTACGTCCTAGTGCAAGCTCACCCTTTTCGGTAGCGTACCCTTGACATAATACTTGACCTTTTAATACTCTATCCCCTTGTCTAACAATAGGCTTTAGGTTAATAGAGGTTCCTTGATTTGTTTTTCTAAACTTAATTAATTGGTATGTTTTGCTATCACTATCGAAGCTTACCATTCCATCTTTTTCAGAACGGTCATACTTAATAGTAACTTCATTTGCATCTACATACTCAACAGTTCCGTCTCCCTCTGCATTGATAAGAACACGAGAATCTGAAGCGACTTGACGCTCCAATCCAGTTCCTACAATTGGAGAATCTGCAATTAATAAAGGTACTGCTTGACGCATCATGTTAGATCCCATCAAAGCACGGTTGGCATCATCATGTTCCAAAAATGGAATTAATGATGCAGAAATTGATGCAATTTGGTTTGGCGCAACATCAGCATAATTAATCTGTGTTGGATCTACCACCGGGAAATCACCTTCTTCACGGGCAATTACTCTGTCTGTATCAATTTGTCCTGTCTTTTTTAAAGGAATGTTTGCCTGTGCAATCATTTGTCCTTCTTCTTCTTCAGCAGAAAGGTATTGTGGAGTTGTCTTAAGATCGATAACACCATCTGTTACCTTACGATACGGCGTTTCAATAAATCCTAAGTTGTTCACCTTTGCATATACAGCCAAGGATGAAATAAGTCCAATGTTTGGTCCTTCAGGAGTTTCAATAGGACATAATCTTCCGTAGTGTGTGTAATGTACATCACGTACTTCAAATCCTGCTCTTTCTCTTGACAAACCACCTGGCCCAAGTGCAGATAACCTACGTTTGTGGGTAATCTCTGCTAGTGGGTTTGTTTGATCCATAAACTGTGATAATTGATTCGTTCCGAAGAAAGAATTAATCACAGAAGACAAAGTCTTGGCGTTTATTAAATCAATAGGAGTAAATACCTCATTGTCACGTACATTCATTCTTTCGCGAATGGTACGAGCCATACGAGCAAGACCAACACCAAACTGAGAAGATAACTGCTCACCAACGGTACGTACACGACGGTTAGATAAGTGATCAATATCATCAATCTCTGCTTTAGAGTTAATAAGCTCTATTAGGTACTTTACAATAGTTATGATATCTTCTTTGGTAAGCACTTGCTTATCCATTGCAATATCAAGACCCAGTTTTTTGTTCATTCTATAACGTCCTACTTCACCAAGGTTATATCTCTGGTCAGAGAAAAACAACTTGTTGATAATACCACGAGCGGTCTCCTCATCTGGCGGTTCAGCGTTACGCAGTTGTCTGTAGATGTGCTCTACAGCTTCTTTTTCAGAATTCGTAGGATCTTTTTGTAGCGTGTTGTGGATAATTGCATAATCTGCAAGGTGATTATCCTCTTTGTGCAATAAAATGGTTTTTGAACCAGAATCTATAATCTCTTCGATGTGCTCTTTTTCAAGAACAGTATCGCGATCTAAGATAATTTCATTACGCTCAATAGATACAACTTCACCTGTATCTTCATCTACAAAATCTTCATGCCAAGTTTTCAGCACACGTGCTGCTAACTTACGACCTAAGTATTTTTTTAATCCAGTTTTTGACGCCTTGATTTCTTCGGCAAGATCAAATATCTCAAGGATATCTTTATCTCTCTCAAAACCAATTGCTCTAAAGAGGGTTGTAACTGGTAATTTTTTCTTTCTATCGATATATGCGTACATAACGCTGTTGATATCGGTAGCAAATTCGATCCAAGAACCTTTAAAAGGAATTACTCTGGCCGAATAAAGCTTTGTTCCATTAGCATGGAATGATTGTCCAAAGAATACCCCTGGAGAACGGTGTAGTTGAGAAACTACAATACGCTCTGCTCCATTGATACAAAAAGTACCAGAGGGAGTCATGTAAGGAATAGTACCAAGGTATACATCTTGAACAATTGTTTCAAAATCTTCGTGCTCTGGATCTGTACAATACAGTTTTAAACGCGCTTTTAAAGGCACACTGTAGGTAAGACCACGCTCAATACACTCTTGTATGGAATATCTTGGTGGATCTACAAAATAATCTAAAAACTCTAACACGAACTGGTTACGAGTATCTGTAATTGGGAAATTCTCCAAAAAGGTTTTGTATAATCCTTCTTGGCCTCTTTCTTCTGATTTGGTTTCCAACTGGAAAAAATCCTGGAAGGATTTGATCTGGATATCCAAAAAGTCCGGGTAATCGGGCTTATTTTGAACAGAAGAAAAATTCAATCTTTCAGTTAACATTGCTGACATCTATGGACGGAATTTAGTTAAACAAGTTATGTTGCGTATACTCAAAAATATAGGAACCTTTATATACACAAAAGGGTTTAGGTCTTTCCGCGATAAACGGAAGACCTAAACCTTAAGGTTTGGAGTTAGGAAAGCTTACTTAAGCTCAACCTCTGCTCCAGCTTCTTCTAATTGAGCTTTAAGTGCTTCAGCTTCGTCTTTAGATACACCCTCTTTAATTGGAGATGGTGCATTATCAACTAATCCTTTTGCATCTTTAAGACCAGCACCAGTTAATTCTTTAACTAGTTTTACTACCGCTAATTTTGCTCCACCAGCTGCCGTAAGAATTACGTCAAACTCAGTTTGCTCATCAGCAGCTTCTGCGCCACCAGCTCCACCAGCAGCAACAGCTACAGCTGCAGCAGCAGGCTCGATACCGTACTCATCTTTTAATATAGTAGCTAATTCATTAACCTCTTTTACGGTTAAGTTAACTAATTGTTCTGCGAAATCTTTTAAATCTGCCATTTTCTATCGTTTTTAAAAATTGTAATTTATTGTTTGTAATTTAATTAGTGCATTGTATTGATTATCCTTCTCTTTCAGAAAGTGTTTTAACAATACCTGAAAGTGTATTTCCACCACTCTTAAGAGCAGAAATAACATTTTTAGCAGGTGATTGTAATAACCCAATGATATCTCCAATAACCTCTTCTTTAGATTTGATGTTAACTAGATTGTCTAGTTGATCATCTCCAATGTAGATAGCCTCTTCGATATATGCTCCTTTAAGTAAAGGCTTCTCAGATTTTTTTCTGAATTCCTTTATGATCTTAGCAGGTGCATTTCCTGTTTCTGAAAATAATAAAGATGTGTTTCCTTTAAGGATTGTTGGCAAATCGCCAAAATCTTTATCAGAACTTTCCATTGCTTTTGCTAGCAATGTGTTTTTAACTACAGCCAACCTCACACCTGCTTTATAGCAAGCACGACGTAAGTTTGATGTTTTTCCGGCATCCAACCCAGAAATATCTGCTAAATAAATAGTAGTATTTTCTGTAAGCTGTGCAGTTAACGTTTCAATTACTTGTGATTTTTCTTGTCTTGTCATAAGTGTGTGTTTTACTGCTCAGTGAATCCTTTTGTATCAATCTCGATACTTGGGCTCATTGTGCTGGACATGAATATACTTTTAATATAAACACCCTTAGCCGCTTGAGGCTTCAGTTTTACCAACGTAGTTAATAATTCTCTTGCGTTTCCTGCAATATTCTCGGCATCAAAAGATGCTTTTCCTATTGCTGCATGAATAATACCAGTCTTCTCAACTTTAAAGTCAATCTTACCACCTTTCACGTCTTTAACCGCTTTAGCAACGTCCATTGTTACTGTACCTGTCTTTGGGTTTGGCATAAGACCACGAGGTCCTAAAACACGCCCTAATGGGCCTAATTTACCCATTACACTTGGCATAGTTACAATTACGTCAACATCTGTCCAACCTCCTTTAATCTTATCGAGGTACTCATCTAATCCAACAAAGTCTGCTCCGGCAGCTGTAGCTTCAGCTTCCTTATCTGGAGTAACTAAGGCTAACACCTTCACATCTTTACCTGTACCGTGAGGTAAGGTAACAACGCCTCTAACCATTTGGTTTGCTTTACGTGGGTCTACATTAAGACGCACAGCAAGGTCCACAGATGGATCAAAGTTTGTGTTGGAGATTTCTTTTATTAAAGCTGAAGCTTCTGAGACAGTGTAGGTTTTAGCCTCCACTTTCGCAGTATTCACTTTTTGCTTTTTAGTTAATCTTGCCATTTTATAGATTCTTTTTTATTATAAAGGTGCAGTACCTTTTGTTTTAATTCCCATTGAACGCGCAGTACCGGCTACCATTTTCATAGCAGACTCAATACTAAAAGCATTTAAATCGGGCATTTTGTCTTCTGCAATCACTCTAATTTGATCCCAAGAAATAGTTCCTACCTTCTTAACGTGTGGCTCACTAGATCCTTTTTTGACCTTGATTGCCTCAAGAATTTGTACAGCAGCTGGAGGAGTTTTAATAACAAAGTCAAAAGACTTGTCTTTATATACTGTAATCGCAACTGGCAATACTTTTCCTTGCTTATCTTGTGTTCTAGCGTTAAACTGCTTACAGAACTCCATGATATTCACACCGGCAGCACCTAAAGCGGGTCCAACTGGTGGTGAGGGGTTAGCCGCACCTCCACGAACTTGCAATTTTACTACTTTACTGACTTCTTTTGCCATTTTCTGTTTTTAAAAAATTTGTCGATTCAATTTAAAGTGGAAGCTTTAAATAAAACCTATAATATAGCGTGTAACAATTATACTTTCTCTACTTGCATATAGCTTAGCTCTAATGGTGTTTTTCTTCCGAAAATCTTAACCATTACCTCTAGCTTGCGTTTTTCTTCATTGATTTTCTCAACAGTTCCGTTAAACCCGTTGAAAGGTCCATCAACAACCTTTATCGTTTCACCAATAGTGAATGGAATATTTACATTCTCATCCTTTACAGAAAGCTCATCTACTTTCCCTAACAGCCTATTAACTTCACTTTGTCTAAGCGGCACTGGCTCTCCTCCTTTAACTTCTCCTAGAAAACCAATTACTCCATTAACAGATCTTATAATATGTGGTATTTCACCGACAAGACTTGCTTGCACCATGATGTAACCAGGAAAATAAACGCGCTCTTTGTTTGTTTTTTTTCCGTTACGTATCTGTATCACCTTTTCGGTAGGAACCAAAATATTCTCTATATAGTCCTGAAGATTCAACCGTGTGATTTCAGACTCAATGTAGGATTTGATTTTGTTTTCCTGTCCACTTACTGAACGGACAACATACCACTTTTTTGTACTTTTTGTTTCGGCCATGCTTATTATTTAATTAGCTCAAAGTAATAAGATATAACGCCACTAAAAACGGTATCAACTCCCCATACTACCAATGCCAATACTACAGAAAATGCAGCAACAATAACAGTAAGACGTTGCGCTTCAGACCAAGGCGTCCACGTTACGTGATTTTTTAATTCGTTATAAGACTCTTTAATATAGTTTACCATCTTTATGGGTATTTATTTTTTCTGATACTGAAATAATAAAATTTCAGTAAATATGCACGGGATGGGAGACTCGAACTCACGACACCTGGTTTTGGAGACCAGTGCTCTACCAACTGAGCTAATCCCGTATGGATTATTTCACTCTAAAAGAGCTAAACCCGTTATAAAAGTCAAGGCGTCCCGAAAAAACGGAACACCTTTACTCTATATACTATAGACTAATTTTTAGTCTAAAATTTCAGTTACCTGACCTGCTCCTACAGTTCTACCACCTTCACGGATAGCAAAACGTAAACCAATGCTCATTGCAATTGCAGAAATTAGCTCAACGTGAATTGTTAAGTTATCTCCAGGCATTACCATTTCAACTCCATCAGGAAGAGAAATGTTACCTGTTACATCAGTTGTACGAACGTAAAACTGTGGTCTGTAGTTATTATGAAATGGAGTGTGACGTCCACCTTCTTCTTTTTTAAGTACGTAAACCTCAGCTTTAAACTTAGCGTGTGGTGTTACAGATCCTGGTTGAACGATTACCATTCCTCTAGAGATCATTGATTTCTCAATACCTCTTAAAAGAATACCAGCGTTATCTCCAGCCTCTCCTCTATCAAGGATTTGACGGAACATTTCAATACCAGTAATTGTAGAAGTTAATTTCTCAGCTCCCATACCAATGATCTCAACAGGATCTCCAGTGTTTGCGATACCAGTTTCGATACGACCTGTAGCTACAGTTCCACGACCAGTAATAGAGAATACATCTTCAATAGGCATCAAGAAAGGCTTATCTATCTCTCTTAACGGCTCTTCGATCCATGTATCTACAGCTGCCATTAGCTCAACAACAGTATCAACCCATTTTTGCTCACCGTTAAGTGCACCAAGTGCAGATCCAGCGATTACAGGTCCATTGTCACCATCATACTCATAGAAAGATAAAAGATCTCTGATCTCCATCTCTACTAATTCAAGTAATTCCTCATCATCAACCATATCTACTTTATTCATAAATACAACGATACGTGGAATACCTACCTGACGTCCTAAAAGGATATGCTCACGTGTTTGTGGCATTGGTCCATCAGTTGCAGCAACAACTAGTATTGCTCCATCCATTTGTGCAGCACCCGTAACCATGTTCTTTACATAATCGGCGTGACCTGGACAGTCAACGTGTGCGTAGTGACGGTTAGCCGTCGCGTACTCAACGTGCGAAGAGTTAATTGTTATACCACGCTCTTTTTCTTCTGGAGCGTTGTCAATTTGATCAAAAGCTGATGCTTCTGAAAATCCAGCATCCGATAGTACCTTAGTAATCGCAGCTGTTAATGTTGTTTTACCGTGATCTACGTGTCCAATAGTACCTACATTAAGGTGTGGTTTCGAACGATCATATGTTGCCTTTGCCATTTTGTATTTAGTTTAACTTAGTTATATATTAGTGTTCAATTGTATTTATACTTATCTGTTTTTTGAGCCAATGACGAGAATTGAACTCGTGACCTCTTCCTTACCAAGGAAACGCTCTACCCCTGAGCTACACCGGCTTTTACTTGCTGGTCTCACGTTTGATTCAATAAAAAATCAAATCAAAACTCAAAAGAGCTGCTTGTTGTTTACAGACCAAATGCCTGTAAACAACAATATCCTCACAAAACTGCAAGGATGAAAATAGAGCGGGAGACCAGGTTCGAACTGGCGACATTCAGCTTGGAAGGCTGACGCTCTACCAACTGAGCTACTCCCGCTTTTATAGAGAAATACGGTGACTTCTCAAGCTTTCAAATTCAAAATCCCACAGGCACAATGTGGTAATAGTAGCACCTACAGACATTAGGAGTGAAAAATTTGTGGGGAGAGCAGGATTCGAACCTGCGAAGACGTAGTCAGCAGATTTACAGTCTGCCCTCGTTGGCCGCTTGAGTATCTCCCCTATTTTTCTACCTTGAATGTATTATTCAAATTTGAAAATCAATATTTTAAAGAACTAACATTTAAAAAGACCTTTGTTAAAAGTGTTTCTTAGTACAAAAAAGAAACCAAACTTTCCAAAATTTTATGAGCCGATGGAGGGACTCGAACCCACGACCTGCTGATTACAAATCAGCTGCTCTAGCCAGCTGAGCTACATCGGCTTTTTATGTTTTTTTATGCTGAATAAACCTACATAAAGAACCCCGCTATTTCTAACGGATTGCAAATGTAAAGATTTAATTTTTTCTACAAAACAAATTGTTGGAAAATTTATTTAAAGCTTCACAATAATTCCGGCGGCAAAAATATTCAAAACATAGAGATACGCAAAGCTTTTTTAAAATTAATTTTAGAAGAATCACAAGCCCCTAATAAAACCTCATTTTGAATTTCTTGGGTGGGTGTTTTTATACACCTGTTTTAGAGTATCTATACTATTATGAGTATACACCTGGGTAGAGGCCAAAGAGGCATGCCCCAACAACTCCTTTACAGCGGTAAGCTCAGCTCCTTGGCTTAACAAATGAGTAGCAAAAGAATGACGCAGTATGTGTGGGCTCTTTTTTACTTTTAAGGAAATTTCAGAAAAATAACGTGTAATAACACGATACACTAAGGTTTCATATATAGCATTACCCTTAGAGGTGACTAGCAATATCTTTGAAGCCCCCAAACTAGGCAAGACTGCTCTAAAGGTTTTATATCTAGCTATTGTAGTTAGCACACTGGGCAATAGAGGAATGATGCGCTCTTTGTTTCTTTTACCTAATACCTTAATGGTTTTTTGAACCTCAGAAACATCAGAAAGCCTCAGCCCTATAAGCTCTGCTCTTCTGATACCGGTACTATAAAAAAGCTCAACAATTAACTTATCCCGAAGCGTCTGAAAATCATTGGCGTGGTCAAACAACTCCAAGACATCTTCTACCTCTGTTTGTGAAAATGGAATTTGGATTTTTTTGGCAACCTTTAAAGCCCTGTGTTTTGCCAGCGGAGTTTCAGATATCTGACTGGTTTTTAAAAGAAACTTATAATAGGTTTTTAAAGAAGAGATCTTGCGATTAATACTACTGTTGGAAATACCAGAATCTACCAAATATACAATCCAGCTACGCACCATACTATAATTAACAACAAGTAATGACTTTAATTGGTACTCTTTTGACACAAAATCAAAAAACCGCTGGATATCTTTTGAATATGCCGCCACGGTATGAGGAGAATATTTTTTTTCTAATAGGAGATAGTCTGTAAAGGGCTTGAAGGGCATTTTTTAAATTAAGAAATAAATGTAGGCAATAAAAAAACCGCTCACAAATGTGTAGCGGTTTTTTGATATATAAGAGCAGTGTACTAAATTTCTTCTGCGTCTCTTAGTCCTTGAATATACTGTGCCTTCTGCACTTCTTTTCTTCTCACAACCGATGGCTTTGAGAATGCCTGACGTGCACGTAATTGACGCATTGTTCCTGTACGGTCAAACTTACGCTTAAAACGCTTAAGCGCTCTGTCTATATTTTCTCCGTCTTTAATTGGTATAATTAACATAGTTCCATAACCTCCTCTCTATTGGACGGCAAAAGTAGAAACAAATTATGAATTATGAATTATGAATTTTATTTTTTTTGACAAAATGTATCATAATAATCAATTGCGTACTCCAAAGCATGATTACTGCTTAAACAAACCAGCTCTTATGGTTAGATCCTTGATTAACTTTTCTTCTTCTTTACTCTCTAATAAAACATTATAGTTCTTCCAGAATTCTGGTCTGTAGGGCTGGGGAGAGAAAATATCTTCGGTCCAGGTTTTTGAGCGCTCCAAGTCTATAAGTTCTGGATCCCTAATAATTTCAGTAAAAACAATTTCTTGCACCGTATTGTAGTAAAAATCTGCCTTGTCTTGGGTAGGGTTTCCATCTTTATCTAATTGATCTGAGGAACGATCTCCCGCATTTACAAGCTTAGGAGTTTCATAATAAATATACTTAGGATACATCTTTCCTTGATACTCCATGTAGGTCATTACTAGTTTGTGGTTTAAAAGAGTACCAAACAAACTCTTACTGCGCTTGATTTGATTCTCTGAGCTAGCCTCTAGCTCATACATTACCTTTTTAATAGCCCAAGAGTCCCAATCTATATAAATCCAACCTTTGGCCTTAAAACCTTCATTGTAAATATCTGGGGTACTTAAACCCACAAAATCTACTCCCTTCAATATTTCAATTTTATATAGTTTCTTTTCATTTTCTACAAGCACTGTATCTAGTCTAAACTCGTGGCGCGCTAAAATATCTTCCCCAAAAAGTGCGCTGGGAGCATTGGCATTTCTAACAATGTTTATTTTACCTCTAAAGAGCTTATCAAGTCCATTTACTCGCTGGTCATTCCAGCGAATGGCCTCTATTAGGGACGCCGTAGAGATGGTGTCTCGTCTTAGGTTGTTTTTACGAAGTGTTTTATTTTTTGTTCTTTTTTTTAGGTAAGAGGTGTAGGCAAAAAGACTGTCAACATCTCTTAAATCATAACTCTTACGTGTTTGGTCTACATTAAGGCGTAGCGTGTTTTTTGATCCAGCATCATAACTAGAATCATATAAAGTAATCGCACTCTCTACAAGCCATTTATACTCACTAGAGTTACGTTCTTTGTGTCTTAAAAAACCTTTCTGAATATAGGAGCTGTCTGGAAGGGTCATTGGCAACCGCTCGATAGCACGAAGCACAATATCATTTCCAGTAGTGGGTCTTGTTTCTGCTATTAAGAGTATCTCATCTAAAGAGGCTATATCCTCCTCTAAAAAGATATCCATCGAACTATCAAAGCTGCTCACCAAAGACTTAAAACTCTTGTACCCTATTGAAGAAATAACCAGAGTATCATTAGCATACCTTTTTGGAATGCTCAACAAAAACCTACCATCTGTATTTGTAATGGTACCAATGGTTGTGTTTTTAACATACACACTTGCGCTTTGTAGAGGAGCAAAAGTTGCAAAATCTACAATCTTGTTTTTAATTTCTATTTGAGAGGAAACACTTATAGAAACTAAACACAGCAAGACGAGCATGTAATATCTATGCAGGCTGTTATTTTTGGGCATGGACTATTGATTTTAAAAACAACAAAACGCTGCAAAAAACAACACCTTGAGCTTAGGGTTTATAACACCTATATTTGTTTTATATTGTGTTTAGTTTAGGTAGCTGGCTTATAATTAACTCCATCAATTACCATTTTTGAGATAATCTCTCTTAGTATTTCTGATGTTCCTCCACCAATAGGTCCTAACCTACTATCTCTAAGATTTCTTGCCAGTGGATACTCTTCCATATAGCCATATCCTCCTAAAAGCTGTACACAATCATAGGCAACTTGATCTGCAATTTTTGTTGACAACAGTTTAGACATAGTTGCCTCCTTAACTACATACTCACCATCATCAAGGCGCTTTGCTGTAACATAGTTAAAGGTTTTTGCCATTTCTACCTCACTTGCTAAGTCTGCAACTTTATGACGTAGGGCTTGAAATTTTGAAATAGGCTTTCCAAAAGCAGTACGCTCTTTCATGTATCCTATAGCATATTCTAGGGCCCATTCACTTCGGGCATGTGCATTTACTCCCATGATCAGTCTCTCTAGAGCAAAGTGCTGCATAATATATGGGAAACCAAGATTTTCTTCTCCCATTAAATTCTCTGCAGGAATTACAACATTATCAAAAGCTATCTCTGCAGTATCACTTGCTCTCCAACCCAATTTATCTAGTTTGGTGGCACTAATTCCTGGAAGATCTCTGTCCATAACAAAGATACTAATGCCTTTGTTTCCTAATTCTGGAGCGGTCTTAGCCGCTACAATTAGATAATCACTATATACTCCATTTGTAATAAAGGTTTTAGAACCATTAATTATATAGGTATCCCCTTTTTTTACAGCCGTTGTGCGCATACCTCCAACATCACTCCCTCCAAAGGGCTCTGTTATACACAAACAACCTATTTTTTCTCCAGTAACACTAGGCACTAAATATTTTTGTTTTTGAGCCTCGTTGGCCTCCTTGTTAAGGTGAGTCATGGCCAAATACTCATGAGCCCAAATAGCAGCAGCAAAACCACCACTGTTTATTTTTTGTAGTTCCTCAATAAAAATGATGGTATAAAATATATCCAAATCCATCCCTCCATAAGCCTCAGGAGTTGCTAGACCAAAATAACCCATCTCTCCAAACTTCTCCCATATAAAACGATCTATGGTACCTGTTTGCTCCCAGGCATCAATGTGAGGAACCACTTCTTTTTTTAAGAAATCTTGAAAACTCTTTCTAAAAAACTCATGCTCTTCTGTAAAATATAAACTCATACTGTAAGGCTAACTATTTGATATTAAAAATACATATAATTTAAATAACTACTAAAAAATAAACTCAATTTTAGTTGTTATTCTATATGCAAATATAACTCAATTAAGGCATATTTACTTGCGGTCATTCCCTCTATTTTTTGAAGCTCAGAGAGCAATACTATTTTTTGGCGCAAGACCCTAAATTCCCAAATCTGTTTAGCAAGGTCATAGGATATTCCAGAAATAGTAGCAATATCTGAGGCAGATGCTGTATTTACAGAAATTTGATCAATTTGTTTTGGTGTCTTAACTGTAAAACCGGCCAAAACATTAGCAACTACCCTTTCACTCAAACCCCAAACACTTAGCAGCTGTTTATCTACAGTGAAACCTCCTAGCTTATCTTTGTATGAAATAATTCTTGCGCTCAAAGCAGGACCTATACCACGTACCACTTGCAGTTGTGTTTTAGTGGCTATATTTAAATCTATTTTATCTTTGTAAGACAATGCAAGACTTGAGACTTTTTGTGGTGATGAAGCTGCTGATTTTACCACCCAGTCTGGAAATTTAAACAAAGGTCCTATTATTGCCATTAGACTATCTGAGGCCTTTGTTACCACTTTAAAATCTTTAAGGCTATTTATCCATTTATTTTTACTTCTATAGCGGGAAAGTCTATCAAACTCCATAGGAGTTAGACCCAAGGTATACGCTTTATAATCTGAGATAAAATTAGGATTAAACGGGTAGCGTTTTGGTTTTTTTTTCTCTAAGGCTTCAAGGCGCAAAGAATCTACATAGGCTTGTTGTTTTAATACCTGTGGGGAAGAAGTATCAAGCAACAAAACAGGCTGTGGGGTATAAAAATATAAAACACAAAACAGACCAACGATGAGAAAGCACAATAGTAAAATCCCACTTCGTTGTTGGTTGTCAAACTCGAAATGGGATTTAAAATTTGGCATAATACTCCTAAAATTTGTAACCGGGGAGTTATGCGTATATGTATTGGTTATAGATTAGCTTTTACTAGCTTTGATTGCATCTCTATACTTTACTAATTCTTCTTTTACTTTAGGCAATAATAATGATACTCCAATTAGGTTAGGAATAGCCATTGCAAAGATCATGGCATCAGAGAAATCTGTTACCGCCCCTAGGCTTATTGAAGCTCCTAATACTGTAAATAAACAAAATACAATTTTGTAGGTTATCACGTTTCTCTCTGATCTTCCAAAAAGGAACAACCAAGACTGAAGCCCATAGTAAGACCAAGAAATCATCGTTGAGAATGCAAATAAGATTACAGCACCAGTAAGCACGTATGGAAACCATGGTATTGCAGAAGCAAAGGCATCACTTGTTAATTGTACTCCACTTGCAGCACCAGCGTCTAAATAGTTTCCGGTAATAACA
Source organism: uncultured Flavobacteriaceae bacterium (assembly GCA_913045325.1). GTDB lineage: Bacteria > Bacteroidota > Bacteroidia > Flavobacteriales > Flavobacteriaceae > Patiriisocius. The sequence continues at coordinate 30,470 of CAJWPZ010000005.1, read as the reverse complement.
ATTACCAAAGCTGTAATAGTACACACCACTACAGTGTCTATAAAAGGCTCTAATAGAGAAACAATACCTTCACTTGCAGGATATTTTGTTTTAACTGCAGAATGCGCAATTGCTGCAGAACCAACACCCGCCTCATTAGAGAATGCGGCACGTCTAAACCCTTGTACAAGCACCCCAACAAATCCACCAGCAACTCCCATAGGAGCAAAAGCACCATTCCAAATTTTTCCAAAAGCAGGAATTATTTCTGTGAAATTCATACCAATTACTACCAAGGCAGCCAATAAATAGATACCCACCATAAATGGAACTACTTTTTCTGTTACAGCAGCAATTCTTTTAAGACCACCAATGATAACAAAACCAACACAAACAGCCATTACAATACCAAATATTAGTCCAGAAGCACCTCCTGTAAACCCAGCAGTGTCATTAAAAATAATAGCAGCTTGGTTAGATTGAAACATATTTCCTCCTCCAAATGAACCTCCAATACAAAAGATAGCAAACAAAACAGCGAGCACCTTACCAAGTCCTGCAGCACCTCTCTCGCTTAGTCCCTTTTTTAGATAATACATAGGGCCACCAAACACGGTTCCGTCTTCTCCAACATCTCTGTATTTAACACCCAGAGTACATTCAGCAAATTTTGATGTCATTCCTAGAAGACCAGCAATAATCATCCAAAGTGTTGCACCAGGACCCCCTATGGTAATGGCAATAGCCACACCAGCAATGTTTCCTAAACCAACGGTTCCAGAAAGTGCCGCAGTTAGTGCTTGAAAATGAGATACCTCTCCTTCTTCTGATTCAACTCTGATGGTTTCTGGAATATCATCACCAGGTGTTAAATCACCGTGCAACACTCCAGCCTGTGGATGGTCCAGATCATCGTATTTACCTCGTACTACATTAATCGCGGTAGAGAAACCACTAATATTTATAAACTTAAAATATATGGTGAAAAAAGTCGCAAAACCAAGAAGCATAATTACTACCCACGGAATTCCAACCTCATCTGTCACTGGAATTTGTGCGAAAATCAATTCAACAAACCAGCCGGTAGCATCACCGAATTTTTCGTTGATTACCTGGTCAATACCTTCTTGTTGCGCTTGTTGTGCAAACAAAAAAACAGGTGCTAGTATTGTACATAGAGAAAGAAGAAATTTCTTCATAATAAGAGTTAGTTTAGTTTAGAATTTAAGAAAAGCAAGATGCTAAAAAATTAGCCCAAATTCAAGTAAATAGTCATTAAATTATAATTAGCTATCAAACATTATACAAGCCCTTAAGACTTTCTATTTGATTGGGGCGCCCAATAAGAATTAATACAGAATCTTTTTCTAAAATCATGGTCGGCTCTGGGTTTACTATATATTCTCCAGTTGGAGACTTGTACCCTATTACAGAACAGCCTGTTTTTTTTCGTATGTCTAAATCTTTGATCGCCTGAGATTGGTCTTGAAGACAAATTTTCTCATACGGGATTTGTTTCACATTTATACTGTCCTTCTCCCCAGAGACTGAGAGGTTGTCTAAAAACTCTACCAAGTCTGGAACTACCACTAGGGAAGCCATGTGGTCTCCTCCTATTTTCTCTGGAAGTATTACATTGTCTGCCCCGGCAAGTTTTAATTTTTTATAACTAGTCTCTTCAGTAGCGCGGCTAATAATTCTTAGAGTAGGATTCATTTGTCTTGCTGTAAGCACAATAAACAAATTATCTGCATCACTGGGTAGGGCGCAAATTAATGTGCTAGCTCGGTTCACTCCAGCCTCTTTTAAGACCTCATCATCACTAGCATTGCCTTCTACAATAAGAGCATCAGGGGTATATTTATCGACCACCTCATGATCCTTCTCTATAATAACAAAAGGTTTTTTGTAGGCTATTAATTTTTCTACAGCCTGTTTCCCATTTCTACCGTAGCCGCAAACAATAACGTGATCTTTCATACTATCAATTATTTTATGTATTCTCTTTTCTCTTAAATTACCAATATTATTTTTACTTAACATGTATTCTGTAATTACAGAAATAGCATAGGCTAGAATAAAAATGCTAGAGAGGATTAAAAATGATGTAAACAACTTATCTACATCATCTAAAGGTACAACTTCTCCAAAACCAACTGTGGTGATGGTTATTACCGTCATGTAAAAAGCATCAATCCAAGAGTACTCTGATATAAATTTATACCCAAACACACCAGCTATAAAAACAGCTAATAACAATAAAACAGCAACATATATCTTAGAGTGAAAAATCTTTTTCATAAATCAAATACAGAGGTTCTTTTGGTATATATTAAATCCTTTAAACGCAAGCAAAAACCAAGTGTAAGATATATAGCAAACCACACCCCTAAGGTAGCAAAAGACAAATAAATAAAAAATAGTCGTACACTTTTGGCTCGCATACCAAGACGGTCTGCTAGGCGAGAACAAACATAATATCCATGACGTTCAAAGTAATGCCGCACGTTGTAAAGCCGTTGTAACATCTATGCAAGTTAGGTAATTTTTTACTGAAATCTTAGCAGACATTTCACAAAAATAAGAGTCTTAAAAGAGCTCCTTGAGAAAGGAGTCAAATACTAAAACTATTTACTCTACATATCCCATTTTTTGCATCCAATCATCATTATACATTTTACCGACATACCTACTGCCGTGATCATGAAACAAAACCACAATCACATCATCTTCTGTAAAATGCCCTTTTAATTGGTGTAAACCTTTCATGGCGGCTCCTGCAGAATTACCTAGAAACATGCCTTCTGTTTTTGATAATTTTTGTGTCCAGATAGCAGCGTCCTTATCGGTAACCTTCGTAAAACCATCTATAATGTCAAAGTCTACATTTTCTGGTAAAATATCTTCGCCAATCCCTTCTGTAACGTATGGATAAATTTCTTTTTCATCAAAAACACCTGTTTCATGGTATTTTTTAAACACACTCCCGTAAGTGTCTATACCCCATATTTTTACGGATGGGTTTTGCTCTTTTAGATATTTCCCAACACCGCTAATAGTACCTCCAGTGCCAACACCAACTACAAAGTGAGTAACCTTACCATCGGTTTGTTTCCAAATTTCTGGACCTGTGCTTTGGTAATGTGCCTTGGCATTACTTGGGTTATCGTACTGGTTTACATACCAGCTATTATCTGTCTCTTCTGCTAGACGCTTTGAAGTAGAATAATAAGATCTAGGATCGTCTGGCGCCACATCGGTTGGGCACACCACTACCTCGCTTCCTACGGCACGCAAAATATCTATTTTTTCTTTACTCTGCTTATCACTAATAACACAAACCATCTTGTAGCCTTTTACAATTGCAGCAAGCGCTAAGCCCATACCCGTGTTACCGCTGGTACCCTCAATAATAGTAGCTCCTGGTTGCAGGCGCCCATCTGCTTCTGCATCTTCTATCATTTGCAAGGCCATACGGTCTTTGGTAGAGTTTCCTGGATTAAATGTTTCATACTTTGCTAGTACAAGTCCTGGAATTTCTTCTGCCAATTTATTGATTTTTACCATTGGCGTGTTACCAATAGTACCTAATATATTTTCTGCGTAGTCCATAATTTGAAATAAAATGTGTGGTGTTTTACAATGCAAAGGTACAGCCTTAGCATGGATTTGAGAAGCTATATTTTAGCTTCCTTACTCAAACCTAATTGCCTTGACTGGAGAGATTTTCGAAATAATATAACTTGGAATTAATAATATCAAAAAACACAGGATCAAGGTACCAAGGTTAAGGGCCACAATATAGCTCCAATGTAAATATACAGGCACCTGGCTCACGTAGTAGGTATTTGGGTCTAGGGCAAACAAATCAAAGTGTTGCTGCAGTAAAAGCAGCCCAATGCCAATTAAATTTCCCCAAAACAAACCGACACCAACGAGATACATTGCATTGTAAATAAATATTTTACGCACACTCCAGTTATCACTTCCCAAAGCCTTTAGAATACCAATCATTTTTGTGCGCTCTAAAATAAGTACCAAAAGGGCGGTGATCATGTTAAACCCTGCCACAATAATCATCATAACAATAATGAGCGCTACATTAAAATCAAACAAATCTAACCATTCAAAAATAGCATAAAATCGGTTTCGTATGCTTTGGGTATCCAAGGTACTTCCTATGGCGTTATACACCTGGATGTTGGTTTGCTCAATTAGATCAAAGTCTTTTACAAACAGTTCAAAAGCGCCAATTTGGTCTGGCTCCCATTTATTAAGACGTTGTATATGCCTTATATCTGCAATGATAAATTGGGCGTCAAATTGCTGAAAACCACTGTTGTATAACCCAGATATTGTAAAGGCTCTAGTGCGAGGTGGGGTGCTGCTGTTTTTATTAAAAAAATAGGCAAGGGCCTTATCTCCAACTTTTAAACCGAGCCTATTGGCTAGGTATTGTGAAATAAGCACCTGATTACTCATCTGTGGTGTATCATAAGTAGGGACTACTCCCTGAGTTAAGAAATCTTTAAAATAAGACCAGTTATAATCTGGACCAACTCCTTTAACGATGATGCCTTCAAAGTCTGTTTGGGTTCTTATAACCGCGCCTTTAGAGGCCGTTATTTGAATATGACTAACATTGTCTGAAATTGTAAAATCAGGATAGAAATCCTGTTGCATTGAAATAGGAACCTGAGAATCATCAGAATTGTTGGTGTCAAAATTGGTGATGATTAAATCTCCGTTAAAAGCAGATACTTTTTCTTTAATCTTTTTTTGAAGCCCCACACTGGTTGCAACAGAAATCAACATGGTTATCATACCCAAAGAAATAGCTAGAATAGCAATTTTTATTATTGGCGCTGAAATACTACTTTTATAGTCTTTATGAGCTGCAATTCGGCGGGCGATAAAATATTCGAAATTCATTAGGTTTTATGAGAGTATCTTTTTTCAAAAATATAGTATTTATACCGATTTTAGGATTGATTTGCTGCGGAAGTACCACCGAGCAAAAAAATGATGGTTTTGCAACTAGTCTCATTTTAAATGATACCCTTCACACTACTGTTTTAAATAACCAAAAGAGAGATACCCTTTTAGTGGGGCGAAGTATTTTTGAGAAAAGTAGCGACCACATTTTTACGGGTGCCAACCAATGGCCAGCGTACATGAAACTTCTTAAGGGAAAAAAAGTGGGTATTGTTGCCAATCAAACCTCTGTGGTTAATGACACCTTAGAATCTAAAAACTCTCTGCGTGTGGTAGATTTTCATTTGGTAGATTTTATTTATGAGTTTGACAATACTATAAGCAAGGTATTTGCCCCAGAACATGGTTTTAGAGGTACAGCAGATGCGGGAGAGGCAATAAAAGACGCAGTAGATCTAAAAACAGGAATACCTATTATATCCTTGTATGGGAAAAACAAAAAGCCCTCAAAAGAGCAATTAAAAGACATCGATATTATGGTCTTTGACATACAGGATGTTGGCGCTCGCTTTTACACCTACATCTCTACACTTCACTTTGTGATGGAAGCCTGCGCAGAGAATAATATTGAACTTGTGGTTCTTGACAGACCAAACCCAAATGGCCACTTCATTGACGGCCCTATTTTAGAGCCACAGCACGCAAGTTTTGTTGGCATGCATCCTGTACCGGTTGTTCATGGGATGACCATTGGAGAATATGCTCAAATGATAAATGGACAAGGCTGGTTAAAAAACAAGGTACAGTGTGATTTAAGGGTTATAGCAATGAAAAATTACACACACCAAACTCCCTATTCTCTTGCCATAAAACCATCACCAAACTTGCCCAATGATGTTGCCATTAACCTCTACCCTAGTCTTTGTTTTTTTGAAGGAACACCTATAAGCGCAGGCAGAGGAACAAATAAGCAATTCCAACTATTTGGATCCCCTACACTACCCCAAGAAATCTATACCTATGGTTTTACACCCCAGGCGAATCAGGGCGCTAAAAATCCAAAATTTAAAGCGCAAAACTGCTTTGGTCTTGATTTAAGTACTACAAAAAAACTTAATGAAATAAACCTCAACTGGCTTATAGATGCCTACAGGGTTTCTCAAAACAAAAAGGATTTCTTTAATTCGTTTTTTTTAAAACTATCTGGCACTTCCCTTTTGCAAGAACAAATACAACAAGGACTCACCCAAAAACAAATTAAAGCCACTTGGCAACAGGGCTTACAGAAGTACAATACAATGAGAAAAAATTATTTATTGTATAAGTAATACCCTAATCTCTCCCGTTAAACTTATACTTCTTACCCTTTGGGTTTGCGCCAACATCTATAGCTTTTTGCATGGCTTCAACTATATTAAAAGCTGCAGGACAAATAGCAGTATTTACAAGTGTAATCTCACTTATTTTATGAAAGTTTCTACGGTTGGTGTGCGGGTATTCTTGGCAAGCTTTTGGTCTTACATCATAGATGGTGCAACTATTATCATTTTCATTTAAAAAACTACAAGGAGAAGTTTTTAAGACATGGAAATTATCTTCATCTACCTCTAAATAGGTTTCTATAAAGCGCTGCTGTTTCATTCTAAAATGCTTAGAAATCCTAAAAATATCCTTTTCTGTAAAAATAGGGCTGGTTGTTTTACAACAATTGCCGCAGGTTAAACAATCTGTTTTTTTAAACTCTGTATCATGTAACTTAGACATGATACTGTCTAGGTGTTTTGGAGTTTTCTTCTTGATTTTAGCGAAGAATTTTTTATGCTCGTTATACTTGTCTTTGGCTTTTTTAGGGAGCTGTTTTAAAATTTGTTCCATAACAGCAAAAGTACGTAATAAAGGATGTTTGACTTAGAAATTTAATGGTTAAAAAGTAAAACGGTTTTAAAAATCTAATTAAAAACTTAAGTTTGCAGAACACAAATTTTAGTATATGATCTGTTTTATCAAAAAATTCGCTTTTATTATTCTATTGTCTGTAATTACATTTTCATGTAAAGAAGATCAAGACAACCAAGGGCAACAAAGCAGAGCAGAAAACCGCAAAGCACTTGGAAGCTCTGCAGAAGATTTACTTAGCGATGACAACTATAAAAGCATGACAGTAGAGATGGTATACTCACCAGCATACAAACCTACACAACAAACCCTGGACGGCTTCACGTCTTTTATAAACGCCAGAGTAAACAAACCCGATGGTGTTAGTTTTATTGAAACTATTATTTCAGACCAAAATGGCCCTTTTTCTATTTCACAAATTAGAAATATAGAAAACGAGCAAAGAACAATTTACACCCAAGGGGATGATATTGCTGTATATGTTTACTTTGCTAGTGGAAACGCAAACTCTGACACAAGCACTACGGTAACCCTAGGGTCTGCATATCAAAACACGTCAATAGTAATTTATGAAAAAACCCTGCAGGAGGTAACCAATAATATCCAGGATGATTTAACAACTTTGGAGGCCACAACATTACATCATGAGTTTGGACATATTTTTGGACTCGTTAATATCCAAAATGATGATATACATCCTGGAGATAAACACGAAGACCTAGACCATCAAAAACACTGTATTATTAATGATTGTTTGATGTATTTTGAAGCCCAAAGTATCACAAAAGATAATTTAAAGGCGCGCCTTCAACGCCTAAAGGCTTTACAAAACATCCCAAGTTTTGATCTAGATTTCTGTATTGAAGATTTGCAGGCAAAAGGAGGGAATTAACAATCTATGGCGCTTTGATGTCGCTTTTTAATTCATACACCTTCACCCCATCTATAAAAGTTGCTAAAGCTCTCACCCCAGGTATACTATCTTGAGGGATTTTCATAATATCCTTTTCTAGGACTGTAAAATCTGCAAACTTACCCATCTGTATACTCCCTTTAACTGTATCTTCAAAATTTGCATATGCAGCCCAAATAGTCATGCCCTTAAGGGCCTGAGTTCTAGTTAAGGCTTCTTGGATTCTAAAACCACCATCAGGGTATTGATGTAAGTCTTTTCTAGCAACCGCTGCATAAAAGGTGTGCATTGGGTTTACACCCTCTACTGGAAAGTCTGTACCCAAAGCAATCATACCAGCATTTTTTAATAGCGTTTGATAACTGTAGGCGCCTTTAATTCTTTCTGGACCAAGTCTTTCCTGCGCCCAGTACATATCGCTAGTAGCATGAGTTGGCTGTATGGAAGGGATAATGTTTTTAGAAAAATTTGTAAAATCTGTGGGGGTGACAACCTGCGCATGCTCAATTCTCCAACGAGCATCTTTAGTGCCAGCTAAGGCTTTTTTATAGGCTCTGATAACTGCAATGTTTGCAGAGTCTCCAATGGCATGAGTATTCATCTGGTAACCAGCCTTTAAAATTCTTGAGGCAACACGCTCTAAGGAGGCTGGATCTGTAATCATAGTACCAAAATGAGTATGGCTATCACTGTAGGGTTTACGCAGGGCAGCTCCTCTGCTTCCAAGGGCACCGTCTGCATATACTTTTACCGATCTTACATGAAGCTTGCCTGTGTTAATAATTCCTTTGGGTAAAAAATAATCTAGATCTCTAGGGGTATTACTTACCATGGCATACACCCTTATAGAAAGTTCATTAGCCTTATGTAATTGCTCAATAGCCTCTATAACCTCTATAGACAAGCCAGCATCGTCAATGGTTGTAAGCCCGTAAGACAAACATACATCTTGTGCTTGTTTTAAGTTGTTTTTAATAGTTGTTGGGCTTGGCTTTGGAAGGGTTTGATACACCAAATCCATAGGGGTATCTATCAGCAAGCCTGTTAAAACTCCATCTTTTACAACCACCTGACCACCTGCAACTTTAGTTTGCGGTGTGATACCGGCCAATGCAAGGGCTTTAGAATTTGCAAGCATGGCATGTCCATCTACTCTGGTGAGCGCTACTGGTATCTCTGGAAATAATTGATCCAGCATTTTGTTGTCTGGGAATGTTTGCTGCTCCCAATCATTTTGATCCCAACCACGTCCTACTATAAAATCTAGTTGCTTTTGTTTTTGAAATGCTACTGTTTTTTCTAGCACCTGTTTAAAACTAGTGGTACCAACCAAATCAAGAAGCCCCATAGAAACACCCAAATTATATAGATGCCCATGTGCATCTATAAGACCTGGAACAATTGTTTTTCCACCAGCATCATAGGTGTTGGTTGCAGCATACTTTGCTGCTAAGGCCTTGTCTTGGCCTACCTCTAAAACAATACCATCTTTTACCGCAAAGGAGGCTACGGTATCGAAGTTTTCATTAACCGTATATATGTTGGCATTGGTAATTAACAAATCTGCGGGCAACTTACGATCGGCGCAATTTGCAAATAATAAGACAATGATAATAGAGCTGAAATATTTCATAGACAAATAAATTTTATTAAAAGTAAAGAATGTTTTGAGTAATTGCTAGATAACATCTCAAACAAAAAAAGCCAAAACTTCATAAAAACAAAGTTTTGGCTTTTTAGAGGTAGCTTTTTAGCTTACTGTATTATTAGTTTTTTAGTGTGTATATCATTTAGGGTAACAAAATACACTCCCTGTGATAGGGTTGATAGATCTATGGTCAGTAAAGCGCCTGTTTGCTTTGTTTGAAAAAGCTCCTTTCCGGCCATATCATAGATAGCTATTTTAAACACATCTTGATTTGGAGCCTCGATCGTTAACGTTTCACTTGCAGGATTTGGATACATATAAACTTCAATGGCGCTAATATCTGGGCTTGCAAGAGTACTATCTCTAATTAGCAACATACCAGGTACAAAATCCTGGTCTGAATAGCTTAGCGTAGACACCAACAAAGTGCCACTCTCAAAATAAGGGTATACATTCCAAGCGCCATTATATCCTGCGTTATTTCCGGAGGGATAAACATCAAAGAATCCTGTTTCTTGGAAATCTTGGTTATCTATACCACTTATGTCAATCATTCTAACTCCAGCAGTATAGTTTGCTAAATAATAAATATCATCCTTTACATATCCGTTATGATCTGTGGCTGCTGTTGGGCCTTCATACTCAAAATGTAACTCTGGGTTATCTAAATCCTGAAAATCAAAGACAATACTTCTGGTATTAAAACCAAGATTAATCTCATCAATTTCATCTCCTAAAATAAAATAACGTTGGTCCTGGGTAAACCAGCCTTGATGGGTATATACGGTGTTTGAATAGGTTGCAGTAGCAATAGCCTGGGGATTTGATTTATCTGTAATATCAACAATAGAAACAAATGAGGTATTACTACCAATGTAAATTTCTTTTCCTGTGTGGTCTGTATCTGGCCCATTATAGGTAATTACCTGCCCATCATGAGAGTAAGAATCTGTAGCAAATCCTCCAGCGGCTGTTGGATTGAGTGGGTTTGAAATATCTACAAAATGAGGCCCGCCATTATAGGTTGAGGTACCAACACCATAGGCATAACCAGAGCTCTCATTAATCACAACATTATGGGCTCTACCAAAACCATCGTAATGGGCATCTTCTGTAAAACTTACAGGAGGGTTTGAGACATCTCGCAATCTGGTTAAATCAAAAATTTGCATTCCATGACCCGATGCCTCACTTACTATAAAGGCATAATTATTATAGGTTTTTATATCTCTCCAAAGACTTGAATCTGTATGTGTGTTTAATTTTCCTAGATATACAGGGTTTACTGGATCGTCAATATTTAAAAATGCAGTGCCATTATTTAAACCCATAATTGCATATTCAGATCCCGTATCTGGATCTGTCCAACCCCATGAATCATTAGCATTGGTAGCATCAAACTCTGAAGCTGTCATTTCAGAAAGAAGATCATACCCACTACATGGGTAGACTCCTGCCATACCATTCTCGCAAGGAGTTTGACCATAAGTGATGGTTATAAAACAAAGTAAAGTTAAGGCTATGAAATTTTTCATTCTATTATTTTTTTCAGCAATATGGCTTTATTTTTAAAGTAAACCTAGAGTTTAGACTCACAATAATATCATAAACAACAATTTATAACCTACAGTCTTAAAAGGGAATATCCTGGATATACCTATTTAAGAGTATACTACACTTTTTAGCCCCTGAGTTGGTGAGGTGATCTGCATCTCTTAAATCTTGTTTTTCAAACAAAGGGCTTGTACTTAAATCCAAATAAAAAACAGTGTCATTTACCCCAGACAACTCATGGAGAACAGATTTAATTTTTTCTTTTTTCTCTGTATCAAGTAAATTATAATAGGCAGGATACACTGGCATTTCAAGCAAAACAACCCCTACCCCATACTTTTTACACAAGGCAATGATTCTTTGCAACCTGGCGGTATTGTGCTTAAAATCTAGACTATTATCCTCATGCTTATTGGCAATCACCACAGAAATTGCCTCTTTATCCTGTACAACATTAGACATATCCTGCTTGCCATACCCAAGAGGTGTAGCGCTTACTATGGTATGATTTTTATAATACTGCTGCACCAAATCTATTGATTTATCAAAACGTTGTATAAGCGCCATACTGTAGCGTTTTGGATTCCAAAAAGAAATACTTGGCGCCCTAATCCCCATACTGTGATAATAAAAATACTTACGCCAATTACTCTCTAGGTCATTCTCTTTGGCAGAAAGCGTGAAATAACTAATGTTTATAAAAACAGTTTTAAGTGCAGGTAAATTGGCAATGTGTTTTTCTAGAAGTAATTCATCGGTAAGTAAAGACTGGCTGATATTTGAGAGATTAAACGTAGGGTCTTTAAAATACACAGGGTTTATTCCATAAAAAGCATGAGAATCTCCCATGATAAGCGTTTTAGTAAAAGGGGCTACTTTTTGTAATTGTTGGTCTTTATAACTATAGTTATTAGGTGCCTGCCTGTAAAAGACTTCAAGGGCAAGCCACACCAAAAAAAGTGGGAGTAAAAACAAGGCTAATTTTGAATATAGTCTACGCATTAAAATTGAAAATAAATAAAGGGTTGTAAATCACCAGCATAGTAAAATACAGCAAAGCACACTACATAGTACAAACAATACCTAATGGGTCTTGACAAATGAGACACATCAAGCACATGTGCTCTATGGCGCTGTAACCACTCGCAAATCATGTACAGAAAAATAAACAATAGTGCACCTTTAGACACCATTGGCATGGTAAAAAGACTTGATGAAAATATAATATCTAAGTAAGCGAAAGCATCTGATATAGTTGGAGCTCTAAAAAAAACCCATGCCAAAACTACCATACTAAAGGTAGCCCCTATATTTAATAATTGACGCCAAATGGCAACTGGCGTACTTGTTGTATGGGTTTTATGTTTCTTTTGCATTAATAGCACAGGAATTACAAAAAGAGCGTGAACAGCTCCCCAAAAAACAAAGGTTAAATTAGCGCCATGCCAAAGGCCACTTACCAAAAATACAATCACAATATTTAAGATAAGTCTTCTATTAGATACCCTACTGCCGCCTAGAGGTATATACACATAATCTCTAAACCAACTAGAGAGTGAGATATGCCAGCGTTTCCAAAACTCAGACATGTTTTGAGATAAATAAGGAAAATTAAAGTTTTTCATTAAATCAAAACCTAGCAAGCGAGAACTCCCAATAGCTATGTCACTGTAGCCAGAAAAATCACCATAAATTTGAAAGGCAAAAAACACAGCACCCGCAAATAAAGTACTTCCAGATTGGGTGGGGTAAGAATCAAATATTTGGTTTGCCAGCAGGGCGCAATTATCTGCAATGACCATTTTTTTAAACAAACCACCTAAAATAAGCCTCAAACCATCTACTTGTTTTGAGTAGTCAAATTTTCTTTTTTTGGAAAATTGAGGCAGCAATCTAGAAGCCCGCTCTATAGGTCCTGCTACTAATTGTGGGAAAAAGGACACGAATGCAAAAAACACAACAATGTTTTTGGTAGGCTTTATTTTTTGCTTGTACAAATCTAGGGTATAACTAAGTGTCTGGAAGGTATAAAAACTGATTCCTACAGGCAGTATAATAGAAATGCTTGTAGGTTGCATCTGTGTTCCAAAAAATGAAAACACATCAGTAAATGTGTCTATAAAAAAATTGAAATACTTGAAAGTAAATAAAAGACCTAGGTTAAACAGGACAGAGAACCCTACTAAATATTTTTTTCTCTTTTGTGATAACGGCTTATCAAACTGCAGCCCAATGCCATAATCTACTATAGAACTTAAAAAAATTAGTCCTAAAAAACGCCAATCCCAACAGGCATAAAAAAAATAGCTTACAAGAACAATAAAGATATTTTGAAGTCTAAGGGAGTTTTTAAAAACCACCCAATACAATAGCAATACTATTGGCAAAAAAACGGCAAAATCAACAGTATTAAATAGCACGGCAATTGTTTAAAAACGATACTATCAAATATATTATATATTCATCTAAAAATAACACCTTATCTGTAAAGAAAAAATGCTGTACTTTTAAACAAATTAAAATACAAAGATCATGAAAACAGCATCCCTTTGCCTACTAACACTGTTAGTTAGTTTCTCTTGTGGGGCACAAAACAGCCTATCTTCTATAACTCAGAAAAATGGAATGATTGGTATAGGCACTAGCGATCCAGACCAAAAGCTTACGGTTAAAGGAAAAATTCACACCCAAGAAGTACTTGTAGACCTCAACGGAGCAGTGGCGCCAGATTATGTCTTTGAAAAGTATTATCAAGGGCAATCTGCCCTAAATAGCGACTACCAAATGCTAGATTTAAAAAGCCTTGAAGCGTTTTTAAAACAAAACCATCACTTGCCAGAAATACCAAGCGCCCAAAAATTAAAAGAGGATGGACTTGAGCTTAAAAAGATGAATTTACTATTACTTCAAAAAATTGAGGAGCTTACCCTCTATACAATTGAGCAGCAAAAGCAGCTTGATGCATTGCAAGATCAAATCAAACTTTTAATCAAACAACAGTAATGAGACCCATTGCAACAATCCTATTGCTTACAAGCTTCTATCTGGGATGGTCTCAACAAAATACAGAAGATTTTGAGCGCCTGTATTTTCATGTAAATATCACTAACGCTCAAACCCTAAAAATCACTGAAAAAAAAGACAACACCATTGCTGTACTGAGCATGGCTAGTGATAGGGAAACCCAAATTTATGCTCTATACAGCGTATTTAGGTTTAAAAAAGCATACCCAAATACCAAACGAGATTTGTTAAAAACGGTGTATACCATAAGTACAGATAATCCAGAACTACTAGGGTCACTACAGTATAATTTTCCAGACAAATACACTAGAGTTGGTCAATTCTTTACGACAGAAAACGCCTACTATCCAAATGATTATGGAACCACAAGCCCTATTGAAAATCTTGGAGCGCCTTACCCTGCCTATGACCTTGACATGATTATGGCACCAGAGGCTTGGGGTATTACTCGGGGAGACAAAAAGGTAGTGGTAGGAATTTCAGACTCAAAAATAGACTCTTTAAGTCCAGACTTTAAAGGTAGAATTAGCAACTACATTAAATATTACAAAGCAAGTAAGGGTCTTGGATGCGCCCATGGGTCTAGCGTTGCCGCTATTGCTGTTGCCACAATGGACAATGGCTATGGTAGAGCTGGAATTTGCGGTAATTGTGATGTGGTCACTAATGATTACGGAAATTTTAATGACATTGAACAACTTGTTGCCGCTGGCGCCAAAGTAATTAATGCCAGCTGGGCAAAGTGCACTATGGGCGGCAAATACAAAGAAAATATTCAAGAACGCATCAAAGAAATGTATGATGATGGAATTATTATAGTAGCTGGAGCTGGAAACGGTAAAGATTGTAATAAAGATGGTAAAAAACTCGGAGACTCTCTATATCCTGCTTCCTTTGACAGAGTAATTTCTGTATCTGGAGTATATACTATAAATAGAGAAACTACAGATCAAGTGTTTGAACATCAGGGGAGAAACCTAACCAAACAAGTAAAAGACAGAAGGGCTGGTTATTTTTATGTTGCAGACAATGGTACCCTTACCCCTACAGAAATTGAAAAAGGAGTGCAAATGAATAAGGCTGTAGATTTGGTAGCCCCAAGAGAGGGCTATTTATTAGGCCATGATATTTGCGGAGAAAAAACACTTTACGGGGGCGCCTCCTCTAGTGCTGCTCCTATTGTAACAGGTATTATTGGGCTCATGTGGTCTGTTAATTATTGCTTGAGTTCTTATGAGGTAGAAAGCATTTTAAAACTATCTTCAAAAGGGGTTGAAAACCTCACAGGAAACGAACCATACAAAGGCCTAATGGGCGCTGGAAGAGTGAACGCCTATCGCGCCGTTAAGATGTCTGAACAGATGAAAGACCCCTTAGGCACAGTGAGTATTAGTAACCGAGATTTTTACAGATTTGATTTCACCCTCTCTAGTGCACAAAACATCATAGAAATTAAAAACCAAACCTTTAGAGAAGATGCCACGGTAGATTTTAAAGCAAAAAATCAAATTGTTATAAAGCCTGGAACTCATTTAAAACCCAATACAAATGGGTTTATAAAACTTGCCATAGACCCAAATATTAGCGCTGGGCTGTGCAGCCCATCCCCTATTAAAAAGTATACCTCGTATAAAGAAGATAACTAACACTTTCTATTATATTTGTTTAAAAATACCCGTACATGTCTCAAGCAGTTTTAGAACTTACCAATGCCTCCATTTTTCAAAAAGAAAATTTAATTCTTGATGATGTGTCAATACGCATAGAAAAAGGGGAGTTTGTATACCTTATTGGTAAAACAGGAACCGGTAAAAGTAGTTTTATGAAAACCCTCTACGGTGATTTACCTTTAAGCAAGGGAGATGGCACTATTGTTGGGTATGACTTAACTACTTTAAAAGAAAAAGAGATTCCTTTTTTGAGAAGAAAACTAGGAGTGGTGTTTCAAGATTTCAAGTTACTTAATGACCGCAGCGTAAAAGAAAATTTACTTTTTGTTTTAACAGCCACAGGTTGGAAAGACAAAGCACAAATGAATCTTAAAATTGATCAGGTCTTAGATAAAGTGGGCATGAAATCCAAAAATTTAAAATATCCGTATGAGTTATCTGGAGGAGAGCAGCAGCGCATTGCCATTGCAAGAGCCTTGTTAAACGACCCAGAACTTATTCTTGCAGATGAACCTACGGGTAATCTAGACCCGCAAACCAGTGTTGAAGTTATGGAGGTATTGCAAGAGATTAATAATAATGGCAATACTATTTTAATGGCTACCCATGATTATGCCCTTTTGCTAAAATACCCTTCAAAAACTTTAAAGTGTGACCAAGGACAACTATTTGAGGTAGTACAGAAAACGGTTTAGAAGAAAAACTACCGTTTTACTCCCTGCTTGTTAATCCAGTTTACATACTGCTTTTTATTTCTGTTGTGTGCAGAGAGTGTTTTTGCAAATTTGTGATATCCAAAATTATTTACATCTGCAACCATAAAATAAAACCCATGTTTTTTATAGTTTAACACCCCATCTATTGCAGAAACATCTGGCATAGTAATAGGCCCAGGTGGCACTCCAGAATTTGCATAGGTGTTGTAGGGTGAGGTAATTTTAAGGTCTTTAAACAAGACGCGTTTTATGACTTGGTTGAAATTGTTTTCGGTTTTCTTTTTTGCAAAAATTACAGTAGGATCTGCCTGCAGTAGCATGCCCTTTTTTAATCTATTAAGGTACAAGCCAGCTACAACAGGCCTCTCATCTATCATGGCTGTTTCTTTTTGTACAATGGCTGCCAATGCCATAACTTGATCTTTTGAGAGGGATATTGCTTTGGCTTTGGCTACTCTAGCATCATTCCAAAACACATGGTACTGTTTAAGCATCTTTTGGCAAAATGCCTTGGAGCTTGTATTCCAATATACCTGATAGCTATTGGCTATATACATACCAAGAGCTGTATCTTGAGTAAAACCAGATGCCTTTAAAAAATCTATATCCAACATCGCATTTAATAAAGAGAGACTATCTGCCTCAATTTGTTTGGCTAGGTGGCCAGCAAGATTCTCTAGTCTTTCCTGGTTGTTAAATTTTATAGTAACGGGAGTGTTTCCAGATCTAATACTATTTATTATTTCATTGTTATTGCTTCCTTTTTTAATGATGAAATGCCCAGCTTTTATGTTTGAAACATATCCTTTTCTTTGGGCAACAGTAACAAAAGTGCTCATATCTTTTAGCAGCGGGCTCAACTCTTCTTGTACCATTTTAAATGTGGCACCTGTAGGTATAAAAATATTTGCCTGTGGGTTATTAAATCCTGTATTGGGAGTAAATATATTTTGGTATACATAGTAAGAAAAACCTGCCATCCCAACTAGGCCTAGAAAAACTACTGTCAATAAAATCTTCTTTAAATACATCAGGCTACCTTATTTTTAATCTATTTATCTATTACTATATACTGATACAAGAATTGATCTGTATAGATTCCTTGGTGATAATTCCAATCTTTTTTAACACCTGTTTTTAAAAACCCTGCCTTTTCAAACAAGGAGATACTCTCTTTGTTTTGCTCAGATATGTTTGCGAAAATTTGATGTACTTGCAAATGCTCTTTAGCATATGTGCAAATTAATTTCAAGCTTTCAGTAGCAAAGCCTTTTGATCGATGGGCAGCCTCAAAAACAACAAGACCCACTCCTACCCGGTTGTGTTGCGGGTTAAAATCAAATAAATCTATGCAGCCAAGGGGCTGTTTTGTATCTATATGTTCTATCATTAAACGCACCTGCTTTACATCAAAAATATCACGGTGGCTGTTTTCTAGATAACGAGTTAATACGTATTTAGAAAAAGGAGTAATGGTGTCGCTTACTTGCCACAGGCTAGTATCATTCTCTAGGGCATACAAAAAATCTAAATCTGTAGGCTCTAGGGCGCGCAAGCGTATGTTTTTTTCTTGTAAGATCATACTTCCCAAATACCGTTAAACACTTGTGTGGCTGGCCCACTTAATACAATATTAGTAAATGTATGCTCTTTTTTATCAAAAGAAACACATAAATCACCTCCCTGTGTTTTTAAATTTACTTTTGAGAGGGGAGTTTGTTGGGTTTCAAACATCGCTAGAGCTACAGCTGTTACACCAGTGCCACAAGAGAGGGTTTCATCCTCTACTCCCCGCTCATAGGTTCTTACCTCAAAGGTGTCTTCAGCTATTTTAGAGACAAAATTTATATTGGCACCAGCGGCGCCATAGTGGATATTTCTTAGTGCACGTCCTTTTTCAACAACGTTTATATCTTCTAAGTTAGCGACCATCTCTACATGATGGGGAGAACCTGTATTTAAAAAGCAATGCTGCTTATAGGTTTCAATGTGGGTTACATCTGTCATGTTAAGAGCTACATTGTCATCTTGTATAGAGGCATGATGCACCCCGTCAATGGCCATAAAATTTGTTTGGGTATCTATTACTCCTAAAAAAGCAGCAAAATGTACGATACACCTACCGCCATTACCACACATGGAGCTTTGATTTCCATCTGCATTGTAATAAATCATAGAAAAATCCTCGGTAGGATGCTGCTCTAAAAGTATAAGCCCATCTGCACCTACTCCAAACTTTCTATCACAAATCTGAGCTAGTAATGTAGTATTGTTTTTAGGGAACTTTTGTTGCCTGTTATCTATCAACACAAAATCGTTACCTGTCCCTTGATATTTATAAAATGGAATCTGCATACTTACAAAGGTATGAAATACTGATATGTTAAGGATTGTAAATTTTTGAAATACACTAAAATAAATTACGTCTTCTAAATGTTATTATTCTTTAAACATTATAAAACTATGAAACAGACTATAAAATTATTTTCGGTTGCTGTTATTGCAGGGGCAGTATCTGTTGGAGGATACAAAATACTTGAATCAAAAACATACGCAATACCACAAAACCCATAAGATGACCTTCAATAATAGAAAAAGGAGAGACATTGTAGTTTTATTTTTAGATAAAAAATAACGATCGTGTTTATAGATCATAGCATTTAGTAAGGAACTACAAAGTAGCTATATTTTTATATTGTTTTATACTCAAAACCCAAGAAAATAATTACTTTTGCGCAAGATTTAAACAATCATTTTTGTTTTAAAAAACACCTAAAATCAACCTTTATGAGTTTTGAAAATGTTTATGAGAAAGAACTGTCTTTTCAAACAGATCGTCGCAAGGCAGCCGTTACTTTTATTAATATCATAAGTGATTTATGGTATGACAAGGCAATAGAACTGATCATATTCCGCAATCAACTAATTGACAGAAATGTTAGTGAGATTTTAAATCTTCATGAGTATGCGGGAGAATTTGTAGAAAAACCTATTTCAATTTTTGACTCTGTTGAAATTGCCCAAGCAATTAAAACCTTGAATCTCCCTCCTGCTAAATTAGACATTGGTAAATTAACCTACGAGTTTCATATGGAGAAAAAACAAAGCAATGCGCTTGTTTTTGTTTCAGAAAAATTAAAAAACGCTAAAGATCAACTAGACATTACTCCAAAAGATGTGGTACTGTACGGCTTTGGTAGAATTGGTCGTTTGTTGGCTCGCGAGCTAATGACACGAACAGGAAAAGGAAGCCTGATGCGCCTAAGAGCTATTGTAACTCGTGGTTCCATAGACCAAAATGTATTAGAAAAAAGAGCCTCTCTATTAAAGTATGACTCTGTACACGGAGATTTTCCAGGAACTGTTATTGTAGATGCTAAAAACAAAGCTTTAATTATCAACGGCACTACAGTACATATGATTTCTGCTAAAGGTCCAGAAGATATAGACTACACCAGTTATGGTATCCAAGATGCTTTAATTATAGATAACACAGGTGCCTTTAGAAACAAAGAAGAACTAAGCCGTCACTTAATTCCTAATGGAGCAAGCAAAGTATTGCTTACGGCTCCAGGAGCAGGTATTCCAAATATAGTACACGGTGTGAATCACAACCAGAACAACCCTGATGATACAGATATTTTCTCGGCAGCTTCTTGTACAACAAACGCTATCACCCCTGTTTTAAAAGCTATTGAAGACAGCTTTGGAGTGGTACAAGGACATCTAGAGACAATACATGCCTACACCAATGACCAAAACCTGGTAGACAATATGCACAAAAAGCACCGTCGTGGTCGTGCAGCAGCTTTAAATATGGTTATTACAGAAACAGGTGCTGGAAAAGCAGTAACAAAAGCACTTCCTTCTTTTGAAGGAAAACTAACTTCTAATGCCATTAGAGTTCCTGTGCCAAATGGTTCCTTGGCTATTTTAAAATTAGAATTAGAAAAACCGACCTCTGTTGAGAATTTAAATGCAACTATAAAAAAATATGCACTAGAGGGAAATCTTGTAGAACAAATTAAATACTCATTAAACAATGAGTTAGTTTCTAGTGATATTGTAGGGTCATCTGCTCCTTCTATTTTTGACAGTAATGCTACCATTGTCACAAAAGATGGTAAAAACATAGTAATTTATGTTTGGTATGATAACGAGTATGGATACAGCCACCAAGTTATTAGACTTGCAAAGCATATAGCTAAGGTAAGAAGATATACCTATTACTAGTTATTAGCCTTGTTGTAATACAACCTGACACTAACACAATAAATCAAAAAATAAAGCCATGAACCTTGTGTTGGTGGCTTTTTTAATTGGCTATACTTTATTGAAAAACCATCAAGTATTATATTATACTTTGGAAACACCTAAATTATAAATTGTAGCTTTGCCCAAAATACCACCTATGGATTCTTTTAACGATTTTAAAATTAACAAACAATTACATTTTGCAATTGAAGATTTGGGGTATAATACACCTACAGAAATTCAAAAAAAATCGTTTGCTCCAATAGGATCTGGTAAAGATGTGGTAGGTATTGCACAAACCGGTACAGGAAAAACTTTTGCCTATATGCTCCCTCTTATTAGCGGCTTAAAGTTCTCGAAGCAAATAGACCCACGTATTTTGGTTTTGGTACCCACCAGAGAGCTTGTACTGCAAGTGGTTGATGAAATTAAAAAGTTTGGAAAGTACTCATCCATTAGAGTGGTTGGTGTATATGGAGGGGTAAACATTAACACCCACAAAGAAGCGGTGTGGGAAGGTGCAGATATTATCGTTGCAACTCCAGGAAGACTCTATGACCTAATTTTAAGCCGCGCTTTAAAAACAAAGCATATTAAAAAATTAGTAATTGATGAGGTAGATGTAATGCTAGATTTGGGTTTTAGGTTTCAACTCACAAACATCTTTGAACTACTTCAAGAACAACGTCAAAACATCATGTACTCTGCGACCATGACAGATGATGTTGCGGTATTTATAAATGATTTTTTCAAAAATCCAACCACGATATCTGTCGCGGTAAGCGGTACACCCTTAGATAATATTAAACAAACCACCTATGATGTTCCAAACTTCTACACCAAGGCAAATGTGGTTTCTTATTTGCTAAAAGACAAACAGGAATTTACAAAAACACTGGTATTTGTTGCTAACAAAAAAAGGGCAGATTTACTGTATGAGCTACTGCAAGAAACCTTTAAGGATGATGTAGCTGTTATACATTCTAATAAAACACAAAACTATCGTATTCGGTCCATAGAGAACTTTAATGCCAACACAACTCGCATTTTAGTAACTACAGATATCATGGCGCGTGGTCTTGATTTGGATCTTGTAAGTCATGTTATAAATGTAGATACCCCAAGGTTTGCCGAAAACTACATGCACCGTATTGGAAGAACCGGGCGTGCCCAGGCGCAAGGAACCGCAATACTGCTTACCACAGAAAAAGAACAACCCTTTAGAGAAGCTATAGAAACTCTTATGGGCATGACTATTGAAAAAACAGCCATTGCAGAAGAAGTTGAAATTTCTACAAAATTAACCCTGGAAGAGCAACCTGCATCTCAAGAGAGAGAAAATCCTCACCAGCAACAATTTGAGCAGGGCGGAGAAAGTTTTCATGAAAAGAGCGATAAAAATAGCCAAACCAACCAAGGAGGTTCTTATAAAAGAACCATTAAACTAAAGTATAAAAAAGCAAGAACTAAGGGAGATAAAAATTTCAACCAAAGAAATAAACAAAAAGGAAAAAAGCCTTTTTAAATTTTCTTAGCTCGACATCTAGTGATCTATAAACAAGTTAAAACTTAATGGCTATGCGTATCGATATTATTACCGTATTACCAGAATTATTAAAAAGTCCTTTTGAGGCCTCTATTTTAAAAAGAGCCATAGAAAAAGGATTGGTAGAGGTGCATTTGCACAACCTAAGAGACTTTGCAACCAATAGCTATAACCAAATTGATGACTATCAATTTGGAGGAGGCGCTGGCATGGTAATGATGATAGAACCCATCGATAAATGTATAAGTGGTTTAAAGGCAGAGAGAGCTTATGATGAGGTTATTTACATGACACCAGAGGGCCAGACGCTTGATCAAGGCATCTCAAACCAATTATCTCTTAAAGGAAATATCATTATTTTATGTGGTCATTACAAAGGAGTAGACCAGCGAGTAAGAGATCAGTTTATTACCAAAGAAATCTCTGTTGGTGATTATGTACTTAGTGGCGGTGAGTTAGCGGCAGCGATTGTTTGTGATTCTGTAATCAGGTTAATACCAGGAGTTTTAGGCAATGAAACAAGCGCACTTACAGATAGTTTTCAAGATGGCCTGTTAGCGCCACCTACCTACACTAGACCCGCAGAATACAAAGGCTGGAAGGTGCCAGATGTGCTTTTAAGTGGCCATGGTGCCAATATTGAAAAATGGAGAGAAGACCAGGCGTATAAAAACACTCAAAAAAGAAGGCCAGATTTATTAGAATAATAACAAATTACACTCTCACTACTTTTTTAAGGTTTTGTAATTATTTACAAGCACCTTGGCCCCTAGATCATTCATTAAATTATATAGCCCAAAGAAGGTTCTATTGATGTATAGAAAATGTTTAGACCCTCTGTTACCATTCATTTTTCTGAGCTGCGTATCTTTTGAATATTTTTCACTCAGATCTGCAACTTTACTAAAAAAGGTTACATCGCTAAAATCGAAAGTTTCTTTATGCATTGGCTGGGTAAAAAGGCTTAGCATTTCATAAAACAGGGTAGAGAAAAAAGCAATTTCTTCTGGAGTGTCTATGGGAGTTAAAATTTCTAATTCGTATAATTTTTGTGTAAATATCTCTGGATTATTGATGTTCTCTGGAATTGCTAACTCAAAATAAGGAATATAAAACGCATCTGGGACCACCTTTACACAACCAAAGTCTATGGCCACTAACTCCCCCTTTGCAGTCACCAAAAAGTTTCCTGGATGAGGATCTGCATGCACTCTTTTTAATTCATGCATTTGGAACATGTAAAAATCCCAGAGGGCCTGCCCTAGCCTGTCTGCTAGTTTTTTATCAGTATTTTTTTTAGTGAACTCACTTAAATGGTCACCCTCCATCCAATCCATAGTGATAATGCGGTCATTGGAGAGATTTGGGTAATAGTTAGGAAAGATTAAATGCTCAATATGCTTACAATCTGCAACCATTTGTTGGCTTTGCTGTACCTCAAGGGTGTAATCAGTTTCTTCAAGAAGCTTTTGCTCTACCTCTTTAAAGTACTTATCACTGTCTTTCCCTTTTATATTAAACATCTTTATGGCAACAGGCTTTACCATGGCCAAATCACTGCTTATGCTATCTGCAACTCCTGGGTATTGAATTTTAATTGCTAATTTTTTACCATCCTTTGTAGCCTGGTGTACTTGTCCAATACTTGCAGCAGCAATAGATTTTGAGTTAAAGCTGTCATACAAATCTTCTGGATATTTGCTAAAATATTTAAAAAAAGTTTTGCGAACCAGAGGAGCAGACAAAGGCGGTACAGAAAATTGAGCTAGAGAAAATTGCTCTACATAAGCCTTAGGCAATATGTTTTTCTCCATGCTTAGCATCTGGGCAACTTTAAGGGCAGAACCTTTTAAACTTTTTAGCCCATCATAGATATCACTGGCATTGTTTTGATTGAGTTTCTCTTTAGCATTTTTGGGGTCAACTAGGGTATCTCCGTAGTATTTAAGTTGGTTGATACCAACTTTAACACCAGTTTTCACTAGCCGTGTTGCTCGCGATATTTTACCCGTAGGTATACTATCTATTGTTTTCATGGGGAGTAGGTTTTGTTGGGGCTATTTGCAATCCAAATTTTGGTGTGAGGTACTCTGAAATTTTTAGGTATTTAAAAACGCTTATTTAATTCATTTTTTCTTTCCATAAAAACTTTCCAAAATCTAGGATACTCTCTAAAGGAGTTGTTTCAAAAACATCAAAAATGGCGCGCACAGATTTCTCTATTACCACATCTGTTTTCTCGAAAGAGGCAGAAGTATCTTCCATCCAGTACTTCATGATAAAGAGGGTTTGTAACCAGGCACCTTCACTAAATACAGAAACTGGTTGCTTTAAAATTTTGAAAGATTTCTCTTCGTTTTTTTGATCAATCAACGTACCTGCAAACTCTTTGATGTGAGATCTCAAAGATTTTAACTGAGTTAGATTCTTCATCATATCTGGGTGCTGTTTTAAGGCAAACATGACATAACTTCTATTGGCAGTTAATAGCTCAAAAAAGGTGAAGAAAAAAGTTAGCATTTTTTCTTGATTACTGAAGCTTACATATTCAGGATTTTTTTGCCCTAGTTGCATTGCATTTTCAAAAAATGCCGTCCAAATGCCTTGCTGTAAGTTTTCAAAGCTTCCAAAAAATTTGTAAAACTCTGCTTCTGTCATGGCGTGCTCTTTGGCAAACTTATAAACACTTTTTGGTGTTTTCTCGTGCATCAGTACATACTCCATGTAAGCAGATATAATTACATCTTTCGTAATTGCTTTGGTTTTGCTAGTCTTGTTTTTTGCAGTGGTTGTGGTTGATTTTTTTGTAGCCATAACAGGATATATATTTGTTGTGTAAAAATACAAAACGTTCAATTAATTTAAATATTTGTTAAACACAATGTTGTGTTAAAAAACAAAACAAATGACAACCTGTCACAAAACCAAACGTGGTATTTTCTTTGACTAGTTATATTTGGAATGTAATATTTCCGAAGAAGTTAAATCATAATTCAATAAATTATATCAACATGAGTACAGGAACTATCAATGTATCGGTAGAAAATATTTTCCCGCTTATCAAAAAGTTTTTATACAGTGATCACGAAATCTTTTTACGTGAGCTAGTAAGTAATGCTACAGATGCAACATTAAAACTAAAACACCTAACCAATATTGGTGAAGCTAAAATAGAATACGGCAATCCTTTTATTGAAATCAAAGTAGATAAGGAAGGTAAAAAATTGCACATCACCGATCAAGGTGTTGGAATGACAAAAGAAGAGGTTGAGAAATACATCAATCAAATTGCATTCTCTGGCGCAGAAGAGTTTATAGAAAAGTACAAAGACAAAAAAGGAGAAGATGCAGGTATTATAGGCCATTTTGGTCTTGGTTTCTATTCTGCCTTTATGGTAGCAGATAACGTAGAGATTATCACAAAGAGTTACAAAGATGAACCAGCAGCCCACTGGAGCTGTGATGGGTCTCCTAATTATACCTTGGTTGAGGGAACAAAAACAGACAGAGGTACTGAGATTATTCTTCACATCAGCGAAGAAGAAGTAGCTTTTCTAGAAGAGGGTAAAATAACTGAGCTTTTAACTAAGTATAATAAGTTTATGCCTATTCCAATTAAATTTGGAATGAAGACAGAAACACTTCCAAAGCCAGAAGGGGCCAAAGAAGAAGATGCTGCACCTACCAAAGAGGTAGATAACATCATCAATAATCCTAGCCCAGCTTGGACCAAGCAACCAAGTGAGTTAAAGGACCAGGACTATTCTAGTTTTTACAAAGAGTTGTATCCTATGCAATTTGAGGAGCCACTCTTTAATATACACTTAAACGTAGACTATCCTTTTAACCTTACAGGAATCTTGTATTTCCCGAAGATGAATAAGGACATGCAAATCCAGAAGGATAAAATACAGCTATACCAAAACCAGGTGTTTGTTACAGATAATGTAGAGGGTATTGTGCCAGAATTTTTAACCATGCTTCGTGGTGTGATAGACTCACCAGATATCCCTTTAAATGTATCGCGTAGTTATTTGCAGGCAGATGGCGCTGTAAAGAAGATATCTAGCTACATTACTCGTAAGGTAGGTGATAAATTAAAGAGCTTGTTTAATGACAACCGCGAAGAGTTTAATGCAAAGTGGGATGATATTAAAATAGTGATTGAGTACGGAATGCTTACCGAAGATAAATTCTTTGACAAAGCGCAAGACTTTATGTTATACCCAACGGTAGATGGAAACTACCACACTTTTGCAGAACTTAAAGAAAAACTAGCTGCAGCACAAACAGACAAAGATGATAAACTAGTACTCTTATACGCAAGTAACAAAGAAGAACAACACTCTTATATTGCCGCTGCAAAAGATAAGGGGTATGAGGTACTACTTTTAGACTCTCCTATTATATCTCACCTTATTCAGAAATTGGAAACCTCTCAAGAGAAAATTTCATTTGCACGAGTAGATGGTGATCATATAGATAATCTAATTAAAAAAGATGAGCAGGCTATCTCTAAACTTTCTGACCAGGAAAAGGAAACCCTAAAAACCTTTTTAACTGATACCATACCTGCAGAGAAATTCTCTGTGCAGCTTGAAGCCATGGACAGCAAGTCTAATCCTTTTATTATTACAGAACCAGAATTTATGCGCCGCATGAAGGAGATGCAACAAAATGGTGGCGGTGGCGGTATGTTTGGCATGGGTAATATGCCAGATATGTACAATCTAATTGTAAACACCAACCATGAGTTAGTTTCTGAAATACTAAATACCAAGACCGCTAAGAAAAAAGAGCGCCTAGTAAATCAAGCATTAGATTTGGCCAAACTAAGTAAAGGGCTCTTAAAAGGTGAAGACATGACGGCTTTCATAAACAGAAGCTATGAAATGATTAAATAAACCTCATTTTTTATTGATTTTAAACCCTATGTATCAAAAATACATAGGGTTTTTTAATGATTTATCACATAAAAAGCAATAAAATGGGATGAAAAGCACAAAAATAAGTACTGTTTTAAAAAAAATATAGGGCTGTGAACCCCCGTTATACGGCAAAACGTTTAAAAACATCGATTAAAAGCTTGTTTTTTAGAATAAAGTTGTTAGATTTGGCCCATATTAATTAACCAAACTATAATATTATGAAAAAAGTATTACTATTTGCTGCATTTGCAGCGTTCGCAATGACAAGTGTAAATGCACAAGATGAAGATTCTAGTGGATTTGCAAAATCTGACATCTTTATGACAGGTACAGTAGGATTCAACAGTGCTTCTGCTGGAGATGCTGACACTAGTTCTTTTGATGTATCTCCATCTATTGGATACATGATGACTGACAACTTATCTATCAACGCATCTTTATCTTTCGGGAGCATGGATGATGGTTCTGATGTTGATATGTCTTCAACTGGATTTGGTGTAGGTGCTACATATTTTATGGCTCCAACAAGCAAGTTTTCTATGAATGTAAGTGCAGGACTAGGTTACAGAACTGATTCTGTAGGTGATGTTGATGTAAATACATTATCATTTGCTGTTTCTCCAGGATTTAACTACTGGATTGCAGATTCATGGGGATTAGTTGCTAACATCGCTGCTCTTTCATACACTAGCTCAGAAGCTGATGTAGAAGGTGCTGAGGCAGTAACTGGATTCGGATTAAACTTAGATTTATCTGATATCAACTTTGGAATGGTGTACAAGTTTTAATTTGTAACAAACTATAAGTATTTAAAACCCGAAGCCTTGCTTCGGGTTTTTTTATGCGCTTATTTTTATAGACATATTTAAAACAAAATATTATTAAAAAAAAGGTGTATTTTTAATTATAATTAAAACAATGAGCAATTACATCAAACAAAAAACTATGATAAAAATCAATACGTTTTCAAAACTCTATCTTGGATTTAATATCTGTGCAATGTTGTTTGTTGGAGTCTTAGGTCAAGCACAAACAAATAGTCAAGATCAAAAAGCTGGAATTAATAGGATTCCGGTAACAAAAATAGATCAGAAAAAATATACTGGAAAGTCAGTTTCGGAAATCATCGTATTAGAATTGAACCTTTCATCTAATTATTCTTTTATTCCCTCAGAAAAAATAATAGTAAGAGATAAATTAGGGATGACTCATATCCGTTTTGATCAATATTATAATGGTTTTAAAGTAGAGTTTGCTCAAATTATAACTCATTATGGAACCTCCGGGGATTTACTAAAATTTAATGGCTCTTATTTTAATGTTGAGAGTGTTAATACATCTGCATCAATATCTGCAGATACCGCTATAAACAATGGGTTAGTAGCGCTGGGGATTATTACACCTCTCTGGGAAGATGAGGCAACAGCTGAGTTTGCAAATTATGAAAAACCAGAAGGTGAATTAGTTATTTTAGCAGATCCTTTAGATGATGCTTTTTTTAGATTTACTTGGAAGTTTGATCTCTTTGCTAAGAATCAAGCGATTCGTGATTGGGTATATGTAGACGCCTCTACTGGAGAAATCGTACTTAGAAACCCAATTATAAAACATGCCCATAAATTTGGACATGACGGCGGCCTTAATCCTAACATAGATGCCTATGTGCCAACCCTAGCGGAAGCTAAAATTATGGGCTTTACTGAGTCTGTAACTTTGGTGGCAGCTGGAGATGCCGACACAAAATATTCTGGAGACAATCAACCAGTTGAAACAATCCAAGATGGTGGTACTTATACTCTAATATCAATACCAGGAGCATATATTCGAACTTATGATGCAAATAACGCAGCAGCAAACTCAACAACCGGAATTGAACTTGTCACTGATCCAAATAACGATAACGATTGGACCGCAGCAGAATTTCCCGGAAAAGCTCAGGGAGAATTAGATGCGCATTGGGGAGCTGAAGAAGTCTATGATTATTGGAATACTGTTCATGGTAGAAATAGCTATGACGGGGCAGGAGCTACAATTTTTAGTTTAGTTCATGTTAGCACAAATTATGACAATGCTTTTTGGAACGGATCATGGATGAGCTATGGAGATGGTTCATCTAATGGAAATGAAGGTAATGGTAATTTTGATATACTTACCTCATTAGATGTTTGTGCGCACGAGATTGGACATGCTATAATAAGTAATACTGCAGATCTAGCCTACCAACGCGAATCTGGTGGATTAAATGAAGGTTTCGCAGATATCTGGGCAGCAACTGTAGAGCATAGAACAAAAGGGACAGGTACAGATACAAACCCAAATGATGAGATTTGGTTAATTGGTGATGAAATCGATAGAAGATCAGGAAGTATTGCGTTACGTTCAATGAGTAATCCAAATTCAAAAAATCAGCCAGACACTTGGAGAGGTGATTTCTGGCAACCAGCTACGGTTGGTGAAGGGTGTAATATTCCAAATGGAAATAACAATGATTATTGTGGGGTTCATACCAACTCTGGAGTTTTAAATTATTGGTTTTACTTACTAGTTGAGGGTGGCTCTGGAACTAATGATAATGCTGATACATTCAATGTAAGTGAAATAGGAATGAATAAAGCCGAGTTAATTGCATTTAGAACGCTAAATATTTATTTAACTGCAAATTCAGACTTTGCTGATGCGAGAGTAGCTTCAATTGAAGCTGCAACTGACATATATGGCACTTGCTCTGCAGAGACCAGAGCAGTAGTTGATGCATGGCAAGCTGTAGGTGTTGGAGAGAATGCTACAACTGTTTATAATGGGCAATGGTCTAATGGGACCCCAACTGCCTCTGCGGGAACCCACGTGAAATTTAGTGCAGATTACAATACTACAACTGGTAATATTGATGCGTGCTCTTGTGATGTTGAGTCTGGAGTAACGGTAACTGTAGCTAAAGGTGATTATATGAAGATGGAAGGAGACTTTACCAACAGTGGGACGGTTACTCTAAACTCTAACGCAGATGATTTCTCATCTTTAATTGTTGAAGGAACAGCTAGCGGAAATATTACATACAACAGATATGTAAATATATATGATGACGCCAATGGTGGTGGTTGGGATTTAGTAGGATCACCTACTGTTATGACCATTACAGATTTTATAGCGGCAAACGGAGCTAACATCCAAGTACTTGGAGATGATTATGCCTTTAGCCAGTATAACAATCTACTTGACCAATGGGAAAGATATGCTACAGACACAGACACAGGAGACTTTACTACTGCGCAAGGATACTCTATGGCAACTGCCTCAGATGGGCCTCTGCCTCCAGGAGGTGCAATTGGCACTACAGTAGCCTTTACTGGTGCTATGCAAACCACATCTCAAAGCATCAACATTATAAATAACAATGGGTTAAACGG